>JAZLER010000037.1:0-4604 GCA_045615345.1 Fumia sp. | reverse complement strand
CTTGCGATTAAAGCTTGTAAAATAAGAATGGGCGTTATCGAGGGAACTTTCAATGCAAAATCCGGACATCCCGGAGGTTCACTGTCGATCGCTGAAGTATTGTGCTATCTTTATAACGTAGAGATGAATATCAATGTTGCAGATCCCAAGTGGGAGGACAGAGACCGCTTCGTGCTTTCCAAGGGTCATACATGCCCCGCTTTGTATGCGGCGCTTGCAGATAAAGGTTTCTTTGCCGAGGACGAGCTCAAGAGCCTTCGCCATACCGGCGCAATGCTGCAGGGACATCCCGATATGAAGCATACTCCCGGAATCGATATGTCCAGCGGTTCTCTCGGCCAGGGCATTTCCGTTGCTTGCGGAATGGCACTCTCCGCTAAAATGAACGGCAAGGATTTCAGAGTATATTCCGTTTTGGGCGACGGAGAAATCGAAGAAGGTCAGGTTTGGGAAGCAGCTATGTTTGCGGCACACTATAAACTTGATAACCTTGTTGCAATCGTTGATAATAACAATCTCCAGATTGACGGCACAGTAGAAGAAGTTATGTCGCCTTACCCCATTACCGATAAATTCGCGGCATTTGGCTGGCATGTAATTACCATTGATGCTCATAATTTCGATGAAATCGAAAAAGCTTTTGAAGAGGCTAAAACAGTTAAAGGTAAACCCACTGTTATCGTTCAGAAGAGTGTCAAGGGAAAAGGAGTTTCCTTTATGGAAAACCAGGTTTCCTGGCATGGTGCGGCTCCCAATGCAGAGCAGTACGAAATAGCAATGAACGAATTGAAGGCCGCATACGATGCGCTTAACTAACGGGAGGGAATAAAGATGTCAGAAATTAAAAAAATCGCTACCCGCGACAGCTACGGTAATGCTCTTGTGGAGCTTCAGAAAGAAATAAATGATCTGGTTGTGCTTGATGCAGACTTAGCTGCTGCTACAAAGACACAGACTTTCAAAAAAGCAGTACCCGAAAACTTTTTTGACTGCGGTATTGCAGAAGGCAATATGATGGGTGTTGCGGCAGGTCTTGCGGCAACAGGAAAAACAGTTTTTGCGAGTTCTTTTGCAATGTTTGCGGCAGGAAGAGCTTTTGAAATTATCAGAAACTCAATAGGCTACCCTCATCTTAATGTTAAAATCGGTGCAACTCACGCAGGTATTTCTGTCGGCGAAGATGGCGCTACACACCAGTGCAACGAAGATATCGCTTTGATGCGTACTATCCCCGGAATGACTATCATTAACCCTGCTGACGATGTTGAAGCACGTGCCGCTGTAAAAGCTGCTGCACGCCACAACGGCCCCGTTTACCTCAGATTTGGAAGACTTGCAGTTCCGGTATTCAATGATGAAGCAACATATGAATTTGAACTCGGAAAAGGTATTACCTTAAAAGAGGGTAATGATATCACTATTATTGCAACAGGTCTTATGGTGAACGAAGCTATGATTGCCGCAAAAGAACTCGAGGAAAAAGGTATCAGTGCGAGAGTTATCAACATTCATACCATCAAACCCATCGACCGCGATATCATTGTAAAAGCCGCAAAAGAAACAGGCAAAATTCTTACTGTTGAAGAACATAATATCATCGGCGGTTTGGGAAGTGCAGTTGCTGAAGTTGTTTGTGAGGAAGCACCTTGTTGCATTCAGCGAATCGGCGTTGAAGATAAGTTCGGATACTCGGGTCCTGCTGTGGAACTTCTGAAACTTTTCGGACTTTCTGCTGAAAATATTGTTAACAAAGCACTCGAAATGGTTAAATAAAAAGAGGGGGAAGTTTCCCCCTCATAAATTTTACTTGACAAAAAGGTTACTATATAATATAATCAAAATGTTATAGAGTTTTGAAAGCCATTGGAATTATCCGATGGTCGTTATTTTTGAAACAGAACTTTTGAAAGGGACGGCAAATAGCCGTGACAGGTAATTATTATGGCAAAACCGGTAATCCTGACCAGTGAAGGTCTTGTAAATCTCGAAAGAGAGCTCGAGGAGCTCAAGACTGTTAAAAGAAAAGATATTGCTGACAAAATCAAGGTAGCAATTTCATTTGGCGACCTTTCTGAAAACAGTGAATATGACGAAGCTAAAAATGAGCAGGCTATGATTGAAGCAAGAATTTTGCAGATTGAAACAATGCTCAAAAATGTAAAAGTATTGGATGCTGATGAGCTCAATACCGATGTTGTAAATGTGGGCAGTAAGGTTAAACTCAAAGATGTTGAGTTTGACGAGGAAGAAACATTCCACATTGTAGGTTCTACTGAAGCTGACCCCACAAATGGCAAAATCTCCGATGAATCTCCCGTAGGAAAAGCTTTGCTTGGTCATAAAGTTGGGGATAAAGTGGATATCACAGTACCCTCAGGTGCTGTAATTTCTTACGAAGTTTTGGAAATTATGATGTAATCCTTAGAAAGGAAATGTAATATGAGTGACATTGTAAACGCTCCAATCGAGCAGACAGAGGATTTAAATGAACTTTTGCGTATACGCAGAGAAAAACTCAGCGTTTTGAAAGAAGAGGGTAAAAACCCCTTCGAAATCACAAAGTATGATGTTACTGCACATAACGCTGAAATCCGTGAAAGATTTGAAGAACTCGAAGGCAAAACTGTTTCTATCGCAGGTAGAATGATGAGCCGCCGTATTATGGGTAAAGCAAGCTTTATGGATATCCGTGACGGCAGTGACCGTATGCAGATTTATGTAAAACGCGATGATATCGGTACTGACGAATATGCTGATTTCAAAAAATGGGATATTGGCGATATTATTGGCGTTGAGGGATTTGTTTTCGTAACACAGAAAGGTGAGATTTCTGTTCATGCACAGAAAATTACTCTTCTTTCCAAGTCTTTGCGCCCCTTGCCCGAAAAGTTCCACGGTCTTAAGGATACAGATACAAGATATCGTCAGCGCTATGTTGACCTTATCGTAAATCCTGAGGTTAAGGATACTTTTGCAAAACGTTCCAAGATTATCCGTGAGATCAGAAATTTCCTCGATGATCAGGGCTTTATGGAAGTTGAAACACCTATGCTTGTTGCCAATGCAGGTGGTGCTGCTGCTCGTCCTTTTGAAACACATTTTAATGCACTTGACGAGGACTTCAAACTCCGTATTTCTTTGGAGCTTTACTTAAAACGCCTTATTGTCGGTGGTTTTGAAAGAGTTTACGAAATCGGCCGTGTTTTCAGAAACGAAGGTCTTGATACAAGACATAACCCCGAATTCACATTGATGGAACTCTATCAGGCTTATACCGATTACCATGGTATGATGGACCTTACAGAAAACCTTTTCAGACATGTTGCAACCAAGGTTTTAGGCACCACAAAAATCGTTTACAATGGTATCGAAATGGACCTCGGTAAACCCTTTGAGCGCATCACAATGGTAGATGCTGTCAAGAAATATGCAGGTGTTGACTTCAACGAAGTTAAGGATACAGAAGAAGCTAAAAAGCTTGCTAAAGAACATCATATCGAATTTGAAGACAGACATCAGAAAGGCGATATCTTGAGCTTGTTCTTTGAAGAGTATGCAGAAGAACATCTCATTCAGCCTACTTTTGTTATGGACCATCCTATTGAGATTTCTCCTCTTACCAAGAAAAAACCCGAAGACCCTGCTTATACAGAGCGTTTTGAGTTCTTTATGAACGGCTGGGAAATGGCAAATGCTTACTCCGAGCTTAATGACCCCATTGACCAGAGAGAACGTTTTAAAGCTCAGGAAGAGTTGTTTGCTCAGGGTGATGACGAAGCAAACCACACAGACGAAGATTTCTTAAACGCGTTGGAAATCGCTATGCCTCCTACAGGTGGTATCGGTTTCGGTATTGACCGTATGTGTATGCTTCTTACCGACTCTGCCGCAATCCGCGATGTACTTTTATTCCCCACAATGAAGCCGTTAGACTAAAAATTTTAACACCCTATGGCAAATGCCATAGGGTGCTTTTTATGTTATTAAACTGACCGTCAAATTGGAATTTGTTTATTTGGTTAATTCGCATTTATAACGGACGACGGTTTCGCCATCATAGGTTTCAGAGAACTCCACAATGTTAAAACCATTCTTCTGATAAAACCAAACGGCATCATTATCTGTTTCAGCATATACAGATAACAAGCCATAATTGTGTATAACTTGATTTATCATATAAGAGCCAATACCTTTACCACGAGCAGATACATCTACCGCAATACCTATAATCTCAATTTTCTTCTGCTCTTTAAAAGAAACTACCATAATACCCATAATCTTGTCTTGTTCAAAACAAGCAAAGATTTTTACAGAATTATCATTTAAGAATAGGTCTACTTTATTATTAAACTTTTCTTCGGTCGGCATAAACATACAGTGCTTGTAAATCTCGTATGTTTGTAAAATCTCATTTTTAAGAGTTAATTCTCTTAATTTTAAATTCATTACACACACCTACAAATTGGAATTTACTTAACTGCTTTTATGGTATAGGTCGCTCCCCAATTTTTCAGCACCAGGACAGAAGAAAAGCCTGCTTTCATAAGTGCTTCTGTTTCGTGTTTTACTGTAAGAGGAGTGTCGTAATGGTAAAACTCATCATC
>JAZLER010000036.1:0-153717 GCA_045615345.1 Fumia sp. | reverse complement strand
ATAGGACGCTGGTTGATACATGTACCCTGGTTGGAACGCATAAACTTGATGATGGGATACTCGTGGAGCAGACCTGCGTTATCTTTGATAACAATCTGGTCAGCAGAAACGCTTTCGATGACACCGTCTTCTTTTGCGAGTACGCAGACACCGGAGTCAACAGCAGCTTTATATTCCATACCTGTACCAACAATAGGAGATTCAGTTTTTAAAAGCGGAACTGCCTGACGCTGCATGTTCGCACCCATGAGAGCACGGTTAGCATCGTCATTTTCAAGGAAGGGAATCATTGCAGTAGCAACAGATACAACCATCTTGGGCGATACGTCCATATAGTCAACGCGGCTTCTGTCAATTTCCATAATTTCGTCACGGTAACGGACATTAACACGCTGACGGGCAAGTTTGCCGTCTTCGGTGAGAGGTTCGTTAGCCTGAACAACGATTACTTCGTCTTCAACATCGGCAGTCATATATTCAACTTCGTCTGTTACAACACCTGTTTCCTTGTCAACCTTGCGGTAAGGAGCCTCGATAAAGCCGTATTCGTTAATTCTTGCAAAGGTAGCAAGGTAAGAGATAAGACCGATGTTAGGTCCTTCAGGAGTTTCGATAGGACACATTCTGCCGTAATGAGAATAGTGAACGTCACGAACCTCGAAGCTTGCGCGGTCTCTGGACAAACCACCGGGACCGAGGGCAGAAAGACGGCGTTTATGTGTAAGCTCTGCAAGGGGGTTATTCTGGTCCATGAACTGGCTCAAAGGAGATGAACCGAAGAATTCCTTGATAGCAGCCATAACAGGACGGATATTGATGAGAGTAGCGGGAGTTACTTCTTCCATATCCTGAGCCTGCAATGTCATTCTTTCACGGATAACTCTTTCTGTACGGGAGAAACCAATGCGGAACTGGTTCTGCAGAAGTTCACCGACAGGGCGGATACGGCGGTTTCCGAGGTGGTCGATATCGTCCACTGTGCCGAGTCCGTATGCAAGACAGTTAATATAGTTGATAGACGCGATAATATCGTCTTTGATGATATGTTTGGGGATAAGGCGGTTTACATTTTTCTTGATGAGTTCAATTCTTTCAGCAGCATCTTCTGTGCTTTCGAGAATTTCTTTCAATACACTGAAACGAACCTTTTCGTTGATACCGCATTCAACCTTGTCGATGCCGATAAAGTCAGTGATTTCAACCATACCGTTGGAGATAACCTTGATATCCTTATCTTCAACGCGAACATAAACGGTAGAAACGCCTGCCTTTTCGATTTCCCAGGCTTTTTCGCGGGTAACAACTTCATTTTCCTCAGCAATAATTTCACCTGTGAGCTCGTTTACAACGGGCTGAGCAAGTGTCTGACCGATAAGTCTTAAAGCAATGCCAAGTTTCTTGTTGTATTTATAACGACCTACACGGGAAAGGTCATAGCGATGCTCATCAAACAACAAAGGAACAAGGTGTTTGATGGCAGATTCGGGTGTAGGGGGTTCACCGGGACGGAGTTTGCGGTAGATTTCAAGCAAAGCCTCGTCACCGTTTTTAGTTGTGTCTTTGCCCTGGAGTGTGGATACAACAGTAGCACTGTCACCGAAAATTTCGAGAATATCGGCATCAGTACCCATATTGTCGCTGAGAGCAAGTTTGTAATCCTCGAGTACCTGTTCTACCGGCACATCGTCACGGATTCTTAAAAGTGCACGGATAAATACAGTAATCGGAATCTTACGGTTTTTATCGATACGCACATAGAATATATCACTGGAGTCGGTTTCATACTCGAGCCATGCACCACGATTGGGAATAACTGTGGAGCGGAACAGTTTCTTACCGGTTTTATCAAATGCGTCAGCATAATAAACACCGGGAGAACGCACGAGCTGAGAAACGATTACACGTTCAGCACCATTGATTACAAATGTACCGCTTTCGGTCATAAGGGGGAAATCGCCCATATTGATTTCCTGTTCTTTTACCTCTCCGGTTTCTTTGTTCAGAAGGCGCGCTCTTACATGCAAAGCAGCAGCATAAGTTGCATCTCTCACTTTGCATTCTGTTACAGAATATTTGGGCTCGCTGTCCAAACGGTAGTCAATAAAATCAAGCACCAGATTACCGGTATAGTCGGTGATTGCAGACATATCTGCAAAAACTTCCTTGAGTCCCTGCTCCAAAAACCATTTGTAGGAATCAATCTGTACTTCGATAAGATTGGGCATATCGAGCACTTCGTTGATTTTAGCAAAGCTCATACGGGTATTTTTTCCGAGTTGTACAGGCTTGACATTCACCATTGGCTTAATCACTCCATTTCATCTATTTACGGCAATTTTTTCTTAGCAAAAACTGCCCGTCCAAACCTTTGTGCAAAAATGCAACATTTTTTTAAAAAGTTATTGATTTTTTGCACAAATTAACAACTTAAAATCTGTATCTTTTGAATATTTTTCTTAACCTGAGTAGACAAATACCCATTTTGATACAGTATATCATTATAATACAAATGTAAATGTTTGTCAACTAAAATTTTCTAATTTTAAAAAAAATTTTACTGCCCCGTTTTCACAGGGCAGTAATGTGTCAAATATGTTTCTTGAGAAAATGGCCAACTAAAAATCCACCGACAGCGGTAATAATAATTTCAGGTATCATATAAAGTCCATTGTAGATAACAGAATAGACAAACATAAGTGTATTTCCCGAAAGCTTTTCCAAAATCCCCATTCCCCATTCGCTTTGCGAGAAAAACCATTCGGCATACACCCCAAAAAGAATATATCCCGATATGATATGTACCACATATCTTGCCATAAGCCCTATAACCGCACCAACACACAGCGAAAGTCCCGCGTTTTTGCAAAAGCGTTTTGCAAGTCCCGAAAGACCTATCGCCATAAAGGCAAGCATATAATCAAGGAGTACCACAAAGATAAATTTTCTGATGCCGTCATTTTCCTGAATCATTATGGCAAGTCCCCCTGCCCTGAATCCGGAAATCAGCATCGTGATTACTCCGTGGGCAAGTCCTGAAAAAGCGCCCCACAATACTCCGTGACGATACGCAATAAGTACAAGCGGTAACATCGAAAAGAGAGTCACCGATCCACCGTACAACCAGATACCGTCAAGCTTAAAAAATGTGTCGAGGATTATTCCCAGAGCAAGGAACAGTCCCGTTTCCGACAGCCTTAATGTTTTTGTTTTTTGCATTTTGAAACCTCATTTACATTAGATTTCAGGGAGCTTTTAACCTAAGGCAACAAAGCTTAAAATAAAAAACCACAGGGTGGGGATTCCCTGCGGTCACAGATTTTAAAATAAATAAGCTTTATCATAAATCTTCCTACGCTGGTATTACCCAAACAGGTTAAAAGGGTTGAAGTGCACTTCTCTCAGCCGACTTTATGTCAGCACCCCTGATTTAAGTCTATTATATCAAGTTATGAAAATTTTGTCAAGAAAAAACATAGTACTTTTAATATCCTTGTTACGTTTATCCCCTCGCCACTTCGTGGCCCTCTCCCCTCACAAGTGGAGGCTTAAAGTTACGGTAATCGATAGTGCCGTGAGCAAAACTGCACACGGCGCTGATATGTACTATCCTATTTTATTAACTTTCAAAGACTGGCGTTTGGAACGGATTTCGTTGAGAGTTTTGGAAAGCTGTTCTTCGCTTGCGCGGAGCATAGCATCAACATAATCGCCTGTTGCCTTTTTGAGTTCTCTCGCCTGAAGCTGAGAATTGCTCATAATTTCATTTGCTTTGGTCTGAGCCTGTTTTACGATTTCGTTCTGGTCGATAAGCTTTTTAGAGCGTTCTTCAGCTACTCTTATCACCATTTCAGCTTCTTTTTTGGCATCGTCTAAAATAATCTTGCGGTCGTTTACGATTTCCTGAGCTTTCTGGATTTCGGTGGGGAGATGCAAACGGATGTCCTCAATAAGTTCTCTGAACTTGTCCACATCAACCAGAGATTTTCCGTGGGACATGGGAACACTCCAAGCGCTGTCCAGCATTTCTTCCATCATCATCAGAATACTGTCAATATTGTTGTTCATGAGTTTACTCCATTTCTCCGTGCGAAAAATCTTTTTGCCCTGCCCGCACGATGGCATTTGTTTTACTTGGTAAGTCTTTTTTTAATATCATCAGCAATACATTCGGGAACAAATCCGCTTATATCGCCGCCAAAGCTCGCCATCTGTTTTACAAGACTTGAGCTTAAATACATATTTTCCCCAGCCGCCGTAAAGAAAATGGTTTCGGCATCGGGGTTAAGCTTTTTGTTGGCGAGTGACATCTGGAACTCGTATTCGAAGTCCGACACCGCCCTTAAACCCTTGACGATTGCGCAGGCACCTTTCATTTTAAGGTAATCAGCAAGCAATCCGTCATACGAGTCAACCGTTACATTTTCAAGATGCGCGGTCGCTTTCTTTGCAAACCCCACTCTTTCTTCCATAGTGAAAAGGGAGCTTTTTGCCGCATTGACAGAGATTAAAACTATAACTTTATCAAAAAGCTTCGCAGCCCTTGTAACGACATCCATATGGCCTATCGTAATCGGGTCAAAACTTCCGGGACAAACTGCAACTTTCATTATATATCGCCTACTTTCGGATATACGCACTTATCATAATTCTGCCGTAACGATATCTTTTTTTGAGGATAAGCTCATCCGTTTCATCGGGGAGCGTTTCCATCTTATCATGTTCGTAAAGTATTATGCCACCCTCTGAAAGGGGTTTTGCAAGCAGAGGGAAAAGCTTTTCGGGAAATCCCTGATTATATGGCGGATCCAAAAATATTATATCATATTTTTCAACGGCATTCAAAAGAAAACTTTCTGCATCGCCCAAAAGCACCCTGCCCTGTTTTGTAAAACCTGTGGTATTAAGGTTTTCTTTTATGGCATCCTGACATCTTTTAGAGCTGTCCAAAAACACAGCCTTATTCGCGCCACGGCTTAAAGCCTCAATTCCCATCTGCCCCGAGCCTGCAAAAAGGTCAAGGACATTTGAATAGGGCACTATAAACTGAATGGTACTGAAAACTGCTTCCTTTACCATATCGGTGGTAGGACGGGTATCCAGTCCTTCGGGGGTCACAAGTTTTCTTCCTCTTGCTGAGCCTGTAATAACTCTCATATAATACCTCTTAGGCGGAACCGACGAATCCAAACTTGTTTTTGCTTGCTGTTTTTTGTTGCTTCTGCGTTAAAATCCTCGACAATACATCAAGTATTCTCTGCGGTTTTGCCTTGAAACACTAAAAAAACATTGGGCAAAAAATTCATCAGAACCTGAAATTACCAAAAATTTGTGATTTTTATAGGCGGCAGGGCGAAGGAATACGCCCGTATTTCGAGACCGACAACGCTGAAAAAGCCGAATTTTGTCAATTTCAGGCAGGTTCGGATTTGTCGGTTCCGCCTAACGAAAACGGTTATGATAACTTACACTCATCACAAGCCCCATAGCGGCAAGTGATGTGATGATTGATGTTCCCCCGGCACTGACAAGTGGCAGGGTAATTCCTATAACAGGGAGTACGCCGAGCACCATACCGATGTTTATAACCATCTGGAACATATACATCGCGAATACTCCGACACAGATATAACAGCCGAGCGGGTCCATTGAAATTCTTGCTGTCAGTAATATTCTAACACAAATCGTTGTCAATATCAAGACAACAAATGCACATCCCACAAAGCCCATCGTCTGGCCTATATGCGAAAGGATAAAATCGTTCTCCAAAGCGAACACCCAGTTTAAATCGTCCGAGAAAAGTCCTTTTCCGAAAACCATTCCAGAGCCTAAAATCCTTCTGCCTGTGAGCTGTTGGTGTCCGTAGCCCAAAGCATCGCCCGAAAGGTCAGCTAAAACCAAAAATCTTTCCTTTAAATAATCGGGGATAATTCCGCTGAACCATACAATCGGTATTGTTGCTGCTATTATCCCGAATCCACCCAAGATACACTTGTAGGAAATCCCTGCAGTGAAAATCATACAGAGAAAGATAAAGAAGAAGACCAGTGCCGAGCCCATATCGCCCTGTAAAAATACAGTAAGGCACGGCAAAGCCGCGTGCAGACAAAGGAAAAAGATATTCCTTGGTCTGTTGACTTCTTCCCTGACCCTTGAAAGATGGAGGGCAAAGGTTAAAATAAAGGAAATTTTAAGAAGCTCGGACGGCTGAAGCGAAAAGCCCGCTATTCGAAGCCATGCGGCATCGTCCGAGCCGGGAGGCTGATACACTATCGGCAGATTTGTGAAAGTCAAAAGCACAAGCCCTGCCGTTACGGGCAGATGGATAAACCATATCCTCGCCATAAAATTATAGCTTATTGTCGCCATAAAAAGCATAATCGAAAGTCCCACAAATGCAGTAATCATCTGCATAACAAATGGGTTGAACCGCCTCGAACCGGTTGAGATAAACCCTGCCTTAAGCTCCGAATACAGCGTAAGACAGCTGAAAAACACCGTCACTGCGCACAAGAAAAGCAAGGTTTTATCAACGCGTTTTAAATACCCTTTAATTATATACCAAAGAGTTTCCATAATTTTCCCTCTTTAGAAGAGTCCCGAAATACTTCCTTTTTCGTCAACATCAATGAGTTCAGCACTCGGGCGTTTGGGAAGTCCGGGCATAGTCATAATGCTTCCTGTTAAAACCACAACAAAGCCTGCGCCTGCAGAAAGTTTCACTTCAGAAACATTGATAGTAAAGCCTGTGGGTCTGCCGAGTTTTGTGGGGTCATCGGAAAGCGAGTACTGGGTTTTAGCCATACATACGGGGATGTTGCCAAAACCTAAAGCTGTGATTTCTGCAATTGCTTTCTTTGCAGAAGGAGAATATTCAACTCCGTCAGCGCCGTAGATTTCCTTACAAACTGTTTCGATTTTTTCTTCGATAGTTTTGTCAAGGTCATAAATAGGTCTGAAATCGGATTTTTCTGTTTCAAGCACTTTGAGTACTGTATTTGCAAGGTCGATACCGCCATCGCCACCCTTTGCAAAAACTTCGGAGAGAGCATAAGGCACACCGAGTTCCTTACAGCAGTCGTCAACAACCTTGATTTCTGCATCTGTATCAGTGTGGAAACGGTTGATTGCAACTGCAACAGGCACGCCGAATTTCTTCATATTCTCAACATGAGCCTTCATATTGACAATACCTTCTTTGAGTGCCGCAACATTTTCTGCCCCCAAATCGGGTTTTGCAACGCCGCCGTTATATTTGAGCGCTCTTACAGTAGCCACAACCACTACGCAGTCGGGTTTAAGACCTGCATAACGGCATTTGATGTCAAAGAATTTTTCTGCACCAAGGTCGGAACCGAAACCTGCCTCTGTGATAACATAGTCACCGAGTTTAAGGGCAAGCTTTGTAGCTCTTACCGAGTTACAGCCGTGAGCGATATTTGCGAAAGGACCGCCGTGCATCAGAACGGGAGTGTTTTCCAAAGTCTGCACAAGGTTCGGTTTGAGTGCATCTTTTAAAAGTGCAGTCATAGCACCTTCGGCATTCAAATCTTTTGCATAAACGGGTTTGTTGTCATAAGTGTAACCCACCAAAATTGTGGAGATGCGTTTTTTAAGGTCATTCAAATCGGAAGCAAGGCACAAAATAGCCATAATCTCACTTGCAACAGTGATGATAAAGCCGTCTTCACGGGGGATACCGTTCATCTTACCGCCAAGGCCGACAACAACATTGCGAAGTGCTCTGTCGTTCATATCAAGACAGCGTTTGAAGAGAATTCTTCTGGGGTCAATGCCTAAAACATTACCCTGCTGAAGATGGTTATCCACCAAAGCACAAAGGAGGTTATTTGCAGCGGTAATTGCGTGCATATCACCTGTAAAATGCAAGTTGATATCTTCCATCGGTACAGCCTGAGCGTATCCGCCGCCTGCAGCACCACCTTTGATACCGAAAACGGGGCCAAGAGAAGGTTCTCTCAATGCGATAACAGTCTTTTTACCGAGTTTGCACATAGCCTGACCCAAGCCAACAGAAGTAGTAGTTTTACCTTCACCTGCGGGTGTGGGGTTAATTGCTGTCACGAGGATAAGTTTACCGTCTTTTTTATCTTTGCATTTTTCGATAAGTTCATCGGAAAGTTTAGCTTTATATTTGCCATAGAATTCAAGGTCGTCAGCATCGATATCGAGTGCTTTTGCAACCTCGGAAATCGGAAGCATTTTCGCATTCTGGGCAATTTCAATATCAGTAAGCATAATTAGTCCTCCCTTTTAACTGCAAGTGTTGTTTTCTCGCCGTTGATGTCCCATTCCATAACAAAGCCATCGGTTTCGCCGATAACAATATTATCTGCAAGAACATCACCTTTTATTTCGTCAGCGTAAGCATTAAGGATTTCTGCCACCTTGTCGCTTCCCTGTTCGTAAACAGTGATACGGTCCATAACATCAAATCCTGCTTCTTTACGCATAGACTGGATTTTACTGATAATTTCACGGACAAAGCCTTCCTCGATAAGTTTGTCGGTAAGACGGGTATCGAGAACCACTGTAATTCCGCGGTCTGTAAGGGTTGTGTAACCATCAATCTGAGATGTTTCGATGAGCAAATCTTCTTCAGCAAGCTTGATTTCGCCATCTGAGAGCATTACTGTGATTTCGCCTGTTTCGTCAAGTTCTTTTTTAGCCTTAGCGCCGTCAAGATTTGCAAGCACTTCCCTGATTTCGTTAATCTTAGGACCGAATTTGCGGCCTAAAGTCTTAAGCTGAGGCTTGAAGGTATAGGAAACAAAATCGCCTGTGTCCTCAACAAAGGAAAGTTCCTTGATGTTAAGTTCGTCAAGAACAATATCGCGGTAGATTTCGTCAAGGGGAGTTTCAGCCTTGACAGCCATATGGGCCAAAGGCTGACGGTTTTTACGGTTGGAAGTATTTCTTGCAGCACGACCGAGTGTTACAATCTGCAAAACTTCTTCCATATCGCTTTCGAGTTTCTTGTCGATAAGAGTTTCGTCCACTTCCGGGTAATCGCAAAGGTGGATACTTTCGGGAGCGGATTTATCAAGACTGCAAACCAAGTTGCGGTAGATTTCCTCTGTCATAAAGGGAATCATGGGAGCTGCCACCTTAGAAACAGTAACAAGCGCTGTGTACAAAGTAAGGTAAGCGTTAATCTTATCTTCGGTAAGTTCCTGAACCCAGAAACGCTCGCGATTTCTTCTTACATACCAGTTACTCATCTCGTCAGCAAATTCCTGCAAAGCACGGGCAGCATCGGGGATGCGGTAGTTTTCGAGGTGGTCGTCAACTTCTTTCACAAGGCTGTTAAGCTTGGAAAGGAGCCATTTATCCATTACACCCAGTGTGTCTTTGTTGAGAGTATACTTTGTAGCATCGAATTTATCGATATTTGCGTACAGAACAAAGAACGCATATGTGTTCCACAAGGTAGAAAGGAATTTTCTCTGTCCTTCCTGAACAGCCTTGCCGTAGAAACGGTTGGGAAGCCAGGGAGCGGAGTTAGAGTAGAAGTACCAGCGGATAGAGTCAGCGCCATAAGTTTCGAGTGCTTCAAAGGGGTCAACAGCGTTGCCTTTGGATTTACTCATCTTCTGGCCGTTTTCGTCCTGAACATGGCCCAAAACGATAACATTTTCATAAGGTGCTTTATTGAAAATCAAAGTAGAAATTGCAAGGAGTGAATAGAACCAACCTCTTGTCTGGTCAACAGCTTCCGAGATAAACTGTGCCGGGAACTGTGCCTCAAACAAATCCTTGTTTTCAAAAGGATAATGGTGCTGAGCAAAAGGCATTGCACCTGAGTCAAACCAACAGTCGATTACTTCGGGTACGCGTTTCATCTGCTTGCCGCATTCGGGACAAGTAATGGTAACAGCGTCAACAAAAGGACGGTGAAGCTCGATATCATCGGGGCAGTTATCGGACATCGATTTGAGTTCCTCGATACTGCCGATGGAATGACGGTGACCGCATTCACATTCCCAAACATTCAAAGGAGTACCCCAGTAACGGTTACGGCTGATGCCCCAGTCCTGAACATTTTCAAGCCAGTCACCGAAACGGCCTTTACCGATACTTTCGGGAATCCAGTTGATTGTATTGTTGTTCTTTATAAGGTCATCTTTAACATCGGTCATCTTGATAAACCAGGACTCGCGAGCGTAATAAATAAGAGGAGTATCACATCTCCAGCAGAAAGGATAGCTGTGCTCAAATTTGGGAGCTTCAAATAAAAGGCCGCGTTTGTCAAGGTCTTTTAAAACTTCAGGGTCAGCATCCTTTACAAAAAGTCCTGCAAAGGGTGTATCCTCGGTCATATGACCGCTTCCGTCAACAAGCTGAACAAAAGGCATATCGTACTTTCTGCCGACTCTTGCATCGTCCTCACCGAAAGCAGGTGCCTGATGAACAACACCGGTACCGTCTGTCAGGGTTACATAGTTGTCACATGCTACAAAGAAAGCCTTTTTGTGCTGGCGTTCAGCATAGGGAGCCGCACATTCAAACAAGGGCTCATATTCCTTATATTCCATAGCCTTTCCGGGGAAAGTTTCGATAACTTCGTAAGCTTTGACACCATTTTCTTCGTCAGCAAGCTTACCTAAAACTGTATCAAGCAAAGCTTCAGCCATATAATAGGTATAGCCGTCAGCAGCTTTTACTTTTGCGTAAGTTTCATCGGGGTTTACGCAGAGTGCAACGTTGGAAGGCAAGGTCCAGGGAGTTGTGGTCCATGCCAAGATATATGCATCTTCGTCTTTAACCTTAAATCTTGCGATAGCGGAACGCTCTTTTACATCTTTATAGCCCTGAGCTACCTCGTGGCTTGACAAAGGTGTACCGCAACGGGGACAGTAAGGCACGATTTTAAAGCCTTTATACAAAAGACCTTTATCCCAGATTTGTTTCAAAGCCCACCATTCGGACTCGATAAAGTTGTTGTCATAAGTTACATAAGGGTCATCCATATCAGCCCAGAAACCAACAGTCTGTGAGAAATCTTCCCACATTCCCTTGTATTTCCATACACTTTCCTTACATTTGCCGATAAAGGGTTCAAGACCGTATGCTTCAATCTGCTCTTTACCGTTGATGCCGAGAAGCTTTTCAACTTCGAGTTCAACGGGAAGCCCGTGGGTATCCCAGCCTGCTTTTCTCGGAACTTTGTAACCTTTCATAGTGCGGTAACGGGGAATCATATCCTTGATAACCCTTGTCAAAACGTGACCGATATGAGGCTTTCCGTTAGCAGTGGGTGGACCGTCATAAAACATATAGGTCGGGCAGTCTTTTCTGTCCTCAATACTCTTTTCAAAAATATGGTTTTCACGCCAGAACTGTTCGATTTTCTTTTCGCGTTCCACGAAATTCAAATTGGTCGAAACTTTCTCGTACATTATAGTACCTCCTAAAATAAAATCCTCCGTCCGTACAGGACGAAGGAAACTTCTTAAACCACCTATACAACATACTTATAATATGTTTCCCCTCTAACGGTGGGATTCCGTCAGCACTTACTGTCAGTTCAGCGCGAAACTCGGAAGTGATGTTCGAAAATCTGCTACTCATATCAGGCTTCCACCACCCCTGACTCGCTTTGACTTTTGCAAGAAATCTACTGTCTTCGTCATCGTCTTTACATTCTTAATAAAAGAGTATCACTTTTTCACAAAAATGTCAAGAGTTTCCTTACTGTAAAGTAAGGAAACTCTTAAATCAGTCCAGTGTTTTTAAGTAATCAATACTCTTTTTCGAAAAATCGGGGGTGGTGTTTTCATTTTCGACAACTATTAAAACATTGTTTTTGGCAGCCCAGTTGTGGATAGCTTTTACATCGACATCGCCATATCCCACAGGACGGCCTTCTACCCCATCACGGCGGTTTTCAATGGTGACTTTTTCAGCCTTGCAGACAATACCGTCTTTAAGATGGATAAATCTCACTCTCTCTTTATATTTATCAAGAAAGCTGACAACATCAACCTGCGCGTTATAAAGCCAGAAGGTATCGACCTCAAGGTCTATTGTGGATTTATTAAGGTAGTAGTCGGAAAAAACAATGTCATAACCTGTTTTCATAAACTCTGAGTCGTGGTTGTGATAGGCAAGGTGCATACCGACATTTTCGAGTTTTTGCTGCATTTCGTTAAAAAATCTGATAGCCTCATCGCGTTTTTCGGGGGTTGACCAGTTGCAACTCGGGAGAATAAAGCTGTCACAGCCGAGTGTTTTGTGGAAAGCCACCGTTTTATCAAATTCGTCAGGCAAAAGAGCTTTGATATGGACATGCGAGCCTGAGCATTTAACCCCGTACTCGTCCATAAAGCCCTTTACTTCTTCTGCCGAATGACCATGGTATTCGCAGAATTCCACATATTTGTAACCCATTCCGGCAACGGCTTTTATCCCTTCTCTTAACGAAGTTTCACTTATATAATCCTCAATAGAGTAAAGCTGAATACTGTAATCCATTTTATCCTCCTAATCTAGTGATTTAAGGTAGTCGATGCATTTTTGGGCACCATCAAGCCCTGACGGCACACGATTTTCGTTTTCAACAATCATTAAAATATTATTTTCCGTTGCCCATTTATGAAGTGACTTGATATCGTTTTCTCCGCAACCCACATAGCGATGTTCAACGCCGATACGATGCTTGCCGAAAACAATTTCTTCTTCCTTACAGGTGATACCATCCTTGATATGCAGAAAAGCCACTCTATCCTTGTACTCATTGAGAAGCTCAATTGTATCAACTCTGGCATTCAAGGTCCAGAAGGTGTCAACCTCAAGGTCAATTGTTGAACGGTTTAAAACATCATCGGCAAAACGGATATCGTAGCCTGTTTTCATAAACTCGGAGTCGTGGTTGTGGTAGGCAAGATGCATACCGATATTTTCAAGTTTTTCTTTGATTTCGTTAAAATCCAGGATAAGCTTGTCGCGTTTTTCGGGGGTCGACCAGTCGCACCCGGGGACAACGACAGTATCGCATCCGATAGTTTTACAGAATTTCACAGTTTCATCAAACTTATCGGGGAAAAGGTTTTCGATCCAGAGATGAGTGCCGGGGCATCTAAGATTGAACTCGTCAAGCATTGCTTTTACTTCTTCTGCCGAATGGTCATAATATCCGCAGAACTCAACATATTTATAACCCATTTCTGCGACTTTTTTAAGCCCCTCCTCAAGGGGATTTCCCTTAAGGAAATCTGCTATTGAACAAAGCTGTATACCATATTCCATCTTTCTTTCCTCCGTTCCGAGTATATTTTCAGTATATCAAAATAAAAATAAATGTCAACAAAAAAACCGCAGAAAAATCTGCGGTTTCTAAAATTATTCCAGTGTATCAAACAAAGAAGGCATATTGGCGATTTTTCGGTATATCTGCAATATATCGCCACTATTGACAATACCATCACCGGTAATATCTGCAACATCGAGTTTGTAAAATCTTATATAGTCCATTGCTGTAAAAACAGATTTAAGGTTGGCAATTTCCCTGCTCATCTGCAATATATCCTGACCATTGATATTCCCGTCAGCATTCACATCGCCGTAAAGGCAAAGCTCATATTCAAGGCGGGTCATATCGTAATTCCTGATATACATATAATTATCAATTGTGGTGTGTTTTGATTTATAAATTCTTATATGCGCTGTTTCATCTGTCACATTTTCAAAGAAAAATTCATTCTTATTACCGGTAAAAGTCTGACTCTTTATAACTTCCCTGTCGCGGTTTAAAAGCTCAACGGTCACTTCTTTTGAAGGATCACCGAAGCTTGTTATGGTACCCCCGAGAACAACGGGTCCCGAGGCATAATGAACTACTGCAGTATAATCACAGTGCACCTCGACTTCCTGCCACTCTTCCCTGTTGCCACCGTAATAGATACCCATAAGGGAGACGCAATCATCAAAAGCATTTTTACCTATCGCTGTTACCGATCCGGGTATCCACACATATTCAAGGCCTGTGCATCTGTAAAAAGCAAAATTCCCAATAAAAGTTATATTATCAGAAACAGCTGCGTTTTTAATATCATATCTGTGTTCATACCAGGGAGCCTCATCACCCGATTTGTAATCAGGCATATCACCACTGCCACTGATATACAAAGTGCCGTCAGAATACAGATACCACTCTATATCGTCATCACAGTCTCCGAATTCCACAATGGTACCCGATATATTAATACCACCTGCGTAATGAATAGTAGCTGAGTTCAGATATTCGTTGTCATCGTAAATTCTGATTTCATTCCACTCTTCCACAGTACCTGAGTAATAAATATTTTTAAGAGCGGGGGTATCACCAAATGCACCATATTCTATATACCGCACCGATTTGGGAATCGTCACCCTTTTGAGACTTTCACAACCGTCAAAAAGTGATGGTGATAAGCAGTCAACACCCTCAGGAATAATTATTACCTTAATAGGTGTATGGGAAAAAGCCTTCGTGCCGATGTAGTTTACAGACTCAGGAATATCAATGTCTGTTAAGCTGTCGCAGAAGCTGAAAGAACGCGGTCCGATAATCTCAACAGCATTACCAAACCAGACATCTTCAAGAACATCACAGTTATTAAAAGCACCATATGATATTTCGGTGAGCCCATTTCCTATATCTGCCCATCTCAGGTTGTAGCAATCCATAAAGACATTATTGTCAATTGTTTTAACATTATCAGGAATTGTAATTGAGGTAATTGCGCTGAGTGAAAAGGCAGCCATTCCTATTTTCTCAACACCTGTCCCGATAGTAACATCGGTAATACCGCTTTCCACAAACGCAAAATCGCCGATTGAAGTAACATTATCGGTAACAACAACAGATTTTATTTTATATCTTTCAGCATACCAGGGTGCGGGACAGGTTTCAGAATAATCATACATATCGCCGAAACCACCGATATACAAAATCTGCTCATCGGTAATATACCAGGTAGCATTATCACCACAGGTGCCGGATTTTAATACTTCGCCCGAAATTTCAATATCGTCACCAAAGTGAAGTGTAACGTATTCTAAAAAATGATTAGGTTCGAAGATTTCAATCTGATTCCATTCTTCCTCAGTACCATCATAATATACATCGGTAAGGTCATAGCAATCATCAAAAGCATCATAGCTGATACAGGTCACGGATTTTGGAATGGAAATAAACTTCATACCGTCAATACCATAAAAAGCTTCATAGCCGATAGTTTCAACTGTATCGGGAATCCGGCTGGTACGACAACCTGCTATCAGGGTGTTGGTAGCAGTTTCGATAATGCAGTTATCTTCACTGTGGTATTTTTCATTACCCTCAGCTACTGTAACTTTGGTAAGATTTTTACATCCCGAAAACAGGCTTTCACCGATATCCAGAACAGTTGACGGAATTGTAATTGAATAAATTCCGCAGTTCTGCAAAGCATTGAAGCTCAGATAAAGAAGTCCGTCAGGAAGTGCTATACGGTCGAGCGCATAGCAGTTATTAAAGGCTCTGTAACTTATCTTCTCCAGATTTTCTGAGAGTCTGATAGCACCGAGCTTAGAACAATTCTCAAAAGCATCGCTTAAGATAATTCTCACGGTGTCGGGCATTGTAATATATTCCAGTGCCTTACAGTTACGGAAAGCATCACTGCCTATAATCACAACGCCTTCAGGGATAACTGTATTTTTACAACCGCTTACCAGGGTTTTTGTTTCGTTTTCGATGATACAGTTTCCAGCACCGTAATATACGGAGTTTTCTGAATCCACAGTCATAGTCGTCATATCATTACATCCGTTGAAGGCGTTTGAAGTGATAAATGTGACACCTTTGGGGATTGTGACAGAAGTAAGTCCCGAACCGGCAAAAGCACAAGTTCCGATGGTTTCAACAGTATCGGAAAGAGTAACTTTTTTAAGCGAAGTGCAATCATTGAAGGCCTGCTCACCTACGCTTGTAACACCGTCTTTTATTATTACCTCGTTGATATTATCATAATAATCATACCAGGGAGGAAGGTTAGGGGTCGTAAAGTAATAGCCATAATCCCTCATATCACCTTTGCCGTCAATAACTAAAACGCCGTCACTGTAAAGTGTCCAGTTGGCATTAGTACCACAGCTACCCGAATCCACAAGGGTTGCTGCCGATACTGTAACCCCGTTAAACAAAGTAATTGCGATAACGATTGATAAAACTAAACTTAAAATATTTTTCATAATGTCCTCCTTTGCCAAAACCAAAGTCCTACACCTAAAATATACTACCAACCGGTATAAAAGTCAAATTAACAGTTTGTAAATTAGTGGGGAAATAAAATGAGCAGAGGGTTCCTCTGCTCTTAAATTATTTAAACGGATTATCGTCTATATATTTCCACACTTCAAGATAATCGTTTTCATCCCTGATGATATGGTCGTAATATGACCTTTGCCAGATTTTGCTATATCCGAATTTAAAACACATCCGTGTTGTTATTGATTTGAAACCTTGCACAATCTTTGGTAGGGGCGGACGACTCTGTCCGCCCGTATCATCAATTCGTATAATGCTGTGTATATGGTCAGGCATTATGACATATTTATCGATTTTAACATTGTCATACATATTATCTATATTACTAAGACAATGGTCAATGATTTTCCCGATTTGTGTCAATTTTATATTCGGGCGGACAGAGTCGTCCGCCCCTACGATTTCTCCAAACAAGCATTGTCGGTTGTGGGTACATATCGTCACAAAATAACATCCGTTTTGGGAATAATCATAATCTTTTAATCTCGCACTTTTGCGCTTTGGATATTCCATAATTATATATGAATATTAAAGTATTTCACATCCTCGAGGTTCCGGTTGGCTGCGGAGGCGTAGTCGCACATAACAAAGCTCTCGGTTTCGCCCGAAGCAGTAACGGTAACCCTCACGATACAAAGGGCTGTTTCGGAATTTATCGGAGAAGCTTCCACCTTCCTCTGTCCTTTGCCGAAAATGGTTCTGCCTGAAAACATATCCGCCTCACTGCTTCCCACCCGTTTTGACCTTGCGAGCATCACGGGACCTCGTCTTATTACCGACATAGGCGATTTTACCATCATTTCCTTGTCGCATCTGCCGTCAAACTCGTCAACCCAGCGCCAGCACTGATAATCCTTGTCGGTAAGTACTTTGAATTCTTCTTTAAAGTCGATGATTTCAGGAGTCATATCAAACTTCATTCTCACGACAAAATCAGACTCTTTGATATCAACCGTGCAGTATTCACCTGAAGCCACGCTGTAGGTATCGTCTTCCACAACAACAGATGTTTCCTTGCTCCAGGAGGGAATGCGAAGGTAAAGCTTTTCGCCCGGTTTTGCCCCTCTCACTGTTATCATAACATTACCAAGATTTGTGTATCCTGCACCGATTCTGAAATCGGTATCACCGAACTGAACCCTCGACTGGACATACATATTCACCATATAACCATCGTTACATTTTGTAACAATACTTTCGGCAACATTTGCATATCCTCTGCCTAAGTTATCAATACAGCAATGCTGATACTTGGTTTCGCAATGGGGAAAACCTGTGGAATGGCGGCCTGCACTTCTTACAAAGAACGCACCGCTCTTTCCGTCCTCATACGCACCTGCAAGGAAAGCATTAAGGAACGCTTTTTCCATATATTCCATATATTTTATCTCGCCCGTAAGTCTGAAAAGCTCGTGGCAAAGGCGCATCCAGTGAATAACATCGCAGATTTCGGTAGCCGCATCGGGATAATATTTTGCGTTTGCAAAGCGCTCGCAATATCCCACACTTCCTAAGATATTTTCCTCATCGCGGTACACATTGTCGCAGAAATTTTTGGTAGCATCCAGAAGTTTTTTATCGCCTGTAATTCTGTAAAGCTCAATAATACCGTCAAAACAGGACATCATCTCGTAAGCCTTTGCGATATATTCGGGGTCATCATCGTACCAGTTTGCAGGGGATTTATCCGAAAGCGCATTCTTTATAAGGTTGGGAGCTTTGTTGTCTTCGCGGTCCCAGTCTTTTGCGATATCAAGACAGAAGTCAAGATACTTTTTATCGGCAGTCAGGCGATACAGAATAAGCATCGGCTTCATAATGGAACATGAGGGAAGCCCCACAATACAGCCTGTATCCCTTATGTTTGCATTAAGTTCCTTTAACTGGGCAATGGTGTTGTCCGCAAGGCGCATGGCACTGCAGAGGATTTTTTCATCGTCAAGAAACTCTGCCACCTCTAAAAGTGCCCAGAGGGTATACTTTCTGCCCCAGATGTTCCAGTTAAAGTCACATGGCCAGCCGTATCTGTTCATAGAGCGGTCAGCACCCGACAAAAAGTTACGGCTGTTTTTATATGTACCGACATAACCTTCCCCGTCCTGCAAGGAAAGTATTCTGTAAGCAGATTTTTTAATATCTTCTTTCAGCTTTTCGTCTTTTTTCATTCTGCACACACGGCAGGCAGACAGAATAAGCTTGCCCCAGAATTCACTTCTCCACATACCGTGGTCGTATTCATCATCGTATTTAAGCTCAAAACAGTCCTCAGCCTCACGGAGAATTTCCTCAATTGCAAATTTTCCGTTTACGCGTTCATGGACAAATTTATCAAATCTGATACCGTACTCACCGTCAAAGGAAACCCCTGAAAGGTCAGGCAGGTCAATAATGTTATTAACTTTGTAATTTACCTTGTAATCCATAATATCTCTCCTTTTGACAATAGAGTACCATATCCGTAATAAAAATGCAATATGTTAAATCAAAAATCCTTCCTCTGTGCATCGTAGGGGCGGACGCCTCTGTCCGCCCGAAAGTCTTCCCCCCATTGCGACTCGAATGAGGCGTCATATAAAACAAGCAGACGGAAAATCCATCTGCTCGTTATCTTTAATATTTTCTATATGCTTTTTCCTTTAAATACCTGTCGATAAGCTCCTGAATTCC
This sequence comes from Fumia sp., assembly GCA_045615345.1. Taxonomy (GTDB): domain Bacteria; phylum Bacillota; class Clostridia; order Oscillospirales; family Ruminococcaceae; genus Fumia. The sequence goes on along the minus strand of JAZLER010000036.1, from coordinate 134,741 downwards.
CCTCATATCATCGGGGGAAGCAAAAACTTCGGGGAAGTTTGTCACAGCATTATCGTAAGTGTAATATATGTCGCAGAATTTTTTGAAATCGTATTCCTCATTCACCCTATTGTCGCCACAGAAGGAGTAATCTTTATTAACAGCCGACTCGCCCGTAATGGCACAGTAGGTCATAAGGGTCGTAATATACCCCACAAGCATATTGGGGTGAAACCCGTCAGTTTCGCTTTTCCTTATAATAAAGGTATTTTTGTTGTAGCTTTCTTTGGCACCCGGAACTTTCACGGCACCGGCAATAATATCGCTGACAATTTTGCCCCAGTCAACAATGGTAACGCCTTTTTTCTCAAGCTCTTTTACCTCGGGAAGCCAGCCGTATTTGTTCATATGAGCATGGGCGTGAAGTAAAAATACAAACTTCACATCGGGGTTTTCCTTCTTGAAAATATCCATAACCATCTCGCATTTTAAGAGAAAATCACTGATACCTGCGGATTTACTCCCCTGTTGCATAACGACATAGTCAAACTTTCTGTCCACAAGGTGACTTAAATGGTCGGTTCCCTTGCAGGGGCGCTCAACCGAACATGGACCCTCAAAGAGATTTTTAAAATCGTGTCTGCCGAAAGTCCAGTTTGTGACACTGACTTCAGCGCCGTTTCGCTTACAAAGCTCGTAAAAATAGCCTTTGTCGTCATTACGCTCAGGCTGAGTCACAATCCCCCAGCCCTTATCCAGAACGGTTTTCCCGTAATATGTAAAAGAATTGCCGATAAATATAATTTTTTTACCATCGAGAATATGTCCCATCGATATCACCTCATACAGTTATTATATCAAATTTTCAGGCATTTGTAAAGTATACGATAAATTATCCTTGCACTCACTTTGAAATTATGCTATACTCGTGATATACAAGCAAGGTAAAGCCTCCCGCTTACGAGGGGTTGCGTAGCAACGGGTTCGGTAGCGAGTGGGTGGATTTAAAGCACCCCAAACAGGCTCCCTTGCCTAAAGGGAGCTGGCAAACCATAGGCTTGACTGAGGGATTCAAAAAAGCGGAGGGATACAGTACGGAGCGAAAACACAACACAAAATTAACAGAGAACGCAAAATCATTGCGTAAGAATATGGCCAAAGAAGAACGGCTTATAATCGAACTCGATGGTTCACAACATTATGAGGAAAAAGGATTACTAAGAGATAAAATCAGAACAGAGAGAATAGAAAGCAGAAACCTGACAGTAATCAGGATACCGAATAATGAAGTCAATAAAAATTTCAGAGCTGTATGTGAATATATTGATTTATTTGTTAAAGAATCCTCCCACCGTCTATGACGGTCCCCCCTCCTTTAGGCAAGGAGGGCATAACAAAGGTGACTTAACTTGTCCCTGACTTGACACAAAAATATATGAGGTGATTTTATGGAACTGTTACAGTTAAAATACTTTTTGGAAAGCTCCAAGAATGAAAATTTCGCAAAAACTGCCGAGAAATTTATAGTACCGCCTTCTTCGGTTTCGGCATCGATAAAACGCCTTGAAAAGGAGCTCGGCTGCAACCTTTTTGACCGCAAATCAAATTCCATTCTTTTAAATGAAAACGGAAAAAGGCTCCAGAAATCAATCCACATTATTATGAGTGAACTCGAACAGGTTTGCTTTGACCTTTTATCCGAAGAAAAAGACGATACCGAAATTAAAATTCTTGTCCGTTCGGCAAGAGCGATAATTATTGACAAAATCATCGATTTCAACAAAAAGTTTTCCACAGTACAGTTTGAAGTTTCTTCGAACCTTGACGATACAAAATTCGATAACTACGACATAATCGTGGACGAGGAGAAGGAGCTTTATTCGGATTTTGAGAAGTTTGAGCTTTGTACCTACCGCATCGGCATCAGGGCGACTGTTGACAATCCCCTTTGTGACAAGCCCTTAAAGCTCAGTCAGCTTGCAAATCAGTATTTTATTTCAAGAGGCGATGATGCGCGCCTTTTCAAGATACTCGCAAAAGCCTGCAAAAAAGCAGGATTTACCCCGAAGGTTATCCTCAAAACCAACGATACTCTCTGCTACCGTCGGTGTATAGATGAGGGGGTTGGGCTTGTCCCTGCCTTCAGGTACCCCAACGCCAACCTGAAAACTGGTAAAACCACCTTTTTGCAGATTTCGGATTTCGATGAACGCCAGACAGTATATGTTTACTATAAAAAACACGAAAAAAGTAAAAACATCGAAAACTTCGTAAAATTTTTAAGAGAAAGTATAACATAACAAAGAGCAGATGGAAAATCCATCAAACATATAAAAAATGTCCGCAGAAAAATCTGCGGACATTTTCTTATTTCACCCAAACACCGTTTGCGTTGATTCTGTAACCATTAACAACTGTGTTTGTCACCATAGCACCTGATGCATTCAAGTAGTACCAGTTGTTATTGTCCTCAACCCATCCTGTTGCCATTGCACCGGAGGATTTAAGGAAGTACCACTTGTTATTATCCTTAACCCAGCCTGTCGCCATTGCACCTGAGGACTTGAGGAAGTACCAAGCGTTACCACTCTTAATCCATCCTGTTGCCATTGCTCCGGAAGCGTTAAGATAATACCAGATATTATTATCTTTCACCCAACCGGTTTTCATAGCACCTGTTTTAGCATCAAGATAGTACCAGGAGTTACCGTCTTTGAGCCAGCCTTTTTTAACAGCACCATTTACATAATAGTACCAGTTATTATTTTCTTTAAGCCAACCTGACTTAATTTCTTCTTTTACTTCGTCTTTAGTATCTTCCTTATCTTTCTTGGGGGAGAAACCTCCGCCACCGCCGGAGCCACCGCCAGAACCAACTTCTTTTTCAAATATAGCTGTTATAACAGTATCACTATCAGGCATTGTGAATGTTGTCGAAGATGCATTAGCATCAGCAAATATACCACCATTGGAAGAATTCCAAGATTTGAATTTATATCCGTAATCAGGTTGTGCAGTAACTTGAATTTCTGTTCCTTCCGCATATTCACCCGTTGCAACTGTAATTGAGCCGTTTGAAACTTCGCCGATAGTCAACATATGGGAAAGTTCATTTTCTAAAATAACATTAACAACAGTTGTAGATGAATAGTTTCCGTCCATTGTAGTCGCAGTAATATTAGCTACTCCTGCTGAAAGTGCGGTAACTGAACCATTTTTGTTAATAATAGCAACATCTTCGTTATCAGATGTCCATTTAACATCCTTATTGGTTGCATTTTCAGGCATAACAGTTGCAGTTATCTGTTCCGTAACAATCTCATCTGATAATATTATTTCTAATACTTCAGGTGTTGTTATACTTTCAACATCAATTATTTTAACTTCTTCAATCGGTGCTTCATTGGGTTCATTGATGCTCTCTGGATAAACTGTAACTATTTCAGTATTATTATAATCATTAACATCTTCTTCTAATGTATTTAAAACGATATAATAATATTTATGATCCTCACCTTTATAATCAATAGCATTCTTATCAATCGAATACAGATAAACATAGCTATCTTCATTAGTTAATTTTCCTATGTTCTTCATATCCAATACAATACCATCTTTTGAATCTTCAACAATACTTATAGCGGTATTAGCTGGTATATCAGAGTTATTAGTAACTGTCGCAGATAATATCAAATTATCTTCAACCATATATTGCGACAATTGTAAAGATACGTCAACTCGACCAACTTTTTCGTACAAAACATTGTTATCAATATTAAATTCATTTTCAACACAAGCAATTATTTCCAATTCAGTATCGCTTGTTAAAGCTGACAAATCAATTTTTAAAGTTTCGTTTCTACTTTCACCGGGAAGAATAGAACATTCTATAGTATCGTTAAAATATGTATTACCATCTGCATCTTTGATTTCAACTAATAATTCATTAATAATGTTTTGACCATTATTAGTTATATTTATTAATACTGGTTGTTCACCGGAAATACGTTCTTTTTCATCAATATCCACATAATTCAGAATTGTATCAGATTGAACATCTGCATTAACATATACTATTGATGTCTTTTCCTCACCATCCACAATTTCTTTTGTATTAAGAACTAATTTCCAAGTACCATCATCATCAAATTCAACATCCATATGCTGAATGCTGTATCCTTGATTATCTAATAAAACTAGCGGATTACTCCAAGTTCCTTCACCCTTTATAGAAGCGTAAACTTCAGAACCACCATCAGCAGTATTGGCTACCCATACAACAGCTGTATCAGTCTTGTTCTTTACGATTTTATAGGATGACATAATTACACCTTCATTACCACTTCTAATAGTAGTAATGGTATTTTTATTTGCATCATATTGCAAAATTGCTCCATTTTCTGTCCAATAAAAATATTTATCATCAAAAATAAGCGCAGAACCACTAGCTGTTTGACCTGCTATCAGGCTTGATTTATTATTAGAAATCTTATAAACGTTGCCTGAAGTATTTTCATTATAAACTGCATATAGAATTTCAAGTTTTCCATTCACATATCCTGCACTAAGCTCAGTTATATAATCGCTGGTTTCAAAAATAGTAACAGGTTTACCCCAAACGCCATTAGATAAAGCACTTGTCATAATTGTATATATACCATCTTCACCTTTAGCATTATTTGCGCTGTTAGATACCCATACTGCAGTGATTTTTTCACCATCAATCGCCAAATATGGATACATATCCAACTTATTATCTGCATTTACATAAATCTGTTCAAAACTACTTGTTTCTTTATTCCATTTGGCAAAACTAATATCTATATTTTTAGACATTTCATCAAGAAGTGCGTTTGCCTCAGTGGAAACCAATGGCGATTTTACTTTCTGCCAAACAATATATAATTCATCATTATACACAAAAGATTTAGAATACAAATCTGAGGAATCGCCATTGTACACAGCTTGAGGCTCTAACCAGGTATCTGTGTCATTGTCATATACAGAGTACATTAAAACAACATTATTACCTGATGTTTTTTCCGAATCATCTGTATGGAACAACAATATGTAGTTACCATCTATTTCTATCAATTCCGGAAGCGTGTTTGGCATAATATATTCCTGTAGTGTTAAGAAACTTTCAGGATTATCATCTAAACTCATAAGGGATACAGATTGACCTTGCCAAGAAGTTGTCTTTTGATTATATGCTCTAGATGATATTGTAATATCACCACTGGTGACACCCATATCATCTAATGACATAAGTGACATCTTTTCATCATATCCCCATAATTCAAATTTTTTCTTAGCTATCGTAAGGTCCCAATCAAAAACCCATAACAAATATGCCTTAATTTTTGCTTCTAAAGTTATATCCCCTTGATTTTCAGGATAAAACTTTATTCCTAAAGCAGCAGATCCCTCCACACCAACAGTTGCGACTCCAGATACGCCGAGTCCACCGCCGAGACTAATAGTTGGTGTTAATGATAATTCACCATCATAAAGCCATTTATCTTTTTCAAAATCATAGCCTAATCCAGATTTTATTTCTATTTCTACTTTTCCTGATAAGTCGAGATACATCGGTACTGGTCCGGCCATAAATTGCTGTGAATATGTTGATGTATTGCTTCCTATAACAATTACACCACCATCACTTTCAATTACTTTTCCATTTTTATCTTTTTTTATTTCAATATATCCAAGTGCTTCAATCTTGGGGTTAAGTAACTTTTTCTGAATGGTAAACCCACCAGCTTTCGCTCCAAAACCATCCATCAAAGTTGTCAGCTCATTTTTTCTCCATATATTTGTTGCAGCATCATCAATATCATTTCTAAACTGAGCCCATTCTTCTTTTTCCCATTTACCAATATCTTTATTATATTTTCCGGAAGCAATTCCGATTGCTCCCTTATATGTAATAGAACCATCTTCATTTACACTCTTACTAATAGTAATTGGTAAAGAACTGATTTTTAATGAAAAATCTCCTGGGAATATAGATGTTGCTTCTGAATCATTAACAAAACCTTTTTTGTCTTCTGCCAATTTCATATTTGTTAGATTTTCTAATCCTTTTCCGCCACTTTCACCTTCACCATAATCAACAGCTTTATCTACAAATATGTTTAACTTAATAGGATCTGATTCCGTGCCATTGTTTGAAACTAATTTTATTTTCACCTGTTGTTCAGGGTTTAAAACTTTGCCGGGTGCAAAACTGAAAATGCCATCTTTACTTGTAATAGATTTACCGGTAGCACCACCTGATATACCTTCTTGGTATATCACATATTTGCCACCAGATGCTCCAGCCCAATTTGCACGAACTCTAAGAGATAAAACGGTGCCATTTCCTTCTTCGAATCTTTTTGTCTGATGTCTTATATCAAAAAATGTTGAAGTATCAGAAACCATTGTTACATAAGGTTTGCCATCATTTTTATCAGATTCCAGAAATACATTTCTTGATTGTCTCGGCTGAAGATCATAGTATTGATGACTGTCACGATACCTATCAGCTGAAACTTTTATCTCTTTAATTCCGTATCCGCCATTATATGAAATCATACCATTTTCATCAGTAGTATAATTAGTCCCATCAATAGTTACAGTAGCGTCTTTCAGCGCAGTAGAATTCTTATCAGCGACCACCACATAATGAGAGTTTTTGTTCATATAGTATTCTTTTAATACATGAACATCATCAACATCAATGCTACTTACTCGGATAGCATATTTAAACATATCGTCCATTGCTTTTCTGCCGAAACGTCCGTATTGTAATCTATAGCAATGCTCCCAAGTTAAACCAGAGGCAATAACTCGGCCTTTACCCAAAGGATACTCTACTAAAGTTGGTCTGTCACTGTCTTTTTCGCGAATTATAATCTTTGTACCGGCAGGCAAAGAGTGTTCATCAAAGGAAACATGGCTACAATAGTTATTATATAAGTCAGAATCATCTAATTTATTATTATCTGTTAAAGATGCCGTAACAATAGGATGACTATAATCAACAATGTAGTTATTATAAACGTAGTGTGTTTTTTTACTGACATCACCAGGTAATTTTTCTACCAACTCACCATTAGACCAACCAGCATCACATGCACCGAAAACTATAACACCGCCTATGCTTGCAAAAAGCTCCATGTATTCTTTAAAAGCTTTATAGTTTTCATATGTATTAAAAGGTTGGTCATTTGCAAATACTATAACACCGTATTTTGATAAATCAACTGTTAAAAACCGGGAAGTTGTCACTTTGTCATATTCAGTTAATTGACTTAAAACGACCTGATTTGCATCCGAATCCCATGGCAAAACGTCTTCAACCAAAAGAACTCGTGGTGTTTCTTCCGTGGAAAACAGTTTTATGCCTTCATTCTTATCAATATATGAATTTTGTGGCACATACCCTTCGGGCGCTATATTTGTAGACAAGTTAGTAAATTCTTCTGCATCTACTACTTCAACACTTCCATTATCCTGAAAATTATCGTCTGTTGTCTCAGCAAATGCATTAATTGGCAAGCATGAGCTCATAAATACAGAAACTACGATTAAAAATGAAAGTATACATTTAAAAGTTCTTTTCAAAATTATCATTCCTTTCAAATAATTAAGTTAATTGTAAACAATATTACGGATATTGCCAATATGACAAATGGAAATGTAGATATTTTCTGATACAAAGAAAAAGCTGGTATTATTTTCATATAACGAATAGAAATTTTATCCCCATCCGAAAACTCTATTATCGGGGAATTTTTGATAATTTTTCCTTTATGTTTATTTCCGGTATTATCTTCATATTCGTATATATAATCGTACCCTATACGCTTCTCGATTGTACTGTCAAATGATTTCAGTCTACTTTCACAACGTATTATAGTTGCCATAGTTGTCACACTGTGATAATCGTATAAAATATTAATTATAATTAATATCACACCTATAATTCCCGAAATAGTTGCCATTACAATTAATAAAATATGATGTAACATTATGCCTTGTTATCACTCCTTTCAGTTTTTATAAACATATTATTTTACACCTCCCAAAACGGTTTTTAAAAGTTTTCGTTCATTCCATGCTTTATTATGATATCACCAAAAATTCTCGAAGTCAATATTAATGATTTAATTTTATCTTTTAACTAATTCATCAAAAAGATTTGTGACGGGCTTGAAATCACGATACAGGATTTTTTTGACTCGGATTTTTTTTATAACTTAAATCAGGAAATCAAATAGAGTAGCCGGATTCCTGGATGCTCTTTGATTTTACCATAACATAACAAAGAGCAGATGGAAAATCCATCTGCTCTTAATTTCATCGCAAAAATCTATGATTATTTGTTAGCTTCTTCAACTGCAACTGCGCAAGCAACTGTCATACCAACCATGGGGTTGTTACCTGCACCGATAAGACCCATCATTTCAACATGAGCGGGAACGGAAGAAGAACCTGCAAACTGAGCGTCACCGTGCATACGACCCATTGTGTCTGTAAGACCATAGGAAGCAGGACCTGCAGCAACGTTATCGGGATGCAAGGTACGGCCTGTACCACCACCGGAAGCAACGGAGAAGTATTTCTTGCCGTTTTCCAAAGCCCATTTCTTGTAAGTTCCTGCAACGGGGTGCTGGAAACGAGTGGGGTTAGTGGAGTTACCTGTGATGGAAACATCAGCTTTTTCGTGAATCATAATAGCAACGCCTTCGGAAACATCGTTAGCACCGTAGCAACGAACTTTAGCTTTGTCGCCATCGGAGTAAGCTTTTTCACGAACAATTTTGAGGTTGCCTGTTGCAAAATCATATTCAGTTTCAACATAAGTAAAGCCGTTGATTCTGGAGATGATCATAGCAGCATCTTTACCAAGACCGTTGAGGATAACTCTCAAGGGTTTCTTTCTTGCTTTGTTAGCTGTTCTTGCGATACCGATAGCACCTTCAGCAGCAGCGAAGGATTCGTGACCAGCAAGGAAGCAGAAGCAGTCTGTTTCTTCTCTCAAAAGCATAGCGCCGAGGTTACCGTGGCCAAGACCAACAGCACGCTGTTCAGCAACAGAACCGGGGATGCAGAAAGCCTGCAAGCCGATACCGATAGCTTCAGCAGCATCAGCAGCTTTTGTGATGCCTTTTTTGAGTGCAACGCCAACGCCAAGTGTGTATGCCCAGGAAGCATTTTCAAAAGCGATAGGCTGTACACCTTTAACGATAGCTTCAACATCAATACCTTTTTCAAGGCAGTAATCTCTTACTTCATCGAGAGATTTAAATCCATATTCAGCAAGACATGCCTCAATTTTAGGCATTCTTCTTTCCTGACCTTCAAATTTAGCCATAATCTTAAACCTCCCTTATTCTTCTCTGGGGTCGATATGTTTGTAGCCTTCATAACGACCGTAAGTGCCGATGTTATTCTCGTAAGCTTCTTTGGGGTCTTTGCCGTGACGGATGTCTTCGAGCATTTTGCCGAGTCTTACGAATTTGTAACCGCAAACTTCGTTGTCTTCATCAACAGCGATTTTGAGGATATAACCTTCTGCCATTTCGAGGTAACGCACACCTTTTGCTCCTGTGGAGAAAATTGTACCAACCTGAGAACGCAAACCTTTACCGAGGTCTTCAAGACCTGCACCAACGGGCAAACCATCTTCGGAGAAAGCAGTCTGAGTTCTGCCGTATACAATCTGCAAGAAGAGTTCTCTCATTGCAACGTTGATAGCATCACAAACAAGGTCAGTGTTCAAAGCTTCTAAAAGAGTTTTACCGGGGAGGATTTCACCAGCCATAGCAGCGGAGTGAGTCATACCGGAACAACCGAGTGTTTCAACCAAAGCTTCTTCAATGATACCGTTTTTAACGTTGAGTGTAAGTTTGCAGCAGCCCTGCTGAGGAGCACACCAACCCACACCGTGAGTCAAACCGGAAATATCTTTTACATCATACGCTTTTACCCATCTGCCTTCTTCGGGAATGGGAGCAGGACCATGTTTAGGACCTTTAGCGATAGGACACATTCTCTCAACTTCATGAGAATACATCATATTTATCATTCCTTTCAAGTTTTATTGAATATCTGCTTTTCAATAAGAGACTTCTGAAGGCTCCCCTGTGTAAGGGGAGCTGTCACGAAGTGACTGAGGGGTTGCCATTCAAAAAACAATCCCTCCGTCAGTCTTACGACTGACACCTCCCTTTACACAAGGGAGGCTTTAAAAAAATGTGCTGCCGCTTTCGTGACAGCACATTTCAGAATTCTTACAATTAAGCGAGTTCAGCAAAGTATTTGATAGTTCTTACCATCTGGCTTGTGTAAGAGTTTTCGTTATCGTACCAGGAAACAACCTGTACTTCATATGTGTCATCGTCGATTTTAGCAACCATTGTCTGAGTAGCATCGAACAAAGAACCATATGTGATACCGATGATGTCGGAAGAAACAAGTTCTTCTTCTGTGTAACCAAAAGAAGCGGAAGAAGCAGCTTTCATAGCAGCGTTGATGCCTTCTTTAGTAACATCTTTACCTTTAACTACAGCAACGAGGATTGTTGTAGAACCGGTGGGAACGGGAACACGCTGAGCAGAACCGATGAGTTTGCCGTTGAGTTCGGGGATTACAAGACCGATAGCTTTTGCAGCACCTGTGGAGTTAGGAACGATGTTAACTGCAGCAGCACGAGCACGACGAAGGTCGCCTTTTCTGTGAGGACCATCGAGAACCATCTGGTCGCCTGTGAAAGCGTGGATTGTGGACATGATACCAGCCTGGATGGGAGCGTAATCGTTAAGAGCTTTAGCCATAGGAGCCAAGCAGTTTGTTGTACAGGAAGCAGCGGAGATGATTTTGTCATCAGCTGTAAGTGTATCTTCGTTTACGCTGAATACAACTGTGGGAAGGTCGTTACCTGCGGGAGCAGAGATAACAACTTTCTTAGCACCTGCATCGATGTGAGCCTGAGATTTTTCTTTGGAGCAATAGAAACCTGTGCACTCCAAAACTACGTCAACGTCGAGTTCGCCCCAAGGCAAATCTGCAGCGTTTTTCTCAGCATAGATTTTGATTGTTTTACCATCAACTGTGATGGAATCTTCACCAGCAACTACTGTATCTGCCAAAGCGTATCTGCCCTGTGCAGAGTCGTATTTGAGCAAGTGAGCGAGCATTTTGGGGCTTGTCAAGTCGTTGATAGCAACGATTTCATAACCCTCTGCGCCAAACATCTGGCGGAATGCCAAACGGCCAATGCGGCCAAAGCCATTGATTGCAACTTTTACTGCCATAATAATAAACCTCCAAAAATTTATTCTGTTACTATTTTATACCATTTCTCAGAAAAATACAAGCCTTTGTTATAAATTTAACATTATAAAAGTATGAAATTTTTCACAAGATATTTTGTGATTTTTTGTGAATTTCTTCCCATTTTTCAAAAAAATGCCCATTTTTGCCGAAAATGTGGTACAATTGAGGGTATCGGAGGTGAGAAAATGCGTTTTAAAAGAGTGTATGTTGAAATCGGGAATATATGTAATCTTAATTGCAGTTTCTGCAGTGAAATCAAAAGAGAAAAACGACAGATGACGGTAAACGAGTTTTCTCATATTGCAAAAGCGATAAAGCCCTACACCGATTATCTCTATTTCCATATCAAGGGCGAACCGCTTTTACACCCCAGTCTTCCGGAATTTTTCGACATCGCATCAGAACACGGCTTTATGGTCAACATCACCACAAACGGAACGCTTTTAGACAAAACGGGCGATATGATACTTACAAAACCCGCACTCAGGCAGGTAAACATCTCGCTTCATTCCTTCCCTGCCCACCAGATGGAGGGATATCTGAAAACTGTTCTGGACTTTTCCAAAAAAGCAAGCCTTGAGCATAAAAAATATGTGGTTTTGCGGTTCTGGAACCTTGATAATAACAGAACCACCGACAACGCATTCCTTGATATGCTCGGAAAAATCAAGGAGTATTTTAATTTCGAGGGCGATTTGCCTGAGGCGTTAAAAAGCAGAAGCGTTATGCTCGAAAAAGGGATTTTTATAAGCTTTGAGGAAGAATTCGAGTGGCCGTCTTTGGAAAACGACTTTGTATCAGACGAGGGAATCTGTTACGGCACACGCAGTATGCTCGGGATTTTAGCAGACGGGACTGTTGTCCCCTGTTGCCTTGACTCAAACGGCGAAGCACCTTTGGGCAACATTTTTGAGTCGCCGATAGATGAGATTATTAAAAAAGTTGATAAGGTAGCGTTCAACCTTACCAACCGGCATATAGATCTGAAACTTTGTAAACACTGCTCCTATCGGACAAGATTTGATAAAATAAAGATTTTTTAAAAGGTCAGGTAAGGAAATTTTTCACAATATTATTTTACCACATAACAGAGTAACAAAAGTAACAAATGTGGAAAATATTTCCTTTACTTCCCTTTAATATAATTTACTTTTATTTACTTTACTTTATGAATAGATACCGTCGAAATTCATATAAACACTGTCGAAATTCATATAAACACTGTCGAAATAATTTTCCAAACACAAAAAACCGCCCGATTTTTCGAGCGGTTTCATTTATTTTTATGCGGATATTTTAAATTTTCAGGAAGATTTAGAAGATAATCGGAAGAAACTTTGAAAAACAAACATAGCTCTCTTATATCATCAATCGAAGGCTCAAACCTGTCGTTTTCAATATATGAAATTTTTCGTTGCGTCATATTAACTTTTTTGCCGAGTTCAGATTGATTAAGTCCAAGTTCTTCACGCAGATTTCTTATTTTTTCACCAAATGATAAATTCATAAAATCACCATTTATAATTTACCATAGATATAAACTTTCTATTGACTTTTAGATAGAAAATGTCTATAATTTTTTTTATGAAGAATAATATTTTCTTTAATTTATCAAATAAAACCATAAGGAGTAAGAATTATGAACACAAGTAAAAAGCAAAAATGGCAATGGGGTGTAGCAATTTTCCTTGCTTTGGGTGCTCTTGCCAACGGATTCAGTTTTTCCAGCTTTCTATTATTAATATCAGCCTTTTTTATGGCTCCAATACCAATGATAAGAGAGCATATTAAAGGTAAACTTGCAATTATTTTATCGGTTATTTTATTTTTCGTGGGAGGACTTTTTATGCCTTCCACTACTTCTCAGGATGAACCCCTTATTCAGACAGAGTCAATTTCAAGCGAAAGCATATCGGAACCTGAAATATCAACAGAAGAACTTCCCACTGTTTTTGGAGAACCTGAGAAAACAGAATCTGCAGAAACCATTCCACCTGAAAACTCATCTTTCACAATTCACTTCATCAACGTTGGTCAGGCAGATGCTGCTTTGGTTCAATGCGACGGAAAATATATGTTAATTGATGGCGGCAACTCGGCTGATTCAAATGTGATTTATTCCGTACTCAAAAATGCTGACGTTCCTAAATTGGAATTAGTAGTAGGAACTCACGCGCATGAAGATCACATCGGAGGTCTTTCCGGTGCATTCAATTACACCACAGCAACTAAAACCCTTTGTCCCGTAACCAATTACGACAGTAAAGCCTTCAACAACTTTGTTAAATATGCTTCTGAAAAAGGTGGAGGAATTACTGTTCCCTCTGTAGGAGACACTTATAATCTTGGAAGTGCTAAAGTTGAAATTTTAGGCGTTAACAGTAACTCGGAAACTAATAATACCTCTATCGTTTTAAAAATCACTTATGGTAAAACAAATTTCCTCTTTACAGGTGATGCAGAACGTGAGGCAGAACAAGTAATTCTTAATTCCGGTGTTGATTTATCAGCTACTGTTTTAAAAGTTGGACATCACGGCAGTGATACAAGTACCACGTACCCATTCTTACGAGAAGTAATGCCTACCTACGCCGTTATATCGGTCGGTGAAGGCAATTCCTACGGACATCCGACAGAATCCACTTTAAGCCGACTCAGAGATGCTGATGTAAAAGTTTACCGTACCGATTTACAAGGAGACGTATTCTGCACCTCAGATGGTACGTCTGTAACATTTACAACTGACAAAAATACAGATATTGACACCTTATCAACAGTAGGTCACAATAGTACTCAAAAAGCAGAACCTGCTCCTGAGCCTTCAAAAGAACCTGTTCCCGAACCATCTGCAGAACCATCTTATGAGCCCGAACCATCTGCAGAACCATCTTACGAACCCGAACCCGAGCCAACACCTGCACCTGTACCACAGGAAGATATGGTATGGATTCCTAACTCCGGTTCAAAATATCATTCCCATTCCGGATGTAGCGGTATGAAAAACCCGAGTGAAGTAACTTTATCAAAAGCAAAATCCTTGGGCTTCACAGCCTGCAAGAGATGTTATTAATCTATCTTTGTAAACGTTGCTCCTATCGGACAAGATTTGACAAGATAAAAATTGTTTAAACCCCGACCACAGCCAAAGCACTTTTAAAAAGCTTTTGGTTTGGTTTTATATAATTTACTTTATTTTACTTTACTTTTATTTGTGTATTTTTCAACGAAGAATCCCTTTTTTTCAACGAAGAATTCATAATTTTTTATACAAAAACTAATCCCCCACCCGATTTTTCGGGTAGGGGTTAATTTTTTATAAGATAAGTCTTAAGCCTGACAGCATAATTATTCAAAGCTAAATAAAATTCGCTTTTAGCGTGTAAAACACATATCGCATTTGCAACGCAAATATATCGCGTGAACGGCACACTATTTACTGTAAACAGCACCGCTGGATGCGGAGTTAACAAGTGCAGAGTAACGTTTTAAGTAGCCTTTGATATCCCTTGTAAAGGGCACAAAGTTTTCTTTTCTCTTTGCGATTTCGTCATCGGAAACAAGCAGTGAAATCTTTCTTTCGGGGATGTCAATTTCAATGATATCGCCTTCGTTTACAAGACCAATCATACCGCCTGCAGCAGCCTCAGGAGAGATATGTCCGATAGCCGCACCCTTGGTAGCACCGCTGAAACGACCGTCAGTGATGAGGGCAACTTCCTTGTCAAGGCCCATGCCGACAAGACAAGCTGTGGGAGCGAGCATTTCCTGCATACCGGGACCACCTTTGGGACCTTCGTAACGGATAACCACAACATCGCCCGATTTAATTTTGCCTGCACGGATGGCATCGCAAGCTTCGTTTTCGCTGTTGAACACCCTTGCAGGACCTTTATGTTTCATCATTTCTTCGCAAACTGCACCCTGTTTTACAACACAGCCATCGGGAGCGATATTACCTCTGAGTACCGCAATACCGCCATCCTTACGGATAGGAGTCGAAACTGTATGGATAATCTCACCGTCAGCATCCAGAACATTCGCATAACGGTCGGACTGTTTACCTGTAACAGTCAAAACATCGTTATTTATAAATCCGCCTTTTGAAAGCTCTTTCATAACAGCCTGGATGCCGCCCATCGCATCGAGGTCCTGAATAAAGACACTGCTTGCAGGGTTAAGTTTACAAAGCTGAGGAGCTTTACGGCTTAATTCCTCGATGGTTGTGAGGTCAACATCAACCCCTGCTTCGTAAGCGATAGCAAGGATATGCAAAACTGTATTTGTGGAGCAACCGAGCGCCATCTCAGCAGTGAGGGCGTTTTTGAGGTTTTCTTTTGTGAGAATCTGAGAAGGAACGATATTATTTTCAATAAGATGCATAACTCTTTCGCCTGTATCTTTTGCAAAACGAAGTCGTTTTGAAGAGGTAGCAGGAGCAGTAGCAGAGCCGGGAAGTGACATACCCATAGCCTCAACCAGACAGTTCATCGAGTTTGCAGTATACATACCAGAACAGGAACCGCAGGTAGGACAGGTATTTTCTTCAAATTCCTTAAGGTCGTTTTCTGTAATTTCGCCTGCGCTGAATGCACCAACAGCCTCAAAACTTTCGGAAAGACCGATCCTCTTACCCTTTACAATACCGGGTTCCATAGGACCACCGCTGATGAAAACAGAGGGGAGATTAAGTCTTGCCGCAGCAAGCATCATACCGGGAACAATTTTATCACAGTTAGGGATAAATACAATACCGTCAAGAGGGTGAGCGGTAAGCATAACCTCGATACTATCGGCAATAAGCTCACGGGAAGCAAGGGAATATTTCATTCCGACATGGTTCATAGCAAGCCCGTCACAAACACCAATTGTATGGAATTCAAAGGGAATACCACCTGCATTTCTGATACCTGCTTTAACCGCATCAGCTAAAAGTCCCAAATGCATATGACCGGGAACATATTCACTTTCTGCACTTACAACAGCAACGAAAGGTTTTTTCATCTCGCTGTCGGTGATGCCCATTGCTTTAAGCAAAGAACGGTGGGGAGTCCTTGCAGGACCACTTTTCATCAAATCACTACGCATAATTTTTCTTCCTTATCCTAAAATATTTTCTACAAAATCGAAAGCATTTTTCTGCATTCCGATATTTTTATCATTTTCTTTAAAAGTACCGCCGAATTTTCTCACACAGAGATACATCTCGTTTTTAACGGTATTCATTCTGAGTTTTTTACCTAAAGAGGTTTCATTTATGAGGATTTTATCACCTTTAACAAGCTCGTTATCAGGGTAAATTTCCGAGAAATCATAAAAGATACTCTCGTCATTATTGCTCCCAATCAAAGCGTTGTATGTAACCTCGTCAAAGATAAAAACAGCATCAGCCCCTGCGTTTAAAATCGCAAGAATTTTCTGCTCCCCTGTTGTGGCAGCAACAGGATTCACACTTGTGCCGTCATAGTTTGTCTGCATTTCGCTCACCATAACATTCACTTTGCCGTTTTCATCGTAATCCTTAACAAACTCAGAAACCACCTGTGGCATATCTTCAACAACTGCAGAAAAAGAATATTTACTTGCAATGTTGACTGTAAGGTCATACTTTGGTTTAAAAATCATATCTTTTGCAAAAATACCAAGAGCGATTACTGCAAATGCGATAAGAAAAGTCGGAACCTTGTAATGATACCAGTAGTTTTCCCACTTTTGCTTAAAAGTCATAGGAATTACCGCTTCGTTTTTTTCTTCTTTGAAGTTTTCTGCGTCCGAAAGGCGCTGTTTTGCTTTTTTTAGTTCAATGAGTTCTTTTAAATCGCCAGTCACAGTAACACCCCTCCTGAAATTTTATTTTACTATATTTGCACAATTCCGTCAAGCAATAATCTGTATGTTTTTTGTGAATAAAAATATGGCAGTATGAGTAAAAACCCACACCGCCATATTTCAATGTGTTTTCAGAGGTAGTAATAATCTATACACCCGAATACGCTGAAAATCCACCGTCAATCGGCAAAACAACGCCTGTGATGAAGGAAGCCGCCTCGTTGTTCAAAAGGAAAAGCAAACCGCCTTCCAATTCTTTTGCATCGCCAAATCTTCCCATAGGGGTAGCAGCAAGAATTTTCTGAGTTCTCGGAGTGGGAGTTTTATCGTCATTAAAAAGAAGTTTTTCATTCTGTTTTGTAACGAAAAAACCGGGAGCAATCGCATTAACTCTGATACCCACTTTTGAAAAATGCACTGCAAGCCACTGGGTAAAGTTTGAAATTGCAGCCTTAGCACCCGAGTATGCAGGGATTTTTGTAAGGGGAGTATAAGCGTTCATACTTGAAATATTTATGATGTTACAGCCTTCTCTTCCCACCATCTGACTCGCAAAACACTGGGTCGGGATTAAAGTTCCAAGGAAGTTAAGGTTGAACACAAAGCCCACGCCATCGCTTTCAAGGTCAAAAAAGCTCTTGGTATCGGCATCGATATCGCCGATTTCAAAATATTCTTTATCAGTTGTAGCTCTGGGGTTGTTGCCGCCTGCACCGTTTATAAGGATATCGCAGTCGCCGAAATCAGCTTTGACTTCGTTTGCAACCTTTTCACAGACAGCCTTATCAAGCACATTGCATTCGTAAGCCTTTGAAACAAAGCCCTCTGCATTGATTTTATCAGAAAATTCCTTTGCAGCTTCGTAGTTTAAATCCAAAAGAGCAACCTTAGCCCCTGCCTTTGCAAGTATTTTTGCAAAACCCGAGCAAAGCACACCGCCTGCACCCGTTACAACTGCAACCTTACCTTCAAGGTTTGTGTTAATTACATTCATTTTTATTCTCCTTTTGCCTTTTCGCAAGCTTCAAAAAGTCCGTTGATATAGGTAGCACCGAGCGCTCTGTCGTAAAGACCGTAACCGGGTTTACCTGTTTCGCCCCATATCATTCTGCCGTGATCGGGACGGACATAACCATCAAAGTTATTGTCAACAAGTGCTTTTACGATTTTGTACATATCAAGGCTTCCGTCTTTGGAAAGATGTCCTCTTTCCTCAAAACTGCCGTCATCGAAAAGCGCAACCTGACGGATATGCATAAATGCAATTCTGTCCATCTTACTGTATTTATCAACAAGATTTTCCACATCGTTAAAGCATGCACAACCGAGTGAACCTGTGCAGAGGCAAAGAGAGTTGGCAGGAGAGTCCACAACAGAAAGCAGTCTGTCTAAATTCTCTTCATTTGTGACAATTCTCGGAATTCCGAAGATAGAGTATGGCGGGTCATCGGGATGGATAGCCATTCTCACATCGCACTCTTCTGCAACGGGGATAATCTTTTTAAGGAAGTATTCAAGGTTTTCCCAGAGTCCTTCCTCACCAAGTTTTGAATAAGCAGTAATAAGGTCGCGGACTTCATCCTGAGTATAACTTGCATCCCAGCCGGGGAGATTTATATCGTCAGTAAGGGGGTCAAGACCCTCAAGCTGACTTTTGTACATAACAAGGCTTGTAGAACCATCGGGAAGCTCTTTATCAAGCTGAGTACGGGTCCAGTCAAAAACAGGCATAAAGTTATATGTGATACATTTAATGCCGTATTTTGCACATCTTCTGATGTTTTCGCAATAAACTTCGATAAGCTCATCGCGGTTAGCTGACCCAAGCTTGATATCCTCGGGAACGGGTACCGACTCAACGATATCAAAAAGCATACCGTTTGCTTCAACCTGATTTTTCATCTTCTGAAGGCTTTCTTCAGGCCATACTTCACCGGGTTTTACATCGTAAACAGCGCTTACTATTGAGCGCATATTGGGGATTTGTCTTATGTACTCTAAAGTTACGGGGTCGCTTTCCCCATACCAACGGAATGACATTTTCATACTCTATTCTCCTTCATAGACGGTTTTACCCGCTACTATTGTTCTCTTGACATTAATATCCTCGTCAAAAATGACAAAGTCGGCAAGATATCCTTGTTTAATTTCACCCATTTTTTCCTCTTTCATTATAGAAGCAGGGACTTTTGTTGCCATTTTGACTGCATCTGTGATGGGAGCTTCGGCTAATTTCACCATATTTCTTACCACTCTGTCCATTGTGGCAATACTTCCTGCAAACGCTGTACGATCGGGGAGTTTTGCAACATTATCTTCAATTATGGTATCGCTTCCGCCGTTGGGTGCTTTCACCACTGTACCCTCGGGGTAATCGCAAGCAGCAGAACGGATAGAGTCGGTGATAAGTGCGATTTTTTCCACAGGTTTGAGCTTATAGATAAACTGTAAAAGTTCTTTTGGCAAGTGGCAACCGTCACCGATAATCTCAACAGTAAGGTCGTCATAAAGGAATGCCGCATCGTTAAGACCTGCGTACCTGAAAGCATTTTTTCGCATAACAGTAGTAGTGCAGGAGTAAAGATGAGTGATATGTGTAAAACCGTAGTCTATTGCCTCTTTGGCACCGATACAGTCAACCTCGGTATGCCCCATAGCCGCTAAAATTCCGTTTTCAGAAAGGGCTTTTGCAAATTCAAATGCGCCCGGAAGCTCGGGAGCTGCTGACCATCGGCTTAAAATATCCTTATACTTATCGATAATCTGCATATATTCGGAAGGCTCGGGATTTCTCACATAACGAGGGTCTTGAGCACCTCTTTGCGACATTGCAAAATAAGGTCCCTCAAGATGAAGTCCCATAAGTCTTGCACCGTTATGAGGCTCATTCATAACATTTTTGTACGCTTCACAGCTGCCGACAATTTCCTCAAAACTACCTGAACTCACTGTCGGATAAAGGGCGGTTGTGCCGTGTTTTGCGTGGAGCACCGCCGGAGTAATGAAGGCTTCCTTTGTGCCGTCAATAAACTCAAAACCGCCACCGCCGTGGGTATGAATGTCGATAAAACCTGCAGAAAGGTAATTGCCTTTTGCATCAATTACTTCGTCAAACGGCAAATCTTCCGAGGTAATCTTAGTGATAATGCCATTTTCAAAATAAACGCTCTCACCAAAGTTTATTTCATCGCCACAGACGATTTTTGCATTAATAATCTTTGTAATCATATAAGTTTTCCGCTTTCGTTGTCACAGTAAATAATAACACTGCTGTGATTTTTCATAATTGTTGCAGGGCATTCTTCGGAAATGTCCATCATCACGGTGTTTTTAACAGCCTCAGCCTTTGTTTTTGCAGGCACCATACAGAAAAGATGGTTGCCTTTGAAAAGTGTGGGAACTGTCAGAGTAAGTGCGTATTTCGGCACATCATCGATTTTTGCAAAACAGCCGTCATTAACCTGCTGATTACGGCATTTTTCATCGAGTTTTACCTTCTTGATGATTTCTTTATCGTTAAAATCAGCAACGCCGGGGTCGTTGAACGCGATATGTCCGTTTTCGCCGATACCGAGGCAGACAATATCAATGTTCACATCAACAAGTTTGCCGTATCGCAAACATTCAGCATCAACATCGGTTGCACAGCTGTCGATAAGGTTTACGGATTTAAAGGGCACCTT
Source organism: Fumia sp. (assembly GCA_045615345.1). Lineage (GTDB taxonomy): Bacteria > Bacillota > Clostridia > Oscillospirales > Ruminococcaceae > Fumia. Next base: position 113,922 of record JAZLER010000036.1, on the reverse strand, counting down.
GTCAAAGATATCCTTTTTGAGGAAGTTGCCGAACGCCTGGGGTGCACCTTCGGGAAGTCCTATATATTCGTCCATATGAAATGCATTAATTCTCGACCAGTCGATGTCCTTAAAGAGGATAAGCTCAGCTAATGTATCGGACTGGGAAGGAGCTGCCGCAAAAATCATATTGATTTCTTTCTTTTCTTTTAAAAGTTTTATAATTTTTTCCGCTATATCTTTCGCCGCAGAAGCCGCCATACTTCTTCTTGAGTCATAAACTCTCACTTCGGCATTGCCTGCGGTAATTTTTTTAATAACTGCCATTTCATCTACTCCTTTTAAATAGGGGGATTTAATTCTTCTGTCTGTCCGGGTGAATGTCCCTCAAGCTTTTTGAAGGATTTTATAAAGTTCGAATAATCGTTAAAGCCCGAACCAAAACAGGCTTTTTTAACCGAAAAGCCCTGCTGAAGCATCTTTTTCGCCTCAGCAATGCGCCTTTTTATGAGGTATTCTTTGATTGTCATACCGGTTTCTCTGGTAAACATTCTGTAAAGCTGTGATTCGCTTAACGCCATATCTTTGGCAAGCTGTGAAACCGAAATCTGGGACCTGAAGTTTCGCTCGATAAAATCCAGAATCTTGTCAGCCTCGGTTTCAGGAGCAAAGTTCTGGTCCAAAACAGTATCATTTTCAAATTTATATGCGATAAATTTCAGGATTTTCAGCAGAATTATAAACTTTTCGGTTTCATCATTTTCCTTGTTGTAAATGGTAACAAGTTCAATAAGTTTGTCGTGTTCCTCATCTGAAAGATGAGTTTTGTGGGAGACTATATCTTCTTTGAAAATAGCTTTGAAAGGATTACTCGGCATATTGGGAAGGGATTTAAGTTTTTCCACCATTTTCGAGGAAAGACTTATAATGCATCTCTCATACTCGTCTACCGGATATAAAAGCGATTTGTGGATCTGAAGTGCAGGGGTTAAAAACATATCATTTTTCTCACAGGGATAGTACCTGTCGTTTATGAGATACCTTCTGCAACCCCTTATGTTGTAATAAATTTCGATGTAATTATGCAAATGAGGCGGAAAAATATGTGGCTCACTCACAAGATGTTCAACAACCACAGGGACTAAATCTTCCCTGTAAATGTTTTTTTCGGCCTCCATATTTCCACCTCACTTTTTGAAGGCGGAACCCTAAAAAGTCCCGCCTTGATATTATTTACCTGCTTTTGCCTGAATTTTAAGTGTTTCTTCGGAAGAAGCGAGAATACCTGCAGTGTAGTCAGCTTTTCCGTTTATATCGTCTATAAAGTCTGTAAGATAGTTTTTGTCGGTGGTAATACCATCAACAAGTGTAACAGTATTTTCTGTTTTCTTATAAAGATTTATCGGTCCGTTGAGGTTAAAGCACATCATACCATCTGTTCCCCAGATTTTGAATTCCCAGTAATAGGGCAAATCAAAACCGATACCATTAGGACAAGTATAGGAAACATCTGCGATAAGGCCGACATTGTTTGAAAGCTTGAGCATAAACTGTGCACTTTCGTTGAACTGAGGTTCCTTATCAGCAAGCTTGTTCCATGTGCGTGCGGCACAGATATCCTTAACATCAAGCTTAAGATAGTTCTTTATAATATCCATAGCGTGGATAGAGATATCGTTGATAGTACCGCCGTGTTTACCTTCTTCAAAGTACCAGGAAGGTCTTTCGCCGTAGTAAAGAGGGTGCTGACCGCCGAAGAGAATGTTATTCACTTCACCGATTTCGCCGTCCTCAATAAGCTTTTTGGCAGCGAGAATGCAGGGGTTATAACGAAGGTCGAGCATAAGTCCAACCTTAAGACCTGTTTTCTTAACAAGCTTTTTAATCTCTTTGAGTTCTTTAAGAGAAGTACACAAAGGCTTGTCTGCGATAACGTGCTTGCCTGCTTTCAAAGCCTTGATAGCAAGCTCACCGCGTCTGCCGTAATAGTCCCCGATAGCAACGATGTCGATATCGGGATTATTAAGGATTTCTTCGTATGTATCGCAGTTGAAGTTTACATTTTTCTTTTCGATTGCAGCTTTTCTTGCATCGTCATTTTCTTCCCATGCGGCAACAATCTCAACATCGGGATTATTTTCAGCTACGCCGTAAAGTCCGAAAATATGGCCGTGGCGAAAACCTGCAAAACCTATTTTAAGAGTACTCATTTTAACTCTCCTTATTTGCGGAAAGTAGTAATACTTCTTCCGTCACTCTTGAGCTGTTTTTCTGCTTCCTGTTTCTTAGCATCATATTCAAGGAGGAGGTCGAGGTTATCAATTACTTTCTGGTGTGCGTGGATGTATTCATCGATAACTGTCTTGTCTTCATACTCAAATCTGGGAGCTGCGTAGATAACACATTTGTTAAGATACTCGGAAACTTCGAGGTATTCAGCGGGAGCATATTTTCCGCCGTAGTGAGGACAACCGAAATGACATTTATCAGCATAAGGGCCGTCAGCTGCAAAGAAAGGAGCTTTATGAAGAACACCGTATCCACAGGGACCTGTGAAAGCACCTTCAGCAGTCAGAGCTTCAAGGAGTGTATGCATAGAAAGACCTTTGAGCTTTTCAGGGAGGTATTCTGCATGGTGGTAAGCGTAAACTCTGTTACCGCCTTCAACTTCTTTAAGGGGTTTGATGTGACCCATTGCAGCGAGATGTTTGTCGAAATATTCGCCATTTTCTTTTCTCAAAGCATTGAGTTCGTCAAGTCTTTCAAGACCTGCTTCAGCAATAGCAGCAGCAAAGGGGTTGATTCTGTGTTTGAAACCAAAACCTGTGAGGCTGTATTTTTTGTATTCGGAATCATCGGGCAAGTTGCCGAGTCTTTCGTAATGGCCGAGTGCACAAGCGCGTTCAAAGTATTCACGGTTGTTTGTTACCATGATACCGCCTTCACCACCGGGGAGTACTTTGGAGCCCTGCAAGGAGAAGCATCCTACATCGCCGAAGGAACCAACCTTTTTGCCTTTGTACTCAGCACCATGAGCGTGAGAGCAGTCTTCAACTACTTTGAGGTTATATTTCTTAGCGAGTGCGAGGATAGAATCCATATCACAGGGGTTACCCCAAACGTGAACGAGAAGGATAGCCTTTGTTTTGGGAGTGATACATTTTTCAATAGTTTCTGCTGTGAGCAAATGTGTATCGCGGTCAACATCAGCAAAAACGGGGATAGCGTTTGCTGCAGCAACGGGACCTACTGTAGCCCAGAATGTGAAGGAAGGAACGATAACTTCATCGCCTGCACCTACACCTACTGCAAAAAGAGCAGCCTGGATAGAGGTTGTACCGTTTACATAGCACAAAGAGTATTCTGTGCCGATGTATTCTCTGAATTTCTTTTCAAATCTTGCTACTACGGGAGAAGCGGAAATGTCGCCTTTTAAAAGCATATCGTTGATTGTTTTGTAAGCGCTGTCCGGAACTACGGGACGCTGACATCTTTCAAGACCGCCCTGTACTGCTTTTTCTCCACCAAATAATGCCAATTTTTCTGCCATGATATTTCTCTCCTTAAAAATTAATTTTTTTACCCAATTTTGATGATTCATATATAGCACAAATAAGTTCAACACTTCGTCTGCCCTCATTTGCATCTATAAGGATTTTTTCTCCGTTTTCGAGATGATTTATAAGGTTTTGAATTTGCGCCTTATGTCCCGCAAACGAAATCTTTGTGGGGTCTGCGTGAGAAGAAACCAAAGCTTCCTGCTTTTCCTGTTCCTCACCGCTGATATCCCAGTTCACAACAGCATCTTCTTCTAAAATTATACTTCCTTCGGTACCGCAGATTTCAAACTGTCTGGGGTAACCGGGAGTAACAGAAGTAGTACCCTCAATGGTACCGATTGCACCGTTTTTGAATTCAACAATAGCAACTGCTGTATCTTCTACTTCAATGTTATGTCTTAAGGTTCTGCAAAAAGCAGATACACTCTTGACATCACCCATATAGTAAAGCATAAGGTCAATGCCGTGGATACCCTGATTCATCAAAGCTCCACCGCCGTCCATAGCCCATGTCCCTCTCCAGTTTGAGGAAGCATAATATTCTTCAGAACGGAAGTATTTCATATGTACACCGCATTCCACAAGCTTGCCGAGTTTGTTATCGTTAAGTGCCGCTTTAACCTTTTTACTTGTTTCAGAAAAACGCAGCTGAGAAATTACAACGCAACTTTTGCCTGTTTCATTCTGGGTGTCAACTATTCTCTGGCAGTCCTCTTTGTTTATTGCCATCGGCTTTTCAACCACTACATTCTTGCCACTCTTCATAGCAGCAATTGCGGTAGCCGCGTGGTTTCCGCTCGGTGTACAGATGCAGACGATGTCAATATTTTCATCAGCTAAAAGTTCTTCTTCGCTTAAATATTTTTTAGCGTTCCACTTTTCGCAATAAGCATCTGCCGCTTTTTCAAAAGGGTCGTACGCACCGACAATCTCAGTGCCTTCAATGTCATTTATCGCCATCGCGTGAATTCCTGCGATAAATCCGCAACCGATAACTCCGAATTTGTATCCCATATTACTCTCCTTCCAGAAGTCTTAAAGCGTTATCGCGGCATACCTTTCTGTATGCATCGTAACTGATTTTACCCTGTTCCATAGCTTCGTCTAAAAACTCAGGTAATTTCATCAGAGGTCTGTCGTATGGGTCGGGAGTACAGATATCAGCTCCATAGTAAATTCTGTCCTGAAACTCCTCGATGAACTTATATGTAAACTCAGGATCTCTTGTCAAAGCAAAATATCCGCTTCCTGCCGACATATCGCAGTGAAGGTTTTTGTACTTTCTCATAAGTTCCACAACTCTGCCGCCCTCGGTTACAGGGCCCAAGTGATACTGACCACGGGCTTTAAGATAACAGTCACCGCTTATCTCGTTCCAGAACTTTGTGGAATGTCCTATAAAGATAAGGTCGGGGAACATCTTAAGCACCTTTTCAAGCCTTGGAAGTCCCATATCGTCAGCAATACCGTAGTCCCTTCCCATCTGACCGATATGGAAAAGCACAGGCATCTTACAAGCCTCACAGTGTTTGAAAAGGTTTATCATCATAGGATCGTCAAAGTAAATATTCTTTGTAAGCTCGCCCACACCTTTAGCGCCCAGAGCCTTATACTGCTCAAGGTAGAAAGAAAGATTTACATCGGGGTCGTTGCATTCAAAACCGGGGTCAAAGTTACAAAACCACCAGCCGATGGTATCGGGGCGCTCTTTTGCGATTCTTAAAACTTCAGGGATTGACTGTGACTGCGGACAACCTGCGTTGTCAACAAGCGGAAGCAGTACTGCTTTTTCAACCCCCATTGAATCGTACGCTCTGCGCATATCGTCTACATCGGGAAAAAACCAGTTGTTAGGACCGCCTATAACCTTTTCTTCAAGTGCGTGACAATGAATGTCAATCTTTTTAAGTCTTTTCACAATAATCCCCCTTATATATTCCTTTACTTCAATTATACATTTTTAATAAAATTTTTCAAGCGATTTTTGAAAAAATGAAAGATTTTGCAACAACTCCGATTTTTAAGCAAAAAAAATGTCAAAATCCTTGACAGAACCTTGACATTTCAATTGAAAACTACTTGAATATAAGGGCTTCCCCTCGAGGGGAAGGCTCATTTTCTTTCAACAAAATTTGACACTCTTAGTTGAATCAGTAGTGAAAATGTTTCCTCTTTATAACAATCATAAGCACCGATAAAAATGCCGCCATAAATTCTGCCACCACAACCGAAATCCAGATACCTTCAATGTCAAAAATCAAAGGCAGGAGCATAACCGCCGCAATCTGGAACACCAAGGTTCTCAAAAACGAAATGAATGCAGAAGTCACACCATCGTTAAGGGCAGTGAAAAAGCCCGAGCCAAAAATTGCCATTCCCATAAACAAAAAGCAGAAAGAATAGATTTTAAGTCCTTTTGTTGTGAGTGTTAAAAGTTCTGTGTCGTACCCCACGAAAATCTTCGCCAGAGGCATCGCCAGCATAACACCCATAACCACCATTAAAAGTGAAGAAAGAGAAATGATTTTCACACTTTTATTAAGAACATTTCTGAGCTCCTTATGGTTTTGCGCTCCGAAATTAAATCCGAAAACAGGTGCCGTACCGATAGAATAGCCGATAAATGCTGCTGCAAAAATAAAGCTTACATACATAATAACCCCGTATGCCGCAACCCCGTTTTCGCCTGCGTATTTTAAAAGCTGAATGTTGTAAAGCATTCCCACAACCGACATCGAAATATTGCTCATAAGCTCAGACGAGCCGTTTATGCACGCCTTTATGACAGCTTTGCCGTAATACCTTGTTTTGCCAAGGGAAAGCAGGCTGTCATTTTTCTTTAAGAAATATATTACCGGCGCAATACCGCCAACCACCTGGCTTAACGAAGTAGCAAGAGCCGCCCCCGTTATACCAAGAGAAAAAACTCCGACAAGCAACGCATCAAGCACCATATTTGTAACCCCTGAAGCCACCGTGACATAAAACCCGAGTTTCGGCTTTTCAGCTGTTACAAAAAAAGTCTGAAACTCCATCTGCAGTATAAAAAACGGCAAAGCTGAAAGGTTAATTCTGCCATATAACACGGCATTTCTGTGCATCTCACCCTCGCCACCGATAAGGGTAGTCACTTGTGGCAAAAACACAATTCCGAGTACCGCGATTATAACGCCTAAGATGAACGAAACATAGACAAAAAGCGAAAAATACTCGTTTGCCCTTTTGCTGTCGCCCTCGCCTAATGTCTTTGCAACGATAGCACTTCCGCCCGTACCGAACATAAAACCCACAGTACCCATAATCATTAAAAACGGCCATATGAGATTAACTGCGGCAAAGGGGGTCTTGCCCACAAAGTTCGACACGAAAAATCCGTCAACCACCCCGTAAACCGAGGTGAAAATCATCATCGCAATTGACGGCAGAGTGAATCTTAAAAGTTTTTTGTATGTAAAATGGTCCGAAAGTTTGATTTCCATTACTTAAGCTTTTTAAGTGAAGCCTTAAATCCTTTCTGAATTTTTTCGTCAATGCCCTTCTTGAACGGGCCGATAAGGCGATATTCAAAGTAGCAGAGTGCCTCATATCCGCCCTCGTCAAGTTCAAAATCATTTACAACATAAGCACAGCAGTCGGTGTAGCCGATAAAGAACATCTTCTTGTCCTTGAAGCATTCCTTAACACATTCTTTTACATGGTTTGTAGGCTCACCGCCCATAGTCGCAATATACACTTCATCGCAGAGTTTTACAGTCTGGCAATGGAGAGGAAGCTCTCTGGGAAGTATTTCGTGACCGCCCTCGTTTGCAATATAGTTTGCGTTTATGTAGTTAATGTTCTTCTCACCATACTGGATAAATTCATCGCAAAGCTCTTTGAAACGCTCCTTGCTCTGTTCTTCCATAGGAAGCACTGCCGCAAATTCATCAGAAGCAATATTAAGGTCAAACTTATAGTTTTTGCTGTCCACAGCCTTTATAACATCATCGGCTATTGATTTTGCAAATCGGTCAACATGTGAGAAAGGCAAGGGCTGAGCGAATTTTCCGTCAACCACAGTTGCCATCGGGCGCACATCACCGCCTGCCGACTGGAAGTAAAGGGAGATACAGCCGTAGTAGTTAGCATCGATAAGCTGACATACGCGGGCAGGGAACTCGCCACTCAAAGAAGAATCCGCAGGGTAGAAAACAGGGTGACAGCCGTAGCTCATCACAACGCTCTTTACATCGCCGAAGAGATCCCTTACAACTAAAACGCCAAACTCTGTGTCGCGTTTGTGTTTGGGGTCAGCAAAGTTCATAAAGACACCGTCTTTGTAGCCACGGCGGCTGATGCTGAAAAACGCTTCAAAGGTTGTATGTTCAATTGTACCCTCAAACATTGTGTTCATTGCACGGTCTAAAGTTTTCTTTGCGCGGTCAAGAAGATACGCCTCGTATTCCTCGTTTGCAAAATCCTGACTGTAGCCTCTTGCAGAGGGCGCAATATGGTCGTGAGTGCAACCCAAAACAAATGCCGAAGGCTCTACTCCGTACTTTTCCTTTGCGTATGCCGCAAGGTCATTGTTAAGACTTCTTTCGTGGAAAAGCAAATCCATCGACATTAAAACTGTCTTGTTTTCGCCGTCACTCATCGCAAGACATCTTACAAAAACATCATCGTGGACATATTCATAATTCCCCGTATTTCCCCTTGCACACGCAAGCACCATATTAAAAGGTGGTGTGATAATATCCTTTGAAATTCCAAAATACATAAAAATCCTCTCCTTTTCTTGGGCATAGCCCACTTACCACCATTGTAGCATAAAGAAAAATAAAGTCAAGAAAAAAGAGGGGATTTCCCCCTCTTTACAGATATTCTCTTATATCAACTGCGAGCCTTTCTTCTGAGGTGGCGAGGCGTTTTGTGATGTCCTTTGAAGTTTCGTCTGCCGCCTTGTATTGATTAAGATACATATGAAGCGACTTCACCCCCATATTGCATCCATCGGTCATAAGGTCGGCAATCGTCTTGTCCGACTCATTTAATGCGAGCTTTACATTTGTCTTAATCCAGGACATTCCCTTTGCCAAAGGATCTGGCTTTTTACCGTCATCGTGGTATTTGTCAAGAAGTGTCTGAATTTCGTTGTCAAGCTTATTGTGTTCTTCTTTACACCTCAAAAGTTTCCCCTTTAAATCATCGTGGCTTACATAATCCAGCACATCGTCAATGGAGGAAATCCCCATCTTGACCCCCGCATCACATTCCCTTAACAGTTTTATGGTATCCTTTTCAATCATATCAAAAACCCTTTCATTTTTTAATATTATATTGCCACCGATAGCATCATAAAATACCGATCATTATGCTATTTTATAAAACTTATAATTTTTTTTGAAAAAAGACTTGATTTTTTTAAAAGTATGTTGTATAATAACAAAGTCGCATTAAGACATACACGCCGGTGTGTTGGAACTGGCAGACGAGACGGACTCAAAATCCGTTGCTAGCAATGGCGTGTGGGTTCAAGTCCCACCACCGGCACCAAAAAGCACAGACCACCTTTAGTGGTCTGTGTTTTTTTATTACGACAGGAGTGGGCCTTGAAGCGAGTGGGAGTGAATGACAGTCCGGTGGACTGTCAGAGCCACGAGCCGGCTTTTCCGCAGAAAAGAAGTCCCACCACCGGCACCAAAAGAAGGAAATCCCATCGAAAGATGGGATTTTTTTGTTTTGTATTGCCATTATTTTGAATTTATGATAAAATATATTAGTTAATCTTTTAAAAAGGCGGTGGAAAAATGGATTTTGAATTTTCTATGGAAAGCTTTGGTGAAAATCTCGCGATTTGTGTCACTCCTGACCACAAATTCGGCACCGATGCTTTTTTGCTTGCAAACTTCACAAACGCCCGCCACCGCGACAAAATCGTTGACCTTGGTACAGGGTGCGGAATTATCCCGATAGTACTTTACAAAAAGTTTGACCCTGCTGTTATCTACGGCATTGACATTCAGAAAAAGGCAATTGAGCAGTTTAACCACACCGTTTCTTACTGCCACCTTGAAGAAAAAATTTTCCCGATTGAAAGGGATTTGAAGGATTTAAAAGGCGTTTTACCCTTTGACACATTTGACATTGTGACCTGTAATCCGCCTTACAAGACGGCAAACACAGGGATTTTAAGCGAAAAGCTTTCGCATCAAATTGCACGCCACGAAATTCTCTGCAACATTTTTGATGTCTGCAAAACAGCTTCACAGCTTTTAAAAACAGGCGGAAAGCTTTGTATCTGTCAGCGCCCCGAACGCCCTGCCGATGTGATAACCGCAATGCGACAGAACAACATCGAACCCAAAAGGCTCAGAATGGTTGCAAAAAACGCCGACACTCCCCCGTGGCTTTTCCTTATTGAGGGTAAAAAAGGCAGTGCACCGTATATGGATATTGAACCCACCCTACAAGTTTTAGACGGTGAAAACTTCACCGAAGAAATGCTTGATATATACAGATAAAGGTGAAAAATATGACAGGAAAACTTTATGTAACGGGAACACCCATTGGAAATTTAAGCGACTTTTCCCCGAGAGCGGTTGAAACCTTGAAATCCGTTGATTTTATCGCCGCCGAGGACACCCGTGTTACCTTAAAACTTTTAAATCATTTTGACATTAAAAAGCCGATGGTAAGCTACCATGAGCACAATCTTCGCGAGCGCGGAGAAGTGATAATAGGGCGCATACTAAACGGAGAAAACTGTGCTATAGTTTCGGATGCAGGTATGCCGTGCGTTTCCGACCCGGGCGAGGATTTAGTCCGTCTTGCCGCCGAAAAAGGTGTGCCCACAGTTGTAATCCCCGGGCCCAGTGCAGTAATCTCGGCACTTTGCATCAGTGGGCTTAAGACCTCGCGTTTTGCTTTTGAGGGCTTTCTCTCAACAAGTAAGCAAAACCGCAAAACCCATCTTGAGAGTATAAAGGACGACCCTCATACCCTGATTTTTTACGAAGCCCCCCATAAGCTTTTAAACACCTTGAAAGATATGGAAAAAACTTTCGGTAACCGCAATATAGCGATTGCGCGCGAGCTTACAAAAATCCACGAAGAGGTTATCCGCACTACTCTCACAGATGCGATAGCCTTTTACGAAGAGAAAACTCCCAAAGGCGAGTTTGTGCTGATTATCGAGGGTGCCGAAGCCCCGAAACAGGCTGAGGTTTCTCTGGAAGATGCCATAAAAGAGGCAAAATACCTCACTGAAAATGGTGAACGCCCCACCGATGCCGCAAAGAAAATTGCCGCAAAATATAACTTCAAAAAAAGCGAAATATATTCAGGATTGTTAGGTGACTGATATGAAAAATCTTATTAACAAAAGAAGAACCATAAGAAAATTCGAAAGAACCCCTCTCACAAAAGAACAGCTTCTTTCGTATGTTGAGTCGGCGCGTGTTGCCCCCTCTGCCGCCAATATGCAGGCGCTTAAATATGTGGCAGTGGGAAGTAAAGAGATGTGTGAAAAAATCTTCCCCCTTGTAAAATTTGCAGGCTACCTCCCCGACTATAACCCTGACTTTGATGAACAGCCCTCAGCTTATATTGTAATCTGTGCCGATACCGATATCCGCAAATCAGGAAACGACATCGATGTCGGAATTGCCGCTGAGCATATCGTTTTGTCGGCGTTGTCCGATGGCGTTGGCGCTTGCCTTATGTTGGCTATCGACCGCGAAGAAATCGCAAAAGTTTTAAATTTGCCCGAAAACCTTCCGATTTCCCTGGTTGTGGCACTCGGCTACCCCAAGGAAGAAAACCGCGAAGTAGAATTTAAAGGCGATATAAAATACTACCTTGAAGATAATGCAATCTGCGTTCCCAAACGCTCTTTAAACGAAGTTCTGGTGGGCGAATACTATGAGTAATTTAAAGGACAAAAAACTCTTTTTGCTTGATATGGACGGCACCATATATCTGGACAATGATTTATTTGACGGCACAATCGACTTCCTTGAGTATGTCAAAAAAATCGGCGGAAGATATATGTTTTTAACCAATAATTCTTCCAAAAGCGTTGACAAATACATAGAAAAACTCGCATCTCTTGGAATTTCTGCCACAAAAGACGATTTTCTCACATCAACAAATGCAACCATCGTCCACCTCAAAAAATTAAACCACAAAAAAATCTACGCTTTCGGCACAACCTCTTTCAAAGAGCAGTTAAAGGAAGCAAATCTCCCCATTACCGACAAGCTCGAAGACGACATCGACTGCCTCTGTATGGGATTTGATACCGAGCTTACCTTTCAAAAGCTTGAAGATGCCTGTATCCTTTTAAACCGCGGTGTTGACTATATCGCAACAAACCCCGACTGGGTCTGCCCCACATGGTACGGCTCGGTGCCCGACTGCGGTTCTGTAAGCGCTATGCTCAAAAATGCAACGGGAAGACTCCCCCTCTTTATCGGCAAGCCCCAGCCCGCTATGATAGACTTGGCTGTGGAAAAATCAGGTTTTTCAAAAGCGCAAGCCGTTGTAATCGGCGACAGACTCTATACCGACATTGCAAGCGGTGTTAATGCAAAAATCAGCAGTATTTTCGTCCTTTCGGGCGAGGGTACGCTTGACGACCTCGAAAAAAGCGAGGTAAAACCCGAATTTGTCTACAAAAATATCCGCGAAATCTTAAACGACCTTAAAAATTAGTGTAAAAAAATCCCTCTCTGTACGGAGAGGGATTTTGGTTTATTTCTTAAGATAAACAACTGATGCTGAAAGGTCGGGCATTTTGTTTACTGTAACCACATTGCCCGATACTTCGATATAATCTTCACCGAATTTTGAAACTACATTGTAGCCCTCGGGGATTTCAAAGCTGAATGTATCGGCTGTTTCCTCAAACGAGTGGCAGATAATCACCGCATCGGTATCGGTTTTTCTCACCACCGCCTGAGTGCCTTTGGGATAACGGATATTGTTACTGCGGTTGCCGTAAATTCTGGTGTCGCCGTTGATAATTACATTCTCAAGCTGTTTGTAGAAGTTGAGCGCTTCCTTTAAAATCGCCTTCTGCTCATCGGAAATTTTGTCGATTTCACCCGACAGACAAATTCTTCCAAGGAACGAAGCGGCAAGGGAGTAGTAAAGGCGTTTCGGTGTATCGTCAGTTCTTAAAACTGCCCAAATAGAAGAATGAACGGGGAGCATAAGATTATGTAAGCTTGCGGCGATATACGGAACTTCGATTGCCTCATGGGCATCGGAGAAACTTGAAACCGCACTCACTTCAAACATCGAAGGCTCAAGGCGATGGCCACCCGATGAACAGTTTTCGATAACAAGGTCGGGGATTTCTTTTTTCATTTCCTTAAAGAAATCGCGGACACCCTCAAGATGTTTTCTAAGTTCCTCGGGACCTGATTCCTTACCGTCAACAGTAACGCCCAAGTTTCTGTTATAGTCAACCTTGATGTAGCCAAAGCCATTATCAGCAAGCAAATCGATAACCTTTTTCTTAAGGTGTTTGTGTACTTTTTCCTGTCTGAAATCAAGATAAGTCCTGATACCGCTTGTATTGATAACGCGTCCATCGCGTTTTAAATGCATATTGTCGTATTTTTTGGTGAAGTAATCGGAACCGATGGTTGTAACTTCAAACTCAAACCAGATACCGGGCACCATTCCCATTTCACGGATTTCGCTGTTCATCTTTCTCATATCATGGAAGATGTTTTTATCGGGAATCCATTCGCCGTTTGAGTCCTGCTCAAAACCTTCCTTGCACCAGCCGGCATCGATTACAAGATATTTTACATCAAAGCTCTTTAACGCCTTTGCATAGCTTAACATTTTTTCCTGAGTAGGCTTGCCCCAGGTGGTGCAGTACTCGTTGAATGTTACGGGGATACCTTCCTCGCCGTACTTTAAGTAAGCAGGTTTGTGCATATCGTTAAGTGCTGTACAAAGGTCATAAATATCGCCTTTTACAGTGGCAATATACGCTGTGGGCGAGGTAAAGCTTTCGCCTTTTTTGATAACCTTTTCCCAGCCTGAATATGTATAGTCACCGATACCGCCTGTAAGGGAAAGGGTATCCTGAAATCTTGAAAGTTCCATCTGCCATGTGGAGTTGAGTTTAAGCCTTGCGCCCCACAAAACGCCCATTTTGCTGTCTTCAACGGCAGAAGTACCGAAGTAACGCTGTACGGGGTATGAGCCGTGGCTTCCGAAACGCTCACTGCCACAGGTCCAACCGCTCCAGGTTTTTTCGAGGTTTAATTCTTCAATTGTCTGAACTGTATGCTTGCCCTCTTTACTCCAGCCACCGTAAAAACGATGGAACTTGTAGGTGTCGGGCGCATCTGTAGTCTGGAAAGGACTGATATTATCAAGCGCAAAACTTGAAAGCATCCTAAGTTTTGTGGACTTTTTCTTTGTATTTACAAAAGTAGTTTTAACTTCAAAACCGCGCAGACCCTCGATGTGAGCAAGTGTGTGGATAAGGGTATAGCCCTCACAGGTAAGCTCTGTTATAATCTCTGTCTTGTCATTTCTTTGGATGGATTTCTGGGATTTAAAGAAAGTTTTGTCGGTGAGGTCGGGAGTTTTCATTGTAAATCCGGGATGTTGCATATTAAGATCATCAGTATAAAAATATGCAAGGCTTCCGATGTTCCACTGATGCATATATCTTGCCCTGGGGTCATAAGGGTCATTCGGGATATCCCAGGGATTTGCAATGCTTCCCTCCATCTCCGCAGGAATGAGCAACATTGTAACATTTTTATTATCGTTTATAAGATATTTTACAATGGTTTTTCCAAGTTTGTAGCTTTTGATTTCCATAGTGTTCTCCTAAGAATAATAATAATACAAAATTATTTTACAACAAAAGCACATCAAAATAAATGTCAAAATGTTATATAAGTTTGTTTTTGTGTTGTATATTTACAATTTCAGGCTTTCCAATGTAGTTAAGGCTGTATTTTTCCACTATTGCCTTTGCAACGGGTATCGAGGCGACATCATATGAAGCCGGGACATCGTGAGCATCAAACCCGAAAGTCACGGGGGAACTCTCCTCCCCTGCCATTTCCCAGAAAATCATATTAGGATATTTGCGGTTGTCCCTGATACCAAGGCAGTTTATCTCAAGGGGGATATTCTTTTCTCTTGAAGCCACACAGATTTTTCTCATTTCATCGCGGTACAGGTTCTCATCCCCCGTAAAATAAAGGCAATCAGGGTGAGCAACATATGTTAAAACGCCTGTATTCATCGCGTTAAGGACATTCTGAACATATTCAAAAAGATGCTTTTCATCCTCGATAACCGCCATAGAACAAACTGGGTTGGGGCGCTGTTCATTATACAAATAATGCTGACCTAAAATAAGATATTCTGCGCCCAAGTTTATAGCATTTTCAAGCATTTTGTCAAAATGTAAAGGATAGTATTCCATTTCAAAACCGATTTTTATTTCGATTTTATCTTTGTATTTGTCACGAAGGTCCGAAATCATCTTAACATATTCTTCAGCCAGAGCCATTGGTACACGGTGCCCCGACTCAAACCCATCTGGGAAAGCAAAGGGAATATGGTCAGAAAATCCCATATACTTTATCCCGTTTTCAATTGATCTTAACACATATTCTTCAGGAGTACCGCTTGCGTGCTGTGATAAATATGTGTGAGTGTGGTAATTGTAGTTCATATTTCCTCCATGACGGTTATCAACTCGTCTACTTCATTTTTGTGAAAAAGATTGTATTTTCCGATATAATTCACCTTGGTTTTATCCATCAGCACGATGCAACGACGGGAATTTTTCTTCATTATTTTTGCGATTTCCGCCAGTTCGGGAACATCCTCTGTAAGTGTTCCGTCAAAACTTAAGCCATTGCATGAAATGAAAGCAATATCGACATTTATTCCTCTTAGATAGTTTTCAGCATCCCTTCCCGCAAGACAATTTTCGGACGGCATATAGTCTCCTCCTGTGAGTTTGCAGCGAACGCCATATTTATTGAGCAACGGTAAAAACATAACGCAGTTTGTGATAACCGTCATATTTTTGTGTCCCTTAAGATAAGGAATAAGATATGCGCAGGTGGATGATGCCTCAAGAAAGATAATCTGATTGTCCTTTAAATGTTTCTGTGCTATTTTGGCAATTTTCTTTTTTTCTTTTTCGTTTATATGCAGTCTTATAGAAATTGGCATATCAGTTTCGGACTCGGGTAATACGGCGCCTCCGTGATATCGGATAAGAAATCCTGAGCCTTCAAGCTCTTTTAAATCACGCCTTATAGTCATTTCACAGACATATAGTTCTTTTGAAAGTGCCTTTACGGAAACCCTTTGATTTTTGTTAAGTATATCAATAATCTGCTGTTTTCGCAAGTTAAGGGACATATCAATTCTCCTTGTTCGTAAATGTTCGATTATCAATATTTCAAACATTTATTGCGTTTAAAATGTTCGTATGATATCATTGTATCATATTCAGGGAAAGGTGTAAAGGCGATGTTCGAAGAAATAAAGAATTTTTTGTATAATGATTATTTTATTCAGATTATAGGATTTTTGGGTCTGGTGGTTTCACTTCTGGTATTTCAATGTAAAAAATATAACAGTATGATGTTTACAAGGATAGCGAGTGAAATAATTTTTGCGTTCCAGTATTTTCTGCTCGGTTCATATACCGGTACATCCACAAATTTAATAAGTGTTATCACAAATTATATTTACACCGACAGGGTAAAAAAAAGAAAGTCTAATCTGTGGTGTCAAATAATATTCTCGGTGATTTTTACAGTTGTTGGGATTATGACATGGCATGGGTGGTTAAGTGTTATAGTTATCATTGCAAAACTTTTGTCGACTATCTCTTATGGTTCGCAGAGTCCGAAGTTTATACGGTATGCGAGTGCGATAACCCATCCGTTATGGGTAATTCATGATATTGTTGCAGGGTCAATCGGCGGTATCATTACCAATTCTATCGGATTTTTTTCGTTATTAATCGGGATTTACAGATTTGATATAAAAAAGGAAGTTTAACGGCATCTTCATTAAGGGATAATTCGCCCAAATCCAACTTTTGTCCCTTGACAAAATCATAACTTTAAATTCCTGAATATTTAAATCCGTTTGCATCGCGAACACCATCATTTTGCCGAAGGCAAATCATCACTCTAAACTCTAAACTGAAAATCTGCCCACTTTTGTGGACAGATTTTTGTCGATATGCAAACTTTGTTTGCCCGATATTTTCACTTTGTGAAATCGATATATTTTCTCGGGTTGATGTGGACATCAACCCCTACAAAATTCGATATGATATTAATCCCTGTTTCTCGTTGCGTCAGCAACATATCGAGTCGATGACATAACTCGCCTTTGGCGAGAAATGTCACCGACATATCGAATCTGTCAAGATATATCGAAAATCCCGACAGGGATTTATATCGATGCGTTGCTACGCAACGCTTACGCTATTCTGTCAAAAACTGAAGAAAGGTTTGCTACCTTACGGTTAATTTGCAGAATATCAGCCGCATTGAGAATAACATCGTCCATTACAAGATTTGTAACATTTGCGACTTTGAACCTGTAATCGGCATCTGCTGTCTGATTAAATACAGAGGAAAGATTTGAGATTTTTCTATTTATCTGCAATGTATCGCCTGCATTTACAATACCATCTGCCGTAACATCGCCATACAGCCAGATTGCTGCATCCTGTGTAACATCGGCATCAGCTACTGTAATTTCATATTCGCGTACAGCATGCTTTGATTTTGAAACTCTTAAAGTATATGTGCCTGCTTCAACATTTTCAAATGCGTAAGTGCCTGAGTTACCTGTAACAGTCTTGGCATCAACCACCGTTTCGCCATCAAGGAGTTCAATTGTTACACCTTTTGAATCATCACCATAGGCTGTAACTGCACCGGAAATATTAACGGTTGTTTCCTCAGGAGTTTCGGATGGCATTGAAGAGTTAAAATGAACAGTAACATTTTCAATAGAATTATTGAAAATTTCGTTCCACTGTTCCTCGGTACCGGTGTAATATACATCGGTAAGCTCGGGGCACTCTTCAAAAGCAGTTATCCAGGTAACGGTATCGGGAATTTCCACCATTTTGAGAGATGCACAATCAATAAAAGATCGGGAAATATTTTCCACACCGTAGGGAATTTTAACTGAGGTGAGAGAAGGACAATATCGGAATGAACCTTGTATATGTGTCACACCTTGAGGAATCTCAATTGTGGCAAGGCTACGATAATCGGAAGTGTAATTTGTAAAGAACGCGCCTATACCTTCCATATTGCTTGAGAATTTAAAAGAAACGATAGAATTACAATCTTCAAAAGCATAACCACTAACCCTTGTTACACCATCCCCCAAGTCCACCGTAGTGAGTGAAGCGCAATCGGCAAAAGCAACACTTTCTACCCTTTTAACAGTATCGGGAAACTCAAGAGAAGTAAGAGAGGTACAATATTGAAAAGCACATTTGCCAATACTTGTCACACTGTCCGGAAATTCAATTGAGGTGAGAGCACCACAACCATAAAAAGCTTTATCACCAATATTTGTAACACCATCTTCGATAATTACGGATTTTACCATATAAGGGTTCCAGTGAGCAAATCCATTAGAATTCCACATCCTGCCTTCTCCACTTATAGTTAAAACACCATCAGTGTCAACTGACCAGGTAACATTATCTCCGCATTTACCTTCCATTGCCGGATTTTCCAAGTTTTCTAAAGCTCTGTAAAAATTATACAAAGCTTGGTCTACTTCGCTCTGTTTATAAGCAGTGGAGCTTTGTTTGATACGTTCCCAAAGGTTATAAAGCCATGTGTATGCGGAGTATTTTTCAATGACTTTAATTGTATTTGTATTTGTAGAATAGTAGTTTATTGCAAAGCGTGTCCATTCCCCTGAGTATGCTGAGCCATTTTTATAATTATCTGCCAAATGGATACAATTATCTTCAGCAAGCCCTGAATATTCCTTTTGAATATAATCGGTCGTGGAAACACCATCGGCATCGGAATATACCGATAGCAAAGCTTCTTCTAATTCCATATAATCTACCGGTATACCTTCTACACGTATGGCGTTCATAAGAGCCTTGCGGGCATTTTGCCAATCTACTAAAGTTGTAGCTTTTGAAGCAAGCTCTTCGGCTTCGGCAATATATTCCTGTACCTTTGCCCAGTTATCTGACGTATAATCGCTTTCTTTGTAAAGAACAACTTCATCGTACAAATCGTAGTAGCTGTCCTGAATAGATATGGTACTCGCAAGTTGAAAATGCTTTTTGAGTCTGCCATATTCCTCATTAAGATAAACAAGTTCGGAAGTTGTTGAGTTTGAAAGTGTGCCATCGCTTATTCCGGTGTTATATGCATCCTGAATTAAAGTGTATATATTATATTCTGCAAAAAATACAGTATCAAACATCGAAGAGTTAGGTCTAAGATTTCCGTTATAATCTTCTGTCATATAACGAGTTACATCGGAAGAAATAGCTTTAGAACGTTCTATAGCCTCAAGTCGGATCGGGGGTACATTTTCTATTCCCAGTGTTGCCTTAATACGATATGCATTTTCCCAGGCGGAATAGAAATCAGCAATAGTGATATCTGCGTTCTCGGGAGTTGCAACAAGTAATTCGTCAACCATTTCCTTAAAATCTGCCAGGGCCTTGGCATATGACTCATCAGTCGAAGGATCAAGATTGTATGCATAATCGTACATGTAGATTTTACCGTACCTTAAATCATCGTTTCCGGTAGTTTCTTTTAAAGCTTCAAAAATCACAGGCGCTTTGTCGGGCGCACTAAAATCAAGATGCTTTGAAAATTCAATCAAGTCTTCAATTGTAGCAATTTCTGTTGCGATGTCATTAGCACCTGTTTTGTGCTGAGGCTGAGTAACAATAAATTTTTGTTCGGTAAGCCTTATTCTGGTAGGGGAATATGCATCAAGGTAAGCTTTGGACTCTGAATAAGACTCGATGACAAATAATGCCGAAACACAAGTCGCAAACATAGTTAATACTGTAGTGACTGCTAAAATTAAACTCAAAACTTTTTTCATATTTACTCCTCCAAAGTAAAATTTTTCAAACTACTTTTATTTTACTCCATTAAATCAAAAAAGTCAACAGAACTTTTAAATCTATACTGCATCACCTGACACCATAACATTTTGCAAAGCAAAATATTTCATTACGAAGTAATTTCATCCACAAAGTGGATTTCATCCGCCACAGGCGGATTTCATTGAAAAAGGGGCTTCCGCGAGAAACCCCTTTTTCCTACGCTATTTTGTCAAAAACTGAAGAAAGGTTTGCTACCTTACGGTTAATTTGCAGAATATCAGTCGCATTGATAATAATATCGTTCATTACAAGATTTGTAACATTTGCAACTTTAAATCTGTAATCGGCATCTGCTGTTTGATTAAAGACAGAAGACATATTGGCAATCTTGCGGTTAATCTGCAAGGTATCGCCTGCATTTACAATACCGTCACAGTTCACATCGCCATAAAGCCAGATAGCTAAATTCTGTGTAACATCAGAATCAGCAACTGTTACCTCATACTCGCGTACAGCATGCTTTGATTTTGAAACTCTTAAAGTATATGTGCCTGCTTCAACATTTTCAAATGCGTAAGTGCCTGAGTTACCTGTAACAGTTTTAGTATCAGCTCCTAAAAGCTCAACAGTTATATCTTTTGCAGTATCACCAAAGGCAGTAACTGTACCTGAAACAGTAAAGGTATCTTCGCCTGTATCAATGTCAACCGTATGGCTTTCAAAATCGGGGGTATAAAGCAACAGATAATCGCCCTTTTCGGGGGTGTAGTTATAAATTTTATACTCGACAGTCGTACTGCTGTAAGGGTAAAATTTCACCTGAACAGAACACTGGTCCTTGCCGATTCCGTCTTTATCGCACAATACAAGCGTTGATGTGTCGGTAAAATCGTATCCTTCGTTGCTTTCAAGGTTCGCAATGGCGGTAAGGGTACCATCTTCGATACTATAACTTAAAATTGCCTGACTGTATAAATTAAACGAGCGGACATAATCATTTATAAAGAAAGCATCGTTGTTACCTTTGGAAATCTCGGTGTTCCCGGTTTCGGCAGTTACATACCATGTGATATTTTCGCTTGAGGCGATATCGAATTCAAAGCTCACTCTACTCATAGCACCTGCAGCAATATTATCTATAACCTCGGTATCAACTATCTCGCCGTCAACGGTGTCACGGCGCAGGGAAACAGTAACCTCACCGCTGTCGCTGTAACCGTTATTAGCTATAACCACCACAGCCTCTGAACTGGGAAGCTTTTCGTAGCTTCTTACCTCTGTAATTTCCACATCGCAGTTACCGACATTAAAGGTAACAAAATTATTCTCAACATTGTATTCATCTTCGGTATAGTAGGCAATAGCTGTAACAGAGCACTTTGTGAAGCTTAAGGGTACATTATACTTAAGCTCCACTTCAATAGACTCCCCTGCCTTTAACGACTCAAACTCCTTATAGGTGTTGATACCGACATCAAAAAGACCCACCATAAAATTACCGACCTGCTCTTCGCCCACATTCTTGACTGTAACATATGCGGTCATATTATTTTCGTCAAAATACGCATCGGTAACCATAAGGTCATAAGTGGGTACTAAATCAATGGTATACAAATCGGTTTGTGTAACCTCACTATCTTCAACAATGCTGTTGTTATAAGCGATATACATCGAGCCGTCAGTCTTTAATATACCTGTGGGGTATTTAGAAATGTTGCCTGTATCGGAAACCTTGATTTCGTCACTCCACTCGCCATCGTTATATAAAGCGCAGAAAATCTCGGTAGCCTCATCGGTACTCTTTGCCCACCAAACAGCAACATCCGTACCGTTACTGCTTACTGTAAAGGTATCGGTAAGACCGGGTTTTGCCTCTTTAAAAACAGCTTCGCCGTTGCCGTACAGAATATTTCCGTCCGAGTAATAGTAAATCGTGTTATTCTCAAACACAGGGTTACCGTCAAGGACATCGTTCTCGGTAAGCGCGTACTCTGTATCCTCTGTAATGAGCACAATTTCCCTTTCGTTTACAGTCGATAAATCGTTGTCAGTGTCCTCAACATAAGCGATATTGAGAGCATCATCAATATACCCTGCCGACAGATTTATAATGGGGTTAAGATTGTCCTTTAATACCTCGGGAGCACCGAAAGAAACCGATTTCATAATCGAGTTTCTACCCGTAAGACCGATAATATCGTTTTCCGAGTTCGCAATCCATACAACGGTGACAGTAGTATCGTCCGCCGTTACAAAAGGCTGGGTATCAAGGGTGTTGTTGTTTGTAAGGACCACGGGGGTGTCAAAGCCCTCACCGTTCCATTTTGCCACACAGATTTCGCCCAAAGCGCCAATCTCTGAAAGAGTCATTGCATCGGAAAGCTCTGTCTTTTCGTTCTGCCATACAAGATATCCATCGTTGAAAACAGGATAAAAGTCTGCAGTACCATCGTCATAAACAGGCAAAGGCTCCGACCAGGTCTTTTCCTCGTCATCATATACAGAATAGACAAGCATCGTGCGGTTGGAAGCATCACGTGTTTCGTTGTCCCAGAGCATCACCATAACCTTTTTGCCGTCAATTTCCTGCATCTGCGGTGCTGATTCCGTGTACACATTTTCAGCAAGAAGCTGAAGATTTTTGTTTGTGTACTCAGTGGAAAAAAGGCTCACAGGAGGCATATTTCCGTACCATTCGGCAGGAGTTTCATTACGGCTTTCATTCGGATACACCGCATTTATATCAATGCTTTCGTATATATCCTCTTCAAGGGACATAAGCGAAACGGAGCTATCGGGAATCATACCGTTTGCGTTACCTGTTTCGAAGATTAAAAACTCACCTTTTATAAAATCCTTTTTGGCAACTTCCTTGCCGAAAACCTTGACATTGAAGTTTGCACTTCCCTCGCCCCAGGCTTTTAAGTAATCCTTATGCAAAGCGGTTTTAAGGTTTAATGAGCCCTCACCCGCAACCCCGACTGTCGCCGCCTTTGCAATACCGACACCTGCACCTAAGGTAGCTTTGATTTTCGCTGTAAGGTACGCTTCAAACTGCGGTTCGAAAGTTTCGGGAGAGATATCTATCATATTCCCCTCAAAACCTGCACCGATACCGCCACCGATTTCGTAGTAAACAGGCACAACCCAGATAAAGAGCTGTCCTTGATATGTATAGGAAACTTCAGCCTCAAGGACAATCTGTCCCTCAATAAAGGTAAACTCACCGTTTACGATTTTCGCCTCAGCATAGCCTGCCACATTGAAGTCAAAGCCCGTTTTACCGCTTCCGCCACCTATGACATTACCGCCGAAAAGACTCATCTTGTTATCTTTGTTGAATACCTTGTAGTGGTTTCTCAGCTGTTGTAATGTTCTGCCGTCTTTCATATAAGCGATAGTTTTAAAATCCTTTTTGTATTCCTTGAAACTGAAATCCTTGAAAAATTTATCCTCTTCCCCATCGGAGGAAACGATATTCGCACCGAATACAATGTTGATTTTATTGTTGTCTTCCCTGTCGTATTCAACAGAAACAGGTATAAAACCAAAGTCCCAGTTAATCTCGGTACCGCCGAAAACGGGAACGTTGTCGGGTATGGTAAGCCCGGTTTTGCCGCCGAGCCTGAAGTTAAGACCGCTTACACCACTGTCGGGAAGCCATTCGCCACCTGCAGTGTTGCCGGTTACTTTAAGGCGGGTTCTGTAAGAGTTTGCTTCGCCTGTTTCTTCGTTGACAATCAGAATATAAATATCTTTGTCCGCATCGAAAACGTCGGTAGGCACAAATGTGATTGCCACGTTGTTATCAAGCTCCACAGCCTTTGTCGGGTCCTGCGAAAGCCAGATTTTCTCATTGCCTGTGAAGTTATCATAGTTTACTTTAACCGAAACGGAAGCAGAGGAATTCTTATCAATATTTATCGGCTGTGTAAGCAAGTCGTAAAGTTTGCCGTTATAGGTAATTCCGGCAAAATAGGTTTTCTGCTGAGTATTGCTGTTGAAGACGATATTGGCGTTTTTAACAGCTTCGTTATTTTTTTCGAAAACTATACTGTTCCACTGACTCTCACTGCCTGAGTAGTAGACTGTTTCAAGGGCGGTACAACCGTAAAATGCAGAAATGTACACCTTTGTTACTGTGTCGGGAATGCGCACCGATTTCAGAGCAGTACAGTTTGTAAACATAGTATTGTTTATCTCTGTAATGCCGTCGGGAAATTCCATATAAGAAAGTGAGGTGCATTCTGCAAAAGCTCCGTACGCTATACTTGTTACACTTTCGGGAATTACGATATTATCAAGCTTTTTACAGTTCCTGAAAGCCGCAATACCTATGCTCTCAAGACCGTCGGGAAGCACGATTTCTTTAAGCTCTGTACAATCCGAAAAGGCGTTATCGCCGATATAGGTAACTTTTTTTGGAATGATTACTTTTTCAAGCTTTTGACAACATGTAAAGGTTTTCGCTCCGACAGAGGTAAGATTTTTCGGGAGGCTTATTTCCGCAAGGGCAACACATAAATTAAATGCTCCTGCCCCGATATTTTTTACGCTGCTCGGAATAATAACACTCTCAAGCGAATAACAGGAACCAAAAGCATAGCTTCCTATTCTGGTAATGTCCCCCTTTACAATAACGCGTTTTATCTTATTACTGTGACCGTTCCAGCGGACTGTGTTACTGCTGTAATCGTACATATCCCCCGTACCCTTTATAATCATTGTGCCGTCCGTGTAAAAGATCCATTCCACGTTGTCGCCACATTCACCCCTGGCCTTTATGGTGGTGGGGGTAAAATATGAGTTAAAGTGAACGGTTGCATTCAAAAGCGGTTCGTTGTTGGTGCCGATACTGATTGCATCCCACTCTGAACGGCTTCCGCCGTAGTAGACGTCGGTAAGCGCTTCACAGTTATAAAAAGCACCGCTTTCTATTTTTGTGACGGCAGAGGGAATTTCAACCGACACAAGCTCTGTACATTCTGAAAAAGTATTGTACTCAATTACGCTGATACCTTTGGGAATATGGATAGTGGTAAGGGAACTGCATTTCTGGAAAGCATTATCGCCAATTACCGTAACGCTGTCCGGAATATTGATGGAAGGAAGCTTCTTACATCCTGAAAAAGCCGACATTCCAATACTTGTAACACCGTCGGGGATATTGATTGACCTGAGTGCCGTGCAATCACGGAAAGCTGCCCTTTCTATAATCTCAACAGTATCGGGAAGCAGGACGGTATTAAGAGCTTCGCAATCACGGAAAGCACCGTATTCTATCTTTTTAATCTCACCTTTGATTTCCGCTGACCTGAGATTGACACAGCTGTCAAAGGCAAATTGCCCTATACTTTTAAGATTTTGGGGGAAGGTAATATTTTTAACTTCTTTGCAGTTATAAAAAGCACGATTCCCAATATATTCAACATTTTTTAAATCTATATCCTGAAGCTCTTGCCAATTGTAGAAAGCACCTTCACCTATACTCTTAAGAGTTTCGGGGAGCTCAACGAAAAGATCAACGTAACTAGAATGACTATAACCGTGAAAGGCTCTTGCACCAATGCTTGTGACACCTTCTTCAATTACTATCTTTCCGCCTGTAAAACCATTCTGAAACCAGGGGGCTTCTCCACTTTCGTAATCATACATATCCCCCGTACCGCTGATGGTTAATGTATTAATCTGATTTAAAGGATTATCGCCCGTAGGCCCGACTGTCCAGGTGAGATTATCACCGCAGGTACCCGAAAGAATTTCGTAAGCACTTACACTCACCCCGTTAAACAGGCTCAGCACTATAATAAAAGATAAAACTAAACTCAAAAGCTTTTTCATAAATTCCCTCCGAAAGCAAAATTTCCGTCAGGCGTAACCGACAAATCCGAACCTGCCTGAAATTACTGGAAATTCGGCTTTTTCTGTGTTGTCGGGCTTGAAAGACACGAGTATTCACGCGGATTTTAACAAAGAAACAATGGAAAACAGTAAGTAAAAAACGGGTTAGGATTTGTCGGTTACGCCTGCTTTTATTTTACCTTAAAACCACCATCAAGTCAACAAAAATCAAACTCCGCGCCGAATCAGGATGTCGGCAAGCGCCATCCCTTACAAGCCTTCCCTGTGTAAGGGAAGGTGGCAGGCGAACGCCTGACGGAAGGGTTGTCTTCGCAAAATTATAACAATCCCTCAGTCAGCTGTGCTGACAGCTCTCTTTGCACAAAGGAGCCTTTTTTATTCCGTTTCGCCACGCGAACACCAATCAAGTCCCCCTTGCCTAAAGGGGTTGCGTAGCAATCCTCAAGGAGGAGCCTTTAAAGCCTTCCCCTCGAGGATTGCGAAGCAATGGGCTCGGTAGTGAATAACTGTCCGGTGGACAGTTAGAGCCGAGCCGTGGCCCGAGTCGCAACGAGGGAAGGTGGGTTTTGCGTAACGCAAAACTCGGATAAGGTGTCCATTCAAATCCGTTCGCCACGCGAATACCAACGGACAGATATGGAATCTGTCCCTACTTTGTCGTAAGGCAAATCATAACTGAAAAAGGGCTCCCTCACGGAAGCCCTTTTTCCTATGCTATTTTATCAAAAATTGAACTAAGATTTGCAACCTTGCGGTTAATCTGCAATGTATCAGTAGCATTAATAATATTATCTCCTGATGTAACATTGGTAATATTTGCGACTTTGAGCCTGTAATCTGCATTTACAGCCTGATTAAACACCGAAGAAAGGTTTGCAATTT
Source organism: Fumia sp. (assembly GCA_045615345.1). Classification (GTDB taxonomy): domain Bacteria; phylum Bacillota; class Clostridia; order Oscillospirales; family Ruminococcaceae; genus Fumia. Next base: position 87,522 of record JAZLER010000036.1, on the reverse strand, counting down.
TTCGATTAATCTGCAAGATGTCAACACTGTTTACAATACCATCTGCTGTAACATCGCCGTAAAGCCAGATGGTGGCATCTTGTGTAATATCATCATTAGCTTCAACAACATATTCTCTTACTGCGTGTTTTGTCTTGGAAACTCTTAAAGTATATGTACCTTCTTCTACTTCTTCAAAAATATATGTATCTGTGTTTCCTGTGACAGTTTTGGTATCAACAACTACACCATCATTCATAAGTTCGATTGTTACATCTTTTGAAGCTTCGCCAAATGCTTTAACAGAACCGGAAACTGTATATGTCGGAATTTCAACAATCTCAACATTTCTTGTCCACGCGCCAATATCCGGAGTAATGTCATCAGGCATAAATGTTTCTTCATCAAAACTTCCTGTTACGGTATAATCGACAATATTAAAGTTTCTGGTACCAAGCTCAGCTGTTTCTTTTGCTTTGAAAGTTACCTGGAGCAAAGTAGTTCCCTCTGCGATTTCGGTATTTGCATCAAATGTGGGGTCAACCCATGAAATTGCAACATTTCCATTATTGTTACAGCCTGCCATATTGGGTTGTATATCGGCATAGGGAGCATTTGCGATTTCTACAATTTCAAATGCCTCGTTGTCAAATTCGATGTTAAGACTAAGGCTTGATGCCACCACTGTTTCAGGCTGAGTAAAGGTCATCTTAAAGGTTTTGCCGGGAGCAACTCTTTCTTTATTGAATGACAAAGCACTTCCTATGGGTTCTTCGGAAGGTTCTGATGGTTCTTCAGAAGGCTCGGAAGGTTCCTCAGTAGGTTCAGAGGATTCTTCGGAGGGTTCTTCAGAATCGTTACTGATTTCAATTGTTTTTGTTAAAACACCTGTAGATGCATAACTGTCATTTCTGCCAGGAATATACTCGGCCATAATAGTATGTGTGCCATTTGATGCTACCCATTCAGTTGTAGCGGTTGCGATAACAACACCATCTGCTACTGTAGCGTTTTTTATAGTTGCTGTGCCGATATCTGCTCCATTATAATCAATAAATGAAATCTTTCCTTTAGGAGCTGGAGTTTCAATTCCGCTTGAACGCGAAATTTCAAGATATGCTGTTAAAGTGGTTCCTTCACTTTCAGTGGTTACTTCAAGGTCGGTCACCTCAACCGAGAAATATCCGTTTTCATCATAAGTTCCCTCGTGCTGATAGGCACCTTCACCCAAAATAGTACAATTCTTAAATATTGGATTGGAAACATTAGTTGCTTTTCCGTAAGTAGATAATTCAAGAGTTCCGCCTGTTACTTCAAGTGTTCCTGCAGTTCCGTAGCCTGTTCCGTCATATCCACTTCCGATATCAAAAGCATTTTCTCCCGCTTTTACAATAACTGTTCCACCGTTTATAACGACATCAGTAGCATCTGTTGCACCGGAATATCCTGAACCTCCTATTGCAGAGGCATTGTTTCCACCTGTTGCATTTATTGTTCCATCGTTTATAATAGTGTTTGCATTAATAGCAGAACCACCATAACCTAAAATTGTTCCGGCAGTACCGTTAAGTCCTTGATTACCAAAAGAATCACCTCTGCCACCGGCACCACCAATTGAATTTTTCCCGTTATTACCACCGGTAATGGTAATGCTTCCTCCATTAACCGTCAGCAAAGGAGTTACGATACCTTCTCCACCACGATTGCTATCACCGCCATTACCACCGGTACCACCATATTTTCCACCTTTTCCACCGGTACCACCGGTGCCACCGATACCACCATTACCACCTGTAACAATAATCTCTGCATTTGATACAATAACTGTTTCGGTTGCGACTATACCTTTTCCGGCTTTTCCGCCTTTGCCACCGTTTCCGCCAGTACCTCCGTAAGAACTAGAGCCAGAGCCAACACCACCAGTACCACCAGTGCCACCGTTACCGCCGTTTCCGCCTAAAACGATCAGTTTGCCACCGGAAATAAACAAAGAAGAAACATTGATACCGTCACCACCATCTGTTCCGTCGTTACCCCTATTTCCTGAATGACCATTTGAATATCTACCATCAGAACCATCAGAACCTTTCGCACCATTCTTCCCAACAGTACCATTAACAGTAATATCACCATCCATTATTTTCAAATCACCTGTACCATAAATACCATTGGATACTTCAATTACTCCATTTTCAATAACAAAGGTGGAAGTTGAAATATTGATGCCTCCCGATGCGGTGAATTTTCCACTATTACTGTCGGATTCAGCGTTGTATATACTGTCAAAAATCGTAAATAATTCAACGCCCTCTCCGATTGTCATTGTGGAGTTGAAATTCAACTGATATCCATTCAAATCAATGGAATTGCACTGCAAAGCAGTGGTTTCAGAGAAGGATATATCTCCCCACAAAACAACATCTGCCCCGGGTATCGCAATATATGTGTTTAAAGATTGTGCATCATACACATTATAAACATTACCTGCGGCACTTACAGTAACACCATTAAACAGAGTAATTGCCATAACAAATGCCAGAACTGAACTTGAAATTTTTTTCATAAAAATCCTCCTATTTTGGTAACATATTTTGTAACATAAATGATAACATATAATTATTAGCAAGTCAAGCATAAAATTATGTTAGAGGTGATTATATGGAAGAGGAAAAATTAATACTCCACCCCAAGCGTGCGAAGGGTGAAGACGGCTACAAAGTGTTCTCTATCAGGATAAAAGAAGAAACCGTAGAGCGAATCAATGACATCTCAGCAAAGACAGGTTACAGCAGAAATGAACTCATCGGAAAGTTTTTAGAATACGCCGTTGACAACTGTATAATTGCAGAAAAATAACCCCCGTCTGGAAATCCGGACGGGGACTTTTTGTCGATATGCAAACTTTGTTTACCCTGTATTTTTTCGGGCAATTCGTGAATTGCCCATACTCGTAGGGGCGAACTGTGTTCGCCCGCCTTAAAATCGTTTCGCCTCAGCGAAACACCATAATTATTCATCATTCATTCGGAACACATAAATGCGTTCCCTACAAATCAAACCAAAACTCCGCCCACAAAAGTGAGCGGAGTTTTTACGATATTCTTGTTCCTCTTGTGCGTTTGTACTCGCGTGGGGTCATACCTGTATGGAGGCGGAACGCTCTGTTAAAATTCGCAGTGTTATTAAATCCGCAACTCAAAGCGATGTCTAAAATCTTGTCGTCATCCGAAAAAATGATAAGCTTTTTGCTCTTTTCAATTCTTTTCGCCGTAATATAATCCCAGAGTTTTATATTAAAAGCGTCCTTAAAAAGCTTGGAGAAATAATTGGGCGTAATTGAGCTTTCAGCCGAGATTTCCTCTAAAGTTATATCCTTGTCAAAATTTTCGTCAATGTATTCAACGCTCTTTAAAATCTTTGAAAAAACACTGCTTTGCGAAAGATAATAGTTGTGGTTTCTTATAAGCTCGATAAACATTATCCCGATGTATGAAGTTATCGCGTAAAGCTGACCTTCTTTTTTGTTTTCAAGCTCATTTTTTATCGCAAAAAGGTATTCAAAAATTTTCTCCGATTTATCGGCAGAAATTTTCGGTTTGAAATTCCTCGAATGATTAAAAAAGATGTTCGGATATTTAAGCGAAAGCAAGGGGTTTCCCTCGATAAAAAAGTCATTGAAATGTAAATTTAAAAGCTTAAGCCCCTCACTTTCAATGCTCGTGATACAATGGGGCTCGTTGCTTGAAAAGACGAAAACATCGCCTTTTGACATAATTTCATCACCCGCTATCGTGTGATAAACACCTTTGCCGTCAAGCACTGCAGTAAACTCGAAGTTTATATGTCTGTGGTCCCTGAGCATCTTCATCTCGGGGCCGACATTAACTTCCCACATTTTCAAATATCGGTCGTCACGCCCTGAAATATTGCCTATATCGTTAACCATACAATTCACCTTTTGTAAGATATTTTGCAAATTTTATAACATATTTGAGGAAATTATTTTCCACAATGTCTATACTGTAATTGTATAGTGACTTATTATTTTTGTCAACTATTTTGTAAAATTTTTTAGGAGTTGATAGTTTTGGAAAAAATCATAAAACAAATGGCTGACCTCGGCGTTATCCCTGTTATCAAGATTGACAACGCAAAAGATGCCGTTCCCCTTGCAAACGCACTTAAAAACGGCGGTATCTGTGCCGCTGAAATCACATTCAGAACCGATGCGGCAGAAGAGGCTATAAGCCTTATCGCAAAAGAATACCCCGACTTTTTAATCGCTGCAGGTACAGTGCTCACCCCTGAGCAGGCTGACAAGGCAATGAACGCAGGTGCTTCCCTTATCGTAAGCCCCGGTCTTAACCCCACAGTTGTAAAATACTGTCAGGACAAAGGCTACCCCATCATTCCCGGTGTCTGCACGCCCACTGAAATCGAGCTTGGTTTGTCTTTGGGACTTTCTTACCTTAAGTTCTTCCCTGCTGAACCCTCAGGTGGCGTAAATATGATTAAAGCACTCGCTGCTCCCTACACAAAGGTTAAGTTTATGCCCACAGGTGGCGTTAATGCTAAAAACCTTGCTGATTACTTAAACTGCAAAGCAGTATTCTCCTGCGGTGGCAGCTGGATGGTTCCCGGTGACAAAATCAACGAAGGCAAATTTGACGAAATCGAAGCTCTCACAAAAGAAGCTTCCGACCTTATAAAGGAGATAAGAAAATGAGTAAAGTAGTAACTTTCGGCGAGCTTATGTTAAGACTTGCCCCCAACGGATATTATCGTTTCTTCCAGAATGACCAGATGCAGGCTACTTTTGGTGGCGGTGAGGCAAATGTTGCTGTTTCCCTCGCAAACTATGGTATTGACAGTACATATGTAACAAAACTCCCCAAACACGCTATTGGTCAGGCTGCTGTTGATTCTTTGAGATACTTTGGCGTTGACACCTCAAAAATCGTAAGGGGTGGCGACCGCGTAGGTATCTACTTCCTTGAAAAAGGTGCTTCTCAGCGCGGTAGTGTTTGTATCTATGACAGAGCTTATTCCGCTATTCAGTTGGCTTCTCCCTCCGACTTTGACTGGGACAGCATTTTTGATGGTGCTGACTGGTTCCACTTTACAGGTATTACTCCTGCTTTGGGCGAAAACCTCGTTGAAATCTGCAAAGAAGCTTGTATCGCTGCTAAGAAAAAAGGCGTTAAGATTTCCTGTGACCTCAATTACAGAGGTAAACTCTGGACACGCGATGAAGCAAGAAAAGCTATGACAGAACTTTGTCAGTATGTTGATGTTTGTATCTCCAACGAAGAAGATGCAAAAGATGTTTTCGGCATCGAAGCTGAGGGCACTGACATCTACGGCGGTAAACTTAACCACGAAGGCTACAAGAGTGTTGCAAAACAGCTTGCTGACAAATTCGGGTTCGAAAAAGTTGCTATCACACTCCGTACTTCCATTTCTGCAAACGACAACGACTGGGCAGGTATGCTTTATGACGGCGAAGATTACCACTTCTCCAAATCCTACCACCTCCACATTGTTGACCGCGTAGGCGGTGGCGACTCATTCGGCGGCGGACTTATCTACTCTCTCCTTTCGGGTAAATCCTCCAAAGAAGCTATCGAGTTTGCAGTTGCAGCTTCTGCACTCAAACATTCCGTTGAAGGCGACTACAACAGAGTATCCGTTGCAGAAGTTGAAAAACTCGCAGGCGGCGATGCATCAGGCAGAGTACAGAGATAATTTTATAACAAAAATATTAGCGGACACAGCTAACTGTGTCCGCTATTTTTATTCTTTTTCGCCTTTGAGTTCTTTCATATAACTCTTGGCATCTTTTATAAAGCTTGCAACGATAAGCACCATAACTGCGCCAATCGGAAACGCCGCCACAATACTTACAGTCTGCAGGTTACTCATCGAGCTTTCCGAGAACACAAGAGCAATCGGAAGCAGTATCAGAAGAATACACCACATAAACTGAATAACTTTGTTAGGCTGTTCGCCTTCTTCGAGCTTATGATAACTGTAACAGGAAGCTGTAAGCGCAATCGAGTCAAACGAAGTTGCATAAAACGCAATCATTGTTGCGAACACAAGTGCAAGCACAAATCCCTTGCAGGGTAAAGTATCGATGATGTTTATAATAAGTGCATACAAATCCCCTGTTTCATTATACTGCGTCAGGAAATCTGCGGCACCTTTTGTCTGAAGCGACATAGGATAGTTTCCAAGAACTATAAAGCTTACAAGTGTAGAACCAACACCGAAAATGTAACCACCTAAAATTGTCTGGCGCACTGTTCTGCCCCTTGAGATGTTACCAATAAAGAAAGGAGCAGCAACGCACCATACCATCCAGTATGCCCAGTAGTAAATTGTCCAGTTCTGTGCAAAACTTGTAGTTCTGTGCGGGTCAGTATAAGTGGAAAGACCTATGAAATTCTGAACCATTCTGCCGAGCGATTCAAAGCCTGTTTCGATGATATATTTTGCCTCGCCTCCGAACAAAAGCACATATAAAAGGAGTCCGAAGAACATATAAATACAGGCATTTGCAAGGAAACTTATTCCCTTGAATCCGCGAAGGAGCGAATATGTATACACAGCACAGGTAATCAGGAGAATTATAATTGTTACGGTAGTTCTGTTAAACTGAACGCCGAACAGAGCATTAACGATGTTTGCCATAAGGGGAGTCGCAACGCTGAAAGTAGTAGCTGTACCTGCAATTAACGCAAATACTGCAAGCAAATCGATAACTCTTCCTAAGAAACCGTCTGTATGTTTGCCGAGTATCGAACGGCAAGCCTCGGAATATTTCTGGCGCTCTCTGTTACGGACATGGAGCATAAAGCCGAAAGCCACTGCAAGTACAAGATAAAATCCCCAGGGAATTAAGCTCCAGTGGAACAAGGGGAACACCCCTGCCCATTCCTGAATACCGCCGAGTTCAGCAATATGGGGGTCCACAGCGTACATAGCCCACTCGGAGAAAGAGTAGAACAAAATATCAGCCGCAAGTCCGCAGGTAAACATCATAGAACCCCATGCAAAGAACGAATACTTGGGTTTTTCGTTCGGTTTACCTAAAACGATATCACCATACTTAGAAAACGCAACAAACATTGAAACAATAAATACGCCTAAACCAATAAGCAGATAATAAACCCCGAAAGTATCACCAAAAAGGAAACGAATATTACTTAACACTGCATTGGATTGCTCGGGCATAAAGAAAAACAAAACACAAAGTGCAACGATAATTGCAAGGGGTAAAAGTGTAATCATCCAGTCAATTCTTTTGCTCTCATTTACTTTAGTTTTCATTTTTATCCTCCCATTCTGTCATCATTCTTAATGCTCTGTCAAATCTGTCCTGACCGTAACTACCGAAGTCATCGCCTTTGGCTTCTTTTAATACAGTCCAGATACTCCAGAGAAAATCAAGCGCAATCTTAAAGATGCAAATCTTTTTTCTGTACGGATTTAAGTCCACATTTTCATCTGCAAAATAGTAGTCAAAGAAAAGCTCCTCATCTTCAGGCGAAAACTCATTTTCAAGGAAAAGTGCGGCAACATCGACCATCGGGTCATTTGTACCCGAATACTCCCAGTCGATAAGATAAAGTCTTCCTTTGCCGTCTTTTACAAGGTTTTCGGCAACTAAATCATTATGGCAGGGTTTCTGCTCATAACCTAACTTATCTAAATCCTTTTGCAGCGAGAAAACCTTTTCGCGAAGTTCAAAGTATCCGTCAAAAAGCTTCACTGTATCAAAATCACAGAGCGATTCGTATTTTATGGTTTCTTCAAAGGGGTTGAATTTATTTTCCAGAACAATGTCGGAAGTATGAAGATTCCTTAAAATCTCAGCTGTTTTCTTCATATTTTCCTCAAGCTTCACTGTACGGGAATTGAGAGTTTCAGCGCCATCGATATACTCACTTAGCTTAACACCTGTTTCCTCGTTACAGTAAACCAAAACACAGTTATAACCCTTATCCGAAGCTATCTGCGCGTTGCGTTTTTCGTTGACACGGCTTATCATACTTTCCGTCATACGGCCGGGTAAACGAAGAATATATTTCTTACCCTTAACTTCAACATAATAGTTAGTGTTGGTAAGCCCGCCTGCAAAGGAAATCTCCTCAATATCCTCTTTTGTAACCGACAAAATTTCCATTATCGTATCGGAAGCGAGTTTTTCCTTCATTTCTTTTTCTTTTCTTAAAATTCTCGGATAAACAATCTTTACAAGGTTATCGTACTGAGTTTTATTTTCCACCCTGCTCCAGATAAGGTCGTCTATCATAACGCCTGTAAAACGATAAATTCTTCCGATATTTTCAAGCACATACTCGAAATTAAGAAGCGGATTCTGATTTTCCTTGAAATACTCAAGCATCTTTACAAAAATCTCAGCAGATATTTTAGCAATACCCACAAGTTCACCCTGAACTTTGTTTATCTGGTGGATGTCATGACTTATCCTGAAGATATTGCCTTCACCGTCAAGCTCAACGAAAGCCTCGTCATGTTTTCCGTTAGGAGCAGAAATAACAGCCGAAAAAGCATTTTTTTCGTCAAGAAGCTCAGTAACTGCCCTTTGTTCAAAAACAAGGTCACTCTTCAAAACAATAAAATCACCATCAAGATATTCTTTTGCAAGGCTCAAGCCGTACATTGTACCCGACCATTTGTAACGGGCATTTTCAATCACCATAACATTTTGTTTGTTTTCAAAATGATGTGACAGTTCCTTGTAATGATATCCCGCTATAACAACAATTTTCTCGATGCCGTTGCTTTCTAAAACCGAAATATTTCTGTCGATAATTTTGCTTTCCGAAAGCATTAAAAGTGATACGGGAGTATTGAAATCCTCTCTTTTACCTGCCGATAAAATCACAGCAGTATTAAGAGGTTTGTTATCAGAAGTGAGGGTAAGCTTTGTTTCGCGGTGGGTAAGTAATGTCTTTTCTAAAAGGTCTTTACCTTTTTTGGTAAGTGAAAATCTTGAAGACTTACCTTCCTTTGAAATTAAAACAAGCCCCTGTTTTTCGGCATCTTTTAAAAGTGAGTTGAGTTTACCCACAGATATATTAACTTTACCTGCTAAATCCCTCTGATTTGTGACAGAGTAGTTGTTTATCGCTTTTAAAAGTTTGAATAAATCTTCCAAAATCTCACTCCGTTCATTTTTTGAATGTTCAATATGTGAACATAATACTCCTTTTTGAACTTTTTGTCAAGAGCTATTGAAGTTTTTTTATTGCTATGATACAATATAATCGAAAGGAATGATATATATGATTTTTAAAAATGGTAAAGTTTTCACCGAAAATGGTGTGTTCGAAAATATAGATGTAATCATCGAAGGCAATAAAATTACAAAAATCGGTGAAAACCTCTCATATGATGGCGAAGTTTATAACTTAAACGGCAAAAAACTTCTCCCCGGATTTATTGATATACATACCCACGGTTGCGGTGGTTACGACTTCTGTGACGGTGCTGTCGAATACTTTGAAACAATGGCTGACACCTATATAAAATTCGGCGTTACAACAGCTATGACCACATCTATGACAATTTCAAAAGACGATTTAAGAAAAGCTTTCAGCGTTTACAGAAACTTTGCCGATAATCAGGGGGAACAGGGTACTCGCCTTTCGGGTATCAATATGGAAGGACCATTTTTAAGCGTTGATAAAAAAGGAGCACACATTGAAGAATATATTATCCCCGGTGATATGGAGCTTTTTAATGAACTCAATGCTCTCAGCGGCAACAGAATTAAAATCGTTGATGTTGCTCCCGAAGTTGAAGGTAACCTCGATTTTATCGAAAAAGCGAAAGATATCGCAACTGTTTCTATTGCTCATACAAACGGCGACTACAATGTTTGTATGGAAGCTTACAAACGCGGTGCTACAAACACAACCCATCTTTTCAACGCGATGACTCCCCTTTCTCACCGCGACCCCGGGGCTGTCGGTGCCGCTTGTGACAGTGATGCGTTTGTAGAACTCATTTGTGACGGATTTCACATCCACCCTGCAGTTTTGAGAACTGCATTCAAAATTTTCGGCAGTGACAGAATTTGTATCATTTCCGACTCGATGCGCGCTTGTGGTATGCCCGATGGAGTTTACGACTTAGGCGGTCAGGATGTTTATGTCAAAAACGGAACTGCAACCCTTGAAAATGGCGTTATTGCAGGCTCCGTTGCAAACAGCCATATGGGTGTAAAAAACCTTATCGCGTTCGGTGTTGACGAAGAAACTGTTATTAAATCTGCTACCATCAACCCCGCAAGAGCAATTAAGATGGACTCGCAAATCGGAAGCATCAGTGAAGGCAAACTTGCCGACCTCGTGATAGTTGACAATGATTACAACATCGAAGCGGTTTACCGTGACGGTATAAAACAGAATATATAAGCAAAGCGGCTGAGTTTTTTACTCAGCCGTTATTTTTTTTACGAAAATTTTCTTATCCTCTGACTCTGCAAAATACCTCAACGCCTTTTTGTGTGATGCAAAATCGAATTGCGTTATATCAGTATCAGTATTATTGACAAAAACTGTAAAAAGATAATCTTCTTTTCCTTTAATATCCTTTTTAAAGTTTTCCTCAAACCACTTTTTCAGAAAATCCTCAAAGGAATAGAAAACATCACTATCCTTTTCTTCCAGAAGCCTTAAAACAGTCTTTCCGCTTAAAATATGATTTCCGACAGGCAACGAAACCTTTTCCCCCGTATAGGCTTTTGAAAACACCCTCTCCATACCGCCAAAAGCGTCAATTATATTCACAAGCCCGTTATCATCAATCCTCGCATATCTCTGAATATCGTAAAGCAGAATATTCCCTGCGGCAATTTTTGCATTATTGCTCCCCGCATAGTCATAATGACCATTTATGGTATCGGTACGCGTGTTTACGGTAACCCTTGTATCAGTCGGTATATTTATAAGATTTACAGTAGCTTCGCCCGGATTAAATTCTAAAACTGTACAAGATACGGGAGGCTCACTTTTTTCCTTGCAGTATATAAGCAGAATTTTAAAAGCATCCTCACTGTTGGGAGTATAATAAGACATTGAAAGGTCAGTTTCTTCTTTTGGTTTTTCATTTTTCCTTAAAATTGTCGCAGAAAGTACCAGCATCACAACAATTAAAAGTGACGATAAAGTTATCACAAAGGAAATGGCAACAATACTGTACGGCGATTTTTCTTTTTTCATAAATTTCCCTCATCTCTTTTAAAAGAGTATCGGCAAAAAGAAAACAAATATGCGAAAAGGCTCAGGATTTTTCCTGAGCCTTTCTGCGGAAGAAAGAGAGATATATTTATAAGAGGATTATTTTACCCAAGCACCATTGGCACCTAATTTATAGCCGTCAACGGTTGTATTTTTTGCCATCTTGCCGTTAGCAGGGTCAAGGTAATACCATTCGCCTTTTACTGCTTTCCAGCCTGTTGCCATAGCACCTGACTCACTTAAATAGTACCAGTTGTTACCATCAAGTACCCATCCTGTCGCCATAGCACCGGAAGCATTGAGGTAATACCACTTGCCTGCATCTTTGAGCCAGCCTGTTGCCATAGCACCTGAACTCATCATATAATGCCATCTGCCGTTGTCAAGTACCCAACCTGTCTTCATAGCACCTGTTGAGCCGAAATAGTACCAGACATTATCTACTTTGTACCAACCGCTATTTGCCATAACTCCACTTGATTTCAGGTAATACCATACATTACCGTCTTTAACCCAGCCAGTCTTCATATAACCATCGGCATCAAGGTAATACCAGTCACCGTTCACTTCTGCCCAGCCTTTAACAAACTCGCCGTTACTGTCTTTGAGCTGATAGCCGTTTGTACCTGTGAACCACATATAACCTTCCTCAGTGGGTTTTGCTGTTTCTACGATTTCCGCTTTAGAGTCATCATAGTAAGCACCACCGTTACCGGGAGCTGTGGACTCACCGTAAGTTCCTTTTTCAGCATTATTTTCTTCACCTGAAATTTCATTGTAGGAGGTGATATAAGGTTTTTCTTCATAAGTGCCGTTCATAAACTCATAGCAATAATCGTACAAAGCACGGATTGCAGGAACTTTTGAGTATGCGAGGTCCCTTACATGTAGTGTACCAACATACCAGTTTCTGTAACAGTTATCGCCGTCCATACCATTTCTTGTAGCACCATTTAAGTAGTCAAGCATAAGGTTGTATCTCTGAACATCGGTCATAACTCGTCCGTCAAATTCCATTTCAAGACCAATCTGTGCGTAACTTGCATGGAATGATACATAGTCCATCCAACCATTTCCAACTTCTGACTGGCTACCGGGTGCAGAATGGTCACTGAAGAAGTGGTTAGGCTGTAAAGCTACAGCATCAAAACCGAAATCCCAGGGGAAGTAGTTACCGTTAGCGTAGTTGAAAGGAATCCAGTAAAGTTTAAATCCGCGTTTATGAACTTCTTCAGCATTGTAAAGGACATATTTTTCCTTGAATCCTATCTGTTCATCAAACCAGTAGAAGCCGGAAAAGTCAACATATTCATACTTCGGAATTGTATAAGCCTCGTCTTCAAACATTCCGCTGAGAACTGCATCAATATACCAACTGTTTGCAAACTTCCATCCGTCACCCTCTTTATCGTTGGTGAAGTTGTAGTATTTACCGTCAATCGGACCGAATTTTGTGGGAGTAAAGTTCGGGTCAACACCGGGATGCATAATTGTAAGTTTTACCTTGTAATTGGGGTCGCCAAGCTCTTCAGCAGCGCGTTTTGCAGCCTTGTTAAGCTCGTCAACATCACCGCCTTCTTTGAAAAGACGGTCTAAGTACCATTCCCAGTCCTCAAACTGCAAGGGCTCATAAGTATTACCAACCGAACTGTGGAAGCATCTGCCTGATTTTGCTTTGATAGCAAGTAAGCAGATAGCATCGTACATTACGTCCTGTGCCACACCATCTCTGTCAAGGTATGTGAGGTAAGGTCTGAAGAGGTCAGCATTCCATGCCTGGTCATTCTCCTGATTTTCCTTATCCCAGGACCAACCATTGTAGCAGAGTACCATATCACCGATAAAATCGGTAGCTTCACCGGGTTTCTGGTAATAACGACCATGGTTGTCAAGGTTATGAATATCACCGGGGTCACCGATTTTTCTGCATTTCTCTTCAGGAATTTCGATAAAGCCTTCAATGGGTTCATCGTAACCGTAAACCGAAACTTCGTCAACCATAGCATTTCTTAAGATTTCAAAGTCGACACGGATATATTTAGCTTTTACAGCGGTAACTGATTTGTCAACAAGGTCACGCCCTGCTGAACGCCAGCCCGAGGTTATAACGCCACCCCACCATACACGGCCACTTACATCCCAGTCCTTGTCAGAAAGTGGGAACCAGTTAACGCCATCCATAGAAGCATAAGTCCATACGCACCAGGGGAACTCAGCAGCGCCACCAAAGCTCATAGAATTAAATCTTGTTTCAATCTTTGTAACATATTTAGCTTCTTCACCCTCATCGCAGAGAGGAACTGTGATAGACTGCAAAATCGCACCATCAGATGCAATGCCTGTGAGGGAGAAATTTTCCTTGAAGAGCACCCACGCAGGGTCAGTAGCATCTCTCGTAATACCTAAGATACCGTCAGTAAGCTGTTTGTTATCAATATCGTACTGATCATTTACATGAACAGGGGAAATCTTATAACTTCTGCCGAGTGCTAAGTTATATTCGATACCATTTACAACGATATCCTTAGCATCAGAGCATTTACCGCGTTTACCGATTACTCTGATTTCATCAAGATAAGCATATTTGTCGTCAGCATCGGGAACTGTGAATGCCACCTTGATATGTTTTGCGTACACAGGAGTTTCGCCTGTCCAGATAATTTTCACCGCGCCATCAGCGCTGTTGTCCAAAACATCGCCTAAATGTTGCCAGGAAATGCCGTCTTTTGAGCCGTAAATCTTGACATTTTTGGGAGTTGTAACACCGCTTGCATCGCTGTTCATACTGAAGATTTCAACATCGGTTACAGAGTAAAATTCTTCTAAGTTTACAGCAATTTCAACATTATCTGATGCCGATGTGCTGTGTCTGAATCCTGTCCAGTTTTTATCAAATTTTGTACCTGTATTACCGAGTAATCCGTCAGTAAGAAGTCCTGATACATCACGGTAATCAGCTTTCCTCGAAGCGTTGTAGAGTTTACCTCTGGCAAGGTTTAAAGAAACACCTTTATCGGGGTTGATTTCATAGTCTATACCCTCTACCTCTTTTTCAAAAATTGCGATTTCGTCAAGTAACATCTGACCATCTGTAAGGAAAGTAAAGCGGACATATCTTCCGTTCGCACCGCCGAAATAGTTATCTCGTTTAACGCCTTCACCTTCATAATACTTAACGACTTCGTCAGCATATACAGACCAGTTTTTGCCGTCATTTGAGTACTCTATCAAAAGCTCAACGGGGTAATTGATTTTAAGAGTTTTAGCAGAAGACTTGAGCATACCAACCTGAACCTGTTCAAACGATTTGACTTCGCCAAGGTCTACTGTTACAGAAACTTCTTCTTCACCACTTGCAGGATAGCTTACCCATTTTCCATCGGAGTAAAGGTATGAACCACGGATACCATCGGTAAGCTTGTTTTTATCAGCTTCAGGTTTCTTTGAAGAAGTATATTCTTTGTTGAGTGCTAAGTTATTTTCATCTTTATAGAATTCTTCGGGAGTCTGCTCGGGGAAGATGGAAATATATTCCAACACCTTAAGCTCGTCAATTAAAAATGCCTCATCGGACTCTATCACAAATTTTACATACTGTCCTGTTTTCATTTCGTCAAAGGGAATATCAAAAGCAGGCCCTGTAACTTCTACACTTCCAAGAGGTGTCCAATCTTTATTGTTGTTTGAAAGATAAACTGAAACGATGTCGGGAAGCGCATCTTTATAAAATCTTGCAGCAACCTGTTCAAAAGAATGTACTGCGTTCAGATTCATTACAATTTCAGTATCGCCATCATATTCTACCCATGTGGGGCTTACATCATCAGTGGCAAATGAATGTCCGTCAGTAAGTTTGGGGATTTTTGCGTTGTCGGAGTTTGTTTCGGGAGTTGCAGTATAGGTTTTGCCGTAAGAGATATTATTTGCTTCAAGGCCCATACTCTCGGAAGTTTTCTCGAAAATCTCGATTTCACTAAGGAAAATCCAGGAAGAAGTTCTGCCTTTAAGCAAGGTAACTTTTGCATATCTGCATTCCACGGGTTCACCAAAAGTTGCGCGATGGGTATAAATAACCGTACCTTTCACTTCATCAAAAGGAACATCAGAAATAGTTTTCCAGTTAGTCTTGTCATCGGAAACTTCGATTCTTACGCCCGCAGGGAGGTTGATACCGGAGCCTAACTGTGCTGTATGAACAGCCACTTCCTCAAATTTTGAGCCGTAGCCCAAGTCAAATGTGAAGGAAACCTCTGCATAGCTCTGGAAACCAACCCATCTGTCGTCATAGAAACTTGTACTGTTACAGGTATTGCCGTCAGAAAGCTCTTTATCACCTGTATCGTAATAACTTCCTGAAGTTTTCTGCGATTTTTCGTAAGGCACGCCCAGAGCGATATTGTTGTTGACCTTATCGGTCATAATACCATCGGGAGCAAGACCTGTAGCAACTTCATAAACTCCGATTTCGTCCATAACAAGCCAGTCGCCGTAGTTGCTGAAAGCAAAACGGATAGCCGACATACCAAGAGAGGCACCATTGTTAAATGTCAGAACAAAGGTACCCTTATCATTTTTTGCAGGGAGCATATCTTTGTAAATGCTCACCCACTGATAATCAATATATGCAAAAACCTGCAAAAATTCAGGGGTAGAAACATTTTCGGAAGTCTTGCTGTATGCACCGAACTGAATTTCCCTTACAGTTTTCACATCGTCCATAACAAATGTAAGCTCAGTTGCACCATATGCGTTTGTGAAACCCGCGTTGTTTGCATCGTCAATATATGTGGTTTTAACACCGTCTGTAAGCTTTGTGCGGTCAAAGTCCTCAAAGCCTTCACAGAAGGCATCATCGTTTTCCATATTGAAATCATAAACTACATTGCCAATAAGGTTTTCACCGTAATAAGGTTCGATAGTAACATTGCAAACTACACTCTGAGTTCTGCGTTTTAAGTTGTTTTTAAGGTTTGTAACGATAACTTTGTACTCGCCACTGTCTGCTAAAACAGAATTGCTGATAACAAGAGTGTTGCTGTTGGTACCTATTCTTTCGCCGTTTTTATACCACTGATAAGAAAGCTTTCCGCCGTCTGTAACAGAAGTATTTACAGAAAGCACAAGGTCCTTACCTGCTGTAAACGATGCAGTCTGAGGCAAATCGTTGTTAAAAACAGGGAAATCTGCATTAAGAGAAGCATTGACAACACTCATCATTGTCATTTTACTTTTTGTAGTAGCGGTCATACCATTAAGCGAGTTGGTAACAACACACCAGTATGCACTGCCGTTGTCGGAAAGCGAAGCATTTTCAATGGTATATTCGGGAGAATCTGTACCAACAGGCGCCTCGTTTTTATACCACTGGTAGGAAAGGTCACCAAGGTCCTGAGGAATTGCTTCAACCTTCAGTGTGTAGTCCTCGCCTTCTCTTACATAGAAAACCGTTTCATAATATTCACTTTCGTTTACAACGGGAGCAACGGGTACAGTAAGAACGTCAGCAAAAACTTCTACCTCACTGACAAAACACCACGAAGAGCCACCGTGTCTTAAAAGTTTAAATCTTACATACTGACCTTCAACAGCTTCATCAGCTTCAACAGAAATCACATCAATATCTTCGTGATATCCGCTGCCATCTTCACCGGGTCCGATGTGCTTTTCAGAAGCATTGTCTGCAGCAAGGAGATTCCACTCCGTACCATCAACAGAATAGTATACTTCCAGACCTGCAGGACCTATAACACCGCCTGAAGAAGTACAGAGAAAATATGCTTTTGCTCCTCTGAATTCCTTTACTTCACCAAGGTCGACAGTTACTTCAAACTTGTCACTGCCCTGATGGCCTACCCAAGCACTGTCGTGGAAGCTGACAGGACCGACTTTACCATCGGTAAGCTCCCCGCCACTGTCGGGATAGTTGTAAGCAGGCTCAAGCGAAAGAGTATAATCGCATCCCTTTGAAATGCTCACAAATTCTGTTACTGTCGGCGCACCCAAAGTTATTGTGGGCATTGCACTCATAACAAATAACAGAGAAAGTAATACTGCCAAAAATTTTTTCATTATAAAACCCCCTATTACTTGGCATATTGTTTCATAATATAATAATACCATAAAATCAGCATTTCAAAAAATGTTTTAATGTTTGTTATACTTGTTATATTGTTGTGTTTATTTAAATTATATCATAGATAAATCCCACGTACAAGTGACGGATTTGACTTTTATTTTGCATAATTTTGACATTCCGGCAAAAAATAAAGGTCAGGATTTTACCTGACCTTTATCTTGTTAGTCATCAAAGATTATTTGTTAACAGGACTTGCATCAGCAAGTTTCTGTGCTTCAACCTGAACAGCAGCTGCAGCCATATCAATTGTATAGCTGGGATCTGTAAATGCTTTGTTCATTTCGTCAGCAACGATAGAGAGATATTCGTTGATGTATGTGGACATGGGGAAACCATCAACATTGGGGTTCATCATCATTTCTGCAACTTTTTTCTTCATTTCAGGAACTGTATCCATTTCCATTACAGATTTAAGAGCAGATTTTCTTGTGTACATAGCACCTGTGTTGTTGATGCCTTTAGCAAATTCAGCCTGAACTTCTTTACCTGTCATCCAGGAGAGAAGTTTCCAGCCGTCTTCTTTGGAGTTTTTGCCGTTATTGTTAAGCATCATAGCACCGATTGTGCAGAACATAGAACCTTCGAGTTCGGGCTGACCATCGGGATAAGGACAGTAAGCTACACCGTAGTTGAGTTCGGGAGCATAGTTGTAAATGTTATCAAACATCCACTCACCGCCGAACTGCATAGCAGTTTTACCGGACATAAAGGGTTCCTGAGCACCGGAGCCAAGACTTGTTTTGAATGTCATCAACTTATCGTAGCCGAGTTCGTTATAGATGTCGAGCTGCCACTGGTAAGCTGCTTTCATTTCGGGAGTATCGAATGTGATTGTGTTTGTTTCTTCGTCAATCCATTCAGCACCGAAAGCGATGGGCCACAAAACGTTATCAAGCCAGGGGTAATCGGGGAGATAACCACAGCGTGTGATAAAGCCGTTAGCATCGTATTCTGTGAGTTCTACAGCGAGTTTTTTGAGTTCGCCGATTGTTTTGGGAACTTCAGCATTAAACTCGTTCATGTAATCTACGTTGTAGTAGAGCTCAGAAGAGTTGAAGTTTGTGGGGATAGAATAAATTCTGCCCTTGTAAGTAGAACGGTCCCAAGCAGAGGGGATAAAGTCGTCTTTATCGAATTCGGGATCATTGTTTACGAAATCAGTAAGGTCAGCGATAATTCCTTCAGCACCCCATTTACCTGCGAAAGGCCACTGAGGCTGAACGATATCGGGGCCGGAACCGGAAGCGAGAGCAGTCATAATTTTTTCAGCTTTTACAGCACCAACGATTTTAACTTCGTAACCTTCGTTGTTAGCCATAAACTGATCAGCAGCTCTCAAATAACGCTGATGGTTGGAACTTTCCAAGGTGTCTTCTGCAGAACCATGCCAGAGTTCCAAAGCAACTGTACCTTCATTTGCGGGTGTTTTGCTTTCGTTACCACAGCTTGCCATCAAGGACATAGCCATAACTGCAACAAGCAAAACGGAGATAATTCTCTTGAGCATAATAAAACTCCTTTCATTTTTGCAAATTCTTTGATAACTGAAATAATGAATTTTGTTTTACATTGGTGGTTTCCCGTACGACCTATGTAAAACCAATTCAAACTCCATAATACTATTATACAATATCAAAAAACTTATTGCAACGATTATAACTTGTCATTTCTTTAGTTATGTTTAACCTGTTTTTTGCATAAAGTTATCCGTAATATGATACTTTAAAAAACTCGGTAAATACTATATTTATTGTATTTTTTCATAAAAATATTAAAGTTTTACGCACAATAATTTACATATTTTTTGTGATATTCTTGTTGTTTTGTTGTCAAAAAATTAAATTTTCTAAAAAATTCCAAAGTATAAAACAAAAAAAGCTCAGGCATTTTGCCTGAGCTTTTAAACTATCAAAGATTAGTTGATGGGTTTAGCATCAGCGATGGGCTGAACTTTTTCCTGAACAGCTTTTGTAGCCATTTCTACTGTGTAGTTAGCAGGATCTGTGAATACTTTGTTCATTTCGTCAGCTACAACGCCGAGGTATTCATCAACGTAAGCAAGCATCGGGAAGCCTTTTACGTTGGGGTTCTTCATCATTTCAGCTACTTCTTTCTTGATAGGATCTACTGTATCAAGAGTCTGGATGTAGTCGAGAGCAGATTTACGAACCATCATAGCACCGTTACCATTTAAGCCTTCAGCGATAGATTTAGAAACTTCTTTACCTGTCATCCAGGAGAGGAGCTTCCAAGCATCTTCTTTGGAGTTTTTGTTCTGTTCGTTCATCATCAAAGCTGTAACTGTGCAGAACATAGAACCTTCGAGCTCGGGTTTACCATCGGGGTAAGGAATGTAAGCTACGCCGTAGTTAAGTTCGGGGTTGTACATCTGAACGTTTGTGGGAATCCATTCACCAGCAAACTGCATAGCGATTTTACCGGACATAAAGCCGTCCTGAGCGCCGTTACCAAGGCTTGTTTTGAATGTCTGCAATTTATCGTAACCGATTTCATTGTAGATGTCAACCTGCCACTGGTAAGCTTCTCTCATTTCGGGAGTATCGAATGTGATTTCGTTTGTTTCCATGTTGATCCATTCAGCACCGAATACGATGGGCCACAATACGTTATCAAGCCAGGGGAAGTCGGGAATGTAGCCTGCACGTGTGATGAAGCCTGCGTCATCATATGTTGTGAGGTCTACAGCGAGTTTTTTGAGTTCGCCGATAGTTTTGGGAACTTCAACACCTTCTGCTTCCAAAATGTCTTTGTTGTAGTAGAATTCGGAAGAGTTGAAGCCTACGGGGATAGAGTAGATTTTGCCTTTGTATGTAGAACGGTCCCAAGCAGCGGGGATGATATCGTCTTTATCGAATTCAGCATCGTTGTTTACAAATTCAGTAAGGTCAGCGATAATGCCTTCTGTACCCCAAACGCCTGCCTGCTGCCACTGAGCCTGTACGATATCAGGGCCTGCACCGGAAGCGAGAGCTGTCATAATTTTTTCTGCTTTTACAGCACCTACAACTTTAACGTTGTAGCCTTCATTGTTTGCCATGAATTCATCAGCAGCTTTTAAGTAACGCTGATGTGTAGATGTTACTTCCTGGTCTTCAGCACCTGTGTGCCAGATTTCCAAGTTTACGTCGCCGCCTTCTACGGGGGCTTTTGTTTCGCCACAGCTTGCCATCAAGGAGATAGCCATTACTGCAACGAGCATTGCGGAAATAATCCTCTTTAACATAAATAAACTCCTTTCAAATTAAAAGAATCTTTGATATTAAAGCTATAATCCGAAGTTTTTGCACGTCAATTTCCCGATAACGCGCAAAGCCTTGCAAATCACAACTTTATAAAAGTATTATACAACAAATCGCCAAGTTAAGCAACCGAAAAAGTGCACAATTTTTCCGAATTTTTTTCTACAATATGCCGATTTTACATAAAAAGGAAAACAGCCCTCAGAAATGAGGGCTGTTTTCCCAGAAAAAGAGATATATATAAGGGGGAATCAAGCAATCCATTTACCGTCAGTGCCTAATTTATAGCCGTCAACGGTTGTGTTACTGAGCATCTTGCCGTTAGCAGGGTCAAGGTAATACCATTCGCCTTTTACTACTTTCCAGCCTGTTGCCATTGCACCTGATTCATTCAGGTAATACCAGTTGTTACCATCAAGTACCCAACCTGTCGCCATAGCTCCGCCCTGAGTGAAGTAATACCAGTTACCGTTTACTTCTACCCATGTGGATTTAGCCATAGCACCGCTTGAGAGCATATAGTACCATCTGCCGTTGTCAAGTACCCAGCCTGTCTTCATAGCACCTGTTGAGCCGAAGTAGTACCATACGTTATCTACCTTGTACCATCCATCATCTGCCATAACGCCGTTTGCCTTGAGATAGTACCATGTGTTCTGGTCTTTAACCCAGCCTGTTGTGAGATATCCGTCAGCACTGAGATAATACCAGTCGCCGTTCACCTGAGCCCAGCCTTTAACGAAGTTGCCTTCTTTATCCTTGAGCTGATAGCCGTTTGTACCTGTGAACCATACATATCCTTCATCGGAAGGAGTAGCAGTTTCTACCACTGTTTCCTCTGCAGGTTCTTCGTAGTAGTATCCGCCTCCGCCTCCGCCGGAACCGCCTGCTGTACCACCGGGAGCACCGCCTGCAGCATCACCGGAAGCATAAGGTGCACCGAGGTCGCCCTCGATTTGTACATCGCTGATTTCTTTAATATGAGGAATTTCCTCAGTAAGAGTTCCGTCAATAAGCTTGTAAATAGCAGTATAGAGATCTCTTACAACCTGTTTTCTGTTATAAGCGATTGCATAAAGGTCATCAATACCCTGATACCAGGATCTGTAAACGTCACGACCTGTCATATCGTACTGAACAGCCGCATTGATGTAGTCAAGGAACGCATTGTACTTCAAGGGGTTATTAGCAACACCGCCGTCGAACTCAAATTCCATACTTGCATGGATGTAACTCATTGAAGAAGCAACCGTTGTACAGATACCGGGGTTACCCATACCACCGTAATCTGCACCGTCAGACATTTCTCTTACGAAGTAGTTACCTGTCTGAGTAGACCATACGTCGATGTTATTCTTACGAGCGTGGAAGATACCTTCTGCAGAGGAATAAGGAATCCAGTAGAAGAGGAATTCTTTATTCCATCTCTTTTCAGCATCGTTGATAAGCTCGGCTGTGTGCTGGATAGATTCACTGTTGTAGTTAACGTCACCAGTTAACTTGCCGTCATTCGGGTCATTATTATTGGCGGTTGCGGAAATACCTTCATGTGTCCAGTAGTAACCTGTGAATTCTACTGCTTCCCAGTTACCTTTTTCAAGGCCTTCCTGAACTTTATCGATCCACCAGTTTGTATAGTAAGTAAAGTTATCAATTTCACCGATGTCAACGATTTCTCTGTCACCGAGCCAACCGAAGTATTTAGGCTTGGATGAGCCCTCGTGCCATACCTGCGGGAAGGAGATAACAAGTTTTACTTTATAATCGGGGAGATTCAAATCTTCACGAACCTGAAGCGCTGCTTTGTTAAGCTCGTCGATATCTCCGCCTTCTTTAAACATCTGGTCATACCAGTAAACGATATCTTCTGCAATCCAGGATGTTCTCCAACCGTGACCACGGCCTGAACGCGCATTAAGAGCAAGGAACAATACTGCGTCAAACATTGTGTCAACGGAGTCACCGTTTTCATCAATGTAAGTAAGCATGGGTTTAAATCTGTGTGCGTTCCATTCGCCACGGCGCAATGTGCCGTTTTCTGCTGTTCCATACCAACCGTTGTAGCAAAGGAGCAAGTCGTGGATACCGCCTGTTTCCTCGGGAGTCAGGTAGTCGCCACCGTTATCGTGAGGAGTAGCACGTGATGCCACTTCTTCAGCGGACATAATACCTTCACCTGATTTAATTTCATCGTAACCATAAACTTCAATTTCGTCAATCATAGTTGTTGTGATAAGCTGCCAAGCTACTCTGACATATCTTGCAACAACCATCTGTGCGCCATCGGTCATATCTCTGTCAAGTCCGTCTGTGCCGTTTGCGTGCCAACCATATTCCTGAACGCCGGAAGGCCATTTGGAAGCTGTATCGTTGTTTGTAAGCTTCATCCAGTTGTATCCATCAACGGAAACAAGTGTGTCGATATATGCAGGAGTGTTGAAACCTGCACCGGGAGAACCGAGGAAAGTAGCTTTTACAGAAGTAATTGTCTTAAGCTCGCCAAGGTCAACAATGTAACTCTTCAAAAGTTCACGGTACTTGGTTTCGCCTGTGGGACCATATTCACGATAGTTATGACCTACCCAGGCAGGGTCCATATAGTTAGTTGTACCATGGATACCATCGGTAAGCTCTGAATTGTTTGTATCGGGGTAAGCGGGAGTAGAAAGTCCGGGCACTCTTTCGTAAGGTTTACCGAGTGCTAAGTTATGCTCCTCGCCGGGTTTATTGATAGCAACTGCAGCAGTAGAAGTTCTGCCACGTTTACCCATAATTGACATTTCGTCAACAGAAACAGTTTTTCCTGCAGGAACATCAAATTCAACTCTTACAAAACGGGCATAAATTGAATCAGCGCTATCTGCAAACATATAGAAAGGATCTTTGTCGCCGTCCCAGATAAAGGAAACGCCACGTCCGTCTTCGTCAGCTTCGGAATACGCGAAGAAGTTTTTAATTGTTACCCAGTTGTTTCCGTCTGTAGAAACCTTGAACAAAACATTCTTGGGAGTACCGGATCCACTTCTTGTGTGAAATACGAGTTTCTCAATAGAGTTTAAGTCTGTAATGTCAAAATCGAGCATAATGTGGTCGTCTTTTGTATTGCCCTTATGGTCGTATTTTATCCATTCGCCGTAGATGCCATCTGTAAGCATTGTTTCGGCATCGCCTGCATCAGCATTACGGGAAGAAGCTGAGGGATAGTTTGCAGAAAGGTTATAAGAAAGCTTGGCATCATCGGTAAGCTCGTAGTCAAGAGTACCGTCAAATGATTTGAAAACTTCGATTTCATCAAGCGCTACAAAGTCTGTACCATATACTGTAACCTTGATGTACCTTGCCTTGGAAGTAAAGAGCTGACCATAGTCAAAACGCCTTGTACCAACAGGAGCACTCTGCAATTCGGCAAGGTCACTTTCTGTAAAGAATTTCCATTTGTTGCCATCACTTGAATATTCTACCTTAACGCCTGTTGGATATTTGGAAGATGCCTTGTCATTACTCATATAACCGCCGGAACCTTCGGGAGCATTATATGCAACCCATTCTATGGAATCACCACTTGCAGTACCATGTCTTCCATCGGTAAGTTTAATGCCACTATCGGGATAGAACTGGGAGAAGTCAGCGTTTACTGTGTAAGGCATACCAAACGCAATATTCTCGGGGTCGGGGTTGGGAATTCTGTCAACAACCGCTTCGGGAGTGTTCTTTGGGCGTTCTGTTATTTCTTTGTTAATCTGAACTTCATCGACAAATGCCCAAGAAGCTATAAATTCCCAGCTGAGTCTTACATAACGCGCATTAACAGCATCGGGAACTGCGCAGATATGTTCGTAAACGCCCATAGGAGTAGACCCGGTTGCTTTGAGGAAACCTGCAGTAACGCGCTGGAATTCCTGTTCTTCACCAAGGTCGATAATTACAGAATATCCGAGGTCATCACGCGCCATAGATGTCCAGTTGGAACCATCGTTAGAAGTTTCAATTTTAATTTTGTTGGGGACACCTATACCACTCGCTGCAACAGTAAGGAAGTTAACTTTTACTTCCTTGAATGATTCAACCTTTTCAAGGTCAAATACAACAACTGCTTTTTTATACATACCACCGTTATTAAAGCCTACCCATCTGTCATCTTTAGTATTTCCGGGATCAGCGAAGAGGCCATCTGTAAGTTCTTTACCATCCGTATCAGGGTAATCATCGGGAATAATAGGAAGACCTTTTTTCAGTCTTTCAGAATCGGTTTGAATTGGTGTATAGGATTTACCTAAAGCTATGTTGTTTCCATCGGGTCCGGAGGGTTCCTCGGGTTCCTCGCTATCCTCGTCATCGCCGCCGTCATCTGTTACGGGAGGAGGTGTGAGTGTTCCTGCTAATTTTTCGCCTGTAGAAACATCATAGATATAGATTTCGTCAATAAACAGCCATGAGCCTGAACCCGTGAAGACAAATCTTACATCAGTAGCTTCGATAGCTGTGTCGGAGCCGAGCATAAACTCGTATCTCAATTCATCTGTTGTGGGCTTTCCGTCATAAATCTGTGTCCATTCAGGATTGTCTTCGTTCTTAACCTGAACTTTTACATTATAAGGGTGCATAATACCGGAAGTGTTTCCGATAGTGCCGATGTTAATCTGCTGGAAGTTGATAGCATCTTCAAGCGCAAAGTCGATTTCAAAAGTAGTGTTGTCGCCTTTAACATATACACCGAATGCCTGTCCGCCACCCCAGGAAGATGTTGTTACACCGTCTGTGAGTTTTGTGCAGTTATCGTCAGTACCGTTTTTATGGAAACCATTTACATCATTGACACCATCTATGGGAACTACGGTATGTGTATATGTCTTGCCTGCAATAAGGTTTATGGGTTCCTTACCAACAGTAAGTATGCAGTCGTTACTGAATACGCTTGCGGTTGTGCCGTTTTTGGTGTTGATAACTTTTGCCTCGTAAACACCTGCATCAGAAACCTTTGCAGGGTCAAGAACGAGTTTTGCACCTGTAGCGCCCTCAATCTTCACGCCATCTTTGTACCACTGATAAGAGATAACACCGCCGTCAACAGACTGAGCAGCCATCTCAAATGTCAGTTTGTTTCCTGCTATAACGGAATAGTTGGAAGGAATATCCATATCAATTATGGGAGCATTCGCTTCACTGTCAGCATCACCCACCAAAAGGGTACATGTCTTACTGAATTCCGAAGCAGTATAGCCGTTTACTGTGTTGATAACTTCAACACGATAGCTACCTGCATCTTCGAGTGTTGCATTTTCAATAGTGAATTCGGGACTGTCCTCACCAATGGGAGTATTTCCGTTATACCACTGATAGGAGATTTCGCCGCCTTCGGGAGAAACACCTTTTACCTTCATTGTATAGGAATCGCCTGCTTCGAGGTATTTGTACTCATCAAGGTCTTTTGTAATGCGGGGAGAAATAACTTTCTGGGAAACAGAAAGTGCACCGTATGCTTCACCACTTGTTTCAGCAAATACTTCGATTTCGTCAAGGAATGTCCATACAAAGCGAGCTTTTCCTGTTAAGGTAACTCTCAATGCGTAAGCATAGATTGTTGAATCGGAAGCAAGAACTGTTTCGGTACGGGTTCCTTCGAGCTCGTTGGCAGTACCGTTGTAAATGCTTTCCCAGTTACTACCTGCAGATGTCTTTCTTTCAATAACAACCTTGGAAGGATAAGCGATAGATGAAACACTGTCTGTAATAATGCCGAGGTTAATCTGTTTAAAACCGATAGGCTCATCGAGTTCAAAGGTCATACTGAAGGTTGCAGTTTTTTCCTTTGTGTAAAAACCTACAGCTGCATCAGAGCCCCAGTTTTCAGCTTTCAAGCCATCAGTAAGCTTTGAATAGCTTAAGTCCTTATGGGAAGAATGGAAATTTTCTTCACCAATAGTAGTAGTGTAGGGCACACCAAGGATTAAGCTCTCAGGCTCCCCTTCA
This sequence comes from Fumia sp., assembly GCA_045615345.1. Lineage (GTDB taxonomy): Bacteria > Bacillota > Clostridia > Oscillospirales > Ruminococcaceae > Fumia. The sequence continues at coordinate 60,904 of JAZLER010000036.1, read as the reverse complement.
GTTGCACCTACGGGAATTGCACTGATAAAGGTCGACAGAATAATTACTGTCGAGATAAACAATGCAGTAAACTTTTTAAGCATAGTTACACCCCTTAAATATAAATATTGCATATTTTACGCAGTTTTTAAAAACTGCCCTACGATAAAACATTATATCATATTTGCTCAAAAAAATAAATGTATAAAAAAAACAAAAAATTGTACAGATGTTGTTTTTGATATTGTTAAACACAACAAACTTTTAGCTGACATTTTGTGCATTTTATACAAACACATTCAAAAACCGCTGTATGAGTATCTCATGCAGCGGTTCAAATTACTTCATATAATGCGCTTTTATATAATCTGCGCTCATTTTAAGACTCTTAATCGGGTCAACAGGACAAATATCCTGCTCAACGCAGTAATATTTCACATTGCTTCTTTCGGCAGCAGCCATAATGCCATCAAAATCCATATTTCCGTAACCAATTTCAGCAAAATAAGGAAGGTACTGGCTGTCCTTGCGTTCAGTTCCCATATCCTTTAAGTGCAGAATGTCAATTCTGTCCTTAAGCTTTTCAATCCAGGTTGTGGGGTTTCCGCCACCACGCTGTACCCAGTGGGTATCAAGGCAGACAGAAATCACATCGGGATCGGTTTTCTCAACTACATATTCAAGAATAGTTTTATCGGGTTCAAGTCGTACAAACTCCCAGTGATGGTTATGAAGAGTAATCTTGAAGCCGTAATCTTTAACCTTCTGCGCAACACAATTTATATCATTTATGAACTTGTTCAAGGATTCCATATCCTGGCGGGCAAATGCAGGCACACTTCCGAATCCCATAATTTTAGTATCAAAATATTCAATGTGTTTGCGCATAGCTTCTTCAGGGTTATTGAGAATTTCGTCAGTGTCCCAGTGGGTACCCTGAACCACAAAACCAGTTTCCTTTAAGATTTCTGCAAATCTTTCCTCGCTTATTATATCGCCCAAACCTGCAAGCTGAACTTCATCGTAGCCACCTGCTTTTAACTGTGTGAGAGCATCGTAAAGTGTCTTCTCATTTGCATTTTCGTTATCGCGGTAGTAATCGCGGATGGTATAAAGCTGAAATCCTAATTTATTAATCATAACTTTCTCCTCATTTCATATAATGTACTCTTATATAGTCGGCATTTTCTTTTGCGGAAAGCATAGAGTCAATTTCACAGTCGTCCTGCTCCACAATATAATGCTTGACATTACTCTTTTCGGCTGCGGCAATTATTCCGTCATAATCCATGTTACCTTTGCCGATTTCAGTGATGTAGGAACTGAGCACTGTTTTGTCCTCATTATAACGCATACCCATTTCTTTCATATGCATAATATCAATTCTGTCTTTAAGCTTTTCTATCCATGCCGTTGGGCTTGCCGCACCATACTGCACCCAGTAAACATCAAGACAGAACGAAAAGGCTTCGGGGTCTAAGTACTCCATTTCGTATTCGATAATATTCTTATCGCCGAAGGGTTTGAAAAATTCCCAGTGGTGGTTGTGAATTGCCCACCTGAAACCATATTTTTTGAAAACCTCTCCCAATCGGTTGAGTTTTTCAAAATACTTAATCATATCGGGGAATTCTTCTTTGGACCTTGCAACAGGAATACCGCCACCCAATATTCTGAAATCAAAATACTCAAGCCACTTTTCAACAGTTGCTTCAGGGTTATCCAGAGACCCCTGCGGAAAATAATTTCCGCCTACAGCCTCAAGTCCCGCTTCTTTTGCGAGCTTAAGATAGATTTTTACGCCAAGATTGGTATAACTACAGGGCTGAATTTCATCATAACCCATTGCCTTGACTTTAGTGAATAAATCAAAAAGCTCTTTTTCGGTAAGTTCCTTACCGTTAATATAATCGCGGATAGTGTACATCTGCAGTCCTAATTTGTCAATCATAGCCGTTCCCTCTTATTTTACGAAATTCTTCCTGATATAATCAGCACTGATTTTAAGACTGTCCAGAGGGTCCCCCGGGCAAACATCCTGTTCCACGCAGTAGTAGTTTACACCACTTTCAACCGAAGCCTTTACAATTTCGTGCCAGTTAAAGTTGCCGTTTCCGATTTCGGTAATCTGAGGTGCGAAACAGGTTGAATGGAAAACTTCCCTTTCCTCATATCCGAGCATCATATCTTTCATATGAAGAATATCAATTCTTCCCGGGTGGTTTTTTATGAATTCGGTGGGATTTACCCCTGCATACTGTGCCCAGTAGGTGTCAAAGCAGGAGAAAACAACCTCAGGGTCTGTGTTCTCCAGATAGTAGTCAAGTGCACTCTTTTTGCCGTCAGGTTTAAAAAAGTCCCAATGGTGATTATGCATTGTAAGTTTGAAGCCATGGGGTCTGAGCTTCTCTGCAAGCTTGTTGGTTTTGTCGATATACTTAAAAAGCTCTTGTTTGTCAAGCACTGCTTTTACAGGCAGACTCACAAGCCCCATTGTCTTTGTATCAAAATATTCTGTATGCTTTCTCATAGCTTCATCGGTGTCGTTGAACACCTCATCCTCATCGTAATGGGTACCGATAACCTCAAGCCCGATTTCTTTTACAAACTCACTCCATTTTTCCATGGAAATCTTACCGAATGCCGCAAGCTGAACTTCATCGTAACCGATTTCCTTCATTCTTCTAAGGGCATTGTAAACCTTTTCTTCAGATGCATCTTCTGCTGTGTAATAATCCCAGAAAGTATAGGAAATTGCACCGAATTTTTTGATCATGATTATTACCTCTTTTCCTTTTACAAGGGCATTATAGCACACTAAAATTAAATGTCAATAACTTTTAAAAAATTATTTGAAAAAATGAAATTTTGCGTTACAGATTGCGCTCATTCACAAGTAACTTTACTTTAATTACAGGATTATTTTTTACTTTAATACTATTGATTATTTTTTTCGCCTGTGATAAAATATCAATATCAATCAAGGTGCAACGCCTTCGGTCGCACTTTTTTGTTTTCAGGAGGAAAATTATGAAAAAACTTTTGAGTTTTGCTCTTACTCTGATTATGGTGTTTAGCCTTTTTAATGAGGTTTCTGTGAGCGCCGCAACTACAACCTATTCGGGAACCTGTGGTGATAATCTTGCCTGGGAACTTGATGATGATGGACTTCTGACTATCAGTGGTACAGGGGAAATGGAAGATTATGATTATTATACACCCTGGTTTGACTACAGAAATTCGGTTAAATCAGTAATCATTGAAGATGGCGTTACGAGTATAGGAAATTACGCTTTCTCCTATTGCAAATCATTAACCGGGATAACGCTCCCTGCCAGTGTAACAAGTATAGGAAACCATGCTTTTTACTATTGCGAATCGTTGACCGAAATAACAATTCCTGACAATGTAACAAGTGTAGAAAATTACGCTTTCTATAATTGTACCTCATTAACTGAAATATCAATTCCCGACGGTGTAACAAGTATAGGAAATTACGCTTTTTATTCATGCTCCTCATTAACCGGAATAACAATTCCTGAGGGTGTTACAAATATAGAAATTAATGCTTTCCGATTTTGCAAATCATTAACCTGGATAACGCTCCCTGCCAGTGTAACAAGTATAGGAAATCACGCTTTGTCCCAATGTGATTCTCTTGAAAAGATAATGATTGCCGAAAAAAACCCAAAATATCACAGTAAAAATAATTGTATCATTGAAACCGCTACAAATACCCTTATTATGGGTTGTAAAGCAAGTATAATTCCCGATTACATAACAAGTATAAGAGAATATGCTTTCAGTAATTGCAGATCATTAAAATCTGTAACAATCCCTGAAGGTGTAACAAATATAGGAAACTATGCTTTCTTTGGTTGTACCTCATTAACCTCGGTAACAATCTCTGACACTGTAACAAATATAGGAAATTATACTTTCTATGATTGCAGTGCATTGACCGATGTTACACTTGGAAATGGTATAACAAGTATAGGAAATAGTACTTTCTATAATTGTACCTCATTAACTGAAATATCAATTCCCGACGGTGTAACAAGTATAGGAAATTACGCTTTTTATTTATGCTCCTCATTAACCGATATTACAATCCCTGACAGTGTAACAAGTATAGGGAATAATGCTTTTTACTATTGCGAATCGTTGACCGAAATAACGATTCCTGACAGCGTAGCAATTATAGGAAATAGTACTTTCTATAATTGTACCTCATTAACCGAAATAACAATTCCTGACAGTGTAACAAGTATAGGAAATTACGCATTCTGTTTTTGCACCTCATTGACCGATGTAACAATTGGAAACAGCGTAATAAGTCTGGGAATTTATGTTTTCTCCAATTGTGGTTCTCTTGAAAAGATAACGATTAATGAAGAAAACACAAAATATCACAGTAAAAATAATTGTATTGTCGAAACCGCTACTGATACCCTTGTTATTGGTTGTAAAACAAGTATAATTCCCGATTACATAACAAGTATAGGAAATTATGCATTCGCAGCGTGCAGCGCATTAACAGAAATAACAATTCCTTATGGTGTTGCAAGTATAAGTGATGATGCTTTCCGTGAATGTTTTTCTATTATTTCAATAGAAATTCCCAATAGTGTTACAAATATAGGACGGAACGCTTTTTATCGTTGCTCCTTATTAACTGATGTGTATTATTATGGCACTGAGGAACAATGGAATGAAATTTCAATAAACACCAACAATGAATACTTTATAAATGCCAACATTCATTTTGTTGAAGCAGAACCGTCTGTTGCGGTTAACGGATCTGTTACATCTTACGGTGATACATCAAATGTGGTTACTATTGAGCTCTTAAGCAATGGTTCAGTTATTGACACAAAAACTGTTACAGGAAACACAGGTACATATACTTTCGAAAAAGTAGCTGAAGGCACATATACCATAAGAGCATCTAAAACAAAACACGCTCCCCGTGAATATGATATTACAGCTACTGATACTGATATAACTCTGGATATTGAAATCCAACTGTACGGTGATATTAATGCCGATGGACTTATAAATGGTATTGATATCTTGCATATTAACAGAAAAATCGCCAACCTTTCCTCGATATTTAATCAGACAGCAGACACCGATTACATATTTAAAGTTGCAAACCTTACAAAGCTCACATCAGGAGATGTAATTTTAAACAGTGCCGATATCTTACAGGTTAATCGCAAGATAGCAAATATGACTTCAATTTTTGATAATATAGTATAAAGTATCAGGCAGACATTCTGCCTGTATATCTGCAAAACAATATTGCCGTCCACTCAATGTGGACGGCTTTTTATTTTTTTGTTTTGGAAACGAATAGTCTTCCGGATTGAAAAAGTGAAAAAGGCCCTCACAAGAGAGCCTTTTTCCAGAAGAAAGAGAGATATATTTATAAGGGGACTATACTTATTTAACCCATGTGCCGTCTGCACCTAATTTATAGCCGTCAACAGTTGTGTTCTTTGCCATCTTGCCGTTAGCAGGGTCAAGGTAATACCATTCGCCTTTTACTGCTTTCCAGCCTGTTGCCATAGCACCTGACTCACTTAAATAGTACCAGTTGTTACCATCAAGCACCCAGCCTGTCGCCATAGCACCATTGCCAAGGAAGTAGTACCAGTTACCGTTAACCTGTACCCATTTTCCTGATGCCATAGAACCTGAACTCATCATATAGTACCATCTGCCGTTGTCAGATATCCAGCCTTTCTTCATAGCACCTGTGCCGCCAAAGTAGTACCATACATTATCTACCATAAACCAGCCTGTATCTACCATAATACCATTGGATTTAAGGTAGTACCATGTGTTACCGTCTTTAACCCAGCCGGTCTTCATATAACCATTGGCATCAAGGTAATACCAGTCGCCGTTTACCTCTGCCCAGCCTTTAACGAACTCGCCGTTACTGTCTTTAAGCTGATAGCCGTTTGTGCCTGTAAACCATACATAACCTTCATCGGAAGGAGTAGCAGTTTCTACAGGTTCTTTCTTGGAGTCATCGTAGTAAACGCCGCCGCCTGCAGCTGCCTGACCGATATTGGTATCATATGTCTTGTTGTCAATAAGTTCACCCGAGAAGTATTCAATATGTTCCTGATATTCGTATGTACCCTGCATAATCTGGTAACAGTAGTCATAAATATCACGAACCTGTTTTAAGTCAGAAGTTGCGGTTTCGAGCAGGTTAAGACCTGCTGTGTACCAGTTCCTGTAACATTTATCGCCGTCCATACCATTTTTCTTAACGCCATTCAGGTAGTCAAGGAACTGATTATATTTAACAGGGTCTTCCCAGAGTCGTCCGTCAAATTCCATTTCAAGACCAATCTGTGCATAGTTTGCGTTGTACGCTACAAGGTCAAGCCAGTCGTTACCTACTGTTGCCTGAGTACCGGGTTCAAAACCATTACCGAAGAAGTGGTTAGGCTGAAGAGCTACCATATCAAGGCCTAAGTCCTGAGGCCAGAGGTTACCGTTTGCGTAGTTAAATGGAATCCATGACATTTTATATCCGAGTTCATGGCATTTCTGGGTATTATAAAGGATATATTCGGAATGATAGCCCAGCTGTTCATTAAACCAGTAGAAACCGGAAAAATCAATGTATTCCCATCTGGGGATTGTATGAGCTTCGTCAGTAAACATACCATCGAGTACCGCATCAAACCACCAGTCACAAGCAAACTGCCAGTCTGCAGTTTCCTTGAGGTTATAGTATTTGCCATCGATAGGTCCGAAATGAGTAGGTGTCTTGGAGTCATCTACACCGGGATGCATAATCTGAAGTTTTACTTTGTAATTGGGGTCACCAAGCTCTTCGGAAGCGCGTTTTGCAGCTTTGTTAAGCTCATCAACATCACCGCCCTCGCCAAAGAGTTTATTCATATACCACTGCCAATCGCCAAACTGGATAGGCTCGTAAGCAGGACCTACTACATTACAGAAGGAACGACCACCGCGCGCATACAAAGCAAGGAAGCAGACTGTATCATACATTACATCTTTAACTTCGCCGTCTGTACCTACATATGTAAGGTATGGACGGAACCAGTCAGCTTTCCAGTGTTCCTTGTAAGTCTGTGTTTCTTCATCAAGTCTTACCCAACCGTTGTAGCAGAGTACCATATCCTGAATATAAGCTGTGGACTCGCCTGCTGTCTGATAATAGTGAACAATTTCGCCGTTTTCATCAAAATATCCGAAACTTGTGGGATCGTGAATCAAAGCGGGGTCACCGATTCTTCTTGTTTCATTTTCGTCAATTTCAATGTAACCTGCAACTTCGCTGTCGTAACCTTTTACGATAATTTCGTCCATCATATTGTTACGGAGAAGTTCAAAGTCTACACGCACATATTTAGCTTTTATAGCAGGTGCTGTGATGATATCACGACCGTAAGTTCTGTTACACTGCCAACCCGAGGTAATAATACCCGAGTTCCATACACGGCTGTTTACATTCCAGTCTTTGTCGGAAAGTCGCCACCAGTTTTCGCCGTCATTGGAAACATAAGTCCATACATTCCAGGGATACTCGGTTGTTGTACCAAAGCCTGTGGAAAGGAAATGTGTTTCAACACTTGTAACATATTTGCCGTCTTCGCCCTCATCGCAAAGGGGAATTGTTACTGACTGAATGATAGCACCATCTGTTTCGATACCTGTCAGGGAATCAAGTTCCTTGAAGAGTACCCATGCAGGGTCTGCAGGGTCTTTTGTACCCAAAATTCCGTCTGTAAGCTGTTTATAATCAATATCGTGCTGATCGTTGATGTGTTTGGGAGAAATTACATAACTTCTGCCTGCAGCGAGGTTATATTCCGCACCGTCAACAACGATATCCATAGCAGCAGAACATTTACCTCTCTTACCGATTACTTCGATTTCGTCAAGGTAAGCATAATAACTCTTATCAGCAGGAGTATCGAAAGTCACTTTGATATGTTTTGCATAAACCATATCGTAATCTGTGTTGTCTGCAACTCCGTCACGGGCACCGCTCCATGCGAGTGTCACAGCACCCTGAGTATCGTTATCGGCAACATCTGTAAGTTTGAGCCAGCTGCTTCCGTCATCGGATGCCCAGATTTTGAGGTTTTCGGGAGTTTTAACCTTTTTGCTCTGGTTGTTACGGCTTCCGACAATAACATCGGTTACAGAGTGTGCACCATCGAGGTCGAAGATAAGCTCAATATTGTTTGCCATTGAATTGCTTCTCTTGAAACCTGTCCAGTTCTTATCGAAGTTAGAACCTGTGTTACCATAAAGTCCGTCAGTAAGAAGCCCTGCAACCTCACGGTAGTCGGCAGCACGGGAAACCACATATGATTTTCCGCGCACTATATTGAGAGAAGCACCTTTATCGGGGTTCAGTTCATAGTCAATACCATCAACTAAATTTTCAAAAATCGCAATTTCATCAAGGAATAAAAGTCCGTTTGGAATAAATGTAAATCTTACATATCTTCCTGAGCCGGATTTGAGATAGTTATCACGCTTAATACCGCTTCCTTCATAATATTTAACGATATCGTCAGCATAAACCGACCAGGAGTCACCGTCATCGGAACACTCAATCAGAAGTTCATAAGGATATTCGATTTTGAGTGATGTTGTGGAGGATTCGAACATACCAACCTGAATCTGTTCAAATGTCTTTACAGCACCTAAGTCAATAGTTACAGAAACTTTTTCGTTTTCGGCAACTGAATAAGCAGACCACGCATCATTTGAATAGAGATAGGTACCTCTGATGCCATCTGTAAGTTCTTTTCCGCCTTTATCGGGGTAAGAGGCTTCTGCACCGACAGAAACAGTATACTCTTTATCCAGAGCCAGATTGTTAGTATCTTTGTAGAACTCTTCGGGAGCCTGTTCGGGGAATACTGACTGAATTTCAAAAGCCTTGATTTCATCTACCATAAAGTAGCTGTCGGAAGCTATTTCAAACTTAACATATGCAGCTGTAACGGGAGTATCAAATACAACATCAAAGTTTTCTCCCGTAATATCCTTTTCGCCTGAGAAATTCCAGGTTGTGTTATCGGGAGATGTCCATACTTTTACAGAATCGGGAAGATTATTTTTATTAAATCTTGCAGCCACCTGTTCAAAAGTATAACTTGTACCGAGGTTCATAACGATTTCGGTATCGCCTTCAAAACCTACCCATGTGGAGCTTATCTCATCTGTAGCGAAGGAATGTCCGTCTGTGAGTTTTAAGAGTTTTGCATTATCGGGTTTATCCAAAGAAGCTTCGTTTGATACAGTGTAGGATTTACCATAAGAAATATTGTTGCTTTCGAGTCCTAAGTTGTCTGCAGATTTCTCTAAAATCTGAATTTCACTTAAGAAAATCCAAGAAGAGCTTTCACCTTTTGTCACTGTAATTCTCGCATATCTTCCTTTTGCAGTCTTGGGCAGAGTATGATGATGTGTTGTCATAACACTGTTTGCAGTCTGCGCAGGAATTTTGGCAGTACCCACTTCTTCCCAGTTTTCTTTATCCTCGGAAACTTCGATTTTAAATCCGCCTGCAAGTCTTATACCTGAACCTTTGTCCTGAGTAGTTGTAACCGCAACCTCTTCAAAGCTTGAACCATATCCAAGGTCAAATGTAAACACTACATCGGGAACACCTGTGAACGCCTGCCAGCAAGCGTTGCTGTAATGCGTTGAACCTAAATTGCCGTCAGTGATTTCCGCATCGTTTTTGTCGGTATAGCTGCCGCCTGTTTTACGGGATCTTTCATAAGGCAGACCAAGCGCAATATTATTGTTGTTTGCAACTTTGAGGTAATCTGTCGGGGTAAGACCTGTCTTATCCTCATAAACTGTGATTTCGTCCACAACAAGCCACTCGTCATAGTTGCTGAACGAAAAACGCAAAGCACTTGTGTTGATGGGATTTTCGAAAGTAAGGATGAAGTTATCCTTATCGTTTTCTGTTTCAAGAGTGGATTTATAGATTGTTACCCACTGGTAATCCATATAGGCATAAATCTGTAAGAACCCGGGAGCGCTTATTCCTTTATCGGCATCGTTGTATGCAGAAAAATGAATTTCGCTCATTTTCTTCACTTCGTCCATAACGAAAGTAAGGTCAGCGGCACCATATTCACCGCCGATACCAACATTATCGGAAGACTCAATGCTGTCGGTTTTAACGCCATCAGTGAGTTTTGTATGTAAATTATCCTTGTAATCGGGATGATATTCGTCCGCAGAAAGGCCGGTATCATATACGACATTTCCAATGAGATTTTCACCATAATAAGGTGTTACCTCAACTTCACATACAGTACTTGTAACCCTTCTTTTGATGTTGTTATTCTTGCTTGTTACGATTACGTAGTACTCGCCACTATCTTCAAGTGCAACACGGGGTACAGTCAGGGTTCTGCTGTTTGTGCCGAGTTTTTCACCTTCTTTATACCACTGATAAGAAAGTGTACCGCCATCGTTTACAAAAGCATCAACGGAAAGAACAAGGTCTTCACCTGCAACGATGCTTGTTTTTTCGGGTAAATCAACAGCAAACTGTGCATATTCGGCATTCAGGGAAGCGTTGACAACAGAAATCATTATCATTTTACTGCGTTCAGTAGCAGTCATATCATTCAAGGTGTTTGTAACGATACACCAATAAGCTTTTCCAGAATCGGAAAGTGAAACATTTTCAATTGTCAATTCCGGAGAATCCGTGCCTACAGGCACATCATTTTCGTACCACTGATAGGAAAGTTCACCTATATCGCCTGTTTCTGCAGAAATTTCAAGTGTAAAAGATTCTCCCTCTCTTACATAAAGGTTAGAATCATTGTACTCGCCTTCTGTTATTACGGGAGTTTTAGGAGTTGATAAAACATCACCCATAATCTTGATTTCGCTTATAAATATCCAACCCTTACCACTTGCACGGGTAGTTTTACATTTTACATATCTTGCAGTAACAGGGGTATCACTCTCAAGATATATTGTTTCGATATCATCGTGAGCATCCGGATGGCTTCCTGCAGGATTTTTCGTTTCAAGAAATTCTGTCCAGGACTCCTTGTCGTTTGAGTATAACACAATGAGATTTTCAGGTTTGCGTACACCACTGGGACCGCAGAGGTAAAAAGCTTCAACGCCCCTGAATGATCTTTCTTCACCAAGGTCAATTACAACATCGGCGCTGTAAAGGTTATCTACACCAACCCACGGACCATCATAAATGCTGAGTCCGCCGATAAGTCCATCGGTCAGTTCACCGCCGCTGTCTTTATAGCTTGAGTTAGGAATATATCCCAGTTCATAAGAACAACCTTCAGCAATATTCACATAGTCAGTTGCAACCGGTGCGCCAAAAACAGTACCCGCGGGCATTGCTGACAACAGACAAGCCGATGCAACCACAACAGCCATAATTTTTTTAAGTTTTATAAATTTCATAAGATCCCCTTCCTTTTGATATCTGACTTGTCCATCCAAAACAGATGTCAAACGATGATATTTTCCTTACATTACTATAATACCAAAAAAAACGCTTTAAAAAAACGGCATTTTGTTAGATAATTTTTAAAAGCTTATTTTACGATTTTTTTTGGATTTTTTTAGCATAAAATGGCATTTTGCTCCGTATCAACAGCATTTTATAAGGACTTTTCAAAAAAATATTTATGCAAAAAAATTAAATTTTTTCTAAAAACTCTTGATTTTTAGTTTTAAAACTTGTTATAATGTTTGCAGATGTTGTGTAAGGAAGTGATATTTTGTTTCATCTTGAGATTATCATAAATGAAAAGTACCCCGGCTTTAACCCTATACAGTTCGGTTATGAGGATTGTACGCCTTCTAAGAGCTTTGGTCCTACGGTACGCACATTCTGGCTTTTTCATTATGTCGTTTCAGGAACCGGTATCTTTCAGCGAAACGGTGAAACCTACCAGGTAAAACCGGGAGAAATCTTTGTAATCCCACCCTTTCTTGAAACATACTATGAAGCTGATAAGGAAGTTCCCTGGAAGTACATCTGGGTTGGATTTGAAACAAACTTTGACCTTCCTGATATCTTCCATGAACCTGTAATCCGTTGCCCCGGTATCGGCACTATTTTTGAAGATATGCGCCACTGTCAGGGAATGGACAGCGGAAAATCCGCTTTCATAAGCAGCAGACTCTGGGAACTTATCTCAGCAGTCCTGGAATCTTCAAAACCCAAAACCAATTACATAAAAAAGGCACTTCACTGTATCGAATCCGAATATATGAACGATTTGAATGTCAAAAATCTGGCTGAGCGTTTAAACCTCGACAGATGCTATTTCTCTACCCTTTTTATGCAGCACACAGGTGTGTCACCTGCACAGTATATCCTCAATTTCCGTTTAAACCATGCGGCTGACCTTATGGTCTCTCACGGAGTTTCCCCCTCAATAGCCGCCGCAAGTGTCGGATACAATGATATCTACAATTTCTCAAAAATGTTCAAGAAAAAATACGGTCTCTCTCCGCGCCAGTATGTCAAAAACGCAAAAGATAAAACAAACGCTACAAAAGATGAATACAAATAAAAAATGCCTCTGCATAAAGCAGAGGCATTTTGCATCGAATTATCTGATTTTGTCAACAATTTCTTTTGTATCGCGTGCGATAAGAAGTTCTTCGTTTGTAGGAACAATCCATACCTTAACTTTGGAATCAGGAGTTGAGATTTCACCTTCATTACGGTTGAGATCCTGGTTTTTCTGAAGGTCAAGTTTAATTCCTAAGTATTCCATATGTTCGCAGGCACCTTCACGCACAGGAGCAGAGTTTTCACCGATACCGCCTGTAAAGATAACTGCATCGAGTCCGCCCATTGCAGCAGTGTAAGCACCGATATATTTCTTGATACCGTAACGGAGAACATCACCTGCAAGCTGAGCGCGTTTATGGCCTTCAGCAGCAGCTTTACGGATATCACGGTCGTCATTTGTGAAACCGGAAAGTCCGAGATAACCGGATTTCTTGTTGAGGTAATCGCTCATTTCCTTAGGTGTGAAACCTTTTTTCTCCATAAGATAGAGAACTAAGGAAGCATCGATATTACCTGCGCGTGTACCCATGATAACACCATCCAGAGGAGTAAAGCCCATAGATGTATCGATGGATTTACCGCCGTCAATAGCAGTGATGGAAGAACCATTGCCGAGATGGCATGTAATAAGTTTCAGGTCCTTGATGTTTTTGCCGATAAGTTTTGCATATCTCTGGGAAACATAGCGGTGAGAAGTACCGTGGAAACCATATTTTCTTGCATGGTATTCTTCATAATCTTCGTAAGGCACACCATATGTGTATGCATAATCGGGAATAGTCTGATGGAAAGCTGTATCGAATACAACAACCTGGGGAACAGATGCATCAAAAACTTTCTGACAAGCTTTGAGTGCAAGAACGTGTGCAGGGTTATGCAAAGGAGCAAGCTCGGAAATAGAGCTGATTTTCTGAATAACATCTTCTGTTACGAGTACCGATTCGGAGAAAAGTTCAGCGCCCTGTACTACACGATGACCGATAGCAGAAATCTCGGAAAGGTTGTCAATAACTTTTCCTTCGCCTGTTGTCATAACTTCAACGAGTTTTTCAAACGCTTCAGTATGAGTGGGGAATTCACAATTCATCTCAATTTTCTTGTCATCAGCTGTCTTATGAGTGATTACGCCACCCATAGCACCGATTCTTTCGCAAAGACCTTTTGCGATAACGCTCTCATCTTCCATATTGATAAGCTGATACTTAAGAGAAGAGCTTCCTGCGTTGATTACCAGAATTTTCATTTTTTACCTGTCCTTTCGGGCGGATTTTAACCGCATAAATTTTAAAGTATTGACTTTACATAAGTTATTTTAATATAATAGAAGAGAAATTTCAAGTATTTATTTAAAAAAGAGTGAGGATATTTATGAAAACCGCAGGAATTATTGCAGAATACAATCCTTTCCATAATGGACACCTCTGGCATATCGGGGAAACCAAAAAAGCAGGTTTTGACTGTATCGTTGCGGTTATGAGCAGTAATGTGGTACAGCGTTCGGAGGTCGCAGCCTTTTCAAAACAAGCGCGTGCCGAAGCTGCCGTAAAAAGCGGAGTTAACCTCGTTATCGAGCTGCCTGCAGTCTATTCGGTAGCAGGGGCTGAGAAATTTGCATCAGCAGGTGTATCACTGTTGTCAGCCCTTGGAGTTGTTGATGCACTTTCTTTCGGAAGCGAATCGGGTGACATTAAAGCGTTATCGAAATGTGCCGATGCCTGTCTTTGCAAAAAAGTTTCAGAAAAAACCGCAGAGCTTTTAGAAACCGGCATTTCTTACCCGAATGCCCGCGAAAAAGCAGTTGAGCTTATCTATGGCAAAAACATTTCCAAGTTGTTGAAAACTCCAAATAATATACTTGGTGTAGAATATTTAAAATCACTGAAAAACACTTCTATCACTCCTTTTACCGTGAAACGCAAAGGCGCTTTACACGACAGTAAAGACTTTTCAGAAAATATTGCAAGTGCTTCCCTTTTAAGAGAAACGCTTGCAACCAAAGATATAAAAAACACTGAAAACTTTTTCCCTGAAGAAGCGTTTGATATATTCTCAGAGGAATTTGCAAAAGGTCATACCGCCTCAATGGATAAACTTAGTGAAACCATTCTTTATAAACTCCGCAGTATGTCTGTAAGCGATTTCAAAAAACTCCCTGATGTATCCGAAGGGCTTGAAAACAGGCTTTTTGAGGCATCAAAACTCGCAACATCACCCGATGATTTTTTAAATCGTGTCAAGACAAAGCGTTACACCTTAAGCCGTATCAAGCGGATAGTGATTTTCGCTTTGCTCGGTATAGAAAAATCACTGCTTGATACCCCTCCGCAATACATCCGCGTACTTGCTTTTGACGAAAAGGGGAAAGCACTGTTAAAAGAAGCTAAGGAGAAATCCTCCTTGCCGATATATCATTCTTTTGCAAAAATCCGTAAAGATTTTCCGGAATTCGCCCAAAAGGAAGCGCTTGCATCTGACCTTTTCAGGTACGCCTGCAAAGTAATCCCGAAAGGCAATCCCGATTTTCAGAGCAGTAAATTATTTCGAAAGGAAGTTTAATATGATTTCAATCGCAATTGACGGCCCCTCCGGTGCAGGCAAAAGCACCATCGCAAAAGCAATTTCAAAAAAATTAGGTTTTATTTATGTTGACACGGGTGCTTTGTACCGTTCGATCGGTCTTTATGTGTTAAACAGCGGCAAAGACACCGCAAACCGTGAAGAGGTTACAAAACTTCTTCCCGAAATCGATGTAAAAATCCGTTATGTTGACGGCACTCAACATGTTTATTTAAACGATGAAGATGTTTCCGATGCTATCCGCAAACCTCCTGTTTCAATGGCTGCGTCCAATGTTTCGGCGCACCCTGAAGTGCGCGCATTTCTTCTGGACTTACAGCGCAAATTCGCCGAAGAAAATAATGTAATTATGGACGGCAGAGATATCGGCACTGTTGTTTTACCAAATGCCGACATAAAAATTTTCCTCACCGCAACTGCTGAAGAACGCGCAAACCGCCGTTACAAGGAACTCATCGAAAAAGGCGAAGATGTCGGATATGATAAAATTTTAGAAGAAATCAAACAGCGCGACTATAACGACAGTCACCGTGCAGTAGCACCCTTAAAGCAAGCAGACGATGCAACACTTGCAGATACAACAGACTGCAATCTTGAAGAAGCGATCGAAAAGCTTCTTTCCATCATCGAAAATAAAATGAAATAAGGAAGAATTTATGAGCTTTTATACTGTCATAAAAACCATTGTATCTGCCGTTGTCCCTCTCATTTACCGCGTTAAGGTTGAAGGTCTTGAAAATATTCCCGAAAACAACGGATACATTTTATGTTGCAATCACATTTCCTTTATGGACCCTGTAATCTTAATTGCAAAAATTAAAGACCAATGCAATTTTATGGGCAAAAAAGAACTTTTCAAAAACCCTTTGCTTGCCATGATTTTCCGTGCTATGGGGGCTTTCCCCGTTGACCGCGGAAAAGGTGACACCGGAGCAATTGACCACGCAGTAAAACTTGTAAATGACGGAAAGGTTTTTGCAATTTTCCCCGAAGGTACCCGTTCAAAAACAGGAAATCTCGGCAGACTCAAATCAGGTGCTGTGGTTATCGCCTCAAGAACAGGTGGCGATATTCTCCCCTGTGTTATCAAAAAGGGGAATTTCCGCTTCTTTAAAAGAACCGTTACATTGAAAATCGGAAAACTTATTCCAAATTCCGAGCTTGAAATAACCGAACATTCACCATCTCAGATAAAACAAGCAACAAAACGCCTTACAAAAACTTTTGAAGATTTACTGGAGGCTATAAATGACTAAAATTACTGTTGCAAAATCTGCGGGTTTTTGTTTTGGAGTAGCAAGAGCTGTTGACAAAGCATTTGAACTTGCCGAAAACAAAACAAATGCTGTTACTTTAGGCCCTATTATCCACAATCCGCAGATAGTGGACCGTCTGACAAAAAAAGGTATTCCACCCGTTTCATCCCCTGAAGAAGTGCTCGATGACCAGACCGTTATTATCCGTTCTCACGGGGTTCCGCTTTCGGTTTACAGTGAACTTGACGGAAAAAATATTGTCGACTGCACCTGTCCGTTTGTCCTCAAAATCCATAAAATCGTCAAAGAACAGTCCGAAGCAGGAAAAATCATTTTAATTGCAGGCAACAAAGACCACCCCGAAGTTGTGGGAATAAAAGGTCACTGCAAAGGTGAGGTTTACACCTTTGAAACCGGGGATGAACTTGAAAATATTTTGAAAAATTCAGGAGAAAATGCTGTCGCAATGGTAGCTCAGACGACCTTTAACAAAGAATTATGGAAAAATTTTCAAAAAAAAGCAAAAAAACTATATACAAATCTCTTAATTTTTGATACAATATGTAGTGCGACTGATTGCAGACAGAATGAAGCTATTGAAATCGCAAAAAAATCCGATTATATGGTAGTTATCGGGGGAAAATCAAGCTCAAACACCCGGAAACTTTACGAAATTTGCAAAAATTTTTGTGAAACAGTTTTGATTGAAACAAAATCTGAACTTGACAAATCGCAAATTTTGTGCCATAGTAATATAGGTATTACTGCCGGTGCTTCAACTCCGGCTGATATAATCAAGGAGGTTCTAAATACCATGAGTGAAATTATCAAAGAACAAAACGAAGAGCTCGACTTCGCACAACTTTTGGAGCAATCTCTTAATGAGAAATTATATACAGGTAAGAGGGTAACAGGCATCGTAACCACAATCGCTCCGAATGAAATCCACGTTGATGTTGGAGCAAAACAGGCAGGTATCGTGCCCGCTTCCGAAATTTCCGATGACCCCAACTACGATTTCGCAAAAGAAATCAAAAAGGGTGACGAAATTCAGTTGATGGTTTTGAAAGTTAACGACCAGGAAGGTATCGTTACACTTTCCAAAAAGCGTTGTGACGCTGAAGCAGGCTTTGACGAAATCTGCAAAGCTTGTGAAGAAAAAACAATTCTCACAGGTATCGTTACTGATGTTGTAAGAGGCGGCGTGCTCGTACTTACAAACAGCACAAAAGTATTCGTTCCCTCTTCTATGGCTTCCGACCGCCGTATTGAAGACCTCAACACACTCTTAAAAACTGAAGTTCAGTTCAGAGTTGTTGAAATCAACGATAAACGCCGTCGCGCAGTAGGTTCTATCAAATCCGTTCTGATGGATGCAAGAAAAGCTAAACAGGAAGAATTCTGGGCTAATGTTTCCGTTGGCAAAGTATACAATGGTGAAGTTAAATCTCTTACACCTTACGGCGCATTTGTTGACCTTGGTGGAGTTGACGGTATGGTTCACATCACCGAGCTCTCCTGGACAAGAATCAAATCCCCCGCTGAAGTTGTTAAAGAAGGCGACATTGTAGAAGTATACGTTAAAGATATCGATACAGAGAAAAAGAAAATCTCTCTCGGTTACAAGAAAACTGAGGACAACCCTTGGGAAATCCTCAAAAACAACTATGCTGTTGATTCCGTTGTTCCCGTTAAGATTGTTTCTATCGCTACATTCGGTGCTTTCGCACAGATTATTCCCGGTATTGATGGTCTTATCCACATCTCCCAGATCGCTAACAAACGCATTGACAAAGTTGCTGATGCTCTCAAAGTTGGCGAAACAGTAGATGCTAAAATCCTCGAAATCGATTTCGATAAGAAGAAAGTAAGCCTTTCTATCCGCGCTACATTGCCTGAAGAAGCTCCCGTAGAAGAAGCTCCCGCTGCTGAAGAAGCAGTTGCAGAAGAAGCTCCCGACTACGTTGCTGACCTCGAAGGCGTTGAAGGCGTAACAATCGAATAATTCAAAACTTGATATTAAACAAAGATGGCGATACTTGATTTTCACAAACAGGTATCGCCTTTTTGATAATCAATAACTTTTTATAAATATCAAAAACCGTCCGGTACCACCGGACACGAAGGAGCATCTATGTTTCATCTGTTTTTATTGATAATGTCCTATGGGGCATTCCTACTTTCACTTATGCCTGCCACAGGGGAAGGTATCATTGTAACGGCTGCTGCGCTCATTATCGGTATTGGCCTTATTTTTTACAAGAAAATTCACAAGGTTACCTTTTTGAAAAACAAGCAATATTTTCTTGTTCCGTTTGTCGGCCTCGTTGCCGCAGCCTCAGGGTTCAGTTTTTATAACTGCTGGCTTCCCTCGTCCAAAATAAGGGCAATTGCATCTGTGATTAATATACCTGTTGAGATGATACTTCTTGCAGGCTCACTGATACTTTCGGTGATGTCCGTTTACTTTATCTGTGTTGCATTGCAGATAATTGCCAAAAAACTTTCCGATACCAATCCGAAAAATGATTTTAAAAAAAGCCTGATATCCTGCATCATCGTTTCTGTGATCACAGTGATATTATCTCAGGTGATGGCAGGTGCAGGATGGCTCTCTATGGGGTATCTCAATTTTATATGTTGCGTACTGATTGTATCGGCAGTAATTCTGCTTATATACTGCCTGATTGGAAGAATTATTCCTTCGATCATTTCAGGGTCAGTTTTATTTATGATTATTTCGACCATAAATGCATATGTGTACAGTTTCAGAGGGCGCTTATTTGAGCCTGTAGATATTTATTCTGCAGGTACAGCAATGAATGTTGCCGATAACTACAGCCTTCTTCCTGTTCCCTCCGGCGTTATCATCGGATGGGGTGCTTTGGTTGCAACCTTGATTTTTCTCTGTTACTTACTGCATAAATCCAAACCGAAACTTACAGCGAAAAGACGATACATTCTGCTGACTGTCTGTATCATAATCTCTGTCGCAATTTCTTTTTATACCAACAGTTTCAAGACCTATCACTGGCATAATGAAGGCGCTCAGTTCAATGGATACATTCTGGACTTCGTGTCCAAATTCAAAGAAATTGCCACACCAAAACCTGATAATTACAGCACAGAACTGATTGATGGGATTGCAAGTCAGTACACCACTGACAGTAACCCCGAGTCATCAGAACGCCCACATATCATTGTTATTATGGACGAAGCGTTCTCCGATTTGAGTGTCGCAGGTGAATTTTCAACCAACACGGAAGTTATGCCATTCATATCTTCGCTTAAAGAAAATACCATCTCAGGCTATGCTCTTGCATCTGTTTACGGCGGAAATACAGCAAATTCCGAGTATGAATTCCTGACAGGAAACTCATTGGCATGGCTTTCGCCCAATGCCGTTCCCTACCAGCAATATGTCCGTTCATCGACTTACTCGATGGTTTCATACTTGAAGTCATTGTACAATTACAAATGTCTGGCAATGCACCCGTTTGAGGCAAGCGGATGGAATCGTCCCACGGCGTATAGGCATTTAGGATTTGACGAATGTTATTTTGTCGAAGATTTCCCGCAAAAGAATTATGTAAGGGAATATATAAGCGACCGTGAAATGTTTGAATTCCTGACAGAAACATTTGAATTACAAAAGGAAAATCCGCTTTTTATTTTCGGGGTAACCATGCAAAATCACGGCGGATATACCTATAATGGCGAAAATTACAATCAGCACATTTCCCTTACCGATTACGAAGATACATATCCGGATGTTGAACAGTATCTTTCCTTAATCTATGAAACTGACAAGGCAGTCGAATACCTTATCAGCTATTTCGAAAACACGGACGAAAAGGTTGTCATCGTATTCTTTGGTGACCATCAGCCCAAGATAAATGAGTCGTTCTATGAAACTATCGGCAAATCTGCAGATACTCTGGACGGACAACAAAAACGCTATGCGGTACCATTCTTTGTATGGGCGAATTACGATATCGAAGAAAAATATATCGAGCGCACCAGTCTGAATTATTTGTCATCTTATGTTTATGATGTTGCAGGAATTACCTTGCCACCATATAACCAATTTCTCCGGGATATGGAAAAAGAAATTCCTTCCATAAACGCAAATGGATTTTACTCTCTTTCCGCAGGATGTTATCTGCCTTTCGATGAAGCCAACAAAGATGAACAACAATGGCTGAATTCATACGAAGCTCTGCAATACAATAGCATTTTTGATACAACGCACCAGAATGAAACACTCTTCCCGATATGGGAATGAAAAAAGTGAGGCAATTGCCTCACTTTTTTTAATATTTAAGTTTCCTGTTTTTGAGCTTTTCTCCACCCAATTTTTCCTTATTTACCTGTCTTGCCCTTGCAATTGCAAAGCCCTCATCGGGCACTTCATCGGTAATGGTAGACCCTGCCGCGATAAAAGTATTATCTCCGACTTTCACGGGGGCAATAAGGTTTGTATTACAACCTATAAAGGCATTATCTCCTACCTTACATCTTGCTTTATTCACTCCATCATAGTTTACAGTCACACATCCACAACCAAAGTTTACATTTTTGCCGATGTCACTGTCCCCAACATAAGTAAGATGCGAAACCGAAACGCCCACATCGAGTACCGAGTTCTTAACCTCAACAAAATCCCCGATTTTAACATGGTCGGCAATCATACAGTCGGGTCTTATATGAGAAAACGGGCCAATTTTCACTTCGTTGCCGATTTTTGAGTTATAACACTGGGAAGCATTTATCACAGTGCCATTTCCTATGACACAGTTTTCAATCAGACTTCCGTGAGTAATAACGCAATTTTCACCGATGACAGTATCACCTTTTAAGATAACATTCGGATAGATAACAGTCCCCTTGCCTACCCTGACGGTACTTTCAATAACCACTCCGTCAGTTGACAAAAATTCCACACCGTTTTCGAAAAGTTGTTGTAATATTTTTTTGTTTTGTTCAATTTTCTGATTAAGATTTTTCATATTGGTTCTCCTTTCGCAGTGTTTTTTACTATTATATTATCCATTTTTTCATAAGATTTGTAAAGTAATTTTTAAAAATTTTCTTCCGATTTGTATAAAATAATAAAATTTCAAATAATACTGGAAAAATATAATTTAATCTGTTATAATATTATCAATAAGACATTCTCGTTCGCGGACCTTTCTTTCAAGGAAGCTGTCCACGGACTTGTAATTGTGTTTATAAAAAATTTTTGGAGGTAATAAAAATGCAGAAGAAGTTTGTTTACTTGTTCTCTGAAGGTAACGCATCCATGCGTGAACTTCTCGGTGGTAAGGGTGCTAACCTTGCTGAAATGACTCACATCGGTCTTCCTGTTCCCCAGGGTTTCACAGTTTCCACTGAAGCTTGTACCCAGTACTACGAAGATGGTAGAAAAATCAACGATGAAATCCAGGCTCAGATCATGGAAGGCATCGACAAGATGGAAGGCATCACCGGTAAAAAATTCGGCGATACCAAAAACCCCTTGCTCGTTTCTGTTCGTTCCGGTGCTCGTGCATCTATGCCCGGTATGATGGATACAATCCTCAATCTCGGTCTTAACGAAGAAGTTGTAGAAGTTATGTCCGAAATGTCCGGCAACCCCCGTTGGGCTTGGGACTGCTACAGAAGATTTATTCAGATGTACTCCGATGTTGTTATGGAAGTTGGTAAAAAGTACTTTGAAGAACTCATCGACAAAATGAAAGAAGAAAAAGGCGTTACTCAGGACGTTGACCCCACAGCTGACGACCTCAAAACACTTGCTGGTCAGTTCAAAGCTGAATACAAATCCAAAATCGGCAAAGACTTCCCCTCTGATCCTAAAGAACAGCTCATGGGCGCAGTTGAAGCTGTATTCCGTTCCTGGGACAACCCCCGTGCTAACGTTTACCGCCGTGACAACGATATTCCTTATTCCTGGGGTACCGCTGTTAACGTACAGATGATGGCATTCGGTAACATGGGTGACGACTGTGGTACAGGTGTTGCATTTACCCGTGACCCCGCTACAGGTGAAAGAGGCCTTATGGGTGAATTCCTCACAAACGCTCAGGGTGAAGACGTTGTTGCTGGTGTTCGTACTCCCATGCCTATCGCTGAAATGGCTCAGAAATTCCCCGAAGCTTTCAAACAGTTCAACGAAGTTTGCGCTACTTTGGAAGACCATTACAGAGATATGCAGGATATGGAATTTACTGTTGAACATGGTAAACTCTTTATGCTCCAGACAAGAAACGGTAAGAGAACTGCAAAAGCTGCTCTTAAAATCGCTTGTGACCTCGTTGACGAAGGTATGATCGACAAGAAACAGGCTGTTGCAATGATCGACCCCCGTAACCTTGATACATTACTCCATCCTCAGTTCGATGTTAAAGCTTTGAAAGCTGCTACTCCTATGGGTAAAGGTCTTGGTGCTTCCCCCGGTGCTGCTTGCGGTAAAGTAGTATTCACAGCTGAAGACGCTGAAGCTTGGAACAACAAAGGCGAAAAAGTTATCCTCGTTCGTCTTGAAACATCTCCCGAAGATATCACAGGTATGAAAGCATCCCAGGGTATCCTCACAGTTCGTGGTGGTATGACATCTCACGCTGCTGTAGTTGCTCGTGGTATGGGTACTTGCTGTGTATCCGGTTGTGGCGACATCATTATGGATGAAGCTAACAAGAAATTTACTCTCGCTGGTAAGACTTTCGTTGAAGGCGATTACATCTCCATCGATGGTTCTACAGGTAACATCTACGATGGTATCATCCCCACAGTAGATGCTGAAATTGCTGGCGAATTTGGTAGAATTATGGCTTGGGCTGACGAATTCAGAACTTTGAAAGTTCGTACAAACGCTGATACTCCTGCTGACGCTAAGAAAGCAAGAGAACTCGGTGCTGAAGGTATCGGTCTTTGCCGTACAGAGCACATGTTCTTCGAAGCTGAAAGAATTGCTGCTTTCCGTGAAATGATCTGTGCTGACACAGTTGAAGAGAGAGAAACAGCTCTCGCTAAAATCCTTCCCTATCAGCAGGGCGACTTCGAGAAACTCTACGAAGCATTGGAAGGCAACCCCGTTTGCATCCGCTTCCTCGATCCTCCTCTCCATGAGTTCGTTCCCACTGAAGAAGCTGACATCGCTGCTCTTGCTAAAGCTCAGGGCAAAACTGTTGAAGACATCAAGAACATCATTTCTTCTCTCCACGAATTCAACCCCATGATGGGTCACCGTGGATGCCGTCTTGCAGTAACATACCCCGAAATCGCTAAGATGCAGACAGCTGCAGTTATCCGTGCTGCTATCAACGTTAAGAAGGCTCATCCCGACTGGAACCTCGTTCCCGAAATTATGATTCCTCTTACCGGTGAAGTTAAAGAAATGAAATACGTTAAAGATGTTGTAGTTGCTACAGCTGATGCTGAAATCGCAGCTGCAGGTGCTGACCTCAAATACGAAGTTGGTACAATGATGGAAATCCCCAGAGCTTGTCTTACAGCTGACGAAATCGCTAAAGAAGCTGAATTCTTCTGCTTCGGTACAAACGATTTGACTCAGATGACATTCGGCTTCAGCCGTGACGATGCTGGTAAATTCCTCACAGCTTACTACGACACCAAGATTTACGAAAACGATCCTTTCGCAAAACTTGACCAGACTGGCGTAGGTAAACTTATGGATATGGCTGTAACACTCGGTAAAAAAGCTCGTCCCGAAATTCACTGCGGTATCTGTGGTGAACACGGCGGTGACCCCGTTTCCGTTGAATTCTGCCATAAGATCGGTTTGGATTACGTTTCCTGTTCTCCTTTCCGCGTTCCGATTGCTCGCCTCGCAGCAGCTCAGGCTGCTATCAAATATGGGGAGGACTAATCTGTACTTCAGTTTTAAGGTTAATTTTGACCAAGCAGAAGCATACAGAAAATCAACAGACCAATATCTTCGTGCTAAACAGTGGGAAGATTTAACTGTTGAAGTCTTTATCTAAAACAATTAGCAGGCATATTACTGTAAAAAGTAGTATGCCTGCTTTTTTTATGCCCATTTTGCACCTTTGTCCCTTTTTCATACCTATTATATAATAAGAATGAAAGCGAGGTGTTCAGTTTGAAAAAGCAAAAGTATTATATCAATTTGACTGATCAGGAACGCAGTGAAATCCTATCTTCCCTTTTGATTAAGAAGAATAAACTGACACATCAGGGAAAGTTCACAGATGGTATTGATGAAGTTATTTGCAAGTTGATGAAAGCACACACTAAGTTATTTAAGGTTAAAATTGTATAAAGTAAATCGGTACATATAGCCGCTTATTCCTAATTTGGAATAGGCGGCTTTTTTTATTTTTCAAAAAAATTTCAAAAAATTTTTCAAACAGACTTAAAAAGTACCCCTTCCCATTGCAAATAAGTGAAGGGGTTAGTTCTTGACTCCGATTAGGAACACTTCTTCACGTACTTTGAAAATTGAATAGTCAAGCGTTTAGGACTTTATTTCTGATGATTAGCTACCATAATGGGTACGCCAAGACTTCCAATATAGGAATGAGCGATAACCCCCGTTATAAATATCAGGTTGCCCCTGATATGGCGATGACAGTCAGAATGATAATGATACTTCTCTACGGAGCTGGCGGAGTACCCGGCAGAGGTGAAATTCCTATGATATAGTTTAGCAAACTATTCCCTAAACGTTTCCCGTTCAGCTATTGCTATGCAGGGGTGTCGAGGACAAATACTGCATTTTAACATAAAGACCGATTGTTTATCGGTCTTATACATAGCACCTTATATTAAGATGCTAAATCTAAAGAAAGGAGCAAAAGAAGATGCCCCATTGTAACACGATTGCTATATGCAATCAAAAAGGCGGTGTTGGTAAAACGACAACCACCGTAAACTTAGGCGTAGGCTTGGCTATGCAAGGTAAAAAGGTACTCCTTGTAGATGCCGATCCACAGGGCGACCTCACAACTTGTCTTGGATGGCGAGATACGGATAATCTACCTATTGCTTTACCGGACAAGATGGTTGAAGTTATGCAAGATAAGTGCAAAGATCCAATGAACGGTATTCTACATCATAAAGAAGGTGTTGACCTCATTCCATCTAACAGCGACTTGTTTGACTTTGAAATCAGTCTTGTAACTGCAATGAACCGTGAAGCCATATTGAAAAACTACCTGAACGAAGTAAAGCACAACTACGATTATATTATTATCGACTGCTCACCTTCGCTCGGTATGATGACTCTTAATGCTTTATCGGCGGCAGATAGCGTAATCATTCCCGTTCAGGCACATTATCTTCCGGCGAAGTGTATGACTCAGTTGATGAGAACCATTACAAAGGTAAAGAAGCATATCAATCCCAAACTCAGCATAGACGGTATTCTCTTAACCCTTGTAGACAACAGGACAAACCTTGCCAAAAGCACCATAGATGCTTTGCGTGAGAACTTCGGTAGTTATATTAAGATATATAACACCCACATTCCTATCGCAATCAAAGCGGCGGAGGTCAGTTCCAAAGGCAAAAGCATTTATGCCTACGAACCCAATAGCACGGTGTCTAAAGCCTACACCGAATTTTCAAAGGAGGTGTTAGCCGATGGCAGGAAGAAAGAGCGACTTCACTCTGCCCAAGTTCGATGATATTTTCTCGACTCAGGAAATGAGAGATGATGAAAAGCTCGCCAAAATCCGAGATATTCCCTTAGAGTTGATAGATGATTTTCCCGATCACCCATATAAAGTGCGTGACGATGAAGATATGATGCAGCTTGCGGAGAGTATCAAGGAACGTGGCGTGATTACACCCGCTACTGTTCGTCAAAAGGAAGATGGCAGATATGAACTCATTTCAGGTCACAGAAGAAAACGAGCAAGCGAACTTGCGGGATTTGAAACCCTAAGATGCGAAGTCGTAGAACTTGACCGTGATGATGCTACTATCTTAATGGTAGAAAGCAATTTGCAGAGGTCGGTAATTTTACCGAGTGAAAAAGCCTTTGCATATAAAATGCGTTTGGATGCTATGAAAAGAAAGGCAGGCAGACCGAGCAAAGAAAATGTGTCGCCAGTGGCGACTAATTCTCCGCAAGGTCGTTCTGATGTGGAACTTGCCGAACAAGTCGGTGAAAGCAAAGACCAAATTCGCAGATATATTCGCTTGACAAACCTTGTCGAAGAACTTCTTGAGTTAGTAGATGAAGGGAGAATGAAAATGCGACCTGCTGTTGAGTTGTCGTATCTTGACGAAGATTGTCAGCGTGACCTCGTTGATGAAATCGACTTGAATGACTGTACCCCTTCCCACGACCAAACAATCCGTATGCGAAAGATGTTCGAGGAAGGAAAACTCACACCTGAAGCAATCCAAGCCATTATGTCCGAACAAAAACCAAATCAGCGTGAAAAGATTGTCCTTCGTGATGAACGAGTGCGAAAGCTCATTCCCAAGAATGTCCCACTCAGTCAGACGGAGGACTTTATTTGTAAGGCATTGGAGCATTACAACAACTTTTTGCGAAAACGTGCAGAGCGTGACACAAGGTAGTAGGAGTATAAATTTTCTGTTCCCCTTTCTCACACTCTAACCCCTAATTACAAGCTAACTTACCGAAAAAGATATATACTATCTCCCTGAATAAACTATCTCAAAAGTATATGTCTTTCTCATAAAGAAATGGCACAATTTACACTTGAAGGAGGTGGTTGCTATGATTTAAGTTTGCCCTCATAAATTCGCACCTTTGTCGGAGCAAGAAAATCTCCGTACAATGTGGGTAGAAAAGCAAAGGAGCGTGAGTTTATGAGAAAGCACATTTTCCCCATTCTGCTTGTTCTGTTAATGGTGTTGCTTGTGGGATGTTCGCATACAAACGAACTACCGAAGGACACCGAAATCAGTTCTTCTTCGGTTGGTGAATTTTCGGAGCTAAAACAAGACGAGAACTTAACTGATGAACCGAGCCTTACCGAAACGGAAAGCACCGCTTCATCGACTGAAAATGAAGTTGTTACAGAGCCTACCGAAAGCCAAGAAAAAGAGGATAAAAAACCTACTTCTTCTTCGGTGAGTAAACCAACGGAAAAACCTGAGAAAACACCGGAAACAAGCGAAACCAAGCCTGCTCAGTCACAGACTGAAAAGGACGAATCTGAAAAGAAACCCACAGAAATACAACCCGTTAAGCAGCCTGAAGAAAAGATACCTGAAACAACCAATCCTGATACTACCAAACCGAGTACGGAACAGACAAAGCCTACGGAAGATCCTAAACCTAAGCCTGAACCCGAACCGGAAACACAAGCACCTGAACCGACAGAGCCACCTAAAGCCTTTGATATTGACTATTGGATCGGCTTTGCAAAAAGCTATGCACAGAGCAAAGGTCTTGTTTTGGATACTGCCGCAGTTGATTGTTGGGACAATCCTATCCGAGCAGGTTCGCATTGTATCTACCTCGAAAGAGATATACAAAGCCGATTGAACCGATATGCAAACGACGAGGATATAACCGATGTATGGATTTGGGCAGAGTCGGTCGGCAATGATTGTTATGATATTTATATCGGCTACGCTTAACAAAATATTCTAAAGAACGCACCGTGAAAAATCGGTGCGTTCTTCTATGTCAAAAGGAGGTAAAAATCTAATGAAAAAGAGTTTTTTCAAGAGAGGTGCATCGGCGTTGCTTGCCGTTGTGATGTGCCTTTCTACTTTTCTTGGCATCGGCTCGACAACCGCCTTTGCCGCAGAAAACACCACCGATGAAGTCGTAATGTTCTCCTTCCCCCGTGAAGGTGACAGTAACTTCGGCGGTGATTGGGGACACGGCGAACTCAAGTATATGAACGGTTGGTCTGCCGCATCCACCAAAAAGATCACAGTATATACCATCGGTTCGTGGACGGGCAATGCGTGTTACTGTATTGAACCCGGTACGCCACTTAACATTGGCGATGTTATGACGAAGCGTGATGAAAACTATTGGGACAATTACCCGTCAGCCTACAACAAGACCATTTCTGCTGACGAGATCAAGTTGTTCATTGGTCGTATTTTTCAGTATGGCTACACCGGAAAGGTAGATATTGATTGGCGTTCTCAGAACTCCGCTGATGCGGATAAGATGGCTCATATTATGGCAACACAGACGCTTATTTGGGAAACAGTTGTCGGTGAGCGTGACTCCAACTTTAACCACGTTGATACGGGTAGCTATGATGCAGTAAACGACCGTGTAAGCAAGAGCCACCCGCTTTACAGTCAGTATATCAGCTATTACAACAGTATGGTATCAAACGTGCAGAAGCACTCCAAAGTACCGAGTTTCTTTGCAAAGTCTACTTCTAAGGCTCAGGAAATTGAACTTGAGTGGAACGGCACAAACTATTCCACTACACTCACCGACACAAACAACGTGTTGGGTAATTATTCTTTTACCGCAAGTGAGTCGGGTATCAATTTCTCTGTGAGTGGTAATAAGTTGACTATCACCGCAACTAAAGCACCTACAAGTAAAGTGAGCATTACCGCTACAAAGAACGGCTCTGTTCGTAAGGGTGTTGTTGTTTGGTCGGACGGTGTGTATGCACCCGGCAACGGTCAGCAGGATTTGTCTACCTTTGCTGCAGAAGTAAACGATCCCGTGAGAGGTTATCTCAATATCAAAGTAAGTTTGGGTTCTGCCAAAATCGTTAAGACCTCTGAGGACGGTAATGTTTCGGGCATTTCCTTTACTATTACCGGTAACGGCGTAAACAAAACCGTAAAAACGGGTTCTAATGGCGAGATTGTCATTGATAACCTTAGTCCCGGCACTTACACCGTTTCAGAACAGTCTATCGGTTATTATGAGCCGCAGCAGTCTAAGACTGTAACGGTCGTGAGTGGACAGACGGCTTCTGTGAGTTTTAAGAACGTTCTCAAGCGAAGCGATTTGAAGGTCATTAAGACTTCCGAAGATAATATGAATGAGGGCGTTAAGTTCCACCTTTACGGTAAGTCCACTTCGGGACAGAACGTTGACCTTTATGCCACTACCGATAAAAGCGGTGTGGCAATGTTTAAGAACGTGCTTGTAGGCACTAACTATACCCTTGAAGAAGTCGAAACCGCAGAAAGATATATCATTCCTGACAGTCAGGTTGCGGTTATCGAATGGGAAAAAGTTACCGAGAACGACTTTTATAACGAACTCAAGCGTGGCGATCTCAAAGTCGTAAAGACTTCCGAAGATAATATGGTTGAGGGTATTAAGTTCCACCTCTACGGTACTTCTCTCAGCGGTCATAAGGTAGACGAATACGCAGTTACCGATAAAAACGGTGTTGCGATGTTTGAAGATGTACTCATTGGTTCTCGTTATACCCTTGAGGAAGTAAACACCGCAGAAAAGTATATCGTTCCCAAAGCACAGACCGTTGAAATTGAATGGAACAAGGTCGTAAACAAGTCCTTTGAAAATATTTTGAAGCGTGGCGATCTCAAGGTGGTTAAGACTGCCGAAGATAAGCTCGTTGAAGGACTCAAGTTCCATTTATACGGCACTTCTCTCAGCGGAATTAAGGTCGATGAATATGCAACTACCGACAAGAACGGTGTTGCCACTTTCAAGAATATTCTTATCGGCTCTAACTTCACCATTGAAGAAGTAAATACCCCTATCCGCTATGTCATTCCTGAAAGTCAGAGTGCAGTCATTGAGTGGAACAAAGTGACTGAGAAATCCTTTGAGAACATTTTGAAGAAGTGGAGAGCCGATGTATATAAGCTCGACTCCGAACTTGCCGACAAGAATGGCGGTAGTGGTGTTCCCGTAAAGTTGGTTGACGGCGATTCCGATGAAATGATTGAGAAATTGGGCGGAGCTTACGGTAAGACTCAGGGCGATGCCACTCTCGGCGGCGCTGTGTACGGTGTATATAAGGGTGAAACTCTCGTAGACACTTACACAACCGATGAGAACGGTTATTTTATCACCGACTACTATGTATGCGGTGATGATTGGAGCATCCGTGAAATCACTCCGTCTGAGGGTTACTTGCTCGACACAACTATTTATCACATTGACTGCTCTGCTGAGAACTACACCGTAGAACTCAACACCGAGTATCCTGATGTGTATGAGAACATCATTAAAGGCAATATCGCCATTATCAAGCATACTGATGACGGCAGCACTAAAATCGAAACTTCCGAAGAAGGTGCAAAGTTTGAGATCTTCTTAAAAGCCGCAGGCAGTTATAAGAACGCAAAGGAAACTGAGCGTGATGTTATTGTCTGTGATGAACACGGCTTCGGACAGACAAAGATGCTTCCTTACGGTGTTTATACCGTGCATCAGGTCAGCGGTTGGGATGGTCGTGAGTTAATGCCTGACTTTGAGGTGTATATCGCTCAGCACGAAACAACCTACCGTTACCTTATCAATAACGCCAACTTTGAGAGCTATGTGCGAGTGGTAAAGGTAGATGCGGAAACTGAAAAGACTATCCCTTATGCGGGTGCGGCCTTCAAGATTTACAATCCTGACGGCGAGCTTGTAAAGATGACTTTCACTTATCCGACTCCTACTACCATTGACACCTTCTACACAGATGCAAACGGTTCTCTTGTTACACCTGAAAAGCTCCCTTATGGCAAAGGTTACTACCTTGTAGAAGTGGAAGCTCCTTTCGGTTATGTGCTTGACACAACTCCCGTGTATTTTGATGTAACGGAAGATAATTCTACTGAAGAAAGCGGGATTACTGTGATTAAGGTCAACAAGGCAAATATGGCTCAGAAAGGTACTGTTACCGTAGAAAAGAATGGCGAAGTGTTCTTCGGCGTTGATGTTAGCGGTGATGAAGATACAGTAATCTATCAGCCTATCTACAAAGATGCTGCCCTTGAGGGTGCAGTCTTTGAAATCAGAGCCGCAGAAGATATTTACACTCCTGACGGCACACTCCGTTATGCAAAGGGTGAAGTGGTAGACACCATTACAACCGGAGCTGACGGTTTAGCCAAGAGCAAGGAAATCTATCTTAGCAAGTACGAGGTTCAGGAAATCAAAGCACCTTACGGTTATGTAATCAGCAAAGACATTCACTCTGTTGAGTTGATCTACGCAGGACAGAACATATCCGTTACTGAAACTGCAACTTCTTTCTATAATGAAAGACAGAAAGCAACCCTTTCTATGCAGAAGGTTCTTGAAACAAATGACCTCTTTGAAATCGGTAATAACGGCGAAATCAAGAACGTAGTGTTTGGCTTGTATGCCGCAGAAGAACTCGTTTCCACAAGTGGCACTTCCATTCCTGCTGACGGACTTATCGAAGTAATTACCTTTGATGAGAACGGACTTGCAACCATTAAGACCGACCTTCCTCTCGGCAGCTACTATGTCAAGGAAATTGCAACCGATGAGCATTATATCCTGAACTCTGATAAGTATGAGTTTGTCTTTGAATATGAAGGTCAGGAAATCGTTGCCGTTACCTTGTCTGTAAACGGCGGCAAGCCTATTGAAAACGACCTTATCTATGGTTCTGTTGAGGGTATGAAAACTACTGAACACGGCGACAGTCTTGCAGGTGCAGTAATCGGCTTGTTCAAGAAAGATGAAACCAACTTTACAAAGGATACTGCCTTAATGACTACCACTTCCGCAGAAGATGGTAGTTTTTCTTTTGCCAATATCCCTTATGGTGAGTGGGTAGTTCGTGAAATTGAGCAGCCTATCGGTTTTGTTCTCAATGAAACAGTCTTTGATGTTGTTATCAAAGAGAACGCTCAGATCGTGAAAATCGAAATCGTCAATGAGTTCATTATGGGTGACATCACCTTGACTAAGGTGGATAAGGAATACCCTGACAACAAGCTCTCCGGTGCAACCTTTGAAGTCTACAAGGACAACAATGCAGACGGAGTAATTGACGAGGGCGATGAGCTTATTGGCACACTTACCGAAAAAGACGGTGTGTATGAAATGCTCGACCTTTACTACGGTCACTACCTTGTGAAAGAAACCGTTGCTCCCGAAGGATTCTTGCTTGATGACGGTGTATATGCCGTATTCATCGACACCGATGAAAAGGTATATGTCATTGAGAACGAAGCAGGCGTTGGCTTTATCAACAAGCCTATCAAGAGCAACATCACCTTGACTAAGGTGGATAAGGAATATCCTGACAACAAGCTCAGCGGAGCGACCTTTGAGGTCTACAAGGACAACAACGCAGATGGCAAGCTCGATGACGGCGATACTCTTATCGGTACGCTTACTGAAAGCGAAGTGGGTATCTACGAAATGAAGGATATGAGATACGGTCATTACCTTATCAAAGAAACTGTCGCACCTGACGGCTTCTTCCTTGATGAAGGTGTGTATGCCGTGTTCATTGAAACTGACGGTACTACCTACGTTGTTGAGAACGAAGCAGGCGTTGGTTTCATTAACAACGCTATGACGGGTACTCTCAAAATCGTTAAGACTTCCTCTGATGGAAAGGTCGAAGGGTTCTCCTTCCGTATCACCGGACCGAATGGTTTTGATGTAACACTCAAGACTGATAAGAACGGTGAGATCTTCCTTGAGGGACTTCGCATTGGTGAGTACACAGTTTCGGAAATCGCAGATGATGTATCTGCTCCTTACTCCCGACCTGCCGATAAAAAGGCTAATGTTTTGACAGACTCCACGACCATTGTTGAGATGCACAATGTATTTATCGACAATCCTAAGACGGGCGATGATAGCAACATCGGCTTGTGGCTCGGCTTACTTGGTCTGTCTGTTGTAGGTATCGGAGCAACCGTATTCTTCGGGTTCAAACGCAAGAAGAAGGACGGTGAGCAGTAATGGAACCTAAAGTAATTATCACTATCGTGCTGATTGCTTTCATCATCGGAGGAATTATCTTCCTTCAGGTGAGAAACAAGAAGAAATAAACCTATGGGGCGGATGAAATATTCCGCCCCTTTTCTATTTTACGGAGGCAAGTTATGAAAGACCTTAAAACGATTGAAAGCAGAGTCCGTGCAATTCTCGCCAACAACGAAGAAGCACGAGATGATGATATGATCCTTTATCTTCTCTATTGCAATCGCTACGGTGAAGTCAGAGTTGGCGAACTGCCTTTCGAGATGGTTATGAACAACTACAAGGTGTTTCATATTCCTTGCTTCGAGAGTGTTCGCCGCACCCGTCAGAAAATTCAGGCGGCAACCCCTGAACTCGGTTGCAGTCCTGATGTGCGTAGAGCAAGAAGAAAACAGCAAGGCAAATACAAAGCCTATGCTACTGACAAGAGAAAGTGAGGTGTTTCCGATGAACACAGAAAAACGAATGATACACTCCTATGAAGTCGTTTCCTCTTTCCGAATCGGCGGAAAAGAAGTTGTTTTCGCTATGGACGAGAAAAAAACGGACGGCGAAAAGTATATGACCTGCTTTGTAGAGCGTGACGAACTCTTTGAAAGATACAACGAATGTCTGCTCTCTGATGATTATGCAGAGATTGCAAAGCACTTCGGCGCTCGTATTGCAAACGAAGCCGAACTGTATATGGAGTCCGTCAAAAAGCTCGGTATTCCTATCACAGTTATTTCCGCAGAGGACTGTATTCCTGACCACTACACCCACAACATTACCGGCAAGGTAATTGCCATTGACAAAAAGCACTTAAACCCCGAATTTCAGAGAGCCGACCGACAGTTATACCTTGTGTATGGCGGTTCGGGTGCTTCTGCAAACACTCGTGGTAGTGCGGTGTTCTGCACCAACCTTCACACGGGCGAAAATTGCCGTTGGGAGCGATATATGGTTATGGGTGAAGTGAAACCGGAGTGTATGCCTGAATGGGCAAAGGAAAAGGCTGAAGCCTTAAAGAGAGCCAATAAGAAAAAGAACAAGGAGGCAGAACGATGAAAGAAGCATTTACACTTCAGCAGAAAGTCAAAGTCCTGAATAAGCTCTTTGATGCCAAGTGCAAAACTGAAAAGGAGTTGCAGGCTCTTGATATGGAAAGCATTTTGAAGATCCCGAATATCTCTTTGCAGGATATGGTTGTCATCATTGAACTTCAAAAAGCAATCAAAGCCAATAAACTGTTCTCCTACTTGGGTGGTGGTAGCGATGAGCAGCCAAGCGAATGACCGTCACGTTATATGGGGCGATATAAACCTAAACTTTGAAGATTGGAAAGATGACCTGACTGAGCAATATCCCGACCTATCGGAAGATGAGCTGATACAGAAGATGCACGAAATCAATGCCGAATATCTTGGCGATGAGCGTGTGAACTTGAATGTTCAACTCTCCCAACCGATTTTGGTTATTGCTGATATTGGTCGTTGGAACGGTCGAGTTAGCGGTTATGCAGAAATTAAATCAGGTAAGATTTGTGACTGCCTTTATACCGAAATGGATATGTGCGAATGGTATGTCGATAAATACGGCGATCTTCGTGCAGATGCCGTACACCACGATGGCAGAAACTATTATCTCTATCGTGTATATAAGGATACCGCTACCGAAAGTCAGATTGAAAATCTAAAGGCAAAGATATATGAGGGCAAAGCAACGAGAGCCGATATAACGAGAGTTACAAGACGGCTCGGTGATGATATTGCCGCAGTATATGGCTTTACCATTCCCCGACAAAAACAGAACAAAGAAATTGAACGATAAGGAGGTGTTACCTGATGGCTCGTAAATATGACCTGATTTCCGAGTTATACAATCGTACTTGCAAGACGGTCGTATCTTCCCCAAAGAGTTGGCAAGACTTTTTGACCTCTGCTTGCAGAAACTATAAGCTCCGTTTCGATGAGCAGTTGCTTGTTTTCTCCCAAAGACCTGATGCGACTGCCGTGCTTGAGATTGAACGTTGGAACGGTACTTTTGGTCGATGGGTAAACAAAGGTGCAACGGGTATTGCAGTCTTTGATGATGTGAGCAGAAGCAGACAGCGACTTATCCATTACTTTGATATTTCCGATACCCACGAAAGCCGATACTCAAGACCTGTCCCTATTTGGTCAATGAAGCCTGAGTATGAGGAAGAAATCATTGAAACCCTTGAAAGCACTTTCGGAGCGATAGAGGATAAAAGTTCTCTTGCTTCGGCAATTATGTGTGCCGCACGAAATGCAACGGAAGATAATATCCCCGACTATGTTGGCGATTTGCTCTATACAATCGACAACAGTTTCTTGGAAGATCTGAACGAAGATATGATTGCTTCTCTTTACAGAAAGACCGTTACAAATAGCGTGGCATATATGATGATGGAAAGGCTCGGCATTGATACGGAGGAACATTTCTTCCGAGAGGATTTTGAGGATATTGTTAATTTCAATACCCCTGAAACTCTCAATGCACTTGGCTTTGCCACAAGTGATATTGCTGAAATGGGACTTGCTGAAATTGCAAAAACGGTTATGTCCCTTGAAAAGCAAAATCGCATAATTGTCGAAAATCAAAATCCTGACTACAATATAGTCAAAGAAAACCAAACCGAAAGGAGTCTTGAAAATGACCGAACTGACCTACACGATGCAGGGCGATTACAGACTGCCCAATCTGACCTTACCGGAGCAGCCGGAAGCACCGATGGGAAGATTCGCTCAACTGAGAGCGAAGTACCTGAAGGAAAACCGAAAAGTTCTGTACTACAATCTCCTGACGAGTTGCAAGTTGAACGAGCATCTGACGGAAGTGGAACAGACGGCGACCGAGCTGACGGAACGCTTGACGAAAGAGCTTCAGGAGAAAGAGGGCGTGACGGAGAGCCTGAAAGCAACCGATATGATGAGTTGGGTTCGACAGATGAACAACATTCGCAGTCGGGTTCAGGAAACGGTGTTGAAGCAAGTAGTTTACGCTTAGACTACTATGACCGAAGCAACGAGGACAAAAGCCTACCGTTCTTCGGTGGTGATGATACCGTTAGAGAAATTCTTGGAACGACACCACACCTGAAAGCATCCAAAGATGAAATAAGAGCGTTCTTTGAAACCGTAGCCGATGACGATAAACGCACCGAGTATATCAAGAGTATTTTCAATAACGATTATACCGAAGTGATCTTGAGTGACGATAGGCGTGTCGGCTACAAAACTTATCAAAATGTCCTACACTTATGGGAAGGTAGTTATCTCAGCCGTACCGCACAGAGCTTTTATGATTGGCGTGTTATCACCCGACACTTTGAAGCAATGCGACTTCTCGGAGAGTTGCAGGACAAAATAAAACCCTTGCCCTCTATGGATGGGCAAATGAGCTTAATGCTCGACTATGAAGCAGAGGTAACAAAACCCTCTGCTTTTTCTTTTTCTCAGGAAATTATAGATGCTATTCTTTGTAGAGGTAGTAGTTTCTCAGAAGGAAAATTCCGAATCTACGAGCATTTCCAAAAGAGCTTATCAAAGAAAGAAAACGCAGACTTCCTGAAAAACGAGTATGGTTGGGGCGGTTCTTCTCCTGCCATAACCGGAACAGGCATTAGCGAAATGCACGATGGCAAAGGTATTAAGATTTCTAAAACGGTAAATGGCAAAGAAGAAAAAGTCTTACTGAATTGGAATCAGGTGGAAAAGCGTATCGCTGAGCTTATCAAAATGGATAGATACCTGAACCCGAAAGAAAAGGAACTCTACCCTGAATGGCTTGAACGACAAGAGATCCGCAGAGCTGAAGCCGCAGAGGAACGCAGAAAGAGAGAAATTCTTTCTACTGCACCGCCCGAAAAGAAAGAGGTTGAAGCAGTCGAAGAAAGATATGAATACCATCTTGGAAGCACCGTTTATCTCGGTGCAAATGAGTATGAAATTCTATCCTTTGATGATGACCGTGTTATGCTCTATGATTTGCAGTTCCCGTTATTCAACAAGGAAATGACAAGAG
The DNA here is from genome assembly GCA_045615345.1 of Fumia sp. GTDB lineage: Bacteria > Bacillota > Clostridia > Oscillospirales > Ruminococcaceae > Fumia. Next base: position 23,568 of record JAZLER010000036.1, on the reverse strand, counting down.
CTGAGTTCGATCAAAAGGTTCAGGAGAACCCGATGAACGACCACTTAAAGGTAAAGGTCGAAGCAACTATCACAGAACCTAATGCAGTAAATGAGAGCGAAACAAAGACTCTCTATGCAGTCCTTTCCGCACTTAAAATTGATGATGTCGAGTTGAACTATGACGATAATGGTCTTGTTGCGACTGACAGTATGGATAATGAGTGGCACGGTCAGGACTTCTATAAGTTCCTTGTAGAAGAAGCCTTTGTTTTTGAAGATAACGGCGGTGTTCTTGGCATTAGCGATAAACTCTTAAAAGACTTCACGAAGTTATCTGAAGATAACGGAGTTCCGGTGAAAGACAACCGAGTGAAGCAACCTTATAGGGGTTATCTTGAAGTTAAAGCCGAGTATCCTGACACATTCGTGTTCTATCAAGTAGGCGACTTCTTTGAAGCCTACAACGAGGATGCACAAAAGGCTGCTGATATTTTTGATTTGTTCGTGACTTCACGACCTATCAGAGATAATGAGAGAGTGCCGATGTTCGGCATACCGAAACACGCCCTTGAAACCTATATGACGATGCTGACCGACAGAGGTTATGATGTTGCGGTTGCTTCTCTTGAAAACGGAGAGCGCAAGGTATATAACCTTGTATCTCAGAACAAGGAAGATCCGGTGGAATCCAAACCTATCGGAAGAATTGAATATCTGCACACCGACGGTCGTGTTCGTGAGCGTATCGAATACACAAGTCCGTATCAGTTCGAGAAAGATATTAAAGAGGAAAACCACTACGGTGTACCGATGCAAGTCGTTCTCTATGCTGATGAAAACGGCGCAGTTATACCGCACGACTATATCTATCAGCTTGATCCACCGCTTCACGGTACTTCTGTTATTCTCAGTCCGTACCTTGAAAGGTTGAAATCTCCCCTTGATATTGCAAAGGAGATTATTGACGAATATTGTCGAGAGGAATTTGAGCGTGACGAAGGTGCAGACTACACCAACCTTTCCGAAGTCAATGTAGCATACACAACGACCGAAGATGACAAGCACGAAATTCAGGCGAATGTCAACCTTGTGGACTTCAAGATTGAAACCCTTGTTGACGGTACGGTTATCCGCACCGAGCAGTATGACAGTCTTGAAGATATGACCGAGCGAGGACTGAAGAACCTTTCCTTTGATGACCTTGTTTATCTGTCCGAAGAAGAACTTGAGCGTGTAGAAAAGGCTTCTGCCCCCGTAATTCCTACTTGGGAGAAGCAAAAGAAAAGCAAGGTGCAGTCCTTCGACTTACACCCTGATATTCCAATGTCCGAGCGACACAACTTCGACCTTGCAAATAACGAGGTTGAAGAAGTCAATAAAAAAGAACGTTTCCACCGCAACTATGCAGCGATTACGGTCTTGAAAAGATGTCAGGAAGAAAACCGCTTTGCCACACCCGATGAGCAGAAAATCTTGTCGAGATATGTCGGTTGGGGCGGTATTCCCGAAGCGTTTGATGAACGTGCGGGAGCTTGGCATACCGAGTATGCGATGCTGAAAAACATCCTGACACCTGAAGAATATGAGTCTGCAAGAGAAAGTACCCTGACCGCCTTTTACACTCCGCCTACGGTTATCAAAGCCGTATATAAGGCTATGGAACAAATGGGATTCCGTGAAGGTAATATCTTGGAGCCTTCTTGCGGTATCGGACATTTTATCGGTATGATGCCCGACTCAATGAGTGAGAGTAAAATCTACGGTGTTGAGCTTGACACCATATCGGCAGGTATCGCACAGCAACTTTATCAAAAGACTTCGATTGCAGCACAAGGCTTTGAAGAAGCAAATCTCCCTGACAGTTTCTTTGATGCGGTTGTCGGCAACGTGCCTTTTGGAGATTTCAAAGTCCCTGATAAGAGGTACGACAAGCACAAGTTCCTGATCCACGACTACTTCTTTGCAAAGTCCCTCGACAAATTGCGACCGGGCGGCGTTATGGCACTCATAACGAGCAAAGGCACAATGGATAAGGAAAACCCCGCAGTCCGTAAGTATATTGCACAGAGAGCTGACTTGCTCGGTGCAATTCGTCTGCCTAACAACACCTTTAAGGGTAATGCCGGAACGGAAGTTGTTTCGGATATTCTTATCTTGCAGAAGCGTGACCGTTTGATAGATATTGAGCCTGATTGGGTGCATCTTGGCACAGACGAGAACGGCATACCGATGAACAGTTACTTTGTCGATCACCCCGAAATGATACTTGGCGAGATGCAGATGGTATCAGGACGGTTCGGCCCTGAACCATCATGCGTTCCGTATGAAGGTGCAGACCTTGCCGAGCAGTTGAACGAAGCAATCGCTAATATTCACGGCGAAGTTACCGCCTATGAAGTTGACGATGAATTGACCGAAGAAGATAACTCTATCCCCGCCGATCCTACGGTAAGGAACTTCTCTTATACGGTGGTAGACGATAAAATCTACTTCCGTGAAAACTCAAGAATGACTCCGGTGGATGTTTCTGCTACTGCCGAAAATCGAATTAAGGGTATGATAACCATTCGTGATGCCGTCAGAAACCTGATTGAATTGCAGACGGAAGATTACCCTGACTACGAGATAAAAGCCGAGCAGGAGCGATTGAACACGCTCTACGACACCTTTACAAGTAAGTATGGTCTACTCAATAGCAGAGCCAATACCTCTGCTTTCTCTCAGGATAGTTCGTACTCGTTGCTCTCGGCTCTTGAAATCTTGGACGATGAAGGAAACCTTGAGCGTAAGGCAGATATGTTCTTCAAGAGAACGATTAAGCCACACACTCCCGTTACTTCGGTTGATACTTCAAGCGAAGCACTTGCCGTATCTATGGGTGAAAAAGCCTATGTGGATATGGACTATATGTGTCAGCTTAGTGGAAAGACCGAAGCGGAAATCTACGAAGATCTAAAGGGCGTTATCTTCCTGAACCCGATGTACGGGTATGGCAACAGTACCGAAGCAAAGTATCTTATGGCGGATGAATACCTTTCCGGTAATGTCCGTGAGAAACTTGCTTGGGCGAAACGCTCCGCAGAACTCAGTCCCGATGATTATAAAATCCACGTGGAAGCACTTGAAAAGGTGCAACCGAAAGACCTGACTGCAAGCAAAATCTCTGTCCGTCTTGGTGCAACTTGGTTGCCCCCTGAAATCGTTGAGCAGTTTATCTTTGAGTTCTTGGGAACTCCGAGATATGCACAATGGAATATCAAGCTCCACTTCTCTCAGTACACGGGAGAATGGAATCTTGAGGGCAAGTCCTACGACAGAGGAAATGTCAAAGCATACAACACCTACGGCACAAGCCGTATCAATGCCTATAAGATCATTGAAGAAACTTTGAACCTGAAGGATGTTCGTATCTTCGATTATATTGAAGAACCTGACGGCAAGAAGAAAGCCGTGCTGAATAAAAAAGAAACTGCTATCGCTCAGTCGAAGCAAGAACTTATCAAGCAAGGTTTTCAGGATTGGATATGGGCAGATCCGGAACGCCGTGAAAGACTGTGTAAGCTCTACAACGAGAAGTTTAACAGTATTCGCCCCCGTGAGTACGATGGAAGTCATATCACATTCAATGGTATGAACCCTGAAATAGAACTCCGTGAACACCAAAAAAATGCGGTGGCTCACATTCTTTACGGTGGCAATACGCTCCTTGCACACGCAGTCGGCGCAGGTAAAACCTTTGAAATGACGGCGGCAGCGATGGAGTCAAAGCGACTTGGATTGTGCAACAAATCTCTGTTTGTTGTGCCGAACCACCTGACCGAACAATGGGCGGCAGAGTTCCTGCAGCTTTATCCTTCGGCTAATGTTTTGGTGGCAACGAAGAAAGATTTTGAAACCAAAAACCGCAAGAGATTTTGCGGTCGAATTGCTACGGGCGACTACGATGCTATCATCATCGGACACTCTCAGTTTGAAAAAATACCGATGAGTATAGAAAGACAGAGAGCAATCCTTGAGGAACAGTTATCGGAGATCACAAACGGTATTGCTGACCTGAAAAGAAATCGTGGAGATAACTTCTCGGTCAAGCAGTTGGAACGTACGAAGAAATCTGTCAAGCAGAAGCTCGACAAACTCAACGACCAAACCCGAAAGGATGATGTTGTTACCTTTGAGGAACTTGGCGTAGATAGACTTTTCATTGATGAGAGCCACTACTACAAAAACCTTTTCCTCTATACCAAAATGCGAAATGTCGGCGGTATCGCACAGACCGAAGCGATGAAGTCAAGCGACCTTTTTATGAAGTGTCGCTATCTTGATGAAATCACGGGCGGTCGTGGTACGGTGTTTGCAACCGGAACGCCGATCTCAAACTCTATGGTGGAACTCTATACCATTCAAAGATACTTGCAGTATAACACCCTTGTGAAAAACAATCTGCAACACTTCGATGCTTGGGCATCCACCTTTGGAGAAACCATTACGGCGGTTGAGCTGACACCTGAAGGTTCAGGTTACAGAGCAAAGACAAGGTTCGCAAGGTTCTATAATCTTCCCGAACTTATGGCGATGTTCAAAGAGGTTGCGGATATAAAGACCGCTGATATGCTCGACCTTCCCGTACCAAAAGCAATCTTCCACAATATCTCCGTAAAGCCGTCAGAACATCAAAAACAGATGGTGGCAGAGCTTGCAGAGGGAGCCGAGAAAGTCCGTAACGGTATGGTTGATGCGAGTGTAGATAATATGCTCAAGATCACCAATGACGGCAGAAAACTTGCTCTCGACCAACGACTAATCAACCCTATGCTCCCTGATTTTGAGGGCAGTAAGTTAAATGCTTGTGTGGATGCTATGTTTGATAAGTGGGAAAAAGGCAAAGAGAAACGACTGACACAGTTGTTCTTCTGTGACCTATCTACCCCGAAGAATGACGGTAATTTCTCCGTGTATGATGACATTCGTAAGAAACTCATTGAGCGTGGAGTACCCGCCGAAGAAATAAAATTCATTCACGAAGCAGACACCGAAGCAAAGAAACTTGAACTCTTTAAGAAGGTTCGCAGAGGTGATGTCCGTATCCTTATGGGCAGCACTCAGAAGATGGGTGCAGGTACTAACGTGCAGAATAAACTTTCTGCATCGAGCGACCTTGACTGCCCTTGGCGACCTTCGGACTTGGAGCAAAGATTAGGTCGTAGTATCCGTCAGGGCAACGAAAACCTTGAGGTGGATATTTACCGCTTTGTTACCGAAGAAACCTTTGATGCCTATCTTTATCAGCTCGTAGAGGGCAAGCAGAAGTTCGCTTCACAGATTATGACAAGCAAATCGCCGGTTAGATCTTGTGAGGATATAGACGAAACTGCATTGTCTTATGCGGAGATTAAGATGCTTGCAACGGGTAATCCGCATATCAAAGAAAAGATGGATTTGGATATTCAGGTGCAGAAATTGCGACTGTTAAAATCTAACTTCCTCTCTGAAAGATATGCCCTTGAGGATAAAATCATCAAGTTCTATCCGCAGGATATAGCAAGGCGAACCGAAACAATCAAGAGTCTAAAAGCCGACATAGAGCGTGTGGCAGAACACCCAAAACCGAGTGATGATACCTTTGTAGGTATGACGGTTAAGGGTGTTTTTTATTCCGAGAAAGCGGATGCCGGCAATGCAATCCTTGTTGCTTGTCAGGCTATGACGAGTCCTGATCCTATTCCTCTCGGTGAGTATCGTGGCTTCCAAATGGAACTCTACTTTGAAACTTTCTCAAAGGAATACAAGGTCAAACTCAAGGGTGAGCTTGGTTATCCCGTAACGCTTGGTACGGACACCTTTGGTAATATCACTCGTTTTGATAATGCCCTTGAGGGTTTACCGAAGCGTTTGGAAATTAACGAGCAAGAGCTTGAGAACACCAAGAAACAGTTTGAAACTGCAAAGGTTGACGTATGCAAGCCGTTCAATCAGGAAGAAGAACTGCAAACCAAAACCGCAAGACTGAACGAACTGAACGCACTTCTCAATGTGGATAAGCGTGAGAACGAGATAGTCGGCGGTGAGCCTGACGAGGGCGATGAAGAACCCACCCCGAAGAAGAAAGACCGTGAACGATGAAAGGAGTTGATGTATATGGCAGTCGATTATAACGAACTGCTCTATGAAAAGGTGCAGGCTGAGTACGATGCTTTCATTGAAGAACTCAAGCGAATGACACCCGAACAGGTCATTGAAAGAGCCTACGAAAAAGTCACCAAAGAGAATATGGTGACGATAATTCAGGAGAACGAATTGACACCTGCTGAAGCAAAGGCATTGTATCGTGAGAAGTATCCTCTTGACCTTATGTATCAGGAGTGGCGTGATACTGACGTCAGCGAAATGCAGATGCTCAAGGACTCTATTGATGACACCGCTAAAAAGGCAGTCAAAGAAATGAAAGACAAGCAGAAAGAAAGTAGGTGAAGTTGATGCCGTATATTGCACCGGAAATCATTACGGAAGCAAAACGGATGGACTTACTGACTTACCTGAGAAACTATGAACCACACGAACTTGTAAAGTTCTCAGGCAACACCTACACAACCCGCACCCACGACAGTTTGAAGATTTCAAATGGAAAATGGATGTGGTGGTCGCAAGGTATCGGGGGCAAAACTGCTCTCGATTATCTTGTGAAAGTCAAAGGTCTTTCCTTTATAGAAGCCGTAGAAACGATTATGGGAAGTAATGTTACCCTTCCCATCCCGTGCCAACCACCGAAAGAAAACGCTCCCAAAGTCCTTATGCTGCCTGAGAAAAGCAAGACAAACGATGTAATAACCGAGTACCTTTTCGGCAGAGGAATTGATTATGAAATTATCAACTACTGTTTGCAAAAGGGACTGATTTTTGAGAGTCTACCGTATCACAATGCAATCTTTGTCGGCAAAGACGAGAAAGGAAAACCACGCTATGCTGCATACCGAGCTACCAACAATTCAAGGGTTATGGGTGATGCTTCAGGTAGCGACAAGCACTATTCTTTCCGTCTTGAAGGTTCAAATAAAACGGAAGTCCACCTCTTTGAGTGTGCGATAGATGTTCTGTCTTATGCTACTTTACTCAAACTGAACGGCGGCAAATGGAAGGAAGAAAATCTTGTTTCCCTTGCGGGTGTGTATGCACCAAAACAAAAAATCGAAGAAAGCAAAGTACCTGTTACGGTGATCGGCTATCTTGAGAGCCACCCCGAAATCAAACGTGTCTTTGTTCACTTCGACAGAGATAAGGCAGGAAGAACCGCAACGGAAGTGTTGCGAATTAAACTGTCTGACAGATACGAAGTCGTTGATAGTCCACCGGAGTTCGGAAAGGATTACAACGACTTTTTGTGTTTGAAATTAGGAATTTACAAATCTAAAGAAAGGAGTTTTGAACGATGAATATACGAATTTATCAAGTCAATATGAGCCGTGATGTCAACAATGTTGGCTTTGCAAGTTATGAGAACCTTGAGAAATGGCAAGGCACTTCAGCTATCGACAGCACCATCTATGACAAGGTTTTTGAGGGCGAAGTTGAGTGCAAATCGCTTGAAGATGTGTATGTGATGTTCAATAGAAATCACCCGACAAACTATAAAGCACGTTCACTTTCCAAGTCCGATATTGTAGAAGTCATTGAGCAAGACGGCTCAAGCAAATTCCATTATTGCGATAGCATCGGCTTCAAGGAAGTCGAATTTGATCCTGAAAAAAGCGAATTAAGTGAGAGGTTTTCAACGATGAATGACACAAACAAGATTTCGGTTTTGCTTGTCGAACCCGAAAAGTACCCAAAAGTAATTGAAATTGACGACAGTCTTGAATCAATGCAAGCGGTTGTCGGTGGCAGCATTGAAGAATATATGCCATTTGAAGATGAAATTGCTATCATTTGTAATGAGGAAGGAAAACTCATTGGCTTGCCTTTGAACCGTGCAATTTATGCAGAGCCGGAGAAGGTTGAAATGAGTTATAACGAACTCAAGAAACGCTTCAGAGAAGCAGAAGAAAAAGGCAAAGAACACCTGAAAGGCTATATCACTTTTACTTCGGATAGTTTCACCGAACCGTATAGCGAAGAATCAAGAACCTATGTTGTCAGCAGTAATAACAAGGCTTTCATCCCCAATATGGGCGGTTATTCCATCTATGGATCTTCGCTTGACGGCAAAGATTTGATGGTTCGCCTTGAACAATATATGGCGGCTGAACGTGGTGGAAAAGACGGTTGGAAGATTGAAAAGTGTTGTCTTGAAGATAATTCTCGTGAAATGATCGAGATTATGGCGGGAACATTTTTCATCGCCTACGCTCCGGTAGAGTCCGAAAAGTTTTTGAGTTTACCGAAAGAACTTGCAGATAAATACCGAGAGAAATTCAAATACCCTGAGCGTTTTGCGAAGGTAAATGATGAAATAGTCGCTATTCCTTTTAAGCCTAAAACAAAAGAAGCGGAGCGTTAATCTCAAGAAATCGGGGCAACCCGAAATGTCTGCATTATCTTAGCGAGCAGACTGTTTATACTCCTATCGGCGTAAAACAGTAAAACTCGTTAGGGGTTGCCCCTAATACCCCAAATCAGAAAGGAGTCTGCAATGACAGAATTTATCTTTTTCCTTGTCGGTTTACTGCTTGGCAGTTGCATCGGCATCACCATTATGTGTTGCCTGCAAATCAACCGACTTTACAAATCTAATTCTTCCACAAAGGAGGTCGAACCTTATGAAAAGAAGAACTGTTAAAAAGCAGTTTTGGTTCTCCCGTGATGAAGCTCAGGACTTGCAGAAGAAGGCAAAGAAAACTTGTCTTTCCGAAGCAGCTCTTGTGAGATTGCTTGTGAAAGGATACGAGCCGAAGGAACGACCGGACGAGCGTTTCTATGATGTGATGCGACAGTTATCTTCCATCGGCAACAATATCAATCAGCTTGCTGCACAAGCGAACACACTCGGCTTTGTTGATGCTCCCAAACTTAAAAAGGAAGCGGAGCGTTGGCACAAGTTTCAGGCTGACGTGGAGCGACAGTTCCTTCGCCCTGACAAGTGTGATATGAAATGGCAGTAAGTAAGATATGGAAAGTAACAGTCCGTCTTGCACAAGTTATTGACTATGCACTCAACCCTGAAAAGACGGCGGCAGATAATTACACCCCCGAACAGTATCAGGCATTGGCTGATGTTCTTCAGTATGCAAAGGACGAGGAAAAGACGGAGCGTGAGTTTTTCGTTGACGGTATCAACTGCAATCCTTCTACTGCCCGTGACCAATTCGTAACGGTTAAGGAGCAGTTCGGAAAACCTGATGGCATACAAGCCTATCACGGGTATCTCAGTTTTAAGGAACAGAATATCTCCCCTGAACTTGCTCAGAAGATCGGAATGGAGTTTGCACAAACGGTATGGGGTAAAAGATTTCAGGTCGTGGTTACAACACACCTGAACACAAAGCACCTGCATTGTCACTTCGTTGTAAACTCCGTGTCGTTTGTGGACGGTAAGCGGTTAGCCAATGAAGAAAAGGCTTGGTTCAAGTTCAGGCATATTGCAGACGAGCTTTGCAAGAAGTATGAACTTCATTATATCCCTAACCCCGTCAGAGGTAATTCCAATTCCTATTACTATCAGTTGCGTAAGGCGGGTATGCCCGACCGATACGACAGAACACGCTCGGCTATTGATGATGCTATCAGTAAGAGCCGAACTATGAAAGAGTTTGAGTATGTGCTTGACCAAATGGGATACAAGTATCAGCTCAGCGAGAGCTTGAAGTATTGGACGGTCGTGCCGAAAGGTTGGCAGAAACCTATCCGACTGTATAGGCTCGGTGAGGATTACACCAACGACCGAATTAAGGAGCGTATCAAGGAGAACCGTGACAAGGTTGATTTAGAGCCGTATCAGAAACCGACCTATCAACCCCGTCAGTACCGTCTTGCAACACGGGAGCATCGCATACGAAAGAAAGGCGGTCTGTACGGTCTGTATCTTCACTACTGTTATAAGCTCGGCTATCTGCCGAACTACAAAAAACAAAACCCTGCTCGACTGCATTATCTTCTCCGTGAAGATTTATATAAGGTCGATCAGCTATCTGCACAAGTAAGGTTGCTCGGTAGAGAGAACATCTCAACGACCGAGCAACTTTTCTTATATAAGTCTAAGGCTATGGAGGAAATCAAAACGCTGACTGCCTACAGAACACATCTCCGAAACGAAATACGAAAAGTAAATATTGATGATGATTCGCTGTCAACGGCAAAGCTGAAGATCTCAGTCATATCCGAAAGGCTTTCAGAACTCCGTAAGGATGTTCGACTCTGTGATGCTATCGCTGAACGCTCCGGTGTTATGCAGGAGAATTTAGAGAAGGTACTTGCAGAGGAAGAAAAACTCAAAGGAAAGGAGAACCGAAATTATGTACAACAGCGGTGATGCTGCTGAACAAATCGTAAGGCTTTCGCTTGAAGGATTTGAAGTAGCAGCGAAACTAACGGGAACGGCGGCGAAAGAGCTGACCGTTCTTCTTGTTTCTGTACTCAAGCAGGAACAGAAAACCAAAGGTAAAGCACGACTGACAAATATGCTCAAGTCCGGTAAGGAACTCAAAGTCTTTTCTGTACCGCAGAAAGATTTGAAAAAGTTTACCGAGCAGGCTAAGAAGTACGGCGTACTTTACTGTGTGTTGAGGGATAAGTTTAGCAAGGACGAAAATGCTCCTGTCGATATTATCGCAAGAGCCGAAGATGCTTCTAAAATTCAGCGTATCTTCGACCGCTTTGAACTTGGCAAGGTTGATAAGGCTTCCATCGTTGCCGAAGCTGAAAAGAGTATGGCAGAGCGAGAGGAAGTCGCCAATGAAGTACCCACCAAGTCCAAAGGCGAAAGGATCGTTGAAGAAGCAATGGGCAAACCCATCCAAAAAGATGGAGCAAGCAACGAAAACCCCCAAGTCGCCAAGACCGACAAAAACCCTCAGTCAAGGCGAAGCTCCAAAGAGGTAGATATGCACACTGATAAGGGTAAAGCCAAGTCCGCAGAGGAACGCCCGTCTGTCCGTGAGAAACTTGACAGATACAAGGCTGAAGCTGCAAAGGACAAGGAAGCAGGTGCGGTCGATCTTGACAAGTCCAACGATAAACCCAAGTCCCAAAACCGCAACAGACAGACCACCCATAAGCAACCCCAAAAAAAGAAAAACAAAAATAAGAACAAAGCGAGGTAATGTAAGATGACTAACAACTTCAAACCCAAAAAGGGCGGCTATAAGCAGCCGCAGCTTTCCCCTGATGAGTGGAAAGAAAAGAAGCAGGCAGAAAAGGATGCCGTTTATCAGATGATTGATGATACGGCGACTTCTATCGTTCAAGACGGCGAGAAATTCAGAGCCTTCCTTGACACTCAGGCAAGGCTCGACCGTTACTCTGCCGCAAATGCTCTGCTTATCTACAATCAGTATCCGCAGGCAACTCAGCTTAAGGACTTCAATGATTGGGCGGAGGAAAAGGTATCTATCAGCAAGGGTGCAAAGAGTATTTCCATTCTTGAACCCGTTGAGTATGCAAGAAATGACGGCTCGACCGGAATTTCCTACAATGTCAAAAAGGTCTTTGACGTTTCGCAGACCAAAGGCAAACAGACACCTGCTCCTTCTATCAACCGAGATCCGCAGGCTCTCGTTGCGGTGATGATCGACACTTCTCCCGTCAACGTGGAAGTCGCAAACGAACTTCCGCACCCGAATATGGGAGCGTTCTACGATAATGAGAAGCAAACACTCTTTGTCAAGAAAGATATTAGAGATAGCGTTGCTCTCTGTCAGTGCGTAGCACAAGAACTCGGCCACGCACAGCTTTCTATCAATAGCGATGCTTACAGTCGCAGAGATATGGGTTATCAGGCTATGTGTGTTGGCTATATGCTCTGCAAGAAGTACGGTGTTGACACCAAGAACTTCGCCATTGAGCGTATTCCCGAAGATTGGAAGAACAAAGAGCCGAAAGATATTCGTGCTGAACTCTCCAAGACTCGCACGGCTATGAATGAAATTCATTCCCGTGTGTCTGAGGAAATCTACCGACAGAAGCAGGAACGCTCCAAAGAGCAGGCACGATAAACGGAGGTAGCGACAATGAAAGAAAGACAACACTTCGTTGCTTTGGACGACTATGAACACGGCATCGTTATCGACTCTCTCAATGAGAAGCGTAAAGACCTTATGAATGAGGGCAAAACAACGGATGCCGTTGATGAGCTTATCGTTAAGGTAGGTCACGCCCCTAAAAAGAAGTTCACAGTAATCGAAAAGGAAAAGGATAAACGCCGTGAAGCAAGATGATAAGCAGACTGCTATCATTCTTTCCGTAATCGGAATTATCCCCGTTGTTTGGCTTGCGTTGTTGATAGCACCGTCAGTCGGCGGTGGATTACCGGAGATACTGCCTAAACTTCTGACAGTATTCAATAACCCGTTTCAAATAGAGCTTTGCGAGGACAGCCTAAAAACTGTCCTCGTTTTGCTTTTGTGCTATGGGTTCGGTATCGGTATCTACTTCTCAACACGCAGGAATTACAGACGGCGAGAAGAACACGGCTCGGCAAAATGGGGCGATGCTAAAGCCGTCAACAAGAAATACTACCAAGCACCCAAGAGCGAAAACAAGCTGATGACTCAGAATGTTTCTATCGGTATTAACGCCAAGAAGCACAGACGAAATCTTAATACGCTTGTGTGTGGTGGTTCGGGTGCAGGTAAAACCCGTTTCTACTGTAAACCGAATTTGATGCAGGCTAACACTTCTTTTGTGATTCTCGATCCGAAAGGTGGAATTGTCCGTGACGTTGGCAAACTGCTTGAAACAAAGGGATATGAGATTAAAGTCCTTGACCTTATCTCAATGGAGAAAAGCCATTGCTATAACCCCTTTGTTTACTTGCAGAACGACAACGATATTCAAAGACTTGTAACCAACCTTTTCAAGAGTACCACACCAAAGGGTTCTCAAAGCAACGATCCCTTTTGGGACACGGCAGCATCTATGCTTTTGTTGGCTCTCGTTTTCTATCTACACTACGAAGCACCCCCTGACGAGCAAAACTTCGCTATGGTAATGGAGATGCTTCGTGCGGGTGCAATCGAAGATGAGGACGATAACAGACCTTCACCGCTTGACTGTTTGTTTGATGAATTGGCAGATGACAATCCTGACCATATCGCAATCAAGTATTATCGCTCCTACCATTCAGGCTCGGCAAAGACTTTGAAATCTATTCAGATCACCCTTGCGGCAAGACTTGAAAAGTTCAACCTTGAGAGCCTTGCAGCACTTACCTCTACCGATGAGTTGGAGTTGGGTACGCTCGGTGAAAAGAAAACGGCTCTGTTTGCGTTGATACCTGATAACGATACGAGCTTTAACTTCTTGGTATCAATCCTTTATACACAGCTCTTTCAACAGTTGTTTTATTCTGCCGACCATATTCACGGCGGCAGTTTGCCGATACCCGTTCACTTCCTGATGGACGAGTTCGCCAACGTTTCGCTCCCTGATGACTTTGACAAGATCTTATCCGTTATGCGTTCACGCTCGGTATCTGTCAGTATCATTTTGCAGAACTTGGCACAGCTCAAAGCTCTGTTTGAGAAACAATGGGAAAGCATCGTAGGTAACTGTGATGAGTTCCTTTACTTGGGCGGTAATGAACAGTCCACCCACAAGTATGTGAGTGAATTGCTCGGCAAGGCGACTATTGATACAAACACCTACGGCAAAAGCGAAGGTCGAAGCGGTAGTTATTCCACCAACTACCAAATCAGCGGTCGTGAGCTTCTAACCCCTGACGAGGTTCGTATGCTCGACAACCAATATGCAATTCTCTTTATTCGTGGTGAACGCCCTGTGCTTGATTTCAAATACGATATTCTCAAGCACCCCAACGTGGCACTAACCGCAGACGGGAAAGCCGGAGTTTACAGACACGGCGAAGTTAAGTCCGATGTTGCCACTATCGAACTTATCAGCTTTGACAAAAATCAGGCTCCTGAAACCAATGTGGCAGAAACCAATTACGAGCTTCTGTCCGATGAGGACTTTGAAGTAAATCAACACTATTAAATTTGGAGGTATTCACAATGAGTATTTTTAAGAAAACCAACAAGGAAACTAAGAAGCTGCCTATGACCGGAAAGGTTGCAAAGGGCTTCCGCACCTATGTCGCACTCGTTCTGTGTGTGGCTTTCGTAATGTGTATGTCCGTAACCGCATTTGCGGCAGGCACTAACGATCCTCTGACCGTTGTAAACAATCTGTCCGACTTTATCTTCGGACTTATCCGAGCAATCGGTCTTATCCTGCTCGGCTTTGGTATCGTGCAGATCGGTCTTTCCCTCAAGTCCCACGATCCTTCTCAGCGTGCTAACGGTTTCCTTACCCTTGCAGGCGGTGTCATCATCACCTTTGCAAAGGAAATCTTGACTCTTATCACGGGTTAATCGAAGCAGCATCACTCAAGGGGCATATCCACTAAATGGGTATGCCCCTAATTCTATAAAGGAGGTGCATCAATTTGAGTGATAACTGGGTAGTTCAAAATCTCGAAAATGCCCTTGAAACTTGGAGTGAGAAACTTGCTGAGATATGGCAGCTCATAACCACAAGTCCGCAGAACTTCAAAGGAGGTAGCATTTGGAGTGTCATCGTCAATATCAACGGTGCAGTTCAGGCTATCGGTCTTGCTTTGCTCGTTCTGTTCTTTACTGTCGGTATGGTAAGAACGTGTGGAAGTTTTGCTGATGTAAAGAAACCGGAACACGCTCTAAAGCTCTTTATCCGTTTTGCACTTGCGAAAGGTGCAATTACCTATGGTATGGAGCTGATGCTTGCTCTATTTAATATCGGGCAAGGCATTATCACAACCATTATGAACGCCGCAGGCTTCGGAACACCGCAAGGCGTAACCTTGCCGAGTTCAATGGTAACAACCATTGAAGATTGCGGGTTCTTTGAGAGTATTCCGCTATGGGCAGTAACCTTGATCGGTGGTCTGTTCATTACGGTACTTTCATTCTTGATGATTATGACCGTGTACGGTCGTTTCTTTAAGCTCTATATGTATACGGCACTTGCACCGATTCCGCTTTCCACTTTTGCGGGAGAGCCGTCACAGAATGTCGGTAAGTCTTTCATAAAAGGCTACTGTGCCGTACTGCTTGAGGGTGCAGTCATTGTTCTTGCCTGCATCATCTTCTCGGTGTTCGCTGCATCGCCCCCGCAGGTCGATACAAGCGCCGGCGCAGTAACTCAGGTATGGGCGTATGTGGGTGAGCTTATCTTCAATATGCTTGTTCTCGTAGGTTCTGTTAAGATGAGCGACCGTATTATCCGAGAAATGATGGGACTCTAAGGAGATTTTGATATGAAACGAAACAAAACCTATTCCACAATCAAAGGCACAGTCCTTTCAGGTAGTGGATGCAAATTCTGTGCTTACTTTGCAGGCAGACGAAAGCATAAGATTTTCTGTCTTGCCGAGCATTGCAAGGTAAAGCCGAAGAAAGGAGCTATTTATGGAAGTTAAGATCAACCGAGAAATTCGTAACTACACAGAGTCAATGTTCTTTGGACTGTCCCTTCGACAGTTCATTTTTTCTGTCTGTGCTTGTGTAGTTGCAGTCGGTCTTTATTTTCTGCTCAAACCGTATGTAGGCACGGAAACCGTGTCGTGGATGTGTATTTTGGGAGCCGCCCCCTTTGCGGCTCTCGGCTTCATTAAGTACAACGGAATGACCGCAGAAAAATTTGTGTGGGCGTGGATCAAGTCAGAGTTCCTTATGCCGAAGCAGCTCGTTTTCCACTCCACAAACACCTACTTGGAAGTTATGAAGCCGAGTATGGAACAGAAAAACAAGGAGGTAATGAAATCCAATGATTAAGACACTAACTAATCTTTTCAAACAAGATAAAGAAAAGTTTGTTGTACCGAAGGGTGTTCAGGATGTAATTCCTATCAAGGCTATCTACGATGACGGCATCTTTCTTGTCGGCAAGGATAAGTTTGCTAAATCCTTTAAGTTCTCCGATATAAACTATGCCGTTGCAAGCCGTGAGGACAAGGAAGCAATGTTCCTTGAGTATTCCGAACTGCTTAACTCTTTTGATAGCGGTGCAACAACGAAAATCACTATCAACAACCGCAGGCTCAACCGTCTTGACTTTGAGCGTAACTACAAGATGGATTATGCGGGCGACTTCCTCGATGTGTACCGAGAGGAAAAGAACGGCATTATGCTTGAGAACGCAACCGGAGCTAACGCCATTGTGCAAGACAAGTATGTAACTATCTCGGTAAACAAGAAGTCCATTGAAGAAGCACGAAATTACTTCGCCCGTGTTGGTGCAGACCTTATTGCACACTTCGGCAGACTCGGCAGTAAGTGCTATGAAATGGAAACCGATGACCGCCTGAGAATTATTCACGACTTCTTCCGTGTCGGTGAAGAAAGTTCTTTCCGCTTCGATATTAAAGAAACCCGAAAGAAAGGACACGACTTTAAGGACTATGTATGCCCTGACTCTATGGAGTTCGCCGCCGACCACTTCAAGATCGGCAACAGATACGGCAGAGTCCTTTTCCTTCGTGAGTATGCTTCGTATATCAAGGACAGTATGGTTGCAGAGCTGACCGACCTCAACAGAAATCTGATGATGTCGATTGATATTGTACCCGTGCCTACTGATGAAGCAGTCCGTGAAGCAGAAAGCCGTCTGCTCGGTGTAGAAACCAATATTACGAATTGGCAGCGTAGACAGAACTCAAACAACAACTTCTCTGCAACCGTTCCTTATGATATGGAGCAGCAGAAAAAGGAAATGAAAGAGTTTCTTGATGACCTGACTACACGAGATCAGCGAATGATGTTCGCCGTTATCACATTCGTTCATACGGCAGATACCAAAGAACAGCTCGACCAAGACACTGAAGCTCTTATGACAACGTGCAGAAAGCATCTTTGTCAGTTCGGTGTATTGAAGTTTCAGCAGATGGACGGACTCAATACTGTTATGCCATACGGCACAAGAAAGATTGACACCTTCCGAACCCTCACTACTGAGTCTTTGGCGGTGTTCATTCCTTTCCGTGTTCAAGATATTTTCCACGAACACGGCATTTACTACGGTCAGAATGTTATCAGCAAGAATATGATTATCGCTGACCGCAGGCAGCTTTTGAACGGTAACTCTTTTATCCTCGGCGTTTCCGGTTCGGGTAAGTCCTTTACGGCGAAGGGAGAAATCACCGATATTATGCTTGCCGATCCTACGGCAGACGTAATCATCATTGATCCTGAGCGTGAGTATTCGCCCCTCGTTAATGCGTTGGGCGGTGAGATTATCAATATCTCGGCTACTTCACCTAACCATATCAACGCTATGGATATGAACAAAGATTACGGTGACGGAGCGAACCCCGTTATCCTCAAGTCTGAGTTCATTATGTCGCTGTGTGAACAGCTCATCGGCGGCACTAATCTTGGAGCAAAGCAGAAGTCCATTATCGACCGTTGTACTGCAAGCGTTTACCGAGCTTATCAGCAGAACGACTATACGGGAACTGTACCTACCTTGCAAGACTTCCGTGCAGAGCTGATGAAACAAGACGAACCTGAAGCAAGAGAAATCGCCCTTGCTATTGAGTTGTTTACTCACGGTTCGCTTAACACCTTTGCCAAGCAGACGAATGTTGATACCAACAATCGCCTTATTTGCTACGATATTCTCGATCTTGGTAAGCAGCTTATGCCTATCGGTATGCTCGTTGTTCTTGACTCCATTCTTAACAGAATCACTCAGAACAGAGCCAAAGGCAAGAACACCTATATCTTCATTGATGAGATTTACTTGCTTTTCCAACACGAGTATTCCGCAAACTTCCTCTTTACCCTTTGGAAGCGTGTAAGAAAGTACGGTGCGTTTGCAACGGGTATCACGCAGAACGTGGATGACCTCTTGCAGAGCCATACCGCAAGAACGATGCTTGCCAACTCCGAGTTTATTATTATGCTCAATCAGGCTTCGACTGACAGAATCAAACTTGCAGAACTGCTCAATATCTCTGATTTGCAGATGTCCTATATCACCAATGTAGAAGCGGGACACGGACTTATCAAGGTCGGCAGTTCGCTCGTTCCTTTTGCCAATAAGTTCCCGAAGAACACGAAGCTCTATAAACTTATGACAACGAAACCTGGAGAGAGTGCATAACTCTCTCAGGCTTCGTAGAAAGGAAAGGCTATGCACAAGAATATCTATGTTTCAATTATCTCGTTCTTCTTGCTGATTGCCATTTTCAGCGGAATGATGATATACGGTCATTTCAAAGAAGCTAACGAGCAAGAAGAACTCTATAACAACCTTGCTCAAATCGTTGAAAAGAACGAAACAAGTCCTGAAACAGACACGCCCATGCCAACTACACCACCCGAAGGTGGCGAGTTGGTTATGCTCCCTGAATATGCAGAACTCTATGAGCAAAACAACGATTTAATCGGTTGGATCTGCATTGAGGATACGAAAATCAACTATCCCGTAATGCAATCCCTTGACGAGCCTAACTTCTACCTGAAGCACGGCTTTGATAAAGGCTATACGGATTACGGTTGTCCTTATGTTGGCGAAAACTGTGATGTTTCAAAGCCATCGGACAACCTGATAATCTACGGTCATCATATGAAAAACGGCTCTATGTTTTCTGACCTTGAGAAGTTCAAGAAAAAAGACTTTTGGGAAGAACACAAGACCTTCAGCTTTAACACTCTATATGAAAAGCAGACCTATGAAGTGATCGCCGTTTTCAAGACCGTAGTTTACACCGGCTCTGCAAATGAGTTTAAGTATTTTCAGTTCTCGGATGCCCAAACACCGGAACAGTTTGACGAGTATATCGCCAAGTGCAAAGAAAAGGCACTCTATGATACGGGCGTATCTGCTGAGTATGGCGACAAGCTCATTACACTTTCCACGTGCGAGTATTCCAACACCAACGGTCGGCTTGTTTTGGTTGCAAAAAGAATTGTTGACTAAGCCTTTTCAATTCTCAGGAAAGGAGGTTTACAATGGCAGATATAAAAACAAGAGATGTAGTCAAGGGTTCTATCAAGACCATTGATAAAGCCGCCGTTGCCGGAGAGCGTATGAAGCAGGCGTATATCTCAACTAAAGACCGAGCAGAACACAGTACCTATGCTGCTGAGAACTCTGCTGATGAATATGCTTCCGATAAGTTTGAGCGTGGTGTTGATGCCACAGTTCACGAAGGTATCCACCAATTCGACAAAGCAGGTCGGAAAGGTTTGGAAACCACAAAGGATAATATTCACAAAGCAAAAGACGGTATAGACCGTTTCAAAGAGAAACGAGCTGAAAAGGCTCTTGAGAAGCAGGCTGAAAAAGTTGGCGACAAAGCGGCTAAGACTGCCGAGAGAACCACAGAGCAAACGGTAAGACAAACGGGTTCAAAAACTGTAAAAACCGCCGAGAAGGCTACTACAAAGACTGTGAAGCAGTCTGCAACTTCAGCGGGAAAGAAAACAGTCAAGACAGTCGGTAAAGGTGCAGTTAAAACCACCGGAAAGACTGTCAAAACCGCAGAGCGTACCGCAAAGACGGCTATTAAGACTTCTCAGCAAGCGGCTAAGACTGCACAAAAAGCAGCTCAAGCAAGTGCCAAAGCCGCAAGAGCAGCGGCGCAGGCAGCTAAAGCGGCCGCCAAAGCCGCAGTTGTTGCGGCAAAGTGGATTGCAAAGGCAACTGTCGCAGTCGTAAAAGCAATTATAGCCGCAGTCAAAGGACTTGTAGCGGCGATTGCTGCAGGCGGTTGGGTTGCCGTTGTTATTATCATTGTAATTTGCCTTGTGGCTCTTATTCTATGCTCGGTGTTTGGTATCTTCTTCTCAGGAGAGGACTCAGGAACGGGACAGACTATGCAGACTGCCGTTCAGGAAATCAATACCGAGTACGACAACAAGCTCTTGGAGATCAGGAACGGAACGACCTACGATGTGCTTGAAATGAGTGGCAGTCGTGCAGTTTGGAAAGAGGTTCTTGCCGTATATGCGGTTAAGACTAACACCGATCCTGATAACCCTCAAGAAGTTGCCACAATGGACGATAACAAGAAGCAACTGCTCAAGGATTTATTTTGGGAAATGAATGAAGTCAGCTCCCGAACAGAGAGTGTGTCGGAAACCGTGATAACCGAAACTGATGACGGAAACGGAAATATCGTGCAGACGGAAACGACTGTAACGAGAACCTATCTGTATATCACGGTTGCTCATAAGACCGTTGATGAAATGGCTTCGCAATATGGCTTTAATCAGGAACAGAAAGACTACCTGACAGAACTGCTAAAACCTGAAAACAATTCACTTTGGGCGGCGGCTCTGTACGGTATCAACTATTCCGATGACCAAATCGTGACGGTAGCTCTCACGCAAATAGGTAACGTTGGCGGAGATCCTTATTGGAGTTGGTACGGCTTCGGCTCAAGAGTTGAATGGTGTGCCTGCTTCGTATCTTGGTGTGCCAATGAGTGCGGATATATTGACACGGGCGTTATCCCGAAATATGCAGGCTGTGTAAACGGTGTGCAATGGTTCAAAGATAGAGGTCAATGGGTAGACGGCTCTGCCGAACCCGTTGCAGGTATGATTATCTTCTTTGATTGGGACTCTCCCGATGGCTCGTCAGGACCGCAAGACGGTCTATCCGACCATACGGGTATCGTTCAGAAAGTCGAGAATGGAATTGTCTACACCGTTGAAGGTAACTCAGGAGATAGCGTAAGAGTAAATCAATACTCTGTCGGTCACTATGAGATACTTGGCTATGGAGTTCCACAATACTAAACACGAGAAGTCGCCCCTTGTGGGCGGCTTCTTTTTTCGTTTTAACAACTTTTTCAAAAAAATATGCTATAATGATAAAAATATATGAGATATTTCCTGCCAAAACCGTAGTATATAGTTGAGGCAGAAAGGATGGTGAACAGTTTGGACGATAGGAAAATAATTGAGTTGTTCTTTGAGCGCTCAGAGCAGGCAATCATTGAACTATCGAAAAAATACGGCTCAGTTTGCTCAAAGGTTGCTTTTAATATACTTAACAATACACAAGATGCCGAAGAATGTGTAAACGATGCTTATCTTGGAACGTGGAATACAATACCGCCTCAAAATCCCAATCCTTTATTAAGCTATGTTTGCAGAATAGTTCGTAATCTTGCTATTAAGAAGTATCATACAAATACAGCGGCAAAGAGAAACAGTATCTATGATGTAGCATTAGATGAACTTGAAAACTGTTTCCCTTCCTCTGTGTCGGTGGAAGATGAGTTTAATGCGATTGAAACCGCACGAATCATTGATAAGTTTCTCGAAACGCTCGATCAGGAAAACAGAATTATGTTTGTTCGCCGTTATTGGCATTCGGACTCTATTGATGATCTTGCCAAACTCTTTCATACAAGCAACCACAACATATCGGTTCGGCTTTCTCGCACAAGAGAAAAGCTGAAGAAACATCTGATTAAGGAAGGAGTATCTCTATGAAAAGGAAAAAGATTTCCGAAACGATTGAGAATATCAATCCTAAGTATATAGACGAAGCTACCGAATACACCGGTGCAGTAAAAAGCAACTCTAAAAAAGTATGGTATAAATGGGTAGCAGCGGCAGCGTGCTTTGCTCTTGTTTTTGCAATAGGTTTTCCATTTGCTAAAGATTTGCTTATTTCCCCTGGTCAAAAAGACACTGTTGAACCAATAATTATGGTTGAATATGATAATTCCTATTTAGAAGTTATCGAAGATTCAAAGTCTATAAAGAAATTTGGATTAGAAAAAGAGATTACAGAAGAAATTATAGGAAGTCATATTGTATATCTGAAAAAGGCTGTTCCTGAAGCAGAATATAGCAATTATATTGTTTCAAACGAAGAAACCAATATGGAACTTTTTGAGTATGCACCTGCTCCTTACAAAGCGGTACGGATTCTCCGTGATGGCGACAAATACTACTATGCTTGGTTCTGTAATTATTTGGTGGAAGATAATGAGTCGATGCCAATTCAAAATGCCTTTGACGTATTTGGAATTGATGAAGCCTCTGATATAATTAGCATAACTCCGATTAAAACTGATAACACTTGGAAAGCAAATGGAAAAGTGATTACAGATAAATCTGTCATTTCCAACTTCTATATTGAGATTTCAAAACTGACTGCTTATAGCTTTGATGAGTATCACGAAATTGTATTTGCAGAAGAATTGGAAAAGTATGAAGATGAAGGTGGCGGCGATATTGGTTCTGAAGCATATACACAAGTGGCTGATGATGTTAAAGCGATTGTGATTGAAACAAAAGAAGGATTGCGTTTTAAGATAAGCTATTATCCTTCTTATGGATGGATCAACATTTCTAAAACGATGTCCTACTATCAAATGTCACCTGAAATCAAAGAGTGGTTTGAAGTCAATATCAAATAACTATAACTATCTGAGGGCATCGCTAATGCGGTGCCTTTAGGTGCATTTCTGACGTAAACTTGACAAAATAGGTCTACATAGTGTAGAATATATAGTAGAGTAAATTTTAGAATTAAATATTGTTTCATAGTTACTTTACTTGTTCCATCGGCGATGAAACAATACATATTGCAATGAAACAAAGGAGTGTGATTGTATGAAAAAGTTAATAGCATTACTTTTAGCATTGGTCTTTGTACTTGCTTTGGTGGGGTGTGGGAAATCAAATGAGGGTGATTATCCTGCCACAATAATGGTAAATGGAACTAATTATTATTCTACCGATAACGCTATACCCGTTGAAGTAGATGAGAGTGTTATTCAGTACACCACCTCATATGCAGAAAACGGCATCCCGCAAAAAGATGGCGAGGCAAATTTCAACCGAGATTTGGGAACCCCTTATGCCGTTATTGAAGGTAATCGAGTAGTTGTATTTATTGATAACGAGTGGATTGAGTTTAAGGCAAAGTAACAATAATTCCAATTTTAACAATGAAAATAGATTTGTAATACACTACGGTTTATAAAAGAGAGGTAGTGTTATGGAGGGTTAGAGTTGAATAGGAAAAAATGGAAACATAAAATTACAAGTGGATTGACGGGAGTTATCCTTTCCTTTATTATGCTCGCTATCTTTGGAGGTTTAGCGATTTGGTTTCACGTCAGTCAGAACGATGCAATAATTATTGGCAGGATATTAGTGATCTTCGCAGCAGTTGCTTTTGCCCTTGCGTTATACCGTGCAGTATTTTTCAAGGTGCTTATTGGTAAAGATGGGTTCTTCTATCAAACGGCTCCCGGCAACGGAAGATATTATCATTACTATGAAATTCGCAGGATGTAGGACGGATTTTGCGGACATTCAAAATAAAAAAGAATGTGGAGGTAACAGACAATGGCAAAATCATTATTTGAGGAACTGGGCGGCAAATACGAAAGGCAAGGGGATTATTTGATACCGTGCTTAACTGTACCCGC
>JAZLER010000035.1:0-52221 GCA_045615345.1 Fumia sp. | reverse complement strand
CTTTGGCTCATTAAGTTTACTTCGCAAATGAAGTTCTTTAAAGTATGTGGAACACTTACTGTTTGGTGAAACTTGTCAAGTTTCAGTTTTTGCAAGGCTTATGCCTTGCTTTTTTATTTGTTGATTTCAGGATTGTTTGTCCTGTCAAGAAGGAAATCTATGCTCACATTATAAAATTCAGATAGTTTGATCAGGACTTCAGCCGTCAAAGAAATTACACCTGTTTCGTATTGAGAATAGGTATTTTGCGATACATTTAAAAATTTTGCAATATCTTTCTGCTTTATATCATGATCCTCGCGGATGCTTTTCAGATTCTTAAATTGCATAATAAAATCACCTCTTAATTATTATGCAATATCTGTAATAAAGATATTGACATTTATCTGTAATACAGATATAATATTATTGTCGATATATGACGAATTAATTTATGAGGTGAAAGAAATGGCTATCAATGTGAAATGTCCAAAATGTGGATCGTCAAAAGTACAATTATCTAACGAAGAAAGCAAAAGAGGGTGTATGTATTTTTTGTTTTTAGAATGGATATATTTAATATGGGTTATGATAAAATGGGTAATTGGTTTAATGCTCTTTGTGATGTATGACTGGTGGATGGCTATTATTAAAATTGCTAGTGGTAAAGGACATATTTGGCAATGCAAGAAGTGGTTCTCAGGAAGAAGAAAAATTTATTATTGCCATGAATGTGGACTTAATTTCAGAGCTTAATGTAAAAAAAGACACGCGAATGCGTGTCTTTTTTTATTTGTTTGTGGTTAATGGGATATCGTAACGAAACTTGTAATTTGTGATTTTTATGCTATAATAGTAACAAGTGCAATATGGAGGTGATAAAATGTTTTTTCTAAACAAGACAATTGGCGAATTTGTTGAAAATGGTATTGTGAAGAATATTGCGGTTCGTGTTGGAAATCGTGATAATGTAATTTGTGACACATTTCGTGGTGATGTCAGTGAAAAGACACTTTTTGATATGGCTTCTGTTACCAAAATAATGGTTACAACCTCGCTTGCTTTGATTGCTATTGATAAGGGATTAATAAAACTTGACGATCCTGTCAGCAAGTATTATCAAACAACCAAAGTAATGACGATAAAAAATCTGTTGACACATACGATAGGAATTGGTCACAAGAATTTATGCGGTGAAGGCAATACATACGATAATATTGCTGAAATGATACTTGACATTCCGTCTGATATTCCGATAGGAACAGATGTGAAATATAGTTGCCCGGGATTTGTATTGCTTGGAAAAATACTTGAAAAGGTGTTTGGAAAACCACTTAATGTATGTTTTGATGAGCTGGTTGCAGAACAATTGGGGCTTAATGATACATCGTTTTTACCTGTAAACAAGGAAAATGCCGTTAATGCCAACACAGATGCGGATATGCGTGGTATAGTAAATGACTATAACTGTCGGTTTTTAGGCGGCGTTGCAGGAAATGCAGGGTTATTCTCTAATATTTCGGATGTTACAAAATATGTGAAGTTTATTCTGAATAAAGGCAACCCCTTAATCAGTGAGGAAACATTTTTACAGGCTTCGCAGAATTATACAAAAGAGATGAGCGAATCCCGTGGCCTCGGATTTTTGTATGTAGATGAAAGGTATGCCCAGACGGGCGGACTTTTTGAAGATGGTGCAATCGGCCATTGCGGACATACGGGACAATCGGTATTTGTTGATTATCGTTCGGGATTATATGTGATAATTTTGTCCGATGCAACGGTATCAACCATCAAAAAATATGGTGAGGAGCATTATGACGAAGTAATGGATATGCGCGCCAAATTGCATGCCGCCATCAAGCAGGATTTACAGAATAATTAACAGGTGGTTTTATGAAGTTCTGTTTTACAGTGGATGATAATATCCGTTTTTTGAAAGAATTAACAGAGAATAATTATAATAGTTTATTTGATCACCCTTATCTTAAGATGTATAAAAGGCTTCATAAACAGTTTGGATTAAAGGTACAGCTTAATTTGTTTTACGAGATGGATGGGTTTAATCTGTCCAAGATGACCGATAAATATCTTGCTGAATGGAAAGAAAATTCCGACTGGCTGAAGATTTCTTTTCATTCAAAACTTGAAAACGAAAGTCCTTATGAGTTTTCGGGATATGACGAGGTTTATGCTGACTGCAAGGCGGTACAGGATGAGATTATCCGCTTTGCTTCCAATGATGCACTTGCAGATACCACTACTATTCATTACTGTCGCACAACCGATAAGGGGCTGAAAGCCTTAAAAGATAACGGCGTTAAGGCATTGCTCGGACTTTTCGGGACAGAGGAGAAACCAAGGACATCTTATGGGCTCTCGGATAGGGACGCTGGTTTAATCCGAAAGGGAGAAATTGTTGCAAATTCGGGAATAGCCTTTGGCGGGATTGATATCATACTGAATTTATATGATGTTGAGGATATTCTTGGCAAACTGAATATGCTTGTTGGCAGAGAAATTAAGGTAATGATACACGAGCAGTATTTTTATCCCGATTATAAGTGGTATCAGGAAAATTTTGAAGAAAAACTTTTTGAAACTTTCTCATTTTTGCGTAAAAATGGATACGAAAGTTGTTTTTTTGAGGATATTATATGATGAAAAATGTTGTTTTTGATTTTGGGCAGGTTCTTGTAAGATTTGAACCCGATTATATGGTAGGACAGTATGTCAGGGACCCTGATGATGCAAAATTACTGGAAGAAGTAATTTTTGACAGGATTTACTGGGATAAGCTCGATGCAGGGACTATAACCGATGAGGAAGTAGTTTCTGCAATAAAAGAGAGAATTCCCGAGAGCCTTTGGGAAGCGTCTGAGAAGATATATTATAACTGGATATATAACATTCCTGAGATTGAGGGAATGAGGGAACTGATATCACATATCAAGGGAAAATATGGTGTTTCGGTTTATCTTCTTTCAAATATCTCAGAATACTTTGCGGAGCATTCCAATGAGATACCGATATTAAAACTTCTGGATGGTTGTGTTTATTCTTCAAAATGCGGTAAGGTCAAGCCAAATGCCGATATATATAAGTATCTTTGCGAGAAGTTTAATATACTTCCCGAAGAAACGATTTTTGTTGATGACCGAAAAGAAAACATTGATGGTGCCCAAAAAGTCGGTATAAAGGGATATGTTTTTGACGGAGATGTTCAGAAACTAAAAGGATATTTAGATAAAGTGATAAAAGAGGATGTTGTTGATGACAGATAATTATTTGCTTATTACATCGGCATTGCTGCCTGCACTTGTGCTTGGCGGGTACATATTCAAAAAAGACCGTGTTGAAAAGGAACCAATGGGATTGCTTTTGATGCTTTTGCTTTTCGGGGCACTTATATGTATTCCCGCTGCATTTATTGAAATATTTCTGATTGCTGTTTTTGAAGTGTTTGAGTTTTCTCATTATACATATGCTTTTGTGGAAAACTTTTTTGGTATTGCGCTGGTTGAAGAAGGGTTAAAATTTATAGTTTTGTTTTTGTTTACACGAAAAAACAAGAATTTCAACTGCCTTTTTGACGGAGTTGTATATGCGGTTTTCGTATCACTTGGGTTTGCGGCATTGGAGAATGTTTTATATGTTATGGAGAGTGGCTGGTCGGTGGCGATACTGCGAGCAATAACGGCTGTGCCCGGGCATGTTTGTGACGGCGTTCTGATGGGGTGCTATTACAGTTTATGGCGTATGCACGAAAAAGCGAAAGAAAAAGAAATTTCTTTAAAAAAATCAGGTCGGATTGACAGTAAAATAAAAGAATTTTCAGGCAAAAAGTTTTTAAGGCTGGCATTAATAGTGCCTGTGCTTGCTCACGGATTTTACGATTTTTGCTGTGTGGCAAACGGATTTGCAGATTTTGTTTTCTGGGTTTTCCTTGTTATTGTTTATGTGTACTGTTTCAAAAAGGTTAAGAATATGTCTAAAACAGACAGGGATTATGAAAGCATTTCAAACAGGATGATCTTAGAAAAGTATCCGCATCTGTTGCAGGGTGAATAAAAAAAGAGAATGCCAACGGCATTCTCTTTTAGTTTTATTCTGTCCAGTCTACTGAAATTTCTTCGTTGCGGTCACAGGTTAAAATACCATTTTCCACCTTAAGTTCTGCAAGGTGAATGGATGAACGGAAGTTAACACCTCTGTCCGGATGGGTGAAGTAGACGATAAAAGCTCTGTCCTTTATAACGATGATATCGGCGTGAGCACCACGGTCGTTGTCGTCTTCGCGGTTGCCGGGCTCTCTTAAAATATTTTCCTCCTGACGGGTGAAGTTTGTCAGATCATCGGAGCGGTAAACCCCAAGACCCTTCCAAACATCGGAAATCATCCAGTAATAACCCTCAAATTCAAACACATTGGGACCTTCCTGAGGGGCATCGTAGGTAGTTCTTCCAACATATTCCCAGGTATAAAGGTCAGGACTATCAGCATAGCAGGTGGAAGAATCCTGATTTTCGTCTTTGTACCACATTCTCCATACTCCCGAGGGCAAGCGGAAAATACAAGGGTCGATTATCCTTGAAGAACCGAAAGAAAGCCCGCCAAGATGCTTCCAGTCAATAAGATTTTCGGAAGTATAATGTTCAAGAGTTGCTTTCCCGTCCCAGGTACTGTATGTACCTCTTATATAGGTTACGAACATATGATAAAGCTTTTCATCGGGGTTATATATGATTTCGGGTGCCCAGTATGTGTTGTGTCCGAACTCGAAATTAAGGTCAAGAGCACCTAAATAATGCCAGTCAGCACCATTTTCGGAAACTGCAACACCGATCGCGGTACCATGCGCAAAGGAAACACCCGTTACAAACTGGTTGGCACGGCGTTGGGTATAGAACATAAAATATTCATTTGTCTGTTCGTTTTTTATAATCATGGGGTCTGCCGCACCATCATAAATCGGGTCGCGGTAGAGGGGGGAAGGAACTGATTTTTGCATAGAAATTCTCCTTTGTAGTTTATGGAATAAGTATAGCACAAGATTTATTTTAAATCAATATTTACATTAAGGTGTGGATGTGATATTATTGAGTCAGTATAATAAGAAGGTGATTTTATGAAAAAGTATAATCTTATAGTAGTGGGCGGAGGACTTTCGGGTGTTGCTGCTGCGGTGAGTGCGAAAAGAGAAGGTCTTTCGGTACTGATTATAGAAAGAGAAGGTTCTTTGGGTGGCGCTTTATCCCACAATGCGGTTTATCCTTTTATGGATTATACATATGTTGATGAAAAAGGCGAAAGAAAAATGCTTTGTGCAGGGATTTTCGAGGAGATGCTCAAAAGACATAAGGCCCTCGGAGGAGCTGAAACAAAAAAATGGCAACCCGAAATTTTTAAGATAATGCTTGATGAGATGGTAACAGAAGCAGGGGTTGATGTTCTTTTTCATACCGCTTTCATAGATGTCGTCAAAGAAGACAGAAAAATCAAATCATTGAAAGTTGTTGCCAAAAATGAAGCAATGGAAATTGTGGGTGATTTTTTTGTCGATGCGACAGGCGATGGTGATTTGATTTATATGTCAGGTTGCGATTGTCAGCTTGGCAGAGAAAGTGACAACCTTTGTCAGCCAATGACAACTTGTTTCAAGCTTTCGGGAGTTGATAGTGAGAAATATCATCAGGACAGGGAACGCTTAGAAAAGCTATATAAGGAAAAGCAAAAATCGGGCGAAATTAAAAATCCCCGTGAAAACTTACTTACCTTTGAGGGGCTTGGCGAGGGAATTGTGCATTTTAATACCACAAGGGTAATAAAACATAACCCTGTTGATGCGTTTGATTTAAGCCGTGCTGAGATGACAGCGCGCAGTCAGGTGCTTGAGATGTATAATTTTCTTAAAGAAAATTCAGAGGCTTTCAAAGACAGTATTATCGTTTCGATGGCATCAAAGATTGGTGTCCGTGAAAGCAGAAAGCTTAAGGGTGAGTACATACTCACCGCCGAGGATATAAAATCCCTTAAGATGTTTGATGATTCCATCGCACTTGGAAACTATCCTATCGATATTCACAGTCCTGACGGCAGTGGCACCTATCTTCACTATTTTAAACCGGAGGAATATTATTCAGTTCCTTATCGTTCTCTTTTGCCAAAGGAATTTGATAACCTGCTGGTGGCGGGCAGATGCCTTTCTGCGGCTCACGAAGCGCATTCGGCTGTAAGAATTATGCCTATCTGTACCTGTATGGGCGAGGCGGCAGGAACGGCGATTGCTGTGGCTGTATCAACGAACACAGATTGCCATACTGTTTCAATGAAAGATGTTCAGCAAAAACTTATAAATAATGGCGCAAAAATAAAATAGAGGTGGTTAAAAGCCACCTCTATTTTGTATTTTCGTGTATTAGTTCAAAGCTTTTGTCCAAATATATTTTATATGCAACGGCGGTAATTGTATTGCGGAGCAAGGTTTTTTCGTGGGTGTTGTCAGTACCAATTTCATCTAAGGTTTCCTTAATTCCGAAAACATAATGTAAAACATTTATAAATTCTTTTACGAAGTATTCGTAAGCAGTTTTTGCGGGATAAGCTGCCTTTTGCACATATATAAGGAGCTGAATATCTTCAAGCGACAAAACGGATTTTGCAATAGCTATAAAGAAAAGATAGGCTATCTGTTCGCGATTATAAAGCTTTTTGACGGGGTTATCGATAAGTTTTTTCTTAACATAGTTTCCAACCATCGAAGTTGTGATAGAGATATTTGGTAAAAGGTTTAAATAATCACTTAAAAACCTAACGGTCTGTTCAAGATAAAGCCCGACATCGGGAATGGTTTCAAAAGAGGGGAGATTAAATTCTTTTATAGAGTCGGCAAGAGCCGAATTGATATTTTTATCCAACATAAATCACTCCTTAAAACAAGTATATCATATCTTCAAAAAGATTTCAATAGTTTATCACAGGGTTTTGAAAAACTCTTGACAAAGTAACAAAAACATTGTATTATATTAATGATAAATTTTAAGGAGAAAAAATATGATAAAGATAATTGCTGATTCCTCGGCTGATATGCAGGTTTTAAAAAGTATTGAGTTTTGCTCGGTGCCGCTTAAGATTATCACCGAGGAAAAAGAATATGTTGACGATATAAATTTAGATGTAGCGCAGATGGTTGACGACCTGTCAAAACTGACGGGGAAATCGGGTACCGCTTGCCCCGGGGTGGGGGATTGGCTTAACGCGTTCGGTGATGCGGAAGAAATTTTTTGTGTTACTATAACAAGCGGACTTTCGGGTTGCTATAATTCTGCGGTTATTGCAAAAAGGGAGTATGAGGAAAAATACCCCGACAGAAAGGTTTTTGTGATTGATTCGCTTTCCACGGGACCTGAAATGAAGCTTATTGCCGAAAAGCTTCAGGAGTGTATTTTAAATGGTGACGAGTTTTCGGATATATGCAAAAAAATCAAAGAATATCAGAATAAAACAGGACTCACTTTTATGTTGCAGTCGCTTAAAAACCTTGCAAACAACGGACGAGTAAGTAAACTTGTGGCGAAGGCAGTAGGTGTCCTTGGAATAAGAATTGTCGGAAAGGCGAGCGATGAAGGTACCCTTGAACAGCTTTCCAAAAACAGGGGCGAAAAAAATGGACTTGCCGCTTTGTTTGAAACGATGAAAACCGAAGGTTATAACGGCGGTAAAGTGAGGATTGCTCACTGTAATAACGAGAATGGCGCAAAAGAACTTGAACGCATTGTAAAAGCTGATTTTTCTGATGCTAATACAGAAATTTACCCGTGCCGCGGACTTTGCAGCTTTTACGCAGAACAAGGTGGAATTTTAGTAGGATACGAAAAAGAATAAAACTTTGACAAATTGCCAAATTTTTAGTACAATATAATAGTACTAAAAAAGAAAGGTAATTTTGATATGAAAAAGATATTAGCTTTTTTACTTACGGTAGTTACAGTTTTGTCGGTTTCTTCCTGTATGCCTGCAGATGAAATCCGCGATATATATGAATACGATACATTTTATAACGCTGAGTTCGGCGATGACCCCGAGGAAGTTTTTGAGGCTCTGGGTGTTTCCAAGAAACAGGTTGCAAGACAGCCTGAAAGCGTGAATGAGGAAAAAGGTTATCCCGATGGTACTTTTTCTTATAAGATAACAAAATATGCTTCTATGTACGGCACACCCGTTGAAGTTGAGCTTTTGTTTGCAAACAGACTTTTTGAAATCCCTACACATATCGGGCTTTATGCGGTTAAGGTTAATTTTATCGAAGATTATGCAGATAATTTTGCGGCTAACAGTATTCAGTGGGAGCCTTCCGATTATAAGCTTGATATTGAAGCTGCGACAGAAGAGATTGAAAAACGCCTGATGTTCAACACTGTTTTTGAAGAATACAAAGATGGTGAGTTTTCTGTAAGAAAATGGTCCTGCAAAAATACTCCGAACGCAGTTGGTGAAAAGCTCACTGAAAAGCTTGTTTCGGTACCTGCCGATGGTGGGATTTCGATAAATGATAAACCACTTTCAGTTATGGAAGTTTATTACGGAAATCCCGATGAAGCATCGTATATTTTATATACAGGGCTTTCAGCAGCAGTACTTGAGAATATGGAATAATTAAAAACCCCACAGATAGGCGCGGTGAGATAAGAAACAATATGTTTTCTTATCTCACCGCGCTTTTGTGAGGTTTTATTATTTTGCAAATGCATCTATAGTTGTTTTGACTTCAATATCGCTTGCGGATAAATATTCCACAAATTCCTTGAATTTATAATAATCGTAGTTCCACAGTTCTTCATAGCCGTTTTCGTTCGGCTTCTTAGTGCGGTGGAACATAAAAACAGTACAAGCTTTTTTGCTGATGGTGAGGTCCACAAGGGCCTTTAAATCATTTATATCTGTAGTGTGAAGAACTACTGCAGAGTTTACACAAAAGCTTTTTGAAAAGGTGAGCTGAGGCACATTATCTCTGACAAATTCAGGTGCATCTTTGAGAGTGTTTATAATTTCAAGATGTTTTTCTGATGTGTACGGGTTCATTGAAGTGCGGACATAGGAAAGCCCCAAGCTTTTGAGGTGAGCTTCGTTTTCAATGATAAAATCGTTTTTCATCCCGCTTCCCGGGGAAGCAAAACCGATAGGTTTTAATTTAGCGCCTAAAATATTTTCGAGTGTTTCAATACCTTTTGTAATATTTTCGTCATCGTTTTTGTGACTGAATCCGTGGGCAGCTATTTCCATTGTTTTATCGTTGTACATAGTTATCAATTGTTCGGAAGTAAGATATCTTTCCTTGTTAATCCAATCTGTAACAATGTTAAAAGTGGCACAAAGATTGTATTTTTTGAGTAGCTCATAAGCTCTGAAATCCTCATAATTTCCATCGTCAATTGAAATTACTGCAACTGGTTTGTTAATTGTCATAAAATCACCCCATTAATTATGATTATATCACGAAATGAAAATATTTCAATAAGTAAAAAGCTGTTAATCAATAAGATTAACAGCTTTTTATAAACTTTACTTGTTTTCAAGAAGTTTCTTTGCTTCTTCTGCGGAGATTTCTTTCATTGTTTCACCACAGCATTTGATACCACAGTTTTCACATGTGCAGTCAATCAATACTTTAACCATTGCACCGCATTTTTCGCAAACTACATATTTGTCCATATTTTCACCTCCTATTGATTAAATCTTTTGAACAAACTGATTAATTCATCGAGAGTATCCAACTCACCATTTTCAAGATCTCTGGTTACGCACATATATAAGTGGTTTTCCAGAATGTGAGTTGACAGACTCTTTACGGAATTTTTAACGGCGGACAACTGAATCAATACATCATTACAGTAGGCATCATTCTCAATCATTTTAGTTATGCCATTTATTTGTCCGCTTATTCGGTTAAGCCTGTTTATTATCAGTTTTTTGTCATCGGGGTTTCTTTTAGTTTTTTTGTTGCAACAATTATTATCCATAAATCCACCTCCAAAAATATAATATACCCCACGGGGGTATATTGTCAACAGGGGGGTATATTGAAATTTGCAAAACCCACACTCGACAAGAGTATGGGTTCTGAAATCATTATAAATCGCTTAAAAATTCAAAAATGATGTCGTTGCAACCTGCCATTCCTTCATGACCATAATCCGGATAGAGGTAAGCTTTTTTGTTTGAAGTAACTTTGTTGTACATAGCAAACTGCGTGATAGGTGGGCAGGCTACATCCACAAGACCTGTGAACATTAAAAGCTCAGCTTTCATTCTTTTTGCAAGATTTTGAATGTCAATGTATCCTAATTTTTCAAACAGC
Organism: Fumia sp.; assembly: GCA_045615345.1. Classification (GTDB taxonomy): domain Bacteria; phylum Bacillota; class Clostridia; order Oscillospirales; family Ruminococcaceae; genus Fumia. The sequence goes on along the minus strand of JAZLER010000035.1, from coordinate 41,885 downwards.
TCGTCTTCGTGTTCGTGAAGGGGGTCGAAGTGTCTGAAATAATGGGAAAAAGCACTGAAATAAGCACCAGCGGCAGCGCCTGATTCATAAGCTTTTTTATAGTCGCAAAGATAAGGGAACTGGATTGTACATTTTTTGATTTCCGGTACAAGGCAGGCACAGGCAACACTCAGAGCGCCTCCCTGAGAGCCACCGGAAACTGCTACGCGGTTTTCGTCAACAAAATCAAGACCCATTATAATTTTTGCAAGCAAGGCTGTATCAAGGAAAACATCGCGCATTAAAAGGCTGTGTTTGTCCCCGTCTACACCTCTGATAAAGGGACGGTCAAGTGTAGGGCCTGTAAATCCTCCGACATCTTCGGAGAGTCCGCCCTGACCTCTTACATCCATAAACGCTACTGCATAACCCTCAGAAGGATATCTTAAAAGATCACTCCAGTCTGGTGCACAGTCGCCAAGTCCATGGAACATCAAAACGGCAGGTATCTTTTCTTCGCGGTTTTTGGGTATTACAACTTTTGCATGGATTTTTGCATTTTTGGTGCCGGTGTAGTAAAGGTCATACATATCGGCAATTTTTGATGGAAATTCTTTTTTTATAAATTCTGCGTTGTGATTTACAGCGTTCATCTCAACAAGAGCATCGTCCCAGTATTTATCGATATCCGCGGGGCAAGGAGATGAACCCTGGTATTCAAAAAGGTGTTTGTAGTCTGCCATATTTATTCCTCCGTTTTGTTTTTTTATTATATCAAATATCGTTGGTGAAATCAACAAATTGTGTTAAAAATCAAGTTCGAAATATAATCCGTAATGGTCGGAAGGGAATTTGCCATCAACTGTGGTAGTGATGAGTTGTTGTGTGATGGGTGTGATTTTTTCGTTTATAAAACAATAGTCAATGTGATAATCGTTGTTGGTATTAAGTTTATACCCGTGATAGGTATCGCTTAAATCGTTGACAGTAGCAGTATTTACATCGGTGAAATGTCCGGTCATTGCGGCGTAGCCTTTGCTGTATGGTCGCATATTGAAATCTCCCGTAACAAAAGTGGGGTAGTCGGAAATCTTTTTACTGTATTCATAGATAAGATTTGCACTGTCCACCTGACATTTGTCCCCAAAGCCGAAGTGGGTGTTCATAAAGGTAAAGCATTTGCCTGACTCTTTTTCTTTCAAAACTGCCCAGATGCAGAGTCTGTGGCAATCGTACACTTCATCCCAGCCTTTAGATTCCACTTCGGGAGTGTCCGAAAGCCAGAAGTAGCCCTCTTTAAGACATTCAAATTTATCCTTTTTCCAGAGTATGGGCTGTGACTCGGGAGAGTCCTTGCCACGGTATTTATGGAAAAATTCATATTCATCGCAATAATATTTTTTAATAAATTCTTCCCATTTGGGCGAAAATTCCTGAAATCCTATTACATCTGCATCGTAAGGAGAAGTAGTAACGGCAAGGCGCGGTGCTCTTTCGTGTATTGAATGCCCGTCAGGGTCGTCACAACATCTGATATTAAAAGAAATTACTTTGAGTTTCATGATATCACCTTTAGATTTTTATTTTTGAGTACCATGATATCGACTCTTTTGGCTATATTATATCACTGTGAAACCAAAAGGGCAAGGCGATAAAATAAAAAAACTGACGGGGGAACCCGTCAGTTTTATTGTTAAAATTGAGTGAAGCCAAAATCAGCAAATGAATAGTCAAGTCTTTCAACCGTAGTGAATTTTTTAAGACAATCAATAAGGTCGCATATTCCTTGTCGGCTCATCTCCATAAAATCGTTTTGTTTATCTGTTGAACCGATGTATCTGGAACAGTTCAGAGGGTAATTTTTATTGAATTTTCCTGCTGTTATTGTACCCTTGGCCTCATAAAGTGGTTCGCCGTTATCCCTGTAGTAATAGGAGGATATGTATTCGTAATTACCTGTATGGCTTTTGGGCACATATAAATAAAAATTGATGCTGAAGGTGTCATCTAAAACACTATGTAAGCAAAATTCTATTTTATCGGTATCTCCCCAGTAATATAACGAGAAGTTTTCTGAACTGTATCCTCCATAATTATCGGCAGATTTGGAATAATAGCAGTAATCTCCGTTGACTGTGCCATTCTGTATTACAAAATTTTTAAGGTATCCGAACAAGTCCTTTTTGGGTTGAACTTCTGAAACTTCCGATACGGGATCAGGCTCTTTGGAAATCTGTTTGCTTTCCGGTGTGGTTGAAGCCGGTTGGGTGTTGTTTTTGGGCGCTGCTTCGGGTTTAGAAACCGGTTCGCTGATTTTTACAGAGGACTCTTCAGGTACTGATTCCTGAATATTTTCACTTTCGGGGAAGGATTCAATTGACTCCTCGGAACCGGTGGATTCGGTAACAACGGAACTTATTTCACTATTACCTTCAGGGCCTGAAGATTTATTTATCCCAAAGAACACCGTCAAAATAAGAGCGATGATAATTACAGAACAAAGAATTACCAATATATATTTTTTCTTTTCAGGTTTATCAGGTGGTGTTTGTGTTGTACCTGAATTCACAGGCTTGGTGCTGTTATCTGTCAGCAAATCGTCTGTTGAAATATTAAACAGTTTAGCCAATGCAACTATATTATCAAGGGATGGTTGTGTTTGCCCGGTTTCCCACAGGCTGATGCTTTGCCTAGTTACCTCTAATTTTTCGGCTAATTCATCCTGCGACATATAGTTTGCTTTACGGTATTTTCTGATATTTTCGTTTAACAGAAAGACCACTTCCTTTCCTCTTGAATTATACCATTTTGCAAATGTTAAAGCAATAAAACTTGTTTGGAATATTGTCAAGTAACACTTGCTTTTTGGCAAAAAGCTTATGTTTAAGGCGTTTTTTACTTGTCACATACAATTTTCATTAAAAAGAAAAAAGACACGCTTTTGCGTGCCGTTTTTTCTGGGAAAGACGGATGGTTTAGATGCAAGAGAATTTAAAAATATAGCTCACACTTAAGTTTTTCTCATTATTACCCGTTCAGATGATGCAGCTTTTTATTAGAATACATAATTGCATCAGCCTTTTTTAAAGCTACATGAAAAGGTTTTGTGTTGGTGAAATCCACCTCTGAACAACCGTGAGATAATGTGATATTATTTAATTTAAATAATTCTTCGTTCAGTTTTACAACTAGATCCTCGACATAAGATAACTGCATGTCTTTTAGCAGCAAAACGAATTCGTCGCCACCAAATCTAAAGCTTTCGCAATCATAAGGTTCAAAATATTTGGTAATAACAGAACCTACTTGCTTTAAAATTTCATCCCCTGTGGCATGTCCCTTTGTATCATTGATAGTTTTAAATCCATCTACATCAAGTATAACAAAGATAAAATTTGCCCCGGTATTTTTTCGGTGTTTTAACACTTGCCTTTTGGTGTATTTCTCATATGCTGTTCTATTTTGCATATTTGTCAATGAGTCTATATAAGCGATATTTTTCAGTTCGTCATTCTCAAATGTTTTTTTATTCATTTCAGCAGTATCTTTTACTAAATTAAAGATCAAAACCAAGGTTAAATAAAAAATAATGCTGAAAATGACAAAATCAAAGAGTAGCTCACTGGCATTGCTCGAATCAATACTAAAAGCATATTGATTCAAAAACTGTATCAGAAAGAAAACTAATACGATATTAAGTTTCCACCAACCTGAGAAAAACACTCTGGATTTTTGATAACAGGGGAGCAAAAATTTGTACAGAAATATATGCATCACTATTACTATTCCTGTTGTGCAGATCGGTAAATATTTACTGTCACCTAAAAAAGCTAATAAAATTAAGTTTACTCCGATACAAATACAAAATGAATTAGAATATGTAAGAAACAAAAAGATTTTTTCTCCTAAAAACCCTTTTGTTGTTATGAAAAAAATAACTGCCTGTATAGAGAGCAAACTAAAAAAACCGTACATTATGTTTTTTTGGAATAACATAACACATACAGAGAAAATTGCATATGCTCCCCAAAAACAAGCAGTAACTAATTTATTATATTTTTGTTTTTGCAGGTACAATGCTGCCGCAATATGCGACAAAATCGTTATAACCAATTAACACATCTCCTTGTTTATTGATTAGTTTTTTATATATTAAAATGTATATTCGAGTTAATTATAACACAAGTTCCGACGAAATTCAACATTAAAAAATGTAAGAGTCAAACAATAAATGTTGCAACTGCATTACAAAACGATGTCGCGTCCTGTGGACACAAAAATAAAAGCACTGCAAAAGCAGTGCTTTTATTTTTGGAGGCGTCACCCAGATTTGAACGGGGGGTGAAGGAGTTGCAGTCCTCTGCCTTACCACTTGGCTATGACGCCAGAAAAAAATGGAGCGGATTACGAGGCTCGAACTCGCTACCTCCACCTTGGCAAGGTGGCGCTCTACCAGATGAGCTAAATCCGCATTTAAATGGTGCCTCCGGTCGGAATCGAACCAACGACACGGGGATTTTCAGTCCCCTGCTCTACCGACTGAGCTACAGAGGCATATATGTTATCATCAAATCCCGTTTTAATTATATGCAACTAAACGGGATTTAATGAGTATTTTTGGCGACCCGCATGGGGCTCGAACCCACGACCTCTAGCGTGACAGGCTAGCGCTCTAACCAGCTGAGCTAGCGGGCCAAAAAAATGGTGGGGACAACAGGGCTCGAACCTGTGACCCCCTGCTTGTAAGGCAGGTGCTCTCCCAGCTGAGCTATACCCCCACATTTTTTATCCTCGATTCGGTTTTTCAAGGAACGAATATTATTATACACAATGTTTTTCGATTTGTCAACACTTTTTTGAAAAAAATTTTTATACTTGCAAATTTTTTTATTTTAATGTATAATATCAAGGTAAAATACATATTTTTCGTGTAAAATTAACACTTTTTTCGGGAGGAAATCAAATTGAGCAAGAATAATTCTCATAGTTTTAAAAGTTTTATCGCCTTTATATGCAGTATGATTATAATTATATCCGTTATTGGTATGGCTCTTCTTGGTATCGGAGTAAAGAATGCAGATAAAACGGGAACCTTCAATCTTTTCGGAAAAAGCTATCATCTTATGCAGGCGGATGATATGTCACCGATAATTAATTTAAACGATATGATTACCGTTAAACATTGTTCACCTACTTCTTTTAAAAAGGGAGAACTTATTGCTTTTTATTATGAGCAGGCTGAAGACGAGCATATTCTGGTAAGAAGACTTTCTGATATCGATGGAATGGAATACACTCTTACCGATGAAAAGGGGAACAAGATGCTTGTTTCGGCAGAAAAGACAAGATTTTTAGGAGTTGTTGACAGTAAAAGTGTTGCTCTTGGAAAAATGGTCAGAAGTCTTCAGACTGAGGGTGGAAAATCCACATTCTTATGGTGGAGTCTTGGAATACTTTTCTTCGTAGCAGGCGTTACAATGCTTTTGCATGTTATTATAAAAAACAGGGACAACGAGCCTGACGGCTTTGATTTTGACAGTATAGAATTTGACGAATAATTGGAGTAAGTTATGAAGAATTTAATTGTAGGACAATCAGGCGGACCGAGTGTTGCTATTAATGCAACTCTGGCAGGTGTTATCCATAAGGCTCAGCAGAGCGAGAAAATTGATAAGATTTACGGCAGTAAAAATGGTATCGAAGGTATTTTAAACGATACTGTTATTGACCTTACCGATTTTTCTGAGTTTGAAAAATTGAAGGTTACTCCGGCAATGGCGCTTGGCTCTTGCAGATGTAAGTTGCCAAATGATTTTGCTGATCCAATTTATGCAAAAATTGATGAAATAATCAAAAAATACAACATCGGTTACTTTCTTTACATAGGCGGAAACGACAGTATGGATACTGTGGATAAGTTAAGCCGATACTATGAAGGTAAAGACGATGCTCCGATTGTGATGGGCGTTCCAAAAACTATTGATAACGATTTGCCCGAAACAGACCATACTCCCGGGTATGGCAGTGCTGCGAAATATCTTGCAGTCACAATGGACGAGCTTATCAGGGATGTTTCGATTTATAACTTAAAGTCTGTTACAATTATTGAAATTATGGGAAGAGATGCAGGCTGGCTCACTCTTGCAGGTGGTTTGCCGAAGTTTTTGGGCGGCAGTAAGCCTGATATTATTGCAATTCCCGAAGTTGCTTTTGATGAAAAGAAATTTATCGAAGAAGTTAAAGAAAAAATGCAGACAACAAATAATATCGTTGTGGCAGTAAGTGAAGGTATCAAAGATAAAAACGGCGATTATGTCGGAAGTTCCACCAAAAGTGGTGCTGTGGATATTTTCGGTCACGCGTATTTAAGCGGTGTTGGCAAATACCTTGAGCGTCTTGTGAAAAATGAAATCGGTTGTAAGGTGCGTTCTATCGAACTTAACCTTATGCAGAGATGTTCTTCTCATATTGCATCTCTTACCGATATTGAAGAGGGTTTTGCTATCGGTGAATATGGCACAGAGATGGCTCTCAGTGGTGTTACCGGTAAAATGGCGGCTGTGAAAAGGGTTTCTGATAATCCTTATAAAATAGAATTCACAACCGTTTCGATTGAAGATACCGCAAACAAGGAAAAAACTGTGCCTGAAAAATGGTTTGATTTAAATGATAAGACAGTGCAAAAAGAAATTTGCGAATATATTTTGCCTCTTATCAAGGGCGATGTTAAAAAATTTGAAAATGAATACGGATTAAATGATTATGTGATTTTTTAGAAGCAGGTTTTACCTGCTTCTTTTTTACTCTCTTTTGTTATATTTTCTGAAAAATTTCGAAAAATAAAACAGAAGGGGTGTGAAAATGAAAAAAATTATAAAAAGGTGTACGGCGCTTGTTGGTGTTGCTACTGTTTTTTTAATGGGATATGTGACATATCTTAATTACGATATTCCTGACAGTTTTTATGTTTACAAGGATGAAAAATTAAATATTTACGAACATTCTACGGTGTCGGTGACGGAAAATTCAAGGAATTTACAGGTGCGTGCAACGGACGATGTGTCCTTAAAAGATGCGACTACCATAAAGGTTTTTGGGGTAATTCCTGTTAAAACTGCATATCTGCATAAAACCACAGAAAAATATCTCGTTCCATGCGGTACGCCGTTCGGGATAAAAATGCTTACAGCAGGTGTTGTGGTGGTGGGGCTTACACCTGTTGAAACCGAAAACGGCACTGTTTCGCCTGCAAAAAACAGTGGACTTAAGGAAGGGGATATCATCATATCGGTAAATGGAGAAAAAATTTCCTCTTTTACTGACCTTTCGGGTAAAATATCTGCTTCAAACGGCGAAAAAGTTTCACTTCTTATAAGAAGAAAAGGAAAGGAAATGAAGATTTCGGTTTCACCTGTGAAAAATCTTGCTGACGGGGTTTACAGATGCGGTATTTGGGCGAGGGACAGTTCGGCAGGGATAGGAACAGTTACCTTTTATGATGCTGTAAACGGAAGATTCGGTGGACTTGGACATCCTATCTGCGATGTGGATACGGGGGAGATATTGCCGCTGTCAAGTGGGGAAATTGTTCCCGTTACCATACTTGATGTTGAAAAGGGGGTAGCGGGCGACCCCGGGGAACTTAAAGGCACTTTTATTTCAAACATTACCGTGGGAACTCTTTATGAAAACTCCCAAACGGGTGTATATGGTCAGCTCAGGAATAAACCCATTGAAAATGAGCCTTTGCCTGTTTGTTTAAAGCAGGATGTTAAGGTTGGGAACGCTGAGATTTTGTCAACTGTTTCTGGCAGAACTCCCAAAAGCTATAAAATAGAAATTGAAAAGATAAATTTAAGCTCATCATCGCCGACCAAAAATATGGTGGTGAAAATTACCGACCCAGAACTTTTAGAGATAACGGGCGGTATTGTGCAGGGAATGAGCGGCTCTCCTATTATCCAGAACGGAAGATTAGTGGGGGCAGTTACCCACGTTTTCGTCAATGACCCGACAAGGGGGTATGGGATATTTGTGGAGAATATGCTTGAAACTATGAAATAAAAACACAGGGCTCACTCAACAACTGAGTGAGCCCTGTGTTTTGTACAAGCTTTATCGACCTGTCAGAATTCGTTTGAGGTAAGGGGTGTATTTATCCAGCGCCCTATCAATTAAGCAAATAACTATAATGGTAGAGGAAAATGTGATTAATGCGATAAACAGCAGACCAATTTGATTTGATGGCATAAGCATATAAAGCATTTTTGAAATTACAGCACCAACAAACGAGTGAAGAGCATAAACCAAAAAACTGCAAGTCATATATTTCGGGCATTTTTTCATATCGAAGTAATCAAATGAAATCCAGAAAGCGAAACAAGAGAGCAAGGTGACAAGTAAAGGAATTTGAGTTGTTGCACACCACTGTGGCAAGAAGTCCGCAAACATATGAAACACACAACACATAATAAAAACGGCTAAACCTGTCAGTGCAGTTTTTTTACTGCTTCTGGTGGTAAATTTATGGTAAGCATGTATACCGATCCATGCACCAGTCAAATAGAAGAGAACCGCATTTGTACTGGGAAATAAAATTGAATTCAGTGTTATACCACAACTGCTTGCCAGAAAAAAAGCGATAATTACAAGAATTCCAATAAACTTATTCTTTAATAGCAGATAAATGAGTGGACAGAGTGCGGTTAAAATAATCAATTGAAAAATAAACCAAAACGGCTCGAAATAACTGTACAGAAAAATACCGTTCAGAATGTTTTTCAAGGAAAGAGAAGCTTTTACGCCACGGAGAAGTGCGCCAAGCGGAGTATAGTTACCCAGTAGTGCGAGAACCAGCCATGCCGTATTCCATACAAGATACGGTATGCATAAACTGAAAAATCTACTCTTCCATTTCTTAAATGTTGAACCCAAATCATAATTTCTGTAGAACATCGTACCGGATATCATAAAAAACAACGGAACAGCTACTTTTGTTACTGTCAGCATCAGATCAAGCACTGATTGCAAAAGGCCTTCAGTGTTTTCAAATACAGAAAATTCCCGGAAGTGTATGAAAAAAACAAACAAAGACAGCACAAAAGATACTGATGTTTTCTTGTTGGTGAAAAAATTGGGGGTGCTATTCATAAATTGATCACCTCGTATTAATTATAATAATCAGATTTGCATAATTTTCAGTTTAAATAAAAATGATGCTTCATTTTTTATCCGTAACGGGAAACTTGTGAGTGTATGTTATAGGGTGCTTTTTGTGTTTTTTACTTGATTATATCACTGTGATTTTTGAAGTTATACGGTTCTTTACATTGGGTGATGTTGCCGTATTCAATTGCACGCACAGGGCAGTTACTGATACATGCCATACAATGGGTACACTCTTTACCCCATACAGGCTTTTTACCTTCAAGCTTTATGTTATTAAGTGGACAGAGTTTTTCGCATTTTCCACAGCCAATACAGGAGTCTTTGCTGAAAAAATCTTTGGATTTTAGCATATATTTGCACCAGAAAGGATTGAAAGGAACAGTGATAATTGTTTCAAACAATGATACTTTTCGTGTTTTGGGGTCATTTCCGTTTAAAATGTCAGATACTACCTCGTCAATACGGTTGCAGGACTCCAAAATTCTTTCTTCTGCCTCTTTTCGTTCAAGCATAGGATAAGAGTTGTTAACAACATAATTTCTTGGCATCTGAAATTCACCATAACCCATATAGTTCATACCTTTACTTTTAAAAAGGTGTTTTGCAAGTATTCCCGATGGACCGCAATAACCGCCACTTGTAAAAATACAGTAGACATCATTAGTGCCTTCCAAAGGGACTTTTTTTAAGTATTTTGTCATAAAACGCGGCATTTCACAAACATATACGGGTGCGCATACGATAAAAGGTTTCTCAGAACGGATGGGAGAAAAATCCTTTTGCTTTATGCGGTCAAGAAGATTTAAGCAGTCGTCCTCAAGGCGTTTTGCAAGTTCTTTTGCAATAAATTCGGTGTTGCCTGTTGCAGAAAAATATAAGATCATAAAATCCTCCAATAAATAAATATAAGGATATTATATGCTGTAATCAGCGAAGTGTCAACCTGAGGCGTAAATTTGTTGACATTTCAACAAGTTTGTGCTATACTTTTTCTTGTTGAGATTTCAACAAGTCGAGGAAAGGGGTATATAATGAACGAAAGATTTGAAGTTTTTACGGTGCTTATCAACAGAATAAGCCGTAATATCAAAAAGATTAAAAATCAGGAAATGGCTGAATATGGATTAAGAAGTGCCCATGTTTCCTGCCTTTACCATCTTTATGCCAACAAAGGTGCAACGGCAACAGACCTCTGTGAGCTTTGTGAAGAGGATAAAGCTACCATTTCCCGTGCGCTTGATTATCTTGAGAAAAATGAATTTATTACCTGTGAATCCAAAAGTGCAAAGAGATATAAAACCCCCCTTGTTTTAACCGAAAAAGGCGAAATGGTCGGAAAAAAGATTTCCGATAAAATTGAAAATGTTCTTGAAAAAACAGGTCTTGGTTTATCAGATGATGAAAGGACAGAATTTTATCGTTGCCTTAATATTATAAGCTGTAGCCTTGACGATGTTGTAAAGGAGAATAAATATGAATAATTATGTTATTTTTACTGATTCGGGTTGTGATGTAAGCACAGAAATACTTGCACAGTGGGGTGTTTTGCATGCGGATATGACCTTTACTTTTGCAGGTGAGGATAAAGAATACATTAACCGCGATATTTCAAACAAAGAGTTTTATGACCGTATGAAAAAAGGTGCTCATCCAAAGACTTCGGCTATAAATGCAGCTACTTTTGAAGAAGCTTTTGAAACTGTTTTAAAAGAAGGCAATGACATTTTATATGTAGCATTTTCTTCGGGACTCAGCACAACTGTCAATTCTGCAAGAATGGCAGTTGAGGAATTAAGGGAAAAGTATCCTGAAAGAAAAATTATCGTTGTGGATACTCTTGCGGCATCTGCAGGCCTTGGTATGATGGTATATATGGCTGTAGAAAAGAAAAAAGAGGGTGCTACTCTCAATGAAAATGCCCAATACATAGAGTCACTTATCTCACAGCATTGTATCTGGTTTACTGTTGATGACCTTGAATACTTAAAAAGAGGCGGAAGGGTAAGTCCTTTGGTTGCTTTTGCAGGCGGAGTGCTCGGAATCAAGCCTGTGCTTTTTATGGACAGTGAAGGACATCTTATAAAAGTATCCACAGCCCGTAGCAGAAAAAATGCAATTGAAGCGTTGGTGGCAAAATACGAGGAGCTTTCTTATAAAGAAAAGAATACTCCCATTTTTATTTCCCATGCTGATTGTGAGGACGATGCAAAGCGTCTTGCAGATATATTGAAAGAACGCTATAATGCAGATGTGACCTTGATTACAAATATTGGACCGATTATCGGTTCTCACTCAGGCCCCGGAACACTTGCTATGTTCTTTATCGGCGAACACAGATAAATTACCCCCCGAACAGCTAATGTTCGGGGGATTTTTGTTATTTTACAAAATAAGAAGCGTAGTATATCGCCCAGTCCTGGTCATTTGCCCATTTGTCATAGTTTTTGCCGTAGGAAACGCCGGGCTTGAGATAATCGTCATGATAATCGGGGCTTGAAGAATAAAGGGTTATCTTGTAAGGGTAAAGATAGTTGTTTGAAGCAAAGCCGTTTTCTTTGAAAACACAAAGGTTTCCAAGAAAGTTTGCTTTCATCTCTTTTGAAAAGGAACTGTCTTTGGTTGCAAGCTCATACCACGCCAAAGCCCAGCCTGCAAGTGCGCTCCAGTAATGTGGGAAAAGGTCGCCGTATGAAGGGCGTTTGCCAAACCAGTATCTGTCCCAATAACGCACGGGAATGCAGTTAAGATGAAAATCGGGCTGATGCCCATAAAATGCTCTGATAAGACTTAAAGAATCTGTGGCAAGGTCAAGATATTTTTTGTCCTTTGTCAAAATACAGGCTTGGGAGGTGTAGGAAACAAGATTGCTTGGAAGTTCACTGCACCATGAACATTCTCCATACTTTTCAATAGAATGATAAATGTTACTTATATTTTCAACATACATTAAAAATTCTTCTAAAAATCTTTCAGCAAGGTTGTCAAGGTTTACGGATTTAAGTCCGTTATATATTCTTACAGCTTCGATACATTGTGCGTTTTCTTTGTGGTTTGTTACTTCAAAAAACTTGAACATTATATTTACAGCGTTAATAATGCACTGCACTTCACCTGTGAGTTCAAACCATTCAAGATAGTAACACGCAAGCCACGGGAAGTTGTAAGGGCGGATTCTCCTTGAACTTTTGCCGATATTGTTGTATACCATTCCCGTGTCGATATCAAAAATTTCTCTTTCGATAAAGGCACGGTGCTTTTTAAGTGATTCCATAAGCTTTTCATCGTATTCAAGGTTGATAGCACGGCAGACTGTAACACCCATACCGATTCTTTCGTTGCAGGCATTATGGTCACATTCCTTGTTTTTGCAATAAAGGTTATTTGTTTCTTCGTCATATATGAGGTAAGCACCATCAAGAGGGCTTCCCTCGCAGTGATACTGCTGTTTTTCAGCAATGAAACGCGCTCTATTTTGCAAAATATCCTCGACAGATGGCAAAACATTTACATAAATAAAAGTATGCTTGTTACCGATGAGAATGTCGAGTTTTTTCTCACCGGTTTCGGCAAAGGAAATTTCCCTTTTTAAGATATTTCCGCATTTTTCAAGCTTAAATGAAGTGTTATCACAGAAAACTTCAGCTTCGGTTAAATCACTGTTTGCTGTAATGGTGATTTCTTCGTTCTGGAATGCTGAATATTTATCGGCGGTAACAAGGTTTTGGGGTGGAGTATCGCAAAAACTGTATTTGAATTTTATGATTTTTGTTTCACCTGAGAGTATAACACAGTCTTTGATATGCCATACTATTGCCCCTCTGTAAGCGGCACCTATACTTGTTCTTGCAACATCATAGCTTATGCTGTAATCATCGGAAGAACCCTCAATCATATTCATTACAAGATAGGGAGGTTTTCCGTTTAATTTTACAGAATATATATATGCGCAGTCATCGCCGCACCATATATGATTTATGGAAGTTTTGTTTATAAGGTCTTTGTCTTTCTGATATCTTCTGATATCGTCAAAATAGTTGCCGTTCCAGTCTTTTGCAGGGGAGTAGTTGCATTGATAAGGAAAATGAATTCCGAAGTTTTCTTTCGTAACAAAAAAATCAGCAAAGTCGTTATTTTTCAAAGAATAGGTTTCAATATATCCTTTGTCGGTTATTTCTTTTTCGATATTAAGCTCCAAGTTGTCGCGGGTGCAAAGGATAGTTATTTTATTATTGTCGGTTTTAATTTCTTTTGTCACAAATCCTTCTGCAAAACCCCAGTTGGATTCTTCTAAAACCCAGTTCATAGAGTAGCTGTCCAAAGGGTTTACAATACTTTCGGTATAGCCTGTTTTTTCGTCTACGACTATTTCGATATTACTGTTTTTTAGAATCATAGCTGGTTCCTCTATTCGTGTATTAATCCATCAATTTTTCAGTGGCACAAAGCAAGTATGATTTTTGAATTTTTGCCCAATTCGCATAGTGATGATTGAACAAAATGATTATATTTGTTATAATATCATTGGACAATAAAAATGTCAAGGAGAGAGAACTATGAAAAAAGCCCTTGCAGATATGCATACACATTCGGAAAACTCACATGATTCGGTTTGTCCCATTGAAGAAATGGTACTGGCTCAATTGCAGAAAGGAACCACAATTTTTGCGGTAACGGATCATCTGGATACTGCCTGGTATAACGAAGAAACCGGCGGTTGTTCGCATATTGTGAAGGCTTATGAAACTGTTCAGGAGCTTAAAAAGAAATATGAAGGTAAAATGAAAATTTTAAGCGGTGTGGAGCTTGGGGAAGGTTTCTGGGATATGGAAATATATCAAAAGCTTATGGAAGCCGTTGATTACGATGTGATTTTAGGGTCTGTTCATCTTGTTAAATACAAGGATATGGCAGAAGCTTATTCAAGAATAGATTTTTCAGTGCTTCCCATAGAAACTGTTATAGAATACATCGATGCGTATTTTGATGATATGATTACTATGATTGATGCCGAAGATTTTGATATACTTGCACATCTTACAGGTGTTTTCCGATATACGAACGGCAAATATAAACTTGGAATTGATATTGCTCCTTACAGCGAAAAGATAGAAATTATTCTTAAAAAGATTATTGAAAAGGGTATAGCCCTTGAGGTAAATACCTCATCAACCGAACTTTTAGACGACTTTATACCGACACGCGGGATAATCAAAAAATATTACGATATGGGTGGCAGACTTATAACACTCGGTTCAGATGCCCATTACAGCAAAGATGCTTCAAAATACTTTGATGTAGCAGTGGATTTTTTAAAGGAAACAGGTTTTGAAAATATTTATTATTACGAAAAAAGACAGCCGATTTCAATAAAAATTCAAAGAAAATTGTTTTAAAGGTATAAGGTATAAATCTATACAAATAAAAATCATCACGGAAAGGATATTTCCGTGATGATTTTTATTTGTCAAGTGAGATTGCATAGTCGTACATTTCAACTAATTTGTCATACGGGAATTTGCTGTCATCGTGCCAACGATAGTAAATGAGCTTTTTTCCCGATTCTTTCGCTATATAATGTTTGCTTAAGAAATAATAGGTGTCAATTTCTTTGCCGTTTTGCTTTAAAAATGTCAGGCGGTATGTATTGCTAAGCCCCTTGAAATTTGTAAGTTCCTTAAAGGTTCCTCGCATTTCCACTTTATCGAGATCCTCTAAAAGTTCTTGCATTTCGGGGGTGTTCGGGAAAACCGCCTGTATGGATTCGTTCATAGGCTGAACCTGTACGGTGTCGATTTTATTTGAAAGAGGGAATTGTCTGGGCGCGTACATCCAGATGGAAAGCCCTGCCATTGTAACTACCATAAATCCTAAAGTTATACCGATTACAATGTGTTTATAATCTTCCTGAAGCCAGATTTTACAGATTATTGCCGTGACGATAAGACAAATCGGCACATATATAAGTAAGTGCTTTGTATACATCGCAACAAAATCATCAAGCCACATACAAATAAATACGAATATGGCAACAGGAATTGCAATCAAAGTAAGTTTTGGGCCTAATCTGAAGTTAAGATAGAATATGAATGCGATTCCACCGATTCCGAACATTGCTGCTCCGACAGGACCACCTATTGCAAATGCTGCCAGCGCAAAACCAATAGCTAAAAATGTCATTTTTATCCCACCCGATAAAGAAATATTTTAAATATTTTATCATATTTTTTATTTGTTTGCAATAATGGATTATAGATGCGGACTTTTTTGTAAATTTATGAGCTTCTGTATCCGGAGGGGCTTATTCCGAAATACTTTTTAAAATATTGTGAAAAATAGGCAATATCGCAAAACCCACACCTGAGAGCGATTTCGCCAACAGGCAAAGAGGTGTTTTCCAGAAGATTCACAGTGGCAACGTTACTTTTGTCGAGGCAACATAAATCCGAATCTGGTCTGCGAAATGTCGCCCTTGCCGAGAGTAATTACCACATCCTCGCTCTCGGGAATCCACATTTTATCCTCTACTTCTATAAAGAGTTTTATTGCCGTCTTGCGATTCCACTTTTCCTTAGGCACAGTAAGAGAAAGCATATGCTCTGCTCTGTCACCGTCAATTTTTGTTTGCAAATTCCACACAGAAAGCTGACTTTTTATCATTTCTTCTCCAAACACCGACTGATGTGAAAGGACGTAGTGGCCGAGTGAAAGTCCATTTTCGGGGGAATACTTTACAAGGCTTTCTGGGAAGAAAAGCTGAAGCTCAAAGCAAACGCAGAAGGGATCGCCCTTTTTACAACTGATGGCGATTTTTATCTCGTCTCCATCTATATACGCGCCAAACGATCTGTGTTCGTCGATTTTTACCATTTCCATATTATCCTTATCGAGGCCGATAGGATAATATTCCTCACCCTCGGCGTAATAGTAGCCGAGTGGTTTTTTGCCTGACGCTATTCTTTCTCTTATATCCTTGAATTCGGTGTCAAAGAGGTGTTTGAGCTTTTCTATTCTTGTCGAAAGCTTTTCGGGGAAGAACTTAAATCCCTCTGCTTCGGAGTGATATCCTATTCTCGGATCAAGCTCACACAGGCGTATCATTTTTTCGGAATTTTCTATTTCCCTGTAAATAATAGTTTCCATTTCGGCAAGTGTTGTGAGAGCATCTGCACTTTCTGTGCCGAGTGCCTCTCTCAAGCGGTAGAAGGAAAGAATATTTCTTCCCGACTTCATAAGTAAGCCTATCGCCTCCGAGCAGGCTCTGTGCTCGTCACCGTCAGACAAAGGCAACAGAGCGATACCACGTCCCCAGGACTCGCTCATTCTGTCCGCAAGCGTTATAGCCTCATCAAGACTATGGCCCTGGAAAAGGCACTCGCCTATTCTGTCACCGTCGGGCACGTCAGGGAGAAGCCAGGATCGGGGAAGGGCGTTGTTTTTCGGTATAGGTGAAAGCTCCCATACGACACCGTCGTGCATAGGTCCGTAATAGCTGAACATTATATTTGTAGGATAATTTCTGTATCCTCTCTCAAACTCCTCCCAGGCCGCAGAGATAGCGTCTGCCTTCGTTTCGCCATAGAGACGGGCGGCAAGCTCCCGCACGAACGCCGATTTATCGGAGAAGTCCTCAAGGTAGGACAGTTCTGTCGATGCTCTGTTCATAAGCGAGGGGTAGTTTCCGAAATACCAACACTCCATAATACCCGTCACGCCAAGCTCTCTCGCCGTCTTATACTTGTCGAAAAGTATTCCGGGGACGGGGATATATGGCACGGTTGCCATCTCGTGAGATGAGCATACCTGCATTTTAGCGTACGCGCGTTTTCCGCCCTCCGTTGCCTTGCGGGCGGACATAGCAAACATATCGGACGGACCTGGATACGAAAGCCAATAGTCCCAGGCAATTCGTTTTCTGCCGAGCTGGTCGTCAAGTCCTCCGTCCTCAAAGTTCTGCATTATTACTATATCTTCAGGTGTTTTTTCTATGTACTCACAGATGTCGTCGTCAGACCAATATCTGTGGCCGTAGGTCCAACTGATGAACTCCGCGCCCGTTTCTGCTCTGCGAAGTCCTTCCTTTATCATATCCACGCTGTATGCGAGATTTTCACCTCTTGAATACTTTCCACATCTTGGACAGTCCATATATTCGCTGACAGACACGCAGGTGGTAGCTCTCTCACCTGCCGTTATGCTGATGTATCCCGCGAGTTCGGGAATTGTCTTGAAAATATACTCAAGACAATAGATAACGTGCTCCCGAGTCTTTTTAATTCTAGGGCAGAAGGGACGCAACGGCATTCCTTCACCACTTTCGTCGTTAAGACCGAGCATATCACGATAGGGCTCACGCTTTTCCTCTGGCAAGCCTATGGGCTCAATGGCGAAGATATAAACTTTTACACCGTATTTCTTGCATCTTTCGACTACGCGACGGAGTTTTTCCATTCTCTTCTGACAGCTTTCCTCGTCACTCGGCATATAGGGAGAGTTGACAAGCTGAGCAAAGCTCGTGTATATCCACAAGCCGTTCGTTCCGTTGTGCGCCAGACGGCTGAGGTAGTTTTCGGGGTAATAGTCTATCTCGTCAAGCAATTCGTCACCGAATTTCGGAGGGCGGTTTGTGGGGGAGAAAAATCCTCGCGTTATTCTCCTTGTTATCACACAGTTGCGCACGCATTCACCCAAGGGTAAGAAAGGCCCCTCTCGCTTTATCATTTCTTCTTCAAGATAGTAGATAGCGCGTCGTGCCCCCTCACAGTCGGAGGAATAGACGGTACAAGAGTCACTCTCTGCTACAATAGAGTAGCTCTCTTCTGAAAATCCGTCCTTGTATTCAATGTTTATGGGATATTTGTCACCATAGACCTCGCACACACGAAGAAAGGTCTCAAAATCACTTGTCGCGCTTTCAATGACGTCCTTCCACTCGGGATGACATTTGTTTATATATGCGCCGCCGACATACGCTTCGCCGTCTTTTTTTACCTTTCGCCCAAAGCTTTCGGGAGGGGCGGTGTGCACGGGAGATTTAATCCATTCGATAAAGCTCGGCTCAGGCTGGTTGTAGAAAAACTCATCTATACGCATTTTGACAGTAACCCCCTTAAACAGTTATTGCAAACTTTGTTTTGTTATCTTCTTTTTAAAGTGCAAGAGAAAAACCACCTGGTCAAAATCTCTAAAATATGTAATATTTTAGCGCTAACATATCTAAAAGTCAATACAGGCTTATTTTCTGTGCAGTCCTGCACTGTCAAGCAAGATTTCATAATGTGAAATTTTTAGAAGTTTTCGAGTAAGTATTTTTCTGCATCTGCGGACCAGAGGCCGTTGTTTTGTTTTACGAGTTTATCGAGTTTTTCAAAACGGGGGTCATCTTTGCCGAGTTTTTCAAAGTTTGCAATTGCAGTGAGGGGGAGATTAATGTGAGTGTAAATAAGCTTTTTACCGCCCTCAATTTCGGGCAGACGGGTTGTAGTGTCAATAGCCGCATCCATACCGCCGATATGAGTTATCATAACAGCAGGGTCGATACGCTTTTCGGCGATAAGGCGGACAATATCAAGCATATCACCTGTTGTACTTCCGCTTGTGCCTGCAACATGGTGCTGAGCATAATGCACATTATAGAAATTGAAGTTTGCGCTGAAGTTTTTGTCAAGGGGGCCTGCAAAGAAGTTAAGACAACCATCAAAACCTAAAATACTGTCAGCCAGTTCTACAACCGCGGGAACGGGAGCGTATACAAACACATCGTCAAATCCGCCATCGGAGATAGCGAGCAATTCTTCCTTGTTGGTAGTGTCTGAGAAAACGAGCTTGATGCCGTCTTTGAGAGCCTTTTCGGGGTCAAAAATTTCTTTTGCGCGTTCAAGTCTTTCCTTGTCAAGGTCGGTTACCACGAGCAAAGATGGTTTGACATCGCCGTGTAATGCGATGTCGATTGCCACAAGTCCCATAGGGCCGCAACCTGCAAGGATTGCTACCTTGCCGTTTGGTTTGATATTTGTGTAGGGCATAAGCTCTTCGTCAAGATGTAAATTTGCCTTGTAACCTCTGATTACACAGGAAGCAGGTTCGATAAGGGAGCCTTTGAAGAAGCAATCGCTGTCAAGTTTTATGAGATAATCGTTTTCAACGATGTGGTCGTAGACGATGGAGTAGGTTGAAACGCCACCGATTTCGCCGAAAGAATAGCCCACAGTCTGCATACCGCCAAGATAAGAAAGTACGGGAGGCATAACAACTTTGTCGCCAACGGAAAACTTATTTTTCCATTTGTCAGTAACTTCCACAACCTCTGCGCAGAATTCGTGACCGACAATAACGGGGTTTTCTGCAACATTATCGGGTACACGAAGGTGCTTTGCACCCTGTTTTGCGGTTTTGTATGTAGACATACAAACGCTGTCGGAAATGATTTTTATAAGGATTTCGCCGTCTTTAAGTGCCGGCAAATCGAATTCTTCAAGGCGCAAATCGTTTTCGCCGTAAAGTCTTACTGCTTTAGTTTTCATAGTTTTCTCCTTATACGCGACCATTACTGCCGAATTTTCTGAGTTTATCTTTTACAACTTCCTTCATCTGTTTTCTTGCATCTTCAAAAACGATGAAGGGCCATGTGGAGGGGTTTTCGATAGTGTTGAGCTTGTTTTTGAGTGCCATATTCATAGCGCCTACAACATCGGAATAAATATTGATTTTGGTGATACCGTGGCGGATTGCGTTCTGCATCTGGTCATCGGGAGTACCGCTTCCGCCGTGCAAAACCAAGGGTCTGTCGCAAACTGCGGTAATTTCGTCAAGACGGTCAATTCTCAGCTCGGGAGTTTTCTTGTAAACGCCGTGGGAAGTACCAATAGCAACTGCCAGAGCATCAACATCAGTAATTTCAATGAATTTTGCAACCTCTTCGGGAACAGTGAGAGTTTCACCGGGGTCGGTATCAGCTCCTGTTTCGCTGATGCTTCCTACACTCGCATTTCCAACATGACCGAGCTCAGCTTCAACTGTGATGCCTTTTGCGTGTGCATATTTTGTTACTTCGGCAGTGTTTTTTGCGTTGTTTTCAAAATCAAGAACAGAGCCGTCATACATAACCGAGCTGAAACCTGCATTAATTGCAGCTTTGATAAGCTCAAAATCTGTTGCGTGGTCTAAGTGGAAGCAAACGGGGATATCAAAAAAGCTCGATGCTTCTTTTACCATAGAGGTAATAAGGGACATACCTTTTCCTGTGAGGTCAACGCCGAGTCCCATAAGCAAAGCGGGGGATTTTTCTTCTTCACAGGCTTCAAGCACTGCTCTCATCATTTCGTAATTACTAACATCAAATGCAGGAATAGCATAGTGATTTTTTCTTGCGTCTTCGAGCATTTCTTTCATTGTAACTAACATAAATAACACTCCTTTTGTTTTCTGAGAAAATTATAGCACAGTAATTAACATTTGTCAATTACAATTGTTAATTATTTATATTAATAAATATCTTTACTTTGTGTGTTCAAAATGATATAATTCAGCTGATGAGGAGGGATTTTATGCGTAATTTTATTTTAGGGACTGACTGGTGGACAGATTGTGATGATGCGGTTGCGATGCGTCTTATTTCCCGTTTTGTCAAAGATGGAAAAATTGGTCTTTCAGGGGTTATTATCAACGCTTGTATGGATTACTCGGTTGCTTCGTTAAGAGGATTTTTAAAAGCTGAGGAAATTACGGATATTCCCATTGGGATTGACCTTGAAGCTACTGATTTTGGCGGCAGACCCCCTTTTCAGAAAAGTCTTGCAGAAAAATTTTGCCCTGATGTTTCTAATGCGGATGCTGAAAACGGTGTAAGACTTTACCGCCGTTTGCTTGCGAACGCCAAAGAAAAGATTGAGATTATCGAAATAGGATTTTTACAGGTGGTTGCGGCACTTTTAAAGAGTGAGGGCGATGATATATCGGAAAAAAGCGGACTTGAACTTGTGAAAGAAAAGGTTTCAAAATTCTGGGTTATGGCAGGCAAATGGGATAAGGACGGCGAAAAAGAGCATAATTTTTGTCTGAATGAGCGCTCACGCAAGGCAGGATATGAATTTTGTAATCTTTGCCCTGTTCCCGTAACTTTTCTTGGGTTTGAAGTGGGAATTGATGTGATTTCGGCAGGTGGTTGTATTGCCCATAACGACCATCTCTATGGCGTTTTATCTGATCACGGTTCACAAAACGGCAGATATTCCTGGGACCCGATGCTTACATTACTTGCAATAATCGGTGATGAAGAAAAAGCGGGGTACAGCGTTAAAAAAGGGACTGCTTCTGTGGATAAGATTACGGGTGCAAATTATTTTAAAACGGACGAAAACGGCAAGCACCAATTTGTAATAAAAGAAGAACCCGCTGAATATTATATCAAAGCAATTAATGACATTATAAAATCGTGATAACAAGATGAAAAGAAGGTGAAAATATGAAAGACGAAAAGATTTTAATGTCCGAAGCGGCATTGTTATACTACGAGAAAAAACATACCCAACAGGAAATTGCCGAAATTATGAATTTGTCAAGGCAAACGGTTTCAAAGCTTTTAAATGACGCTTTAAAGGAAAATATCGTAGAGATAATAATCCATAATCCTGAGAATGACTGCAAGGAGTTAGAAAATAATATCCGCAAAGAATTTGGTATCAGAAAGTGTCTGGTTGTCGGTGCCAGCTCGAAAAACAACTCCCTTCGCAGGACTATGGCTGTTAAAACGGCGGCAGAATATATAACTTCTGTTATAAAAGAAGGGGATAAGAAAATTGCCCTGTCCTGGGGAAGAACTGTTCAGGAGCTCATAAACTCGATGCCTGATATAAACGCCAAGGGGAATATCGTTTTTCCTCTTTTTGGTGCTACCGACAATGGAAATTTGTATTTTTCTTCAAATGAGCTCGCCAGAAGTATGGCAGACAAAACGGGTGCTGATGTCAAATATGCGTGGTTTCCGTATCTTGCTGACAGTAACGAGGACTGCGAACTTTTGAAAAAGCTTTCATATTATAAGAAAATGCAGAATTTATGGGACAATGCTGATGTTGCAATTGTGGGAATAGGAAACACAGGAATTCTTGATATTTTCGGGAAAACCTTTGGTTACAGCGAAAAACACTCGCAGGTTATTGGTGATATTGCCACTCATTTTTTCAATGAAAACGGTGAACTTCTCAATCTGTATGAGAACACACTGTGTGCTTCTGTCGATAACATTAAAAATGCAAAAGAGAGTATTGCAATTGCTTGTGGCGATGATAAAGTGATGGCAATTAAGGGCGCTTTGAAAACAGGTCTTATTGATACGCTTATTACAGACGAATACACAGCAAGGAAAATTTTATAGTAAAAGCACCACGGAATTATCCGTGGTGCTTTTTGTATACTTTAGGACTTGTATTGCAAAATTTTTTAAAAACTGCTCCGAAGTTTGAAAGGGATTTAAATCCTGATAAAAAGCAGGCATCTGCCACAGACAGGTTGTTTTCAAGCAGTGCGCAGGCATATTTTATGCGAAGCCTGTTCAGGGCGTGAATATAGGTTTCTCCTGTAATGTTTTTAAAAAGTTCACTGAAATATGTCGGGTTATATCCGACATAGCGGGCGAGTTTTTTAAGGGAAATATCTTCTTTGAAATGCATTTCCATATAAATGAGAGCTTTCTCAATCGAAGAGTACTGTTTGTCGGAATTTTGTTCGGGTTTATCTATGCTGTTTTTCCTGAAAATGCAGTTTAAGATATACTGCAAAAGTTGTTTTTTGCAGTTGCCGTCAATTTCACATTCGTGTTTTAAAAGCATTGTTGCATCGATAATTCTGTGGAGTTCATCGGTGTCAAAACTGTAAGCCTTTTGCATTTTTGAAAAAGCAAATAAAAGGTTTTCGCTTACAAATTTTTCGTCAAAGGAAATGTTTAATAGCTTTATCGGAACTTTAACTTTGAGAAAATGGAAATCAGTCGTTGTGAGTAAAAAAACATTATTTTCGTTTGTGTTGTATTTTATATCGTTTACGGTATATTCGCCTTCGCCCGACAAAATAATTTCAATTTCAAAAAAAGAATGCCAGTGCAAGCGAAAATCGGCATCTACGGTATGTTCCGAAACAATAAGATGTTTACCCTTTGGAATGTGCAGTATTTCTTTTATTTTTGAAGCGTCCATAAAACCCCTCCCTCAGGTATTATATACGATTTTTTCATATTTGTAAATAAAAACCGAAAAAACAGGTTGTTTTTCTTTGAAATCAAGTTGTTGTTATACAAACAAAAGGTATAGAATTAAAGTGAGGTGATTTTATGAAAAGTATATCCCTAAACGGAAAGTGGAATCTTTTTGGAAAAGATCAGCTTGACGAAAGAGGCGAAATTATATCTGTTGAGGCGACTGTTCCCGGCTGTGTACAGCTTGACCTTATGAAAAACGGATATCTCCCCGAAGATATCTATATGGGAATGAATGTAACAGAAACTGAAAAGTTTGAAGAATACGAATGGTGGTACGAAAAAACTTTTGAATGCTATGAAAAGGAAAATGTTTATCTGGTGTTTGAGGGTGTTGACTGCCTTGCTGAGTATTTTTTGAATGGTGTTAAATTTGGTGAGAGTGAGAATATGTTCATCGCCCACGAATTTAAGATAGATGATTATTTAAAAGACGGAGAAAATATTTTAAAAGTACATATAAAATCTCCCATTGTTGAAGCCGAGGATAAAGATTACACTTTAAAGCTTCTGGCTTACGATGCGCTTCACGAGGCAAGATACATAAGAAAGCCCACACATAGTTACGGCTGGGATATTATGCCAAGATTGCTCACAGCAGGACTCTGGAAAGATGTGAAAGTGGAAGTGCGCGACAGCGTATATTTTTCCCAGAAGTTTATCCATGCTCCAAATGAAAACGGAAGACTTCTTTATGTTATTGAAAATCTTCCCGCAAAGAACTTTGAGATTGAAATTTCGGCTCGTTGTGGTGACAGTGTATTTACAGAACGCGCAAAACGAAACAAAAAATACGGCTGTTTAAACTTCACTGTTCCCGATGTCAAAAAGTGGTTTCCTTACGGATACGGAGATGCCAATATTTATGATGGTGAGATTAAAGTTATCGCTGATGGTGAGGTTTTGTGCGCAGAGAGTATCAGTTTCGGTGTAAGAACTGTAGAACTTGACATGCGTGATCCATATGGTACTGATAAAGGTCAGTTCAGATTTCTTATAAACGGCGTTGAGATTATGTGCAAGGGCAGTAACTGGGTACCTCTTGATGCTATGCATTGCAGAGATAAATCCCGTTACGAAAAAGCATTTGAACTTGTAAGGGATATTGGCTGTAATATTTTAAGATGTTGGGGCGGTAATGTTTACGAGGACCACGAGTTTTTCGATTTCTGTGACCGCAATGGTATTATGGTGTGGCAGGATTTTTCTATGGCGTGCCTTCCTTGTCCCGAAACGGATGAGTTTAAGAAGAACCTTGAAAAAGAGGCGACCGCAGTTATCCGTAAACTTCGTAACCATCCGTCAATTATATTGTGGTCGGGTGATAACGAGATAGACAGCTGTATGTCGCGCATTTATAATCCTGATGATAACAGTTTAACACGAGAAGTTTTGCCAAAATGTATTGAACTCAATGATATCGGCAGACCTTATCTGCCGAGTTCTCCGTATCTCACCGGCGAAATGTATAAGCGTGGTGAACGCTCACAGCGTATAGGTTCTAACATAGTTGAGGATCATTTGTGGGGGGCAAGGGATTATTACAAGAGTGATTTGTATCGTAACAGCAAGGCTCATTTTGTAAGTGAGGCAGGTTACCACGGTTGTCCCTCATCGGAATCTATAAAGAAATTTATCACTCCCGAAAATGTATGGCCTTATTATAATGAAGAATGGACTTTGCACTCGAGTGATCAGCACGGGAATGATGCCAGAGTCAAACTTATGGAAGATCAGGTGCGTCAGCTTTTCGGAACGGTTTATACCGATATGGAGGACTACATTTTAGCTTCCCAGATTTCTCAGGCAGAGGCTAAAAAGTTCCTTATCGAGAGAATGAGGGTAGGTCGCCCCGACAAAACAGGAATAATCTGGTGGAACCTTCTTGATGGTTGGCCCCAAATGTCGGATGCCGTAGTTGACTATTATTATGATAAGAAACTTGCATATCACTATATCAAAAAATCACAGGCGCCGTTTGCAGTCTGTGCCGATGAACTTAAAGACTGGAAGATGAATATCTATGCTTGCAACGATACTTTGGAGGAAAAGATAGGACATCTTATAATTAAAGATGCCCTGACAGAGGAAGTTTTGCATAAATGTGATTTTATCGCAGAGAAAAATATAAGTACTGTTATTGCAAAGATTCCCGTTTTCTATTCTGAAAAGAGATTTTTGATTTTTGAATGGGAAGTTGATGATGAAAAGGACTTTAACCATTATCTTTGCGGCTTTCCTCCTGTCGATTTTGAAATGTATAAGGAATTTTTGAAAAAATATTATCCAAGGGGGTAAGAATATGTATCTGCTCGGGTTTGACATCGGTGGTACTAAGTGTGCGGCGGTTACAGCGAGAACCGATGGCGAAAATATTGAGCTTTTGAAAAAGGAAAAATGCGACACCTTGCTTGATGTTCCCCCCGAAGAAATGATCGATAAACTAATCTTTCTTGCGGACAGTATTCTGGAGGAAAAGGTTGATGCAATAGGTATTTCCTGTGGTGGGCCACTTGACTCGGAAAAAGGTATTATTATGTCGCCACCGAATTTACCGGGTTGGGATAATGTGAAAATAGTCGAGCGGATTAAAAATCATTACGGTGTGCCTGTGACTTTGCAAAACGATGCAAATGCCTGTG
Source organism: Fumia sp. (assembly GCA_045615345.1). Taxonomy (GTDB): domain Bacteria; phylum Bacillota; class Clostridia; order Oscillospirales; family Ruminococcaceae; genus Fumia. Next base: position 15,848 of record JAZLER010000035.1, on the reverse strand, counting down.
CCGTTGCAGAGTGGAAATTCGGCAGTGGTAAGGGTTACAGAAATGTAGTGTTTCTCACTTTTGGGTCGGGACTTGGTGCAGGACTTATTTTAGACGGAAGGCTTTACAACGGCACTAATGGAAATGCCGGGGAGGTAGGTCATATACGCCTTGCAGACAATGGCCCTACGGGCTACGATAAAATTGGTTCTTTTGAAGGCTTTTGCAGTGGAAACGGTATTGCACAGCTTGGTAAAATAATGGCAGACAAGGCAAAAGAAAAAGGAATAACACCAAGATTTTGCAAAGAAAAAATCACTGCAAAATCAATAGCCGAAGCTACTGATAATGGCGATGAAACGGCAATTGAGGTTTATAGGATGTCAGGTGAATATTTAGGCAAAGGGCTTTCGATAATAATTGATATCTTAAACCCCGAGGTTATCGTTATCGGCAGTGTTTTTACAAGAAGTGAAAAGCTTTTTATTGACAGTATGCAAAAGGAAATTAAAAAAGAAGCGTTGTCGGTTTCAGCAAAGTGTTGCAAAATCTTGCCTGCAACCCTTGGTGAAAATATTGGCGACTATGCCGCTGTATCAACGGCGCTTTTAGGAGTTGAAAAATAATGGAATTATTTGAAAGATATCCTGTGTTGGAAGAAATAAAAAAAGAAATTGAAACAGCTAAGGAAACACTTATTGAATGTTATAAAAATGGTGGAAAGGTTCTTTGTTGTGGTAACGGTGGCAGTTGTGCCGATTGTGAGCATATTGTCGGCGAACTTATGAAAGGTTTTTTGAGCCTTCGCAAACTGCCCGATGAAAAAAGAGAAAAAATGATAGCAAGATGTCCCGAGATTAAAGAAATGCTGGATAAATTGCAAGGTGGACTTCCTGCAATATCCCTTACTTCCTTTACGGGACTTAATACTGCTTTTTGCAACGATGTCGATGCCGACCTTGTATATGCGCAATCTTTGATGGCACTTGCAAAGGAAAACGATGTTCTGTTAGCACTCAGTACATCGGGGAACTCAAAAAATGTTGTTAATGCTGTAAAAGTTGCAAAAGCTCTTGGCGTAAAAACTATTTCACTTACAGGCGAAGGTGGTGGAAAGCTTAGTATGAATTCTGATATTTGCATTAAAGCACCCGAAAAAGAAACTTACAAGGTTCAGGAACTACATCTTCCCATTTATCATTATCTCTGTGCAGAGGTTGAAAAATATTTCTTTTAAATTTAAACGGCAGGTGAAAACCTGCCGTTTTGCTTTATCTGAATAAATCTCTTCCTTCTTTGAATACAAGACCTATAAATTCATCTGTTTGCTTTCTGCCGTTGTACCAGATTTCCCAACGGTTTTTATTTTGGTTCCATAAAAATGATGGCTTGTAACAGGCATCACTGTCCCAACTTCCTGCAGTCGGGGTTATTATGGGGTTAAGCGAGGATTTTTCCCATCCTGTAATTCCGTTGTCGGAACGGGCGATACAGACTTGCGCTTTGTCGATATTTTCATAACCGATATAAAACATAACATATCCCATATCTTCAGTATGAATAACCTGACAACCGCCAATTCTGTTCTGCTCGTAAATATTATTTTCATCTTTGACGAAAATGGGGTTTAATTTTGACTTTGTCCAGTTGATACCGTCTTCGCTTTCTGCATAACCTAAAGCATTTGGTTCGTAGGTTTCGCCGGCGGCATACCACATTTTATATTTGCCATCTTCATAAAGCACGCAGGGGTTCATAACGGCAGTTTTTTCCCAATAATGTTCACTTACAAGTACGGGCTCTTTCAGGACTCTTTTGAAATTAATTCCATCATCGCTTTCGGCGTAACCGATAAAGCAATATCCTCTTGCGTGGCCTGTATACCACATTTTGTATTTGCCATCAAGCTTTAAAACGCAGTTGCGGGAAATTCTTTCTTCCCACCCTGTGTTATCGTCAAAAGGAAGAGTTATCTGTGGCGTTTCCCAGTTTATGCCATCGTCAGAAAAAGTTACTGCCACTGATTTTTGAGGGCGCCAGGAAAAGTCCATACGATACCTGCCGTTCTCTGCGGTTACATATACATCAAAGCATGTACCGAGTTCAGCATTACCAAGTACGGGGTTATTCTCATATTTTACAAAACTCATATTACAAAACTCCTGTCATGGATTTTACCGGTTTTTCTGCTGCGAAAACTTCTTTGCCATCAATGTATATCCGCAAACCTCTGCCTTTTTTATAATTGTTTCCATCTTTGTCCCACAAAACGGTGATATAATGTCCGTGATACAGTATGCCGTCAAGGCATAAAAAGTCTAAGTTCTTTTCCTCAAACAAAGGATTTATTAAAAGACTGTTACCTTCTGAAGGCTGTATTCCGCAAAGACCTGTTATAACAATATCGCAAAAACTTGAGTGGTTATAGTCTTTTCCCCTGTCGACACCACCGGGTGGATTCTCCATTTCGTGCAATTTCTTCCTTGCAATCCATTCACCTGTAAATGGGTCTAAATTTTCATCGGTATAAGGCTCATTTTCGTCATATTGTGACTTTGCAAAAGTGCAAAGAAGATTATAAAAATCAGACTTTGTCATAACTGATTGGTCATAGTTGTTGAGCAAATTAGAAAGTGCTGTCAAAGTCTGGGATGTGGCAAACGGCCAGGAAGGACCATTCCATAAACACTCGTGGTCAAATTCTTCCATAAAACGAGGGTGATTTCTCTCTAAGGTTGTAGGACCAAAGGGAGCTTTAAAATAATTTTCGTCGTTTAAAAACTTCCAGGCAACCGTCTTTTCTTTGGTTGGTATATTGAAGTACCACGGGACGAATCCTATTTGTTCCCTTGCATCGGGGAAGGTGTAATTACAGTTTTCGGACAAAGGTTTGAAAAACGCGGCTTCATCATCCCACAAAACGGTATTGATTTTTTCTTTCAGAAAATCATATTTATCGGAGTATTTTTTAAAGCCTTCGATGTCGCCTATTCGCAAAGCAATCTGAGAAAGAGCTTTTGTATCTGCGCACATATATGAGTTTATGGTAGGGCGTATACCGCTGCCACTTACCGAGTATTCCATTCCGTCACGCCCGTCAGTCTGGTAAAACATACCATTTTCACGCAGATGAGTTTCTTCCCAGCCTTCGTAATTTTTGCAAAGTCCATCGTAAAGGGATTCGGCAAGAGAAAAGTCACCTGTCACTTTACAAACATTATAAACGGAATCTGCTGCCCAAAAACTATACCATCGAGGATATGCTCCGTCATCTGTAAACCAGAAAGTTGCATAATCCTTAACATATTGAGGGTTGTGAAGCCATCTGCCTTCGTACAGGTGATGACCCGCAGGACAGGAAATAGTGTTATATTTTTTAGCCCATTCCACATTCGGATAAAACTCTGTTATCACATGGCTTTCAGGGGTTTTTCGGATATGTTTGCAAAACAAATTCCATCGATAATAGTAAACTTCTGTTATCTGTTTATTTGAACAATCGAAAAGAGGAATTCCTGCATCAAATGGGGATATTTCCCCCATTTTTTGATAAAATTGATTTTTTGTTTTTTCAAAGTCAAGCACATGGTAGCACATTCAAAACACCTCCGTTGTTGACAAATAAAACTGCTTCTGCTAAAATTATACTAAGCTTTAAAAACTGTTACAACAACATTTTGTTTTTAAAAATAGGCGTTTTGTATAATGAGGTGATAAAGTGCGTAATGAAAGCTGCAAGGTGTATGAACGGTATGAAAATACCCCGAGTGAGGTGGCGCAGAAGTTATACTATTATCCCCAGTGGGCGGGCAGATTTGTATGTAATCCTGATTTTTACATCGAAAGATATGATTATGAAAGCGTACTTTTGCTTTTTACTGTCAAAGGTATGGGTAAACTTACATACAAAGATCGTGAATATCTCCTTAAGGAAAATAGCTTAGTGCTTATAAATTGTAAAAATCATCATATTTATTATCCTGTAAATGAATGGGAATTTTGTTTTTTGCATATAAAAGGTCAGGAAGTTTTCCCGATGATTGAACATTTGACTATGCTTAACAATGGTGCAGTATTTTTTTATGTGGAATTTTTAAAAACTGTGTTTTACGAGTGCATTGAGCTTTGCAAAGATAAAAAGGCAATGTACGAGATGGTGTTTTCCAAAAAAATTTCCGATATGTTTTATGAACTTACGACCTGTACCTCTAAAGAGGAAAACAATAAGGTTTTAATGGCTTGCGATTATATTGACAGAAATTTCAAAGAGGATTTATCAACCGAAAAGCTCGCATCAATTTGTTGCTTTTCAAGATGCCATTTTTCAAATATTTTTAAAAAGATGGTGGGGACAACTCCCCATGACTATCTTGTTACTTGTCGGATAAATAAGTCGAAAATATTTTTGCAGAATTATCCGGTATCAGAGGTCGCAGAACTTACGGGATTTAAAGATACCGTAACATTTATAAGGGCATTTAAAAGAAAAGAGGGAATTACCCCTTTGCAATACAAAAAGAGTATTTGTGATTTTTGATTATTTTATTTTATCGGTGTATAATGTAATTTGTGAAAGGGTTGATTTTATGTTTGAGAAGACAAAAGCGTTTTGCGATAAGCTTATAGAAAAAGGGTTTCCCGGTATAGACCTGATGGTTTATCATAACGGGGAATGCGTTTTAAGATATATGACAGGTTACAGAGATGTTGAGAATAAAGTTAAGGTAAACGGTAACGAAAGATATAATATTTATTCCTGTTCGAAGGTTATTACCTGCGTTGCGGCGATGCAACTATGGGAAAAGGGATTATTTTCGCTTGAAGATAAGCTTTCGGACTATATGCCTGAGTTTGGTGAAATGACAGTAAAAACCGAAACCGGTATCAAAAAAGCAGAAAACCCGATTTTAATAAAACATCTTTTTGAGATGACGGCAGGTTTTTCCTATGATACCGAATCGGAGGCTGTGAAGCAGTGCCGTAAGGATACAGATAACAAGTGCCCTACAAGAGAATTTATGAAATATCTTGCCAAAGAGCCTTTGCTTTTTGAACCCGGTGAAAGATGGGAATACAGCCTTTCTCATGATGTGTTGGCGGCATTTGTGGAAGTGCTTTCGGGCGAGAAGTTTGAAGACTATGTAAAAAATCATATTTTCAATGTGGCAGGAATGAAAAACACCACCTTTGTGCTTCCTGAAAATGAGCTTGATACATTGGCAGAGCAGTACAGGTTTGCAGACGGTAAAATTGTTAATACAGGAAAGAATATTACTTCTTACAAGTTTGGCTCTGAATATGCATCGGGCGGTGCAGGATGTATTTCAAGTACAGAAGATTATATAAAATTCTTAGAAGCTTTGAGAAAAGGCGAGCTGATAAAAGGGGAGAGCATTGACTTGATGTGCACCCCCAGACTTAATGAAAAACAACAGGAAGATTACTGGATTAAGGAAACCCACGGGTATGGTTTGGGTATCCGTTGCCCTTATAAAAATGAGAAGTATAATGATTTTGGTTGGGGTGGGGCAGCGTGTGCCTACCTGGCGGTTGATATGAAAGAAAATGTTTCCCTTTATTTTGCAACACATATTTTAGGTATGCCGTATTCCGACCACCGCGCAATGGTTTACAGATACATAATGGCTGAACTTTTTAAAACTGAAGAGATTGAAAGCATTGAAGAAGATATAAGAAAAATCGAAGAACGAATGATAACATTTTAGGAGGATTACTATGAAAATTACAAACGAAGATATTGCAAAAGTAAAAGGTTTAGGTTGCCTTCGCGACAAGACAACGGAAGACTGTTTCAACTGCCGTGTCCTGACGAGAAACGGAAAAATTACTGCAAAGGAAAGTATTGCTATCGCAGAAGCAGCAGAAAAATTCGGCTCGGGCGAGGTGGCAATGACTACAAGGCAGACTATTGAAATTCAGCGTGTGCCTTTTGAGAATATTGAGCCTATGCGTGAGTTTCTGGCAGGGTACGGACTTGAAACAGGTGGTACAGGTCCTAAAGTAAGACCGATAGTTTCCTGTAAGGGTACAACCTGTGTTTTCGGGCTTGTTGATACATACGCACTTTCTTTAAAAATCCACGAGGTTTTTTATAAGGGTTATCACGATGTCGTGTTGCCTCATAAGTTTAAAATCGCAGTTGGCGGTTGCCCCAATAACTGTGTGAAGCCTGACCTTAATGACCTTGGTATTATCGGACAGAGTGTTTTTACACCTGACGCAGATAAATGCAAAAATTGCAACAAATGCTTTGTAGAAGAGGCTTGCCCGATGGGTGTCGCCAAAATTACAGATGGTAAAATATCGATAGATAAAACTATCTGTAATAATTGTGGAAGATGTGTGAGCAAGTGTCCTTTTAAGGTTTTCGGCGAAGCCAAAGAGGGTTACAGAGTATACATCGGAGGCAGATGGGGTAAGAAAACTGCAAAGGGCAGACCCCTAAGTAAAATATTTGAAACAGATGATGAAGTTTTAAAAGTAATCGAAAAAGCGATTATGCTTTTTAAAGACGAAGGTGTAAAGGGCGAACGCTTTGCGGACACAATCGAAAGACTTGGATTTGATTATGTTGAAAAGAAACTTATTTAAGGGGCTTTTTCTTGTCTTTCTTTTAATCTTTTGTGGTTGCAGTGAAAACAGTAGTATTAAAAATAATACCGTTACTTTTACAGATGCACTTGACAGAACAGTAACTGTTGAAAGAAATCCCAAAATAGTGGCAACGCTTATCGGGAGTTTTGCAGATGTCTGGGTGCTGTCGGGTGGAGAAGTTGCGGCAACTACCGAAGAAGCATGGGAAGATTTTAATTTAGAGCTTGATGCGGTAAACCTTGGGAATGCGCATTCGCAGAGTGCCGAAAAACTTTTGAGCGTATCGCCTGATTTTGTTATAGCAAGTGCCAAAACTGCTTCAAATCTTGAGATGATGGAACTTTTGGAAAAAGCAGATATTCCCGTTGCATATTTTGATGTAGGGAATTTTGAGGATTATCTTAAGATGCTTGATATCTGTACCGATATTACCGGCAGAAAAGATTTATATGAACAAAACGGACTTTCACTTAAAAATGAAATTGATAAGCTGAAAGAAAGTTTTTCTTTGCCTGAGGAACAAAAGAAAGTGCTGTTAATTCGTACATCTGCAACTGTTGTGAAAGCAAAGGGAAGTAAAGGTACAGTGCTCGGTGAAATGCTTTCGGATTTGGGACTTATAAATATCGCAGACAGTGATAAAACCTTGCTTGATAATTTAAGCCTTGAAAGTATTGTAAAAGAAAACCCTTATCATATTTTCGTGGTATCGATGGGCGATGATATCAAAAAAGCAGAAGAAAACTTTAAAAAGGTTATGACAGAAAGTCCCGTGTGGGCTACACTTGATGCAGTGAAGAATGACAGGGTTTATTTTATGGATAAAACTCTTTTTAATCTAAAACCTAACGGAAGATGGCTGAAAGCGTATGAAGAACTTATCAAGGTGTTCAGATAAAATAAAGCTTATCTATATTACAGGCTTTTTGTTTTTTGTTGTAGCGACAGTTTCGGGGTTATTTTTAGGGAGTACTCCGGTTTCTTTTACTGACGGGCTGTCCGATGCCGAAAAACAGATTTTATTGTATATCCGTTTGCCGAGGGTGATTGCATCCCTTGTTACAGGGGCGGCTTTATCGGTAGCTGGGGCAGTGGTTCAGGGGGTTCTTGCAAACCGACTTGCTTCGCCAAGCATTATCGGCGTAAACGCAGGTGCAGGGCTCGGGGTAACAATCTGCACGGCTTTAGGGCTGTATGGTTTGTATACATCCGCCTTTGCTTTCTGTGGTGCATTTTTCGCTGTTACGGCGGTGAGTTTGGCATCAAGAAAATGGGGAGCATCGCGTGGGACAGTTATTCTCATCGGCGTTGCGTTTAACAGCTTTCTTGTTGCTGTGAGGGATAGTATTGTTACTTTCTTACCCGAAGTTGGTGTTATGAGCAACGATTTTAAAATCGGCGAGTTTACAGCTGTTACATACGAAAAGCTTATACCCTGTGTCATAATTATTGCAATCGCAATTTCGGTGCTTTTTACCCTTTCAAATGAGCTTGATATTCTTAACCTCGGTGACGAGCAGGCGAAATCTTTAGGACTTAACACTAAGATTATGAGAATATTGTTTCTGATGCTGGTGGCTGTACTTTCAGGCTGTGCAGTAAGTATAGCGGGGCTTTTGTCATTTGTGGGGCTCATTGTACCACATATTATAAGACGCCTTGCAGGAACCAAGACAAATCATCTTTTAGCTCTTGGTGTTTTATATGGAGGGGCTTTTGTAAGTGTTTGTGATACCATTGCAAGAACGGCTTTCTCGCCGTATGAGATACCCGTTGGTATTATTATGGCATTTTTAGGTGCACCTTTCTTTATGTATATCCTTATAAAAGGAAGGGGAGGTCACAACAATGCTTGACATTAAAAACCTTTCTTCGGGATATAACGACAAAAAGATTATAGAGGGTATTACTCTCTCCATTCCGAAAAACTCTTTCGTGGCAGTTGTGGGGCCTAACGGTTCGGGAAAAAGTACATTCCTTAAAACTTTGGGCGGAATTATCCCGAAAACGGAAGGCGAGATTTTGCTTGACAGCAGGGAGATTTCTGAGCTTTCAGGAAAAGGCCTTGCAAAAGAAGTGTCCTATCTTGCACAAAGCAGGAATATCCCCGATATGACAGTTAAACAGCTTGTTTTACACGGAAGATTTCCATATCTTGATTATCCGAGGAGATACAAGGAAACTGACAGAAAAATTGCCAAAGAGGCAATGAAAAAAATGGGTATTAGCGATATGGCGGACAGACTGCTTACAACTCTTTCGGGCGGTGAAAGGCAGAAAGCTTATATTGCTATGGCGCTTTCTCAGGATACAGATTATATTTTGCTTGACGAACCGACAACATATCTTGATATTTCGTATCAGTTAAATCTTATGGAAATTTTAAAAAACCTCTCACAAAACGGTAAAGGTATTATTTCTGTTATGCACGATTTACCGCTTGCCTTAAACTTTGCTGACTATGTTATGGTTATCAGTGACGGCAGAATGATAGCTTTTGATTCCCCTGAAAAAGTGTGTGATATTTTGCCTGGGGTATTTGGTGTAAGATTAAACAACATCGATGGACAGTATAACTATGACATATTTTAAAAAAGATGTCCTTGTTTTGACGAAATTTTTCTGGTATAATGCACGGAGAAAGAAGGTATCTGAATGGAAGTAAAGACAAGTTCAATTATTTATGAAAACCCGTTGCCGCAGCTTTGCAGTAAGCATAGCTTTTTTCCGTTTTTAGCAGAACTCAAAGATGGAACAATTGTGGCGGTATTTGCTATTGGTCAGGCTTTTGAAAGTGTTGACAGTAACAGCTTTATATCTTTCAGCAGCGATAAGGGATTAACCTGGAGCAAACCTCAGCGTATCTTTGAAAAAAGAAACGAGGTTTTCACCGACTATTGCAAGGCGACAGTTTTGCCTGACGGTAGATTGATGGTACTGGGTTATGCATTTTTAAGAGATAACCCTGAATTACCGATTGGAAATCCCGAAACAGGCGGACTTTTGGATGACTTTGTTTTTTCTGCAGTTTCCGATGATGACGGGAAAACTTTTGGCGAAATGACAAAAATCCACTGTTCCTGGGGACCGCATATTGAAGCATCAGCTCCTGTTACTGTGTTGAAAGACGGAAGCTTGATTACACCGATTACGGGTTTCCCCGACTGGGACGGCAAAATGCACGGCCCCCAGTGCGGAAAGGCGCTCCGTTATGACGGCAAAGAATGGAATGACGATGTAGTTTGTATGGACTTTGGCGGTGAAGTTACTTGCTACGAGCAGAGAATGTGTCAGCTTGAGTCGGGTGCAATTATCTGTATCGGCTGGAATGAAAATATCAAAACAGGCGAACGGCTTCCTAATCATTACACTGTTTCTTTTGATAACGGCAAAACTTTTTCTGAACCGAAATCAACGGGAATTATGGGACAGGCATCTTCTGTATGCGCTTTGGGTGGAGAGAAGTTTTTAGCACTCCATGCAGTGCGCCGTGATACCGATAAACCCGGAATTTATGCGTATATAGTAGATTTTTCGGACAGGGAATGGAATATCACAGAAGAAAAACTTGTATGGGCACCTGATTTTAAAATAACAAAAGACACAAATATGGCAGAGATTTTTTCTTTCTTAAAATTTGGCCAGCCCGGTGCGATACTTTTAAGTGACGGAGATGTTTTAATGTCACACTGGTTTGCAAAAGAAGGACAGTATAAGGCAGTTGCTACGAGAATTAAGTTATAATAAAAAGCCGTTCAACGAACGGCTTTTTGTTTATATTCGGAAGGTGAGTATCCCATATGTTTTTTATAAAGGCGATAAAAATTCGAATAATTATTGAATCCTGCTTTTGATACAGCATCTTTGATTGCGAAATTCAAATCCATAAGTTCGTTAAAGAAGATAAGTCGTCTGATTATTACATAATCCCATAAGGAAACGCCTGTATTTTCTTTGAAAAGGTGTTCAAGCCTTGAACGACTTATAAAAAATTCGTCTGCTATCAAAGAAGAATTTATTTCTTCGGTAAAGTGCTCACTTATATAAGAAATCACATCGGGAACAAGGGGCTTTACCGATAAATCTTTTTCTATTCCTGAAATGTTATTACATTTTGAAAGCAGTTCTGCGATTTTGCAAAGACAAAGAACTTTGTTATCCTTTGCAAGTAAAAGAATATTTTTAATTATTTTATCAATGCCAGAAGCGGAAATAATATCAGCTTCTATAAGATTTCCTTTGCCCGGTATTTTGTTTTTAAAAAGCTTCAGCAGTTCTTCGCAGGGAAAAGGAAAGCTATCTTTGAAACAAGGATGTATATGGATTGAAATTCTTTCGTGGAAGGCACCTTTTTCTGAAAAGAAACGATGTATTTCTTCGGGCATCATGATGATAACATCACCGGATTTTACAGGGTATGAGTTGCCTTCTATTTTAATGGAGCCTTTACAGGAGATGAAAAAACTAATGGTGAAACTTGGGTCGTAGTGAAAAAGAGAATTATTTTCATCTGAATTATAATAACCCTTACCATGATACACACTGAAAAAACGGTTTTCCTCTATAAGCGTTTTGTGGTATATTTCTTTCATATCGAGCACCCCATTTCAGCAATATTATACATCAAATATATGAAAAAAGCAATTGTATATATTATTTATTAATGGTATTATTAAAGAAAGGAGGCTGATAAAGGTGGTAAGATTTATTCTTGTGCGTCACGGATTCAGCATGGGTAATAAGGAAAAGAAATTTACAGGTCAGTTGGACCTGCCCCTTGATGAGGTCGGTGAAAAACAAGCATTGTCTGTAAAAGAATACATAATTTCGGAATATAAGCCAGACTTAATATTTTCAAGTGACCTTATAAGAGCTTACAATACCGTAAAACCTTTGGCGGAAAATCTGCAGATAGATATTATAAAGTCAAAAGAATTAAGAGAAGTGGATGTAGGCGAATGGCAAGGTGTTGAAATAGAAAAAATAAAGAAAAAATACCCCGAAGAATTTGAGTTTTATAAAAACACCCCGGGACTTTTTGATTTTCCTAAAGGTGAAAGCTATAAGAAAACCTCGGAAAGGGCGGAATATTTTTTAAGAGAAACCGCAGAAAAAAATGACGGCAAAACTATAGTTGTGGCTACACATGGTGGGGTAATAAGAGTTTTGCGTGCATTGTGGACGGATACCCCCTTTAATATAATTCAAAAAATAGAGCATGTGCCCAATGCTTCTGTTACGATAGCAGAATATAATGAAGGAAATTTTTATTTAAAACAAGTGGGATACTGCGAATATCTTTCTGATAAAACAACAGAGGAAGGCATTAAATAATGGAGTATATATATCTTTTTGTAGCTTTGATTTGTTCGGGACTTTTAAGCATTATGAGTTCTTCCTTTTCGAGAGAAAACAAGGAGTTAAAAAATGTTACTCCGTTTTATAATCTTGTTGTGACGGTGTTCGCATTTGTAACACTTGGAGTGTTGTCACTTAAGGATTTTGTTTTTGATATCAGGGTTTTGATGTATTCGGTTATTTATGGGATTTTTTATTCTATGGCAATGACAGGCTTGTTCAAAGCAATGCAGACAGGCTCTGTTTCAATGACGGCATTTATTAAACAATTATCCCTTATAATGGTTGCAATATGGGGATTTGTGTTCTGGGATAATGCTTTCACAATCAATATAGTTATAGGTTTTGTCTTTATATTGATTGCGTTGTACCTTTGTTTTAAACCCGATAAAAAGACCAATCAAAGAATTAATTTGCGTTGGGTTTTGTTTTCGTTTATGCTGCTTGCAGGAAATGCAGGCTGCTCCATAACACAAAAATATCAGCAGATAGCTTTTGACGGCGAAAAAGGACGAGGATTTATGTTTTTGGGATATGGATTTGCCGTAACTGTCTGCACTTTAATATATATTTTCTCGGAGAAATGTGACTTCAGGAAAATACACAGGAAAAGCCTTTGTTTTCCTGTTGTGGCAGGAGTTTCCAGTGCAGGGCTTAACCTGTCTATTATATTTTTGATATCATCACCGTTGTCAGAAAGTATCGTCTTCCCCACTATAGCTGTTGGTGGACTTATTGTAACAACCACTTTTTCTGTCACGGTTTTTAAGGAAAAATTAAAGCCCTGCCGCCGGGCAGGACTGTTGGTTGGTGCTGTTGCATTGATTTTTTTAAATATTTAACTATTTATGTTCTTTCGGGGAAACACCGAAATATTTTTTATATGCTCTGTAGAAAGTGACATAATCGGAATATCCGACATTTTCACTGACAGACTTGATATCAATACCATTTTTGATTTTTTCGCGTGCTATTTCCATGCGCTTTTGCAGAAGATATTGCTTGATACTTATGCCAAAGCTTTTTTTGAATATATGACATATCTGCGAAACCGAGCAGAAATTTTGCTTTGCAAGAGATTCGAGCGTGATATCAGAAGTATAATTTTTATCGATATATTCTATAAGCCGCATCGGGAGGTTGTCGACCTTTTCAAGTTCTGATGTTTTTTTAGGAGAATACTTGATCTGGAGCAGGATATCGTTGACTACACAACTGAGCAAAGCGTCATAATCCGCCTTTGACATAACGGACATCGAGGAGATGAGATATTCGATGTTTTTCACGATACGGTGATTTTCGCTAAGTGAGAGAATACTGCGCTTTTCAAAAAGTGATTCTATCCCGCCGTAAACAATGCTTTTGCGGATATCTATTACGCAACGTTCGTATTTTTCAACATCGGAAATTACCGCAAACTGATGATAATCACCTTTGGGGATTAAAAAAAGGTCAAAGGGTTTAACCTTTGTACGGACACTGCTCCCTATAAACTCAACATTACCACCTAAAAAAAGGAAGATTTCATGGTAGCTGTGAAAATATCTGCCATAAATGTCGGTATCGCCTTTGGCATATTTTATACTGACATCGCGTGACTGATAAGTAATCTTTTCCATAACATCACTCCTTTGAGTATATAATATCACAATATTGCAAAAAGTGCAATATTTTATGCAATAAATGATATTTATATTTTAAAAATGGCAAGTATAATATAAGTAAAGGAGTTGTTATATATGAATTTACTTAAACAAAAAGTTAAAAATAAAGAAAAGATTATCGGTATGCATGTAAGCCTTACTGATATTACTTCCGCAAGAATTGCAGGCCTTTCTGGTTTTGACTATATCTGGGTTGATTTAGAGCACAGCTTCTTACCCCTTGATAAAATGCTTGGACATATAGTTGCGATACAGGCAGGGGGTACACCTGTTATTGTGCGCGTGCCTGTAAATGACCTTACATATCTTAAGAAAGTGCTTGAAATGGGACCTGACGGAATTGTGTTCCCGATGGTAAGAAGTGCCAGACAGGCAAAAGAGCTTCTGGATTCTACTTTGTATCCTCCTTACGGAACAAGGGGTTATGGTCCTCAGCACGCTGTTAAATACGGCTTTGAAAGTGTCAAGGACTATATCGACAATACCTGCGACAACCTTTGCCGTTTTATTCAGATTGAGCATAAAGATGCGGTTGACTGCGTTGATGAGCTTGTAAAAAACGAGTACATTGACGGATTTATTTATGGGGCTATGGATTTGTCCGGATCAATCGGAGAGCTTACCAGAGTTTTTGACGAGAATACCCAGGCGCTTATGAAGAAAAGTTTTGAAGTTCTGAAAAAGAACGATAAGTATGTGGGAATTTCAATTGGTGAAACTACAGAAGAAAGTATCGGTTTCTGGCACAATTTCGGTATCGATATGATTTCTGCAGGGGCTGATTATGCTTTTATCCGCGACAGGGCAGTTCAGACCAGAAACACACTCAATAAAATCCATAAACATACCTGTGTAAAACCCAAAAAGGTTTATTATAATCCTGATAACCTTACAGCTGATATACATTGCTCGCTGAATGCACCAAATATTTACAGCAAAGAGGCTACCGAGTGGGATTTCTTCTCTGCCAAAAACAGAAAATGGCAGTCTGCACCCTGTATTACAAAGGCGTACGGAAATCTCTATATGACTTTTACAGGTGATAACTTCGGTGGTGACGAACAGCCTAACAACTATAATGTTATTATTAAGAGTACAGATGGCGAAAACTGGGAAACTGTCTGTGTTATTGACCATGCTGAATCGGTAAGAATGCATGAGCCGATTTTGTGGACAGACAATGATGGCAACCTCTGGCACTTCTGGGCACAGTCTTACAACTGGTGGGACGGCCGAGGCGGTGTCTGGGCAATTAAAATCGATGAAAATGATTTGTGGACTATGCCCAAACGCCTTTGTGACGGTGTTATGGCAACCCCTCCCATCCAGAAAGAAAACGGAGAAATGCTGCTCCCTGTAAGCATCTGGAAACCGTGGAGAGATTTGTGGCATCCTTATCCATATTTTGGCAATGCAGGAGTTTATGTTTCAAAAGACAAGGGCGAAACCTTCAAATATGTGGGTGGTGCTGATGCTCCTGACTCCACTTTTGACGAAAACACCCTCGTGGAGGCAAACGGCAAGCTTTATATGACAATCCGTTGTGAAGACAGCATTAAGTATTCTGTATCGGAAGATAATGGTATAAGCTGGAGTGAGCCCGTAAAACTTATGGACCACTGCAGTTCAAGAAGTTACCTTGCAAAACTTCCGTCAGGTAATTTTGTGCTTGTGACAAACGATGATGCAAAAGACAGAAAAGATATGACAGCATTCCTTTACAGCGAAGGATTTAAAGAGCTGAAAGGCAAATTGCTCCTTGACACAAAATGTGCAGTTTCATATCCTGCAGGATGTGTTGATAAAGACGGAAGAGTTTATGTAGCATACGACTTTAACAGATATGTTGAAGAAGAAATTTATTATGCTTCATTTACCGAAGAAGATATTTTAAATGGTAAATTCTCTGAAAGTTCATTCACAGGAAAACTTGTTATCAAAGGTGAAAACGGTAAAAATACCGATAAAGTTTTTGAAAGCGGTATTTAAAAGGAGAAAATTATGGCATATATTACCGGACAGATAGAACAAGGTTGTTGCCTGCCCGTAAAATATCTGGGTAACAATACTTACGAATGTGAACCCGATGTTGGTGAGCTTCATAAAAAGCATAAAATCTATAATGACTACCATATGTTTTATGCAAAGATAGTCGGCAAAAAAGGTGAAAGAGTAAACATCAACCTTAAATGGCCTCAGTATGATCCGAAACTTGTTTCGGAAGAGTATCAG
>JAZLER010000034.1:0-67783 GCA_045615345.1 Fumia sp. | reverse complement strand
ATGGTGTGCTGCAGGTACTGTAGAAGGTATGCCCGGCGACAAAGCAGGTTCCATCCTTGCTTTTACATCTGAAGAAGCAATTGTTGCTGACGGTGTAAGAGTTTCTGTTATGAAAGCTTCCGGTAAGGGTTACAACACAGTAGCTATTTCCGAAATCCAGGTATTCTCTGAAATCAAAACAGAAGATGCTATCGGTGCTCTCGAAGTAAACCTTTCCAAGATGGAAACACCTGAAGTTTCTCTCAACGCTGAAGCTATGACTGTTAAAGCTGGTACTGCTGTAACAATCATCGGTGATGCTTCCGTAACAGACGGTGGTACACTTTCTTACAGATGGCTCAAAGACGATGAAGTTATCGTTGGCGAAACAGCTCCTTTGCTTACACTTTCCGGTATCACAGCTGATACTGCAGGTGTATACACATTCGAAGCAACAAACAAAGGTGCTAACAACCCTGCTGTTAACACAACTTCCGTTGTAGTTGAAGTTGAAGGCGAAAGAACAAACCTCGCTCTTAACAAAGCTTACACATGGACATCCAGCTATATGTCCAACTACCCTGACACAGATACCAAAGAAATGACAGACGGTAACATTCCTTCTGCTGTTAACTATGGTAACGCAGGTTATGTTGGTGCTGGTAATAACGCAGGTCTTTCCTTTACAATTGACCTTGGCGAAGTTTGCACAGTAGACGGTGCTGCTGCAGTTTTGATGAACACAGCTACAGCCGGTCTTACAATGCCCGGTAAAGTTACATTCTACTACTCTACAAACAACGCTATCTTTGAAGAACTCGGCACATGGACATATGCTGAAAAGAACAAAGTTGGTGTTATGGTTGCAGAAGTAGATGCAGCTGAACCCGTATTTGCCCGTTACATCACAGTTGAAGTTGACGGCGTTTCAAACGCAGGTCTGCACTTTATGTCCGAAGGTATGGTATATGGTGTAACAGGTTCTGAAGGCTATGACCCCACAGCTCCTAAAGAAGGCAACCTCATGGAAGGTGCAAGATGGACAACTAATATCGCTGATGTACAGTTTATCTATAGTAACGGTCCTTCCAAACTTCCAGCTATGTACAAATGGCTTACTGACGGCGACTACGCTATAGATAAAGCTTACTCCACAACAGCAGGTATCGTTGGTTTCAACGACACAGGTTACCTTGAATTTGACCTCGGTGAAAACACAACATTTAAACAGCTTGTTATCCATACAGCTATGAAACAGTCCTTTGCTGCTGACTATGCAGACTATAAAGATGTAGTTATCGAAGCTTACAAAGACGGCGTTTGGTACAAACTTAACGCTCCTACAAGTCTTCCTTACGAATCTCAGAAAACTTACTACTTCTCATCTGAAGAAGATATCGTTGCAAGCAAAATCCGTTTCAATATCGTTGGTAGAAGAGGCACATATGTGACAGCATTTACAGAATTTGAAATGTTCTATGATGCTTACGCAGGCGAAACTGAAGAAGATGTTGCTGATGTTGCTCTCGTAATGCCCACATCCACTGTTGCAGTTCCTTCTATTGAAATTACAAATGATGATGTTGTAACAGTTGCTGCAGGCGATTATGTATCCCTTGATACTGTTACAACAATCGAAGGTACAATGGCTGAAGGCGAAAAGACTACATACCAGTGGTACAAAGGAAGCTTTACTCTTTCCAATACAAGCCAGATTTACACTGTTGCAGGTGTTGCTGAAGCAGAAGATGCTGTATACAAAGTATATGTAGAAAACAAATCTGCTGACGGTATGGCTTATGCTTACGCTTCTGATGAAGTTACAGTAAAAGTTGAAGGCGAAGTTTATAACTACGCTGCAGGTATGCCTTATGAATACAACAACTACGAAGCTAACGTTGTTTATACTAACTCTAACTACCAGGATACAGATATGAAAGAACTTACCGATGGTAATGTTCCCACAGCTGTTTCTTATGGTAACGCAGGTTATGTTGGTTTCGGTTCCTGGAAAACTGCTCAGATTACATTTGACTTCGGCGAATACGGCGTTAAATTTGACGAAGTTAAAGCAATCGTTATGTCTACAAACAACTCCGGTATCAAACTTCCCGGTAAGTTCTCTGTAAGCTACAGAAACTCCACTGAAGAAGAGTGGACTAAGATGGGCGAGTGGAACAATACTGATACTAACCGTGCAGGTATCCAGGTTGCTTCCGTTAAAGCTGAAGAACCCGTAAGAGCTCGTTATGTAACAGTTTCTTCTTACAACGGCTCTATGATGTTTATGTCTGAAGTATTGGTACTCGGTGATGCTCCCGCAGCTGAAGCTCCTGTATTCACAACAGACCTTAACCCCAATGAAACAGTAACTTTGGGCGACAGCCTCGTTCTCTCTGTAGAAGCTTCTGTTGTTGACGGCGGTACACTTTCTTACCAGTGGTTCAAAGATGGCGAAGCTATTGAAGGCGAAACAGAATACTACTATGGTATCTATGATGCTACTGAAGAAGCAGCAGGCGTTTACTATGTAGAAGTTACTAATACTCTTACAGAAGAATTGGTTACAATGGTTCCCTCTACAGCTTGTGTAGTTGCAGTTGAAGAAGCAGTTATCCCTGCTGAAACTCCTGTAATTTCTACTGACCTTGAAGGTACTTATGAAGTTACAGAAGGTAATGAATTGACACTCGCTGTTGAAGCTTCCGTTTCTGACGGTGGTACACTCTCTTACCAGTGGTACAAAGATGAAGCTGCTATCGAAGGCGCAACAGATGCTACATACACTGTTGTTGCTACACTCGATGATGGCGGTAACTACTACGTTGTAGTTACAAACACTCTTGAAAGTGGCGAAACAGCTGCTGTTTACTCCGCTACATGCGCAGTTACAGTTGCTGAAGCTCCTGTTGTTACAGGTTATGCAGTAACAGGTTCTCTCACAAAATCCGGTTCTACAGAAACTGCAACAGTAGAACTCATTGCTAATGGTGAAGTTGTAGCTTCTACAACAATCGCTGGCAAAACAGGTACCTACGCATTCGAAGATGTTGCTCCCGGTGCTTACACTGTTAAAGTTTCCAAGACAAAACATGCTGACCATGAATATGTGGTAGAAGTAGTTGATGCTGATGTTGCTCAGGATGTTGAAATCTGGCTCTACGGTGATGTAACAGGTGATGGTATCATCAACGCAGGTGACGTATTGCAGATCAACCGTAAGATTGCTAACATGAGCTCCATGTTCAATCAGGTTGCAAACGCTGATTACAGACTTAAAGTTGCTAACGTTACTAAGTTCACAACAAAAGATGATCTTATCAACGCTGCTGACGTATTGCAGGTTAACCGTAAGGTTGCTAACCAGACATCTGTATTTGACAGCAAAATTCCGTAATAGGTAAGAATTTTTTAAAAAAATTGAGGCTTCCGTAAGGAGGCCTCTTTTTTGCTTTTATTTGAATGAAAATCTATGCAGGGACAGATGCTACATTTGTCCACAGGACTGTCATTCACTATCGAGTCGGAATGACACACAGGTCATTCCCTACGATGAGATTTTCGGTTGGGTTAATACGGGCAATTCGTGAATTGCCCTTACGATGTCATTTAAACTTATGATAAATATCGCAGGGTTTGGCGGTCCCGACACGCTGATTTTTTTATGTCACGCCTATGGTTTTTAATTAATTTAAAAAAAATTTTAAAAATGTTACTTTTGTTACTTTTTTATGTGTTAGAATGGTATTGTCAGGAAAAAGACCTGACGGGTAGCCATTATTCCTGCTACTCATTTTATACTCCTTTCATGTAAAAAGACGGGGCAGGAAACTGCTCCGTCAAACTTTTTACAAGAAAAGTTGCGCAGAGATACAAAACGCAGGTTTGGGGCGTGCACGGAGATAGAATATGAGTTATTGTGGGGAGCAAACCCTTACAACTGCGACCTCATATGAGCGCGCCTCAAAGTGGAAAAAACGGGTTTGGGGCGCGCAGAATTAATGCAGAGTGCAAAATTCATAATGCATAATGAATGTAAAGTGCCAAATGAGTGCAAAGGGCAGAATTAATGCAGAGTGCAGAATGAATGCAAAATTAAAATGACAGCTTTGGGGCGTGAACAATTAAGGGGCAAGCGTTTATTATATATTGTAAGTGGTGATGTTCCGAAAAGGTGCACGGGGTGAAGTGGTTTCAGATAACTTTGGGGCGTGCACGGAAATTAATATGATGTGTTGTGGTACGAATGTTTACAATAATTAAAAATTATGTTAGAATGGAGGTGGAAAATTGGAGGTAAATATGGCTGTTATGGCAGCCGCTTCAAAAAAGAAAAAACTGTCGCCAAGGTTGGGGATAAGCAAAAAATACAAGCACTGGGTTTCTGTGAATGACTTAATCAGATGCCTTGATTGTGAAGATATGCAGGGGAAAATCTGGCGAATTGATGAAACCCCTGAGAGGAAGCCGGAGCTGCATCCCAACTGTCGTTGCAGTATTATACCGATGGAAACGATACAGGCAGGTACGGCGACAATAGACGGGTTCTCCGGTGCTGACCGGACGGTAAAATATTCAGGTAAGTTGCCGGGGAATTATATCAGTTATGAGGATGCTTTAAACACAGGGTGGAAACCCCAAAAAGCTCCAATAAATTTTTTCCGGAAAAAATGATTGGTGGAAGTAAGTATCGTAACAATAATGGACATTTACCGTATGCTCCCGGCAGAATCTGGTATGAGGCAGATATTAACTACATTGATGGAAAGCGTAATGGACAAAGAATCGTCTGGTCAAATGACGGGCTCGTATTCGTTACATACGACCATTACAAGACATTTTACGAAATTATTTAGAGGTGAGATTATGAAGATAGTGGAAATTGATTTTACAGGGTGTAAGAGTCTCTATGAATTGCACGAAAGAATCAGGGTTGCTCTTGATTTTCCCGAGTGGTACGCAGGCGAAACCAACAAATCCAAACTTGCCTGAAATAGCCAAAATTCGGTTTTTTCGGCGTTGTCGGGCTTGAAATACAGTCGTATTCCTTCGCCCTGCCGCCTTGAAAAATCACAAATTTTTAGCTCTTTCAGGTTCATAAGAATTTTTTGCCACTGTTTTTTTAGTATTTTCAAGGTAAAACCGCAGTGAATACTTCAAGTATTCACGAGGATTTTAACGCAGAAAAAGAAGAAAACAGTCAGCAAAAAACAAGCTTTGATTTATTGGCTTCGCCTGTAAATTGGTCAGCTTTCTGGGATTTGCTCGCAGGCAGTATAGATATAGAAAAAATTGTAATTAAAGGCGAAAAAAGTTTGCATTCCGGCTTTAAAAAACACTTGGATATAATGCATAATATTTTAGATGGAAATATTGAGTTTCGTTCAAAAACTCGGTTCAAACCGTTTTCTTATGAAATTTTAAGCTGATTTCAAGGTGAGATTATGAAAGTTGTGGAAATTGATTATCAAAGGTGAAAAGACTTTACCGCCGGGGTTTGATAAACATTTAAAAATAATGCACGAATTACTGGAAGAGAATAAAAAACTGTGGGCTGACAGTGATCATCCTTTTGATTATGAAACAATTGGGTAAGGCATACTCAGAGCTTACAAATTTTTTAATACGAAGATAAATGACCACGCTGACGGCGTGGTTTTTTGTTGAAAATTTTTAAAAAGAAAGGAAGGAAAAAATATGATTTTTTTCGGAAAAAAAGGTGAAAAAAGAGTTTTCGAAGGTGAGGTAGTCACAAGCGAAAAGGAAATTCTTGAAAAAGTAAAGAATTTCTTAAACTCGGAAAAACGCGGGGAAATGCTTTGCGGTGCAAGGTATTACGAGGGGATTAACGACATCCTTTCGAGAAAGCGAATGGTGATTGGTGAGGACGGTACATTGGTTGAGGATAAAAATCTCTCCAACTGTCGAATAGCGCATTCATTTTTCAAAAAACTCGTTGACCAGAAGGCAGAGTACCTTTTTGGTCGCGAGTTTTCTGTTTCTTGCGAGAATGAGGAGTTTTCAAAAATCTTAAACGGAGTTTTTGATGCAAAACTTAAAAACCGCCTCAAAAATCTCTGTAAGGAGGCGGTAGTAAAAGGCATCGGCTGGCTTTATGTTTACTTTGAAAACGGGGAATTGCGTTTTAAGAAAATTCCGTCCGAGGAAGTAATTCCCATCTGGTCGGACAGTGAGAAGTTAAGCCTTGACGGGGTTATCAGGGTGTATGGAATTAAGCGTGGTAAAAAGATTCTGACTGCTGTGGAAAAATGGGATTTGTCTGGTGTTTACTACTACATTTTAGAAAACGGCAGACTTTATAACGACCCACAGAGGGTGAATTCTCAGCATATTACCCTTGATGGTATGGGGTATAATTTTATGAAAATTCCTTTCATTCCGTTTAAGTACAACGAGGAGGAAATTTCACTTATCCGTTATACGAAATCGCTTATTGATGATTATGATTTGCTCAAATCCGATGACTCGAACACGATTTGCGATGTGCCGAATTCCATTCTGGTTGTTAAGAATTACGATGGTCAGGGGCTTGGAGAGTTTCGGAAAAATCTTTCCCGATACAAGGCTGTCAAGGTTACAGATGACGGTGGACTTGATGTCAAGTCGAGCAACATTTCGACTGATATGGTGGCAAGACATCTGTCGCTCGACAGAAAGGACCTTTACGAGGCAGGGCGTGGGGTTGATACCCAGACTGAAGATTTCAAAAATGCTTCAGGTGTAGCGCTTAAGTTTTTGTATGCCGATTTAGACCTTGATTGCAACAGCATTGAGTCGGAGTTTTTAGTGTCACTTGGTGAGCTTATGTATTTTGTGAAACTGTGGCTTGAAATTACGGACAAGGGTGATTTTAAAAACGAAGATGTAAGTTTTGTGTTAAACCGCGATATTATTGTGAATGAGTCCGAGGCTATTGAAGAGTGTGTGAAATCCGCAGACATTCTGTCCGAGGAAACTATTCTTGAAAATCACCCCTGGGTAAAGGACGCCAAAAGGGAAAAAGAAAGAAAGGATAATGAAAATGGAAGAAATGCTTCAAATGATTGAGGAGCTTCGTACAGAGCTTTCCGAAATTAAAAACGATTTGAAAACAGAAAGGGAAAATTCTGAGAAAATGCGCCGTGAGTCGGCGCTGGGACTCGAGCTTTCAAGGGCGGGAGCAAAGGATTTGGAGTACCTTATTTACAAGACAAATTGTGATGATTTGTTTGATGAGAACGGGAAGATTATTGATGCAGATCAGTATGTTAAGTCTGCAAAAGAACAGTACCCGGACTTGTTTTACGAGAAGAAAATCGAGGGGGTTATTCCCACAGAGGGAAAGGCTTTGTCGGATACCGGGGTGCTTACCTATTCGCAGGCGATGCGTCAGAAAAGCTGAGGTATGAATAGTGAAATACGATAAGGTTGAACGGATTTCAATGCGGTTTGTCAACAAGTGCCAAACCCTACAAAATGTTATTTACTTAAGAAAGGAAATGTGATAAAATGAATTTAAAAGGAAGCAATGGGCTTTATGTAGGAAGTCCCGAATATTTTAAGAATATTAATGAAAGCACTGTTATCGGGCATATTATGTGGGAGTTTTCAAACGGCTCACATTGTGTTAATTATAAGGATGCCCTCGACAAGCTTTGCAAGAGCATTGTTGATGTAATTTATGAAGTACATTCGGATTTGAAACGCTATGCCGAGGTTTTGTCCTTTTTCCCAAAAGAGGAGAGGGAAGAAACTTTGAAGTTTTTGGAAAAGATTAACGAGGTGTTAAAGTTCGGGTATTCAAATGCGAGTACTTTTGATGCTTGTAAAGCGTATCTTACCTTGTCGGCATATGATACAAGAAGAAAATCCTATGAGTCCTTATACAGAGTTGAGGAAGCAGCGAAGAAAGTTGAAAACGGTACGAGGGCGAATGTTTCGTTCTCGACCGGAATGGAGTACATAAGAAAAGCTGTTGATTATGGTATCAGTTTCACTATTGGAGATGACTCCACCAAAAAGGCGTTTTTTGATGATATTTTAGAGGGCAAAGACCGCGATTTCTTGCAGGATGTTTACAATTTCCTGAAGTTCAAAAAGGAAAAAAGTTCTTTGTCCGGAAAATGTTTTAAAATTATTCTTTCGAAAGAGTATATTGAAAAACTCAATTGTGAGGCAATAAGCTCAAGACTTTACGAAAAACTTAAAGATGAGAGAAGTTATTACGAGGTAATCAAGAGTGGGTTTGATAAGTTAGCTGAAACAATTCAAAAGGATATTAATGTCGATTCCATTGAAATCAGAGATAATTATCTTAAAGATTTGTTTGAAGCGACAGGGTATATTGATAATCTTCTCAATAAGAATCTTTCTTCCCACATGAAAGAAAGAACATCACAAAAAAGTGATGTTCCGACAGAAGGAAGTTTTGACGAAATTTGCAAGAAAGAACTTGAAAGGCTTTCATATCAGGAATATAGTGGATTTCGTAAAGGCACGATTGAAGAACTGCTAACAAAAGAATATGAAAAAATCAAGAATTTAGCATATGGTGAATATTATATCAGTTCACCTCGTGCTGAGAAAACACAACTTGAAATTCTAAGGGACGCGTCTGAGAAAAAAGCACGCGAAATATTGGACTTTTTACTTTACGGAAAAGATGTTAAGCATAATTATAATTCTTACAATTCATTAGAAAGGTTTTACAAGAGTTTTCTTGATGAAGCTGAAAGTGAGTATGAGTTTGATAACTTTTTAAGAAAATTTATTCCCAAAACTGCAGAAGCATTTGTCAATATAATGAATTTGCGTAATATTTCTCTAACCAGTAATTCCTGGCAAGAGCAGGCTATAGGTGCTTTGGAATATGTTGTGTTGGAAGCACCGGATTTTGTAGAATTATTAAAAATACCTGAAGGTTCTTTAGCGGAGGTTAAAAATGCTGAGAGCAAACTTGCGATAATAATAAATTCAGAGTATGACCACTTGGTTGCTTTTAACAAAAAAAATATTCGAGAAAAGTTTATTACGTTAATTCAAGGTGAACTTGACTCTCTCACAGATACTACATACGCGTATGGTGACAGTATTTATCAAACGCGATTATATAATAGGTACATAAGAGAATACTTAGAAAATGTGAAGCTTTTGAATGAACATGCAGATTACAGTTTAAAAATTATAACTGAACGATTGGGATAAAACTACAATGCCTCATTCCAATAGTGATATAGTATAATTATTTCACACAAAAATAAAAAGGTACCGATTGGTGAATTGTTAAGAATAAAACTAATTTCATCAGTTTTGGTTGTGAATGATGAAAGTGGTATTGCTAAAAGCTTAAAAAACCATTCCGAAGCATTGGAAATAAGAAGTACACAAAAGGCTTTCTTTAAGGTATGCCCACGAAGTTTTGACAAAAGAAGCTTTACTGAACTCTTTAAGCTGTTTTCTGTAATCACAGGAAATACAAAAAGATATTCTGCTATTACTTGTGCCATCACAAACAGTGCAAGCAGTGGTAAAGAGGCTATGACAATTAAGTTGTATATCCCGATATATTCACCGGTAAGTTTTAAAATATACGATTGTAGTAAAAGAATTAATGTATATGACGAATCGAAGATAAGTTTAATTATCCCCATTAGCAGTACACTTTTAATATGCTTTTTGCGATCGATATCTGCAAAACTAATCGTTTTAACGAATGGGAAAACCACAAGGAAATACCATAAAAAAGGGAAAATCAGTAAGAAATATGGAATTTCTCCAAACAGATAGTGGCTTATAAAACGCAAGACGGAAGATACGACAGAAAAAAGTAATATTTGTTTTATATTTGTGTTTATGGTTTTTAATGAGGTGTTAAAAAGTTTTGTAGCAGTCATAGTGTTATCTCCTATAAATATTATTAACTATATTATACTTTATCCGATACATTATTTCAAGAATATTTCAGATTCGATGAGATATGGGACAAAAGTGCTCGTTGGAATGGAGTAAAGAGATTTTACGAAGACAACGATATCATTTTTGACTATTATTGGGATTACTTTATTAAACCTATAATTTTAATATGGATAATAGTAAAAATCGTTATCAAATAAACAGAGGTGATTTGTATTATTGGTACATTCATAAAAGGAATTGCATCGATGCTTTCGATTTTTGTATTTTTTGGTTGGCTTGCCGTAGATGGCATCGTTGAAAATACAGATTACTATCTTCCATACTGTGCCGAAATAAATGAAGTTCTGAAAGATGAAGATTTTGAAAGTGCAACCTACGAAAAAGGTAAACTCATTTTAGATGATGAAAAAACTATTACTGCTCCGAAGAGAAAGGGGTATATCCGTTACCTTAATATCTCAAAGGATGAAAAGGGAAATATTTACTTTTTTGAGGGCTTTGATTTAAGCCACGAACAGGGATATGTGTTTGTCAATGACCCTGAATGTGACCTTGATTTTATAGCAAATTCGGGTTTCAGAACTCGTTATCTGGGAAAAGTTGGCGAAAACTGCTATAGTTTCCATACCAGAAACTCTGATTAGCATGTACCATTTTGGATAAGGTGGTTTTATGAAAAAGGTGTTAAATATTTTTTTAGAGCACGGGATTTTAATTGTTTCTGCGATTACTGTATTTTTATGCGATATAACATTATTTACTATTGCTCATTTTGAAGAAACATTTGTGGCACTTTTATGTTCTGTAGTGGGGTTATTCTTTTTTTGCATTAATATTTTGTCATGTGTATATGTTGTTTTGTTTTTCAGAAAAGAGAACTTTTTAACACCATTACTTCATTTTGGGTTAATCTGTGCAGGTAAAGCAGAAATTTCGGTTATTGGTGTTTTATATTTGTTTTGGTGTGAAGAAACTAATATCTGTTTAATTACCTTAATAATCTGTCTTTTAATAAGACTTATTGCTTTCATTTTGATACGGATTTTTAAAGAAAAACTCAAAGTGTGGACAGGGGATGAGAAAGTTACATCGGATGCGGTTTTCTGGGCGAGAGTTTTGTTTAAAAAATTAATGAAGTCCATCGACCCGAACTGTAAGTTTTAATATTTTTCAGGCAAACAGTACCAAAAAATGTACGTCCCCAAATGGCATCGTCCCCAAATGGCATACGTCCCCAAATGGCACTGGCTATGCAAACGATTTTCTTTATCATTATGATAAATTACAGGAACTCTTAATGATGTAATCAAAGGTGGAATGAAAATGAAAGCGTTACTTAATGTGATACTCGTTGTCGAGAATTTGATATCGGCGTATATGATTATACCTTTTTCTCTGGAGTATCTGTTTAAATACGGACGATTTGAGTATTTGCGTAACAGTAACGCTTATTACAGTCATCATGATATTTTTGTTCACATGGATATTACAAAGCTGATATTTTACCTGACGGTTATTTATTCAATAAGCTTTTTGGCAATGAATAAGGGAAATAAAATAGCTTCTTATTTCGGTTGGATTTCTTTGATATTGCAGTCTGCTTTTTTCTTTGGTGTGATGTTACGGATTCCAGTTTAGGCGGTGAAGTATGAAAAAAGTATTGAATATTATTGATGAAATCATAAAAATCATCCTCAATATATTTTTAGTGGCATACAAACTTTTTGTAAGTTATTCTTTTATAAAATTGGTGACAGATTACTTATTCAAGACGGGTGACTATGAATATCTCAGATATCCGGATGCACCTTTGCCGTATCTTGACCTTTCACTTATATCGGTATGTTTGGCTATGTATCTGATAGAAGTGCTCCTCTCTGTGAGTTTTTTGGCTCTTAATTTGAAAAGAAAATGGTTGTGTATTACTTGGACAGTTTTATTTTTATTGGAAGGCATAGTGCTCTATGCTTTTCTGACAACTACTCCGATGATTTAAGGTGATTTTGTGAAAATTTTAGCAGTGCTTGTACTTGGAGTGATTTTACTTTTTAATCCGCTTTTTAAAGAAGATTCTGTTATTAGTCAGTACGAGGCTCCTGCCGATTATCATATGCTCTACGAGCTTAATGAAACCCTTAAAGATGAGGATTTTCTCACAGGTGATATGAGGGAAGATGGACTTTATCTCTTCAGCAAGGGCGAGGAAGAAGAAAAATTCATCCCGATTGAAGACAAGAATATAATCAAAAAAGTAAAATATATACACACACAAGGCGAAGGTATCTATTATGTTTACTCGGGATTTCTTGACAGTGAAAGTGGAATAGTATTTTTTGATGACCCGTCTTACACCCCAAAAGAGAAAGGTTACAGTCACATTAAGGATAATTGCTACAGCTATTCCGTTGACTGGTAAGGTGGTTTTATGAAAAAAGTATCGAAAATATTGTTCAACCACAGTATTTTAATTCTTTCTGTAATAGCTATAATATTGGCTGATTTATTATTTCTTTTTATTGGTAGTCATGAAGATGTTTTAGCTGTATTGTTGTATACACCAGTATTTTTCTGTTCACCTTGTATTGTTATTTTTTCAGGAATATATACTTTTTTCTTTTTTAGAAAGGATAATTTTTTAACCCCCTTACTTCCACTTAGTTTGATTTTTTTGAATAAGACAGAACACTCAGTTATTTCAATGATGTATTTAACCTGGTATACAAAAAGTAATCTTGGTTTAATTACCTTTTTAATCTGCCTTATTATAAGGCTTATGGCTATTGTTTTAATACGAAAGTACAAAGAAAAGCTCAAAGAATGGACAGGGGAGGACAAAGTTACTTCGGATGCTGTTTTCTGGGTGAGGGTTTTGTTTAAAAAATTAATGAAATCCATCGACCCGAACTGTAAGTTTTAACATTTTTCAGGAAAACAGTACCAAAAAATGTACGTCCCCAAATGGCATTAACATTTTTCAGGAAAACAGTACCAAAAAATGTACGTCCCCAAATGGCACGTCCCCAAATGGCACGTCCCCAAATGGCACCAACAATCCCTCAACCGCCTTGCGGTGGTCCCCTTCACTTTACACAAGGGAGGATTGGGGGAATTAAATTTAATATTCAGCCGTACCGATGGGTGCGGTTTTTTTATTGGAGGAATATGGAAAATTTACATAAGCTTATAGCTCCGTCTTTTATGGAGCTTCACAATATAATAGCAGAAGAAAAAAGCACACATTACTGGCTTAAGGGTGGCAGGGGGAGTACCAAGTCCTCGTTTATAAGCATTGAGCTTATCTTAGGTATCATGAAGCATCAGGGAACTAATGCTGTGGTACTCAGAAAGGTTGGGGCGACCCTTAAAGAAAGTGTTTTTGAGCAGCTTTTGTGGGCTATCGAAAAGCTTAATGTTTCTGCTTACTGGGAAAAGCGACTGACACCGCTTACTCTGATTTACAAACCGACCGGGCAGAAAATTCTCTTCCGTGGGGCTGACAACCCTGAAAAGATAAAGTCGTTAAAGCTTTCAAAGGGATATATAAGGTATGTGTGGTTTGAGGAGGTTTCGGAGTTTAACGGGATTAACGAGATACGAACCATCAATCAGTCGCTTTTGCGTGGTGGTGAGAAGTTTGATATTTTTTACAGCTTTAACCCGCCTAAAAGCGTAAGCCACTGGGTGAACCTCGAAGCAGAGCTTCAGTCTTTAAGAGAGGATACAGTTCTACATCACTCCACATTCCTGACAGTGCCTGAAATATGGCTTGGTGAACAGTTTGTAGCTGAGGCTTCGGAAGTAAAGAAAAATAAGCGTGAAGTTTTTCTTCACGAGTATTTAGGGCAGGCTGTGGGTGTCGGGGCGGAGGTTTTTGCCAATGTGACTTTAAGGAAAATAACAGACGATGAAATTAAAAGCTTTGATAAAGTCCGTCACGGGCTTGACTGGGGTTACGGTCCCGACCCTTTATGTTATGTGATTTTACAGGCAGAAAAAGACAAAATTTTAATATTTTATGAGTTTTACAAATACAGGGCTTCATTTGATGAGGTGGCGAAAAATATTTCGGAGCATAACTTTTTAAACGATGCTGTGACAGCTGATTCCGCTGAGCCCCGTTCAAATGACGAGTTAAGGTCAAGAGGAATAAGGGTACTTGCCGCTAAAAAAGGGGCAGGTAGCGTGGAACACGGGATTACATGGCTGCAGAACCTTTCGGAGATTGTGATTGACCCCGAAAGGTGCCCGAATGTGGCGCGTGAGTTTAAAAACTATGAGCTTGACAGTGACACAAACGGGAATTTCAAGGGTGGTTTCCCCGACAGGAATAACCATTCAATTGATGCAGTGAGATATGCCTGTGAGAGAGAATTAAAGCGTTCAGGAACGAGTTTTGGTTAAGGCAGATGGCGTTTTATGCGATGAGAAAAAAATTTTTAAAAATGTTACTTTTGTTACTCTTATCTGTGATAAAATAGTAATATGGAAAAAAGGGGATGGGTTACCATTCCTTTTTTTGTTGCAAAAATATATTCGTTTGAGGGTTTTAATGCGGTTTGTCAACAAGTGCCAAACCCTACAAAATGTTATTTACTTAAGTAAGGAAATGTGATAAAATGAATTTAAAAGGAAGTAATGGGCTTTATGTAGGAAGTCCCGAATATTTTAAGAATATTAATGAAAATACTATTGTCGGTTGTTTAATGGATGAATTTTCGGATGGGTTAGATTGCTCTGACTATGCATAGGCTGTCGATAAGCTTTGTAAAAGGGTAACCGAAGTAATCGAGGAAGTTAATTGGGATTTGAGAAAATATGCGAGTATGTTGTCGTTTTTTTCACAGGATGAAAGGGACAGATTTATAAAAGAAATATGGATGATGCTGATAAAGAGTTTTCAATGTATTCTTATAAAGTACCTTTATCAGAGTTTTTGCCAATTATTCATTCTAATCCTACTTTTTCAGCTGAAAAAGATATTCATTACAAGTTGGATCCGCTTTCTACAGTTACCTATAATTTTAGTAAATTAATAGAATTTTGCAAAAATGTAAAATCATATGCAAAATACGATTTGAAAAATCAAAAAGATTCCAAAGTTTTTGGAGGAATAGAAATGAAAAAAGCAATCCTTAATTATTTAGGAATAATCATTTCAATGCTATATGCTGTAATTCTGCTGTTTTGTCATACTGACAATGGTGAGGATTCAGTTTTTATATTTCTTTGTTTTTCAGTGTTTTTAATTTCTATTCCTTTTCAGATAGTTTTATCTGTTGCATATGGAGTTCTGGCTTTCAGGGAAAAAAATCGTTACACCCCAATAGTTCCTGTTATCATTTTACTGTCACTTTATAATTACTTAAACTATTATTTTCAGGATTTTTCTGAAATACCCCTGAGTTTTCTGCTTTGGATCGCAGGAATAATACTGGTACTTGTTTTGTTGTTTGTTTTGATAAGAGTAAGAATATCGTTTTGGGTTTGCAAAAACAAGGACAATATTATGAAGCTTACCGGCGAGAAATTTGTGTCATCTGATATTGTATTTCTTATGAAGATTTACACTAGTGCCAGACATTTTAGAAAACTGAAATGGTGAGTTTATGAGAGATGATTTAAGGAAATTTTTAAAAGGAAATGGTCCGTATTATATTTCATTTATATATGCCTTTGCTCTGATATTTCTTTGTGGAGCTATTGACAAGGACAATATTTTCCATTTTGCTGTTTTCTATGCATTTTTTATAACTGTGCCGTTACAGGTCATACTTGCGATTGCATATGCAGTTTTTGCATACGAAAAAGATAATAAGTTTACATCGCTGGTACCTGTAATTGTGATAAGCTCGCTTTATATATTCTTTGACTACTATCTTTAGGGGAGTATGCCACTTGATTTAGGACTTATAATTGCAGGATTTATTCTGCTTACTATACTTATATGTATTATAATAAGGATTATCAAAAGTCGGAAAAGTAAGTAAGATTTACTGTTTAGTACAGATAAAGGACGGGGCGAAAGTGTAACATAAAATGTAACAAAAACTGCCCCGTCCCCGGAGTGTACAAAATTTAATTCTAAAATTTAATATTTAACCGTACCGATTGGTGCGGTTTTTTTATTGGCAAAAAAGAGTACTCTTTTTTATATATATTGGGCGCAATCAACACCCCTTCACTTGTTTTTTGCTTACCGTTTTTTGCCGTTTTTGCGTTAAAATCCTCGCGAATACACAAAGTATTCCCTGCGGTTTTGCCTTAAAACGACTGAAAAACAGCGGGCAAAAATTCAACTTCAGGGATATTGATTGCGCCCGCGCAATCAACACTCTTTCACTTGTTTTTTTGCTTGTAGTTCTTGCGTTAAAATCCTCGCGAATACACAAAGTATTCCCTGCGGTTTTGCCTTAAAACGCCTGAAAAACGGCGGGCAAAAATTCAACTTCAGGGATATTGATTGCGCCTGGTGTAATCAATGTATTGGTTATGCCGGAACATCGGGAGTCGCGAATTCTGATGTTAACAATTGATGTCAGGTCAGGCGGACGGGGATACCTCATCCGTTAAACCTGCGGTTTGGTCTTTCCCTCAAGGGGAAAGGCTTTTAGCGGGCGGACAGAGGCGTCCACCCCTACTATGTGAATATCAACTATTTAAAAAAGAAAGGAAAAAATTATTATGGCACTTTTTGAAACAACTAATTTTAATGCGGAGGTTTTCGGAAAATATGTTGACAGAATTCCGAACCTCAAAAGAAACGAGCTTATCCGCTCAAAGGCTATCGTAGAACGCGCTCGTATCGCTTCTATCTTCTCTGAACAGGCAGGCGGTAACTATGCCGCAACACCCTTGTTCGGTCAGATTGGCGGTACTCCCGCAAACTATGACGGCAAGACAGATACACCTACAAACACCACAAAGACTTTCTCTCATTACAGAGTAGTTGTCGGCAGACAGAATTCCTGGACAGAAAACGATTTCGCTGCTGACATCACAGGTGGTACAGATTTTCTTGACAATGTAGGCGAGCAGATTGCAGAATACTGGGATGCTGTTGATGAGGACACACTTCTTGCAATTTTAGAAGGTGTTTTCGCTATGACAGGCGAAGAAAACGAAAAGTTTGTAGAAAGTCACACAAGCGACATCACAGCAGAGGGTGATGGAATGTTTACTTCTACAGCTCTAAATCGCGCAATTCAGAAAGCGGCAGGGGACAACAAACAGAAATTCTCTCTTGTTATCATGCATTCTCAGGTTGCGACAAATCTTGAAAATCTCAATCTTTTAGAGTATCTCAAATATACAGATTCTCAGGGTATGGTGAGAGACCTTAGTCTTGCTACTCTTAACGGCAAGCTCATTCTTATTGATGACTCTATGCCCACTGAAGAAACCGATGAGGGTACAGTTTACACAACCTATATCCTCGGTGATGGTGCTATTGAGTACACAAACTGTGGCGCTGAAGTACCTTTTGAAATGGACAGAGACCCCAAGACAAATGGTGGTCAGACAACACTTTATTCCCGTCAGAGAAAGATTTTTGCTCCTTACGGTATCAACTTCACAAAGAAGAATATGGCTACTCTTTCTCCCACAGACGAGGAACTCAAAGACGGCGCTAACTGGGAACTTTGCAACACAAACGAAGAGTCAGGTAAAGAATATATCAACCACAAAGCAATTCCGATTGCAAGGGTTATTTCCAGAGGTTAAGATGATTGAAAAAGTAAAACTTCTGCTGAAAAACTACGATGAGGAGCTTTTGAAGTTTTGCGTTTCGGAAACTGAAAACTACATCAGGAATTATTGTAACATTGAAACTATTCCCGAAAGTGCCGAAGGCATTGCCACAGAGATGGCAGTTTATCTTTATAAAAACTTCGGCGAGAGGGATGTAAAGAGTATAAAACGCGGTGATTTTTCGGTAACTTACGAAGGCAGAGGCTTTGAAAAGCGACTGAATTTGTTCAGAAAGTTCAGGTGGTAGAATGAGTATTTTTTCTACTTTTGATGCGGTGGCTACAGTTTTTGAAAGACGGTATATAAAAGGGAGTGTTCCTCAGACCGAGGAAAGAGTTATGGTTTTTGAGAACATTCCTTGCGCCGTAAGCCGTGCGAGGGTTGGCTCGCGTTACAGCCATCAGCCGATAAAACAGGGAATTGCACCTGAACTTTCATATGAAATCAAGCTTTTTGTTTTGCCCGATGTAAGTATCAAAGCAGGGTCTGAGATACTGGTTACGCATTTGGGGAAAGAAACAAAATATATCTCCTGCGGCGACCCCATAAATTATAAAAGCCATGCGGAAATTTTACTTATGAGGGAGGATTATGCGTGACAGAAACTCTTAAAAATGCAGTTGTATCTGCACTCAGTGAGGCTTTCGGGGAGAATGTCGCAATTTATACTGAAGCAGTAAGGCAAGGTCTTTTAAGGCCTTGCCTTTTTGTGGAGGGTGATACTTTCTCGGAAAGACATCTTGTGGGAAACAGATTTATCAGAGTTTTCCCGATAAAAATTACCTATTTCCCAAAAGCTGAGGATATACCCACAAAGCGGAATTTTGAGCTTGACAGTGCTTTAGAAAAACTTTTTTATTCTATGGGGACTGTTAAAAGCGACACCGATGTTTTCAGGGGCAGCGTTATGGAGGCCCGCAATATGGGGGATAGTCTCAGTTTTTCGGTTCAGTACAAAACAATTATAAATAAAGTTCCTGATGAAGATGCAGTTCTGATGGAATCTATTAGTCACATTATTAGTAAAGGAAGTGAATGATTATGGCTTTGGGCGGAGGTACTTTTAACCTTAAAAACAAGGGTTTACCCGGTGCTTACATAAATTTTGTGAGCGCTGCCAAGGCGACTGCCAGTCTTTCTGAAAGAGGTTGCGTATGTATGCCTGTTTCCCTTGACTGGGGACCTGAAAAGGAATTTTTTGAGGTAACCGCGGAGGAGTTTTTTAAAAATTCAAATAAAATCTTCGGCTACCATATCGATGATGAAAAAATGAAAGGTCTTTACGATCTTTTCGCAAACTGTAAAAAAGGATTGCTTTATCGTCTTAATGGCGGTACAAAAGCAGAAAACGCCGTTGCTGTGGCGAGGTATCCCGGGGTGAGGGGTAACGATATAAAAATCGTTGTTTCCGAGGGTAAGGTAATTACCTATCTCGGCAGTGAAGCGGTCGATATCCAGGATGCCTCGGATATCACAGACAATGACTTTGTGACATTTAAGGATGTTAACTTTGGTACAGAGCTTTCTCTTCCTCTGATGGGTGGAGAAAATGGTCAGGATGATTACACTAATTTATTTAAAAAGCTTGAGTCGGAAAGCTTTAATGTTTTAGCTTCAACTGATGTTAAAAAAAATCTGCAGTTTGTAACTTTTACCAAACATATGCGTGATAAGGTAGGGGTGAAATTTCAGACTGTACTTTATAATGTATACGCTGATTATGAGGGTATAGTAACGGTTGGGAATACTGTTGAAGACGGAAATGAAAGCTCGCTGGTTTACTGGGTTGCAGGTGCTCTGGCGGGTTGTGAGGTCAATAAGAGTGTACTCAACAAGGTGTATGACGGCAGATTTAAAATCAATGCCGATTATACTTCCGATGAACTCACGGAAATGATTAATGCCGGTAATTTTCTCTTTCATAGAGTCGGCGAGGAGTTCAGGGTGCTTGCTGATATAAATACATTGACAAGCGGTGCTGCGGATTTTAAAAATAATCAGGTGGTCCGCGTAATTGACCAGATAGGCAATGATATCGCGTATATCTTCAAAACTCAGTTTTTAGGACAGGTGCCCAATGATAATGCCGGCAGAATTTCTCTCTGGAACACCATTGTGAGTCATCACAAACAGCTTTCGGAAATTCGTGCAATCGAAGACTTTTCTACCGAGGATATTGTTGTTGAAAAAGGCGACAGTAAAAATTCGGTTGTTGTCACAGATTATGTAACCCCTGTCGGCGCTATGGCACAGCTTTATATGACAGTAATGGTTGAATAGGAGGGATAGTATGGCTATAATGAATGCAAAAGATGCGATTTCTGCATCCCTTGCCGAATGTTATATTGTTATTGATAACCGCCGTTATCATTTTATGCAGGCTATCGAGCTTGAGGCTAATTTTGAGAAAACTAAAGTTAAAGTTCCTATTCTCGGAAAACCCGGTCAGGGTAATAAATCTACCGGATGGAAAGGTATGGGAAAGGCTGTTTTCCATTATAATACTTCGGTTTTCAGAAAATTGCTTTATAAATTCAAGGAAACCGGCGAGGATATTTATTTTGATATCCAGGTTACAAATGAGGACCCCACATCCTCTGTCGGCAGACAGACAGTAATCCTCAAAGACTGCAATCTCAACAGCGGAATTTTAACAAAATTCAGTGCTTCCGATGAGTTTTTGCAGGAGGCTGTAAACTTTACATTTGAAGATTTTGAAATCCCTGAAACTTTTAAAGATATAAGAGGTATGTAATATGACACTCGAGGCTTTTTTAAAACAGAATGCTCATCTTCCTGAAAATGAAAAGTGTATTGTTTCAAAACGCTTTTCGGAAAACGGGGAAGCTATTTTATGGGAATATCGTGCCATTACATCCGATGAGGACGAAATGCTCCGTAACGCTTCGTATAAAAAGGGCGGGGAACTTGATATGGATAAATATCTGGGACTTTTGGCGGCGTGCTGCACCATTTATCCTGACCTTGAAAATGTAAATTTACAGGACAGTTACGGTGTGATGGGGGCTGATAGTCTTCTTAAAGCTATGCTTACTCCCGGTGAATATGCTTCGTATCTCGATAAAATCGGAAAAATCAATGGCTTTGATGAGGATTTCTCCGGTATGGTAAACACGGCAAAAAACTGATTTCCGGTGGAGATTTCGATGCAAATCTGTTGCATATATGTCTTCACCGGTTCAATCTTATGCCGTGCGAGTTTTTAAAGCTTTCTGAGTACGATAAGGCTTTTATCTTAGCTTCACTCGAGCTTTATGAGGAGGAATAATTATTATTTTTGACAGATTTAAAGTTTTTAAGAAAAATATTCATTTTAACAGTTTTTTGAAGGTTAATCCCGAGTTTTCAAAATCAATTTCAAATTACCATAATGTTGTAAAGCAGAATTTAAATCCGCAAAATCGTTTTAACTTAAACATAAGTAACGGGGGAGCGAATAATAACAGTTACAGAGTAAGTAACCTTTCACACAATGTGAATAATATTTCCCCCGAAAACAAAACTTTTAATGTTAATTCGGTAAATTACAACAGCATAAATTCTGAGCTTGATATAGATAATGTGGTTTTCAGTATGACCGAGAAGCTTAATGAAGCTATCAGGAATTGCGGCGAGGGAGTACATTATTGATGTGCCGAAGACACATCAATTTAAAGTAAAAGGTAATAGCGAACAGGCAAGGTGTTCGCTTTGGCGAATGGATTTAATATGTTGCCGTTTGTACGGCAACAAGGCGGAAGGCACAGACCACTTACCGATAGAATAAATTTTCTTTTTTTAAAAACACTTTACAAATGAAAAATTATGTGTTATACTAAAACAAGTGTTTAAGAACAAGCATTCTATATAGCAATTGTTGATTTTTAATTTGAGGGAGGTTTTTATGAAACTGGCAATTATCGGTTCAAGAAGCATTACAAATTTTGATTTAGCACCATTTATCCCTGAGGGAACTACTGCGATTGTTTCAGGAGGAGCGAGGGGTGTTGACTCGATTGCTGAGGCGTATGCCAAACGCAATAAGCTTGAGTTTATCGTGTTCAAGCCTGAGTATGACAAGTATCCGGGTAAGATAGCACCGCTTAAACGCAATGACCAGATTGTTGAGGCATGTGATATGCTTATTGCTATCTGGGACGGAGAGTCAAAGGGAACTATGTACACTGTAAATAAAGCTAAAATGTTGGGTAAACCCGTAAAGGTTATACAGTATAATCCCGAAAATGAAAAAAAGAAATTCAGGTTACCATTTTAACTAAAACCGTGTCGAAAGACACGGTTTTTTGTTGGATACAGATTATTTATCTTATGAATCAGAATGCGGGCGGATGATATCCGCCTATGCAGATAATATTTACAATTTAAAGGATATGTGGTACAATTATGGTACTTAAAGGCTCAAACGGCTACGATGTTGGTAGCCCAGAATATTTTAAGAATATTAATGGAAGCACTGTTATCGGGCATATAATGTAACAAAAACTGCCCCGTCCCAAAATGGCAAACAGTACCAAAGAATGTACATTCCCAAATGGCACTTAGAATAATTTTATGAGGTGAAATTAATGCTTTATAATATTGATGATTTTTTGGATTATGAGGGCTGGGGCACAAGCCTTCTGACGGTGTATAATAGTTTTCACTTAAATGACAGACTTCCTGCGGATTCTGATATGGATATGTTTGAGATTTCTTACTTTGATGCGGACTGTGAGGACAAATTCGAAGAACTTATTCCATTTGCAACAAACCTCATGGAAGTGTTGCTCGAAGGACACACTGTCTTTAATACTTTTGATGTATTGGGACAGCCGAGAACACTGACAAAAAAGGAAGAAAAATTTCAAAAGAAGCTCATATTAAAACTTCCTGACAGATATACGGAAAACCTTTTCGGTGAGTATTATAAAGCGTTTCTGAAAGCTTATAATCTGCCTTGTGATAATGTTTTTGCTGATAAACTTGAGGTAGCAAGCATTACAAATGGTGCAGATATCAAACTCATAAAAACTTATTTTTCACTACTTCATAATTTAGACTATGTATTTCCCGAGCTTTACGGATATAAGGATTTAAATCTTTTAACGGACTTTAAAAACAAAGAAGAAATGCTTGAATTCACAAAATCCGTAAAACCCGATATATTTCTAAGCTTCGTAAACTGGCATACTGTTTTTAAAGTGCAGTTTAAAAAGGATAAATACAGTAAAAAAGAGCTTTTGGAAAAAGTTCTGGCAGTTTGTGACAAGCATGGCAAAAAACTTGCCAAAGATGAGGATTTTCAGGTAGATTAACATAGAATGTAACAAAAACTGCCCCATTCCCAAATGGCACAAATGGCATTGGAATTATCGCCCATGTTGGAATGGCGTTAAGTTTTATTATGACTCAATCAATAAGAGTTACTTATATAATATGTTTTATGATTATCCCTGGAAACCGTAGGAGGCTCTGATTATGAAAAAATTCTTAAAAATACTGGCAAATCACAGTATTTTAATTGTTTTATCAATAATGATTTTTGGTGCACTGTTGATTTTTGAGCGGTTTGATTTTAATGATTTTGTTTACTTTTTCTTGTCTGTTGTACTATATTTATTTTCTCCTGTATTAACTATAATTTCTATAGCGTATGCCATTCTCTTTTTCAGAAAGGAAAACTTTTTAACTTTTTTGCCTCCGTTGTTCCTGATATATTTTTCAGCTGTATCCAATGACATTAATATGCGTATTTACGCAGGTTTCTTTTTAGGTACGTATTTTGGTTTAATCCTCTTTTTAATCTGCCTTATTATAAGGCTTGTGGCTATTGTTTTGATACGAAAGTACAAAGAAAAGCTCAAAGAATGGACAGGGGAGGAGAAAGTTACATCGGATGCGGTTTTCTGGGCAAGGGTTTTGTTTAAAAAATTAATGAAATCCATCGACCCGAGCTGTAAGTTTTAACATTTTTCAGGAAAACAGTACCAAAAAATGTACGTCCCCAAATGGACTAAATTTAATATTTAACCGTACCGCTTGGTGCGGTTTTTTTATTGGAATTTATATGTTTTATAAAAGGAGGGATAAAATGGCATATATTTTCTATCTTGACGGGATTGCGCTTCCGGTAACTCCGTCAAGGCTTAACATTACAAACAAAAACAAAAACAGGGTATCAACCCTTTTGAATGGTGAAGAGATAAGCATTTTAAAGTCACCGGGACTTCGGGAGATTTCTTTTGAGGCACTTTTTCCGCAGAAGCAGTATCCGTTTTCTTATTATCCTGATGGTTTTCTGCCGTCAAATTTTTATCTTCAGAAGTTTGAGGCTATTAAACGCGATAAAAAAGCTGTTTACTTTCTCGCTTCAAGGACAAATGAAAAAGGCAGATTGCTTTACGACACCAACATCCTTGTGAGCATTGAGGATATGACGGTATCGGAAAGTGCAGAAAACGGTATTGACTGTGTGGTTTCCTTTAAGCTTCGTGAATATAAAAGTTACAAGCTGAAAGAATATTCGGTTGCCACAAGTAATGCGGCAAATACTGTCACCCGTGAAGTTAAAACTCCTGCTAAAAGCTACACTGTGAAAAAGGGCGATTGTCTTTATAACATCTGTAAAACCGAGCTTGGTGATGGTAACAGATATAAAGAAATTGCAAAACTTAATAACATAAGCAATCCTAACTTGATTTATCCCGGGCAGGTGATATACTTTGGCTGATTTAAGGCTTCAGATTGAGCATAACGGCAAAGGGTATATCATAATTCCCGAAGAAAATTTAAGATGGGAAATGTCACGAAAACTGACACCTTCAAAGCTTACCTTTATAATCCCCGATATTGGTTTTACGCCATCGGAGGGTGATAAGGTGAGCTTTTTTGTTGGGGATGAAGGGGTGTTTTCGGGATTTATTATGAACTACACAAAAAATGGCGCTACGGGTAGTTTTTCGGTTACAGCTTTTGACAGCCTGCGATATTTAAAAAACAAGGATAATCTTGTTTACCAGAACAAGACAGCCTCGGAGGTTTTAAAGCTGATTGCAACTCAGTTTTTGCTGAAAACAGACAGAGTTGACGATACAAAATATAAAATTCCTTATCGCGTTGAAGACTCAAAAACGCTTTTTGACATAATTGAAACAGCCCTTGACCTTACATATGAAAACACGGGTGAAGAGTATGTTTTATACGATAATTTCGGGGGTTTGTGCCTTGTAAAGCTTTCTGCTTTACAGACAAATTTGCTGATTGACAGTGAGTGTTTTGAGAATTATAGTCTTACTTCGAGTATTGATAATTCCTTTAACCGTATAAAACTTTTGCATGAGGACAGTAAAAAAGGTTTAAGGGAAGTAAGTATTGCTGAGGACAAACAACTTCAGCAAAAATTCGGGGTACTTCAGTACTTTTCCCATATCAATGGTGACGAAAACGGCAAAGAGGTTGCAAATAAACTTTTAGCAGAGCTTAAAAATCCGAAGAAAACGCTTTCGTTAAGCGGTATCACCGGGGATATAAGGATAAGAGCCGGCAGCGGTATTTACATCGACATTCCCGAATATAAAGGAAATATGACGGTTACAAAAGTGACCCACATATTTTCCGAAAACGACCATACGATGGACCTGTCATTGAAAGGAGGGGATTTCTCTGAATGATTTTTTAAACCTTATAAAAAAGGTGTGCTTTGAAACTATTGAAGATAAAAAGCCTGTAAACATTATGTCGGGTGAGGTTATATCGACTTCACCTCTGGCTGTCAGAGTGGAGCAGAAGTTACAGATTTCAGAAAAAATGCTTATAGTCCCCAGAAACCTTACTGATTACGAAATAACAGCTGAATACTCGGGAGAATTTATAAAGCTTAAGCTTTTAAACGCCATTAAAACAGGTGACAAAGTCTTGCTTTTGCGTATGCAGGGCGGACAGAAATTTTTAATTTTAGACAAAATCAAGGAGGAATAATATTGACTGAAACAAA
Source organism: Fumia sp. (assembly GCA_045615345.1). Lineage (GTDB taxonomy): Bacteria > Bacillota > Clostridia > Oscillospirales > Ruminococcaceae > Fumia. The sequence continues at coordinate 42,147 of JAZLER010000034.1, read as the reverse complement.
AACTTACCTCATTGATATCGAAAACAGAAAAATCAAAGGTTTTACGGACGGAATTGACGCCATACGGCAGGCAGTTTATCTGATACTTAATTGTGAGAGGTATGTCTATCCCGTTTACAGCTGGAACTACGGCGCAGAGTTTTCGGAGCTTATAGGCAGAGAGGTTTCTTACCTGTGGCCCGAGATCAAACGCCGTATCACAGAGGCTTTGATGTGCGATGACAGGATAACTGCCGTTGAGAACTTTTCTTTTGATGCCGACAAGGGAAAGGTTATGGTGAACTTTACTGTAAAGACAGTTTTTGGCGATATTGAAGAGAAAAAGGAAGTGATAATTAATGTATGAACAGATGACTTTTGAAAAGATTTTAGAAAATATGCTTTCAAAAATTCCTGATAATTTGGATAAACGCGAGGGTTCTGTTATTTATAATGCATTGGCACCTGCCGCACTTGAGATGGCGCTTTTATATATTGAACTTTCGGTGGTCTTAAATGAGTCCTTTGCTGATACTGCAAGCAGGGAATATCTTGTAAGGCGTGCGATGGAACGAGGTATAACGCCTTATGAAGCTACCTGTGCAGAAGCACTCGGCGAGTTTTCAAAAGAAGTACCGATTGGCAGCCGCTTTATGATTGATGACCAGAGTTTTACGGTAACCGAAAAAATTACGGAAACAACTTTTAAACTCAAAGCAGACAAAGCCGGTTCAACTGCTAATCATCTTACCGGAATTCTTCTCCCTGTGGAGTACATCGATGGCCTGACATCGGCAAAAATCACGGCAATTGTTACTCCGGGTGCTGATGAAGAGGACACAGAAAGTTTCAGAAAAAGATATATCCAGAGCATTAAAAACGCTTCATTTGGCGGTAATCAGGCCGATTACAGACAAAAAGTCAGGGAAATTGACGGAGTCGGAAAAGTGCTTGTAAATCCTCATTACTATGGCGGCGGAACGGTACGACTTGTTATAACTTCAAACGCCGGACTTCCCGATGAAAGTCTTGTTGAAAAGGTACAGAATGAAGTTGACCCTGTAAGCGGTGAAGGTCTCGGAATAGCCCCCATAGGTCACAGGGTAACAGTTGAAAGTGTAACCGCCAAACCGATAAACATCGAGCTTTCTTTAACTTACCAGACGGATTACAGTTTTGATGTTTTGCAGGAAAAAATCGGCGAAACGATTGACGGGTATTTTAAAGAACTCACAGAAAACTGGCCTGACAGTGGTCCTGTTACCGTAAGGGTCAGTCAGATTGAAAAAAGACTTATTGATACTGAAGGAATTCTTGATGTCACTTTCACTTCTGTAAACGGCAGTGAAAAAAACATAGAACTTTCAGAAACCGAAATTCCCGTGAGGGGGTCAGTAAATGAGAAACAGTGATATTTTAAAATATCTCCCGCCTGTTTTATCGGAGATTATAGAGTTTAAATATATCACGGGTGCCGAAAACTCAGAGCTTTCGAAAATCTATACGGAAGCCGAAAGCATCCTTAATAATCAGTTCTGTGCTACCCTTGATGAAACGGGACTTAAGCGTTTTGAAAAAATGCTTTCGCTTCCTTCGAATGGAGATATTGAGTTTCGTAGATTTCAAATCAAAACCACCCTTGGAAACAGATTGCCTTTTACAAAGAACGCCCTTATTTTACAGCTTAACGCCATCTGTGGTGAGGGAAACTATGAGCTTTCTATCGATTATAATGTACCGAAAATCTCTGTTTTTCTCAACTCTTCAGATAATGCTGATGCTGTCGAAAAACTTCTTTGTCTGATGGCACCTGCCAATATGCTTACAGAGGTGGGTAAGTTATACCGAAGATATATTACGGTTGGCGCTTTAAGGCATGGGATGCTTTCAAGGTTTACTTACAGTTACATTAAAGAAGGAGGAAAATACTAATGGCAACTTATACAAAGAATTTCGGGCTGAAAAAACCCGAGCCTATGGATTTTTATAACATAGATGATTTCAATAACAATGCTGATATTATAGACGAAAAGCTTAACTTTTTCGAAGCGGGTACCGAAGACCTGACTGCAGGAGTTTCTCCGCTTGAAAACGGCAAGCTTTATTTTGTCTATGAATAGAGGTGGAGTATGAAAAAAATTTATCTTGGCGTAAACGGTGTAGCCAAAAAGGTAAAAAAAGCATATATAGGCGTTAAGGAAGAGGGAACATCGTACGCGCGAAAGATTAAAAAAGCTTACCTTGGTGTAGATAATATCGCAAGACCTGTTATGACCAGCGAAGTCACATACTGGGGCGAAACCACGCCGCTTTCATGGGGACGCCCCGGTCATATGTCAGCTTCAACTGAGGATTATGCGTTTTTTGCAGGTGGCGAGTATGCAGGAAATGACTGTGAAACCTATAATAAATCTCTGACACGCACGATAATTGATGGTTTATCATTTTACAGCGAGTTTGGTGGTGCTGCTTCACTTGACAATACAGTTATATTTGCCGGGGGATTTGATATAACAAACTATTTGCCTGTGTCGAATGTTGAAAGGTATGATAACTCACTTGTCAAAACAGTTTTACCTGATTCGTTAAGTCATGAACGAGGACATATAGCAGGTCTTAATATCGGCGATTATGCTGTTTTTGCAGGTGGTGCTATTGCTCTCAGTACAAGTTATAACATAACATACAATAACATTGACTGTTATGACAAATACGGCACACATACAGTCTATGAATTACCCTCTACAGCTTTTGGTATGTCGGCAGCATCTGCAGGAAATACAGGACTATTTTACGGGTGTTCAAATATTGTATTTGCTCTTGATACCTCAATGACTATTAAAACTACTGATGACAAATCAGAAGGAACAGAAGGAGTCAGAAGCAAGTTATTTGGCGCAGGTGTTTCTTTGGAAAACTATGCTGTTTTTGCAGGTGGTCAGACCGGTAGCTATATCACAAACTCACCACCGGGTGCTCTTAATCTGGTAAAGGTATACGATTCTTCCCTTACAAAGGTTTCACAGTTAAGTCTTCTGAGTCCTTCAACACAGCTTGCAGGTGCAGGACTTGGGGACTTTGCTTTGTTTGCAGGTGGTATGAGCGATGAATCAGCACTTAATATCACAAACTGTTTCGATACATCTTTGACTTTAAAAGATGTCGGAAATCTCAAAAACGACAGAAGATTATTAAAAGCGGCAGTTGTCGGAAATTATGCACTTTTTGCCGGCGGTTGCTCGAAAGAAAGTATGAATAACGCAGTAAGCAGTACAGAAGTTTATGTTTTTTAGGAGGAAAAATTTATGAAATATGCAATTTGGAACAAAAAAGATAGTATTATAACACCCGTGGGCGAGGTGCTCTCTGCTGAACAGTGGATTACACGATATCCCGTGGCGGCACTTGACAGTATTACCGTTGTCTGCGGTGCAGGTGAAATCAACGGCTCATTTTTCGGTACTTTGGGACAGATGAAAAAAATGGCAGAAGACCGTGGCTGTGATTTCTCCGAATGTGCTTCAAACGAAGAGGTACTCGCAAAAATCGAAGCATTTGAAAATGAAATCAACTCTGTAAGTACAGAACCCACCGCCGAAGAAAGAATTGCGGCGGCACTTGAATATCAGGTTCTTAACTCAATGCCTGACGCAGAATAGGAGGATATTTATGAATTTTAATGCAGTTAAGAAAAATTATGATAAAGGCCTCTGGACTGAAGGTATGGTCAGAGTTGCCGTAAGAAAAGGTATTATCACAAAAACTGAATTTAAAAAAATCACAGGTAAAAGCTATTAACATAACAAAAACCACCGTGTCGATTGATACGGTGGTTTAAATTTTATGGAGGTATAATTATGCGACCAAGAGATAAAGATGATATGTTACGAATGTTAAAACACGATGACTATATGTATGGATTAAAATGCCTTTCTTCGAGTGATTTTGACAGTGTTGTCAGAATTTATCGTGATGCTGGATTTTTGCGTGGTATAGAAAAAAGGGAAGAAATTGAAAAAATCCTTTTAGACACCACATATCGTGGCGACAAAAGAGATGTTTACGGTAATGATTTAATAAAAGCAAGAGTTATTGATCTACCGGAACTTCTAAAGGGGAAAAATGTAAAGGAAATAAAAGAACTGATGGAAAGGAAATCCATCAGCAATTTCAAATTCAGTATTGATGTTTTCGGTACATATACAAAAGCGATCAAGGTCCTTCAGCAGGTACTTAATATTAGCGTTACGGGAAGATATACAGAAGATGTTGCAGTAAAAGTTTATGAGAAGATAAAACGCGACATAAAAAAAGGACAGGGGTATCTTGCTTCTGAAGATGATCCAAACAGAATCTTTAAATATGATTTTAAGGAATATGTTGTTTGTATTGACAGTTATATCTGGAAACTTTGTGGGCTTGAAGAAAAATTTTTAGTTGACGATAACGCACAGATATGGAACCACGAAGATGTAGACAAAATTTGTAAGGAACTACTGTTAGCCGGTACCAGCAAAAATATTTCTCTTTCAAATTCTGTTAACGAAGTTTCAGATCTACTGGATGAATTATCCGATTTATATGACAGAAGTTTTGAAGAATCGGATACATTTCGTTCGGCTGATAACGCAGGTAATCGAGAAGTTACTGGGTGTATTGCAGAAATTAGAAAAGCCGCAGAAGCAAAAGCGAGAGAACTATTGGATGAGCTCTTAGAGAAAAAAAATTACTTTGAAGAAAAGGTTTAAAAATGTACTGTATAAAGATTTGTATGATACAATGTATATTAATGAAAGTTATGCAGTCTCAAGCAAAAAAAGCTATCAAGATTCGATGGAAGCCTTTTTAGTAATATTTGAAATTGGTTTAGCTCTAATTACAAAACGCGCTTTAAGGTCTGAAAATATACAATCTATTCAAGCTGGCGGTATGGCTGCGATTCCGGCATATAAAGAAATACTTGAAGCTGGATTGAGTGCAGTAATTAATGATCAACCTGGTTTTGTTGATGTCTATAATACCTTGAAAAGGAAACCTGACACGCAAAAATTAGCAGAAATTATCTGGAAAAGAAATTTTGTCGAAAATAGTCAATGGAAGTATTTGGTGGATAATACAATATTAAATCACAGAAAGAAATTTATTGAAAGAGTTACAGATTTAATATCTGATACACGATTCGTAAAATATCCATACAATGACAGTATATGGGAAACAAGTTATTACAACTATTTAATAGGTGAATATTTGAAAAATGTGAAACTAATGAACGAAGAATTTAAAACTTTCAGAGAATTTACTCCTTAAGTTTTAAAGGATATTATCCTTTTCTTCTTTTTGTTTAAGTAAATTCCAGTATGTATACATACAGACAATGGTGTAAATATGAAACGGGATAGATATGATTTTAAATTGTATAGTATCCGTCACATTTGCATATGTAGTGTATTCAATTATAGTAGTGGGAATGCTTATGGGTAAATTGATGATAAATGAAATTATTTCGATTTTAAAAATCTTACCCCAAAATCCTGATTTTAAATTGTCAAAAAGAAGTTTAACCGATTTTAAAGGAACTATGGCTTCTGAAACAGCAAGAATTACAAAGTAATCTGAAACATTCACAATAATCAAAAGAATTAAACGAATAACAAGGCTTGTAAATCTGTAAATCTGAAATCCGGAAATAGTTTTTACCAAAGCATTTTCAATTATGGCAGTAAGTGAAGATGATACAAAAACAAAACCCGTAACAACTACAGATATAAGTGTATATGACAAAATGGCGGTCAGAAGCTGTTTTCTGTCAATTTTCGATTCCTTTAGTATGTATATAAAGGGAAGCAATACAAGAGCAATTACAAAAGAAGAAATTGTACTCACTATTAAAATATGAAATTCCGAAAATAAGTCAGTAATTATTCGGATTACTGCAAAAAGTACGCAAAGAATAAGGGTTTGCTTTTTATGTGATTTTACAGTTTCGAATGAGGTTTTGAAAATTTCTGTAACTGTCATATCATTTTCTCCTTAAAACATTTATTAACATTATTATACTGCATCAGATTATTAGTTTCAAGAACATTTCAGATTTGATGAGATATGGGATGTCAAAGCCCGTTGGAACGGAATTGACCGTTTTTATGAAGAAAATGAGAATGTTCCCGATTATTGGTATGAAAATGGTATTATGTTTGCTGTCATTTTGGCAGTATTATTGTTAGCATTGAGGGTGATTGTATCAAAACTTTTGTAGCAATTATATTAGCTGTACTTATGATTTTAATTCAATATTGTGCCACGCTTTGAGCGTGTTTTTTTATTGTAGGAAAAATATTTGCTTCGCAAATGCGATATGTTGCCCGCAAAAAGGCGACAAGAAAGGAAAAAATGGAATTTTTAATTAATTACTGGCTTGAAGTATTGTTTTCAGGCGTTTTGACAATCTTCGGCTTTGGTTATAAAAACATTATAAAACGCTTAAAGGAACAGGAGTCGATAAAGCTTGGTGTTCAGGCTATTCTGCGCGACAGAATTATCGACAGTTACAACCATTATATGGATAAGGGGTATTATCCCATTTATGCTCAGGAGAATGTCAGACGCCTCTATGAGCAGTACCATAACTTAGGCGGCAACGGAACCGTCACACATTTGGTCGAGGAGCTTGACACACTTCCGACCGGAAAGGAATAAATATGTTAGAGAGAATAAATAAACTTCTTACGATAAAAAGCCTTGTGACCTTAGCACTCACCGGGCTTTTCGGTTATATGATAGTAACAGGGAAAATCACAGGCGAGCAGTTTTTGGTGATTTTTACGACAGTTATCGCATTTTATTTCGGAACGCAGGTGAAAGAATGAAAAGAATTTTTAAAGGCGATTTTAAGGTAACCCAGGGATACAGCTCTGCTCACGGTGGTATTGATATAGTGGGGATAGGGGACATTGATGTCATCTCTCCTGTTGACGGGGTGGTGAAGTCCTCCACTATTATCACAGATAAAGGTAACCTTACCTGGGAGTGGGGCAACTATGTCCGCGTTGACGATGAAAAAGGCAACCGCTACTATTTTTGCCATCTTAAGAGCCGTAATGTGAAAGTTGGCGACAGCGTTAAAACAGGTGATGTTTTAGGAATTATGGGGAATACAGGCAAAAGCTATGGCGCACATTGCCATTTTGAAACGCGTACACGCGGAAACTACCGTACAAACCCGGCTGATTTTCTGGGTATTCCGAACGAAGCGCGTACATACTTGCTTAAAAACAACTGGATTAAGCTTAAAAGATGGCATTATTTTGATGAAAACAGAAACGCTGTAACGGGTTTTCGAAAAATTAATAATAAGCTTTATTTCTTTGCAAAGAAGGATTTTAACGATGTTGAAGCGACAGAGCTTGTTATCACAAACGACAAAGGAGAAATTATATGAAAGGTTTAGGATTTGTAAACAAAACAGAGGATAACCGCGACTATGTATATTCGGTGTCAGGCAGTACATACCCTGAAAGCTTTGAGATAGATTTAACGGGCTTTAAGGTACACGACCAGGGGAGTTACCAGAACTGTGCAACCCACGCACTTTCGGCACTTATTGAGATAGTAAAGAGGTGTAAAGATATTTCCTTTACATGGTATTACGGCAACCGCCGTTACTCAGAACACAAGGGAATGGGCACCGAGGCGAGGGGACTTTTAAAGGCGGCACAGAAAGACGGCGGGCTTTACTTTGACCGTTACCCGTTCGAAGCCGAAGTCAGGGAAGTAATCGACAATTTTGAAAAGAAATTTGTTGAATTTGAAAATGAGGCTAAAAAAATCCGTATCGGAAACTACTATCAGTGCCTTACAGCGGAGTCTGTCAAGGAATCGCTTTTAAAAGGATTTCCTGTTTTGGTGGGAACCCTGATTTTTAAAAGCTTTTATGAAATCACGAAGGATAATATAGTTATGCCCGAACCACGCATAAAAAACTCTTCTTTAGAGGAGATGGCAGGCGGACATATGATGCTGATTACAGGCTATGATAAAAGAGGTTTTAAAGTGCTTAATTCCTGGGGCGACAGTTTCGGGGACAACGGCACTTTTATTATGCCTTACAGTATCATAAACTGGAGCGAGAGAAATAATTTTCCCATCCCGATGTTTGAGGCATGGGCAATTGACGACATTATTTTTGAGGAGGAAGATATGAAAAACGGTTGGTACAAGGAGAATAACAAATGGCGTTACAGAGAAAACGGTGTTGATAAAAAAGGCTGGATTTTTGATAAGAACAAATGGTATTATCTTGATAACTACGGCAATATGGTAACAGGTTGGCTTAAACAGAATAACCGTTGGTACTACCTTACTGAAAACGGCGATGCGGTAAAAGGATTTAAAACTATCGGCGGTAAGGATTATTACTTCGCCGAAGAATATTTCGAGGATATAAAGGAATGTCAGCTTGTTATGACAGACTCAAACGGCGCCATTAATTAATAAAGGAGAATTATTATGAGACCAAGAGATAAAGATGATATGTTGCGTATGTTAAGGCACGATGATTGTATGTACGGATTTAAAAGTCTTTCTTCGAGTGATTTTGACAGTGTTGTAAAAATTTACCGTGACGCGGGATTTTTGCGTGGTGTAGAGCAAAGAGATGAAATTGAAAAAATCCTTCTTGACACCACGTACCGTGGCGATAAAAGAGATACTTACGGGAATGACCTGATTAAGGCAAGGGTTCTTGATTTGCCAAAGCTTTTGCAGGGCAAAACCGTTAAGGAAATAAAAGAGCTGATGGAAAGAAAATCCATCAGCAATTTTAGATTCAGTACAAGTTATTTCGGTACATATACAAAAGCAATAAAAGTGCTTCAGCAAGTGCTTAATATCAGCGTTACAGGGAAGTATACAGAAGATGTTGCAGTAAAAGTTTATGAGAAGATAAAGCGTGACCTGAAAAATGGGCAGGGGTATCTTGCTTCGGAGGATGACCCTGACAGAATTTTTAAATATGATTTTAAAGAGTATGTAGTATGTGTTGATAATTATATATGGAAACTTTGCGGACTTGAAGAAAAGTTTCTTGTTGATGATAATGCAACTATCTGGAATCACGAAGACGTGGATAAGATTTGCAAGGAATTATTGATGGCACACAAAGGAAGAGATGTTTTGCTTTCAGGTACAAAGAAAGAAGTTTCATCACTTATAGATGAGTTATCTGATTTATATGACAAACGTCTTGAAGAATCTCTTGCATTTAAAAATGCTGAAAATTCAGGTAACAGTGAGGCCACAGGTTGTATTTATGAAATAAGAAAAGCAGCAGAAACAAAGGCCAGGGAGTTGTTGGATAAAGTGCTGAAAGAAGAAATATTGGAAAAAAGTTATGAAGATGTACTTTATAAAAACATATACGATATGATGTATAAAAATGAATATGAATATATCAAAAAGAAGGAAAATGCTAAATTTTTGATGGAGATTTTATTGAAGGCCATTGAAGTGGGACTGGCTTTTAAAACAACTGGTGCTCTGAATCCACAAAATATACAAATGCTTCAAACGGGTGGAGCAGCTGCGATGCCTGCATATTTAGAGATAGCCGAAACAGGGCTAAAAGTACTGATTGATGATCAACCAGGATTAGTGGACGTTTACAGAGCATTACAGAAGGATCCAGATACACAAAGATTAGCAGAAATAATATGGGAAAGAGAATTTGTTGAGGACAGCCAACTAAATTATATGGTAAAAAACACAGTGCTAGGTCATAGAAAAAGATTTATTGAAAGAATCAGCGATTTGATACACGATACAACCTTTGTGAAATTTCCATATAACGACAGTATGTGGGAAACAAGTTATTATAATTATCTGATAGGAGATTATCTGAAAAAAGTGAAACTTATAAATGAGGAAAAACAAGTTTTCAAAAATTTTATATATGATTTAAATTAAAAAAACATATTTAAAATACAGAAATTTTAATACTTAATTTTTCTCTTTTTCAAGGGACTTCCAGTGGGTGTACATACATACAGTTGCAAAAATATAGAATGGTACAGATATAATTTTAAACTGAATTGTACTGGTTACATCTATATAAATGTTGTATTTAATTACTGTACAGAGAATACTTAAAGGTAAATTAATGCTAAGAGAAATAGCAATAATTATTGAAACTTTACTTATAAATTCTGATTTCAACTTACTAAAAAGGAGTTTTAATGATTTAATTGGCATAGAGGCTTCGAAAACTGAAAAAAGTCCAAAATACTCTATAATAGTTAAAACAATTAATATTATTAAGCGGATAGGAAAAACAAACAGATTAGGAAAATATTGCATTGCTAATGTTGTGCTGATATCGATGATTAGAAAAACTGTTGAAATTACGGCAAAAGAAAGAGCGGAAATTATAAGTCTTTTTGTGTTGGCTTTTGAATCATTAAGTTTTGATATAAAAGGTAAAAATACCAAAGCATTAAGAAATGCAGAAAAAAAGCCTACAATCAAAGTGGGAAATCCTGAAAAGACTTGTATAACCGTGCGTGTAATTATACTAATCAAACAAAGAATGATAACTTGCTTTTTATGGGATTTTATGGTTTCAAAAGAACTTTTGAAGATTTCTGTAATTGTCACACCTTATCACCTCAAATAATTTGTTAATTAAAATATACCATATTTTAATCACAATTTCAATATAAGGTAAGGTTTTGCTTGAAAAAGCATATCAACTTGCTGAAGAATATTTCGAGGATATAAAAGAATGTCAGATGATTCAAACCGACTCAAACGGCGCCATTTACAACTGAAAGGAAATGTGATAAAATGAATTTAAAAGGGAGTAACGGCTACGATGTAGGAAGCCCTGAATATTTTAGAAATATTAATCAGAATAGTATTGTCGGTGACATAATGTGGGAGTTTTCCAATGGTTCTTACTGTGTCAACTATAAAGATGCACTCGATAAACTCTGTAAAAGCATTGTAGAAATAATTTATGAAGTAAATTCGGATTTGAAACGATATGCCGAAGTTTTATCCTTTTTCCCGAAAGAGGAGAGGGAAGAAACACTTAAGTTTCTGGAGAAAATCAACGAGGTATTGAAATTCGGGTACTCAAGTGCGAGTACATTTGATGCCTGTAAAGCATATCTTACCTTGTCAGCATACGATACAAGACGCAAATCCAATGAGTCAATGAGCAGAATTGAAGAGGCTGCCAAACGTGTTGAAGACGGTGGTAGTGTCAGAATGAGTTATTCAACTGCTTTAGAGCTTGTAAGAAAAGCACTTGACTACGGCATCAGCTATACAGCAAGTGACGACCTTACAAAAATGACATTCTTTAATGATATACTTGATGGTAAGGATAAGGATTTTCTGCAGGATGTTTACAATTATCTTAAGTTCAAAAAAGAAAAATCCTCATTACAAGGCAAATGCTTCAAAACTATACTTTCTAAGGATTACATCGAGAAGCTTGTTTATAACTCTTTTACGTTAAGAATATACGATAAATTAAAGTATGAAAACAATTATTATGACAAGCTAAAAATGGAGTTCGAAAAAATATATGATACTGTCAAACAAGATATTTCCAAAGAAGGAAAGATATATGATAGAAAATATATTGATAACTTTTTGGAAGCTGCAAGAAATTTAGATGAAATCTTAGATACAAATTTAGGCACAAAATTCAAGGATTTATCTCTTGAATATGATGTAGTGGATATTACTGATGAGTTGCATAAAATTATGGATGGTTTTGATAAGGAGTTTGCTGAATTTACTGCTAGTAAACCTTTGGTTAATTGGTTACCGATTATACATTCCAAGACCGAAAATAATCTGGATGATGCCGATATGAATCTCATTAATGAAATCCAATATAATTTTGACAAACTCTTTAAATTCTTCAAAAGTGTAGAATCTAATTCAAAATACGATCTGAAAAGACAAACAAAGTGGCAACATGAATATTTTATCTATGAAGGAAAAGAAATCAGGGGCGATGGTCCCGGTAATATTACCTTTGGATATATCGCCAAGCTTTTCGGTTACGATGAAATCTTTGCTAAATGGGGAGCAGGTATTTATCAAAAAAGGTCAGGTACTTCGCGTCCCGAATATAAGGACTACTTTGGTGATGACCCATACGACCAGGAAATGATACAACTTGGATACGATTACTATGAGAGAACGCATAGTGGTACTGCAGTGTCATTTTTCAAGGAAGCACGTGAAATATTTGGAGAGAAATTTGTTGATAATTTAGGTGAGAAAGTACTTGAACACTTGACTTAAGTTTTTTTATTCTAAAAATTGGTGATTTTATGAAAAAACTCTTAAAAATACTGGCAAAACTCTTAAAAATACTGGCAAATCATGCCTTACTGCTCATTTCGGCATCTGCTATAATTTTATTAGATTTATCATTTATTTATATTGGCAATAAGGAAGAAATGGTAGCTGTATTAATGTTTACGCCAATATTTATGTTTTTTCCCTTAATTGTTGTTTTTTTAGGAATATATGCTTTTTTGTTCTTCCGTAAAGAGAACTTTTTAACCCCCTTACTACCGATAAGTCTGATCCTTTTAAGTAATACAAAACTTTCTGTTACTTCTTTGGTGTATTCAATTTGGTTTACAAAAAGTTGTTTTGGTTTAATTACCTTCTTAATCTGCTTTTTAATCAGGTTGACAGCTTTTCTGTTAATAAGAAAGCATAAGGAAAAACTGCAAAACTGGACAGGGGAGGAAAAGGTTACATCGGATGCTGTTTTCTGGGCGAGGGTTTTGTTTAAAAAATTAATGAAATCCATCGCCCCGAGCTGTAAGTTTTAACATTTTTCAGGAAAACAGTACCAAAAAATGTACGTCCCCAAATGGTATTTTGTCTTTCGATAACTTCTTGACATAAAAATTCCCCCTATGGTAGTTTCTTTTATTCTACCATAAGGGGTTCTTCTTTTCTATTGTCCGTTTTTACTAGACTTGTTCATAATACGGTGAGTTTGCTTCAAATTATTATTTCTCATAAATAAACTCTTTCAAAGCTTTATATACCAACTGTGAAAATGTCAAAGCTCCTCTTGCTTTTTTGGCATTATCCAAGTGTTGATATTCATTCAAATTAAACTCTTTTGCCATTGATAAGCAATCATTTAAAGATAAAAACTTTTTATGAACACTTTGAATCCATATTATATCTGAAAACATAAAAGCAGCCTTACGGCGAAGAAACTCAAATTTATCTATTTTATTCTTATTATTTCCAATAAGTTCTCCTTTTGAATATCCAACAATAACAGAATCATCGGATAGTGATAAGTATTCATCATAGCGCTTAGAAAGAATCTTATCATCTAAATCTATTGCTATATCTATATCACAATTAACTATTTTATTTAATCTCAGTAAGTCTTCAGGTGATAGGTCAGGGAACATTTGAATAAAGGTTTCTTTGAAAACAAATAGTGTGAAGAATTGCATTTCAGCCACACACATAACAGCATATGAGTTGTCATTACTAATGTTGATTTGAAGCTTATTATTTGCTGTATTGTATAAAACTCCACTGTTTTCCGAAAAGGTTGGCGCCAGTTCTTCTAACATCATTTTATTTAATCCTCTGAAACAAAATTCAACTTTCTGCCAGAATTTATTGACATCATTACCATTCAATTTAAAAGCTTTTTGGATTTTTGTTTTTTTCTTAAAAGGCCACATAGTATCCACCTCATTGATTATTTAAAGTAACTCAATTATATCACGTATATAAGTATTTGTAAATATAACTCAGGAATGAAATGAAGGTCACTTTTATTTGTCGCAATTTGTCGAAATTACACAATTTTTTTCAACCAGATTTTATGTTTTTGAAAAAACCTTGACAAAATCATCAAAGTATGGTATGATACTTAAAGCGATATTGTGTAAAGGTGAATGATGTGAAAGAAGTCAGTTTGAAAAGTCTTGATGATTTAACTTTGGTAAAGCTTTCTTCCGAAAACCGCGATGCTACTGCGGTGTTGATTTCGCGTTACATTCCTCTTATAAACAAGCTCGCTTTTCAGTTTGTGAATATTCTGGACTTTGACGATCTCGTTCAGGAAGGCTCTTTGGGGCTGCTTGATGCGATATCGGGTTTTGACCTTGAAAGAGATGTAAAGTTTTCCTCTTATGCTATGACTTGCATAAGAAACAAAATGCTTAAAGCTGTTGAAATGGTAAATTCCCAGAAAAGAGGAAAGGGGATTAAAAAAATACCGCTTGACCTTTTAAAAGAGGAAAGTACCGATTTAACCCCCGAGAGTATTTTTATCGGAAAAGAAAGTCTTTTTGCAGTGATGGAAGATATAAAAAAAGTGCTGTCGCCTTTAGAACGCGAGGTGCTTTTCTTACACCTTGGCGGAATGGATTATCATAAAATTGCAAAACATCTTGATATCAACGAGAAATCGGTTGATAACGCTTTGCAGAGAGTCCGTAAAAAGCTGAAACAATAACAAATGCCTTTTGTAGCTTAATTGCAGAGCGTTGGTAAACAAAGATGGCGGTGCAAGTCCGTCCGGGGGCGAAAATAACCTAAGCGAGGTAAAAAAAATGTACGAAGACAAAACCCTAACATGCAAAGAGTGTGGCAACGAGTTCGTATTCACAGCCGGTGAACAGGAATTCTACGCTGAAAGAGGTTTCGAAAACGAACCCCAGAGATGTAAAGCTTGCCGTGACGCTCGCAAAAACCAGAACAGAGCTCAGAGAGAAATGTTCACTGCTACATGTGCTTCCTGCGGTGCTGAAGCAAAAGTTCCTTTCCAGCCCCGTGAAGATCGCCCTGTATACTGCAGCGATTGCTTTGCAAAAATGAAAGAAGCTGAATAATCTTCTTATAGAAGGCAGGGGAAACCCTGCTTTCTTTTTTTAAATTTTTTATGAAAAATGTGGCATTTTCAGAAAATATATGTTACAATGAAAGAAATAAATAAAAAGGAGAAAGAAAATGGAGCTTAATCGTAAGAACACACGAAAAATCCTTCTTATAATTCTGTTTGCTGTTGTTTGTTTTTTAGGGCTTCAGAATATCGGTCAGTTTTTTAACTATGTTAAAATGCTTTTCTCGCTGTTTTCACCCATACTTGTAGGATTTTGTATGGCGTTCATCTTAAACCTTCCGATGAAAGGGATAGAACGCACACTTTTTAAAACAGGTGGAAAGCACGATAAACTTATTTCAAAGATTAAACGCCCTGTAAGCATTCTCCTTACTTTTATCTTTGTGGCACTTATTTTAATGTTTGTAATGCTTATTGTGATACCGGAACTTGGCTCTACCTTTGAAATACTCAAGGAAAACTTCCCTGGATATATTGATAAGGTAAACGACTTTATCAATGGGCTTGTAATTAAATTCCCTGAACTTCAGGACAGAATTACTGTAATTTCTATTGACTGGGAAAAGCTTATTGACACTGCCTGGAGCTTCTTACAGAAAGGTGCAGGAAATGTGCTCAATTCCACTTTTTCCGCCGCTACAAGCGTTATAAACGGACTTGTGAATTTCTTCTTTGGCGTTTTCTTCGCTATCTATTTCTTAGCGCAAAAAGAAAAACTTATCAGCCAGGGCAAACGCATTATCAGTGCATATATGCCCGATAAGAAAAGTGATGACGGTGTGGTTGTTCCTGCTGAGAAACGCGTTAAAAAGCTTATGAGCGTTCTTTCGCTTACCAATAAAACATTCTCAAACTTTATCGCAGGACAGTGCACAGAGGCCGCAATTTTAGGCGTTATGTTCTTTATAACACTCAGTATCTTCGGTTACAAATATGCCCTTATGATAAGCGTTCTGACCACTGTGTGTGCTTTGGTTCCCATCTTTGGTCCCTGGGTTTCAACTGCACTTTCTGTTGTTTTGATTTTAATGTCGCAGGGATTTATGCCTGCTGTCTGGCTTCTGGTAATAGCTCTTGTTTTGCAGCAGATTGAGGGCAACCTTATTTACCCTTATGTTGTGGGAAACTCTGTTGGTCTTCCTTCTATCTGGGTGCTTGCCGCTGTTACTTTAGGTGCCGGCACAATAGGTGTGCTCGGAATTTTAATCTATATCCCTGTATTCTCTGTAATT
This sequence comes from Fumia sp., assembly GCA_045615345.1. GTDB lineage: Bacteria > Bacillota > Clostridia > Oscillospirales > Ruminococcaceae > Fumia. Next base: position 26,028 of record JAZLER010000034.1, on the reverse strand, counting down.
TATGCGATTTTAAGGGATGAAGTCAACCAGAAATTAAAATAACTCGGAGGTTTTTATGAAAAGACAGGACTATTTAAGCTGGGACGAATACTTTATGGGAATTGCGATGCTTTCTGCTGAGCGTAGTAAAGACCCCTCAACTCAGGTAGGTGCGTGTATCGCAAACTCCGACCATAAAATCCTTTCGATGGGATATAACGGAATGCCTGTTGGCTGCGATGACGATAAAATGAACTGGGCAAGGGAAGGGGAAGAGCTTGAAACCAAGTACCCCTATGTCTGCCACGCAGAACTTAATGCCATCTTGAATAACGATGGTGGCTCCTTGAAAGGCACATCAATCTATGTAACTTTGTTCCCCTGTAACGAATGCGCGAAAGCTATTATTCAGTCGGGAATAAAAGAAGTAGTTTATATGTTTGACAAATACGCAAGTACAAACGGCGTTATCGCATCCAAGAGAATGTTCGATATGGCAGGCGTTTCCTACCGCCAGTACTTACCCACAGGCAAGCTTTTAACACTTGAATTCTAAAACAAAAAAAGCCTTTCCGTCAGGAAAGGCTTTTGATTATTTCTTTTGCTTTTTGTAAATCCTCTTCAATCTGTGCTTTTAAAAGTTCGGTTGAGGGGAATTTTTTTTCTTCCCTTATAAACTCAAGAAACTCAAGGTTAATTCTTTCGCCGTAAAGGTCGCCCTCAAATTCTAAAAGATAGGTTTCTGCAGAGGGAAGTGGAGTATCGCTGACAGTGGGTTTTACGCCTATATTGGTAACACCGAAGTAGCTTTTACCGTCAATAGTTGCCCTTGTGAGGTAAACTCCGAATTTAGGAAGGGTGGCGTTAGCGGGGAAAACCTGGTTAATTGTGGGAAAACCCCATGTGCGCCCGAGTTTTTTGCCGTCTGTGACTTCAAAATCAATCTCATAATTTCTGCCAAGCAAGGCGTTTACAAGGGAAATATCGCCGTCTTTTAAGGCATTTCTTATTGCAGTTGAGCTTACTTTTATTCCATTTTCGGAAATATCCGGTAAGACACAAAGTGCAATATCATTATCTTTACAAAACTCTTTTAACAGCTTTGTATCACCTTTTGCACCTTTACCGAAACGGTAATCTTCACCGCAAAACAGTGCCTTTGCCTTGAAATCATCTCTTAGAATTTCTAAAAATTCACAAGGTGATAAGTTTTTAATATCAGAAAATTTAGGGCAGATATAAGTATCAACATTTAAGTTTTCAAGATATTTCAGTTTCAGGGAATTCGGAATAATATAGGAAAAATGGGGCTTTGTGGCATCTTCGTCAAATTCAAAAGAGAAAACAACTGAGTGTAAAGCATTTTCCTTTACAGCATTTTTAATAACTTCGGTATGGCCTTTATGTAGTCCGTCAAAGAGACCTAAGGCAACAGATGTATTTTTATCAAACTTTTGAATTTTATCAAAGATACGCAAAGCCGTCACTTCCTTTCGATAAAGAATTTTAACAGTTTAAGTTCATTGGTTTCAAAATTTAAGGTAGCAAGCCCTAAAAATGTATTGTCAAAGCCGTAAATTCTTGCAGTTTCACTGTCATTCGGGTGTTTAATTCTTCTTAAATCAAGGGTAACACCGTTTGAAAACATTCTTGTCTGTACCTCGCTCAGATGAATATCAGGGTAGGGGGCGAAAGCCTTTTCAACTGGTAGCGGGGTCAAAGAATTATCAGCAACAGCCTTTTCAACTTCCTCAAAGGTCATTGTGTCATCAAGGGTAAAACCTGAAGCTTCGGTACGGTTTAAAGCAGTCATAACACCGCCACAACCTAAAGCTTTACCAATATCACTTATAATAGTGCGGATATATGTTCCTTTTGAACAGGAAATATCCAAAACCCCAGTCATATCGTTTTCGTCATAACTTAAAAGCTCAATGGAATATACAGTGATTTTCCGCGCCTCGCGTTCAATCTCGATACCCTGACGGGCTAAGTCATAAAGGCGTTTGCCGTTAATCTGAATAGCAGAATACATCGGTGGAATCTGCATAACTTCACCTTTAAAAGAGGGAAGTACCGATAAAAGTTCTTCCTTTGCCACCTTTTTTGAGTATTCTTTTGTAACAGTGCCCCAAATATCCTCGGTATCGGTTTCAAGCCCAAGCTTAAAGGATGCAGTATAGCGTTTGTCGTTGTTCGGCAAAATATCGCAAGCCTTGGTGGCAACGCCTAAAAAAATTGGCAAAACACCGGTTGCCATAGGGTCTAAAGTCCCTGCATGGCCGATTTTCTTTACCTTTGTGATGCCACGAAGTTTCTTTACAACATCAAACGAGGTAAAATCCGATGGCTTATTAATGCAGATAATTCCGTTTAACATAAAAATTCCTCAAGTGCTTTTACGAGTTTTTCTTTTACTTCATCAAGATTTCCTGTAATTGTACATCCTGCAGCGCGGGCATGACCGCCACCATCAAATTTCTTGCAGAACTCGGAAGCATCAATCGCTTCACAACTTCTTGAAGAAATCTTAAACTCATTTACATCGCGCTGTTTTAAGGTAAGTCCCATCTCGACACCTTCAATCTGGCGTGGAATACCTGTGATTGCATCAAGCTCAGTTTCGGGAACGCCGTATTTCTCAAGCATTTCAGTAGTCACATAAATCATCGCAATACGATTGTCAAAACTAAAAGAAAGCGTATTCAAAACTTCTCTTTCGAGCGAAATCATCGAAAGAGTTTTAGTTTCAAAGATTTCCTTGTTCACCTTTTTAAAATCAGCACCGTACTCGATAAGCTTTGCCGCGATATAATGAGTAGCGGGTGTGACATTTGAAAATTTAAAGCAACCGGTATCAGTCGCAACACCTGTATAAAGGCAGGTTGCGATTTTTTCATCGACAGTAACACCCATCTCGGTTACTATCTCCCAGATAATCTCACAGGTTGCGGCAGCATCAGGATAAAGGCAGACCTTATCGGCAAAAAGGGAATTGGTAGAATGATGGTCAATTGCAAGATCTACTTTGTAGTCAAGGTCTCCGAAAAGCTGTTCACTTGCAATATCCACAGAAACAATATTTTCTGCCTTAAAATCCGAAAACTCATCGTACATATAGGAAAATTTCTGAGGTAACCCATCGGAGCAGAGAACTTTTGACCTTTTGCCGAGGGCTTTCAAAGCGTAATGAAGCCCGAACCCACTTCCCAGAGTATCACCATCAGGATTGCGGTGGCAAAGAATATAGATATTATCCATTTTTAAAAGTTCTTTTGCTGTCGCTTTAATATCAATTCTCATTACAAATTCTCCAGAATATCATTGATTTTAGCGCTGTAAGCGATAGATGAGTCTGCGATAAAATGAAGTTCGGGGCATTTTCTTAAATGCAGGCGGTTAGAAAGCTCACGCTTTATAAAACCGCTTGCAGATTTAAGACCCGCTACAGACTCAGTAGTTTTTTCTTCGCCCTCAATAGCACTTACATACACTTTGCAGTGAGAAAGGTCACCCGAGACCTCACATCTTACAACACTGAGCATTGTGGAAACTCTCGGGTCCTTGATTTCACGGAAAAGTGCGCTCATCTCGCGTTTTATATCTTCGGACAAGCGTCCTACTTTAAAACTTGCCATAACTTACTCCCTGTATTCTTCGATAATGAAGGACTCAAAGATATCGCCTTCTTTGATATCGTTAAACTTCTCAAGACCGATACCGCATTCGTAACCCTGAGCTACTTCTTTAGCATCGTTTTTAAATCGTTTGAGTGAATCAATCTTGTCTTCAACGAGTACAACGCCATCACGGACTACGCGGATAAGGGCATCTCTTGCCACTTTTCCTTCGAGAACATAAGAACCTGCAATTGCACCAACACCGGAGATTTTGTAAACCTGACGAACTTCGGCACGGCCGAGTTCAACTTCACGGGTTTTAGGTGCAAGCATACCTTTCATAGCATCTTTAACATCGTCAATTGCATCATAAATGATACGATACATACGCATTTCAACATTTTCGTTTTCAGCATCAACTTTTGCAACGGGGTCAGGACGAACATTGAAACCGATGATGATAGCATTGGATGCATTTGCGAGCATAACATCAGAACGGTTAATAGCGCCTACACCTGTGTGGATAACGCGTACTCTTACTTCTTCGTTAGTAAGTTTTTCAAGTGACTGTTTTACAGCCTCAGCACTCCCCTGAACGTCAGCTTTTACAACGATGGGAAGTTCTTTTACTTCACCTTCTGCAATCTGACTGAAAAGGTTATCAAGAGTAACTTTCTGGAAGGATTTGAACTGTTCTTCTTTCTGCTCGTGGAGTCGCTGTTCAACAAGTTCACGGGCAAGGCGTTCGTTTTCAACAGCGTTGAATGTGTCACCTGCAGAGGGAACTTCGGACATACCTGTAATCTCAACGGGAACAGCAGGACCTGCCTCGAATACTTCTTTACCATGGTCGTTGATCATCTTACGCACACGGCCAACAGTAGCACCTGCGATGATGATGTCGCCTGTGTGAAGTGTACCATTCTGTACAAGCAATGTAGCAACGGGACCACGGCCTTTGTCAAGACGAGCTTCAACAACAGTACCTTTTGCAAGACGGTTGGGGTTTGCTTTGAGCTCCAGAACATCAGCAACAACTGTTACCATCTCAAGGAGGTTGTCAATACCGTCACCTGTAAGAGCGGAAACGGGTACACAGATAACATCGCCACCCCATTCTTCGGGAACGAGCTCGTATTCAGTGAGTTCCTGTTTAACTTTTTCGGGGTTAGCTGTAGGTTTATCCATCTTGTTAATTGCAACGATAATGGAAACGCCTGCAGCTTTTGCGTGGTTAATAGCTTCTACTGTCTGGGGCATAATACCATCGTCAGCAGCAACAACCAAAATTGCGATATCAGTTACAGCAGCACCACGGGCACGCATTGAGGTAAACGCCTCATGGCCGGGAGTATCAAGGAAAGTGATAAATCTGTCACCGACTTTAGCCTGGTACGCACCGATATGCTGAGTAATACCGCCGGCTTCTGTGGAAGTAACATTAGCGTTACGGATTCTGTCAAGGATAGATGTTTTACCGTGGTCAACATGACCCATAACAACGACAACAGGGCTTCTTTCTTCGAGTGAATCTGTATCGTCTTCTTCGTCCTTGATAAGTTTTTCTTCAATAGTAACGATAACTTCTTTTTCGATTTTAGCATCGTATTCCATAGCAACGAGTGAAGCTGTATCGAAGTCGATAACTTCGTGCTGAGCCGCCATAACGCCGAGCATCATAAGTTTTTTGATAACATCTGTAACAGTTACTTTCAAGCGTGTTGCAAGCTCAGAAACAGTGATTTCATCGGGAATAAGAACTTTAAGCTGCTGCTTTCTTGCGCGTTCAAGAGCAAGGCGCTGTAGCTTTTCAGCTTCGGTTTCTTTCTTTGTGGAGAACTTATCCTTTTTCTTCATCTGAGATTTCTGTTTAAGTTTCTGTTTGCTCTGATGATTATCACGCATTCTGTCCTGAGGAGCGATGTGCTCGTAATGCTCGTTGTATTTATCAAGGTTGATTTCAACGGCACGGGTATTGACTTTACGCTCGGTGCGTTCTTTTTCAACGGGCTGATTGCTTGTAACTGTGGATTCTTTCTGTGCGTTTTTACCCACAAAATTATTCTGTTTTTCAAATTTTTCGCGCTTCGGCTCTTCCTTTTTCTTCTGGGGAGCATCAAAGTTTGGTTTTTCAAATTTGTCTTTTTTAGGAGCTTCAGCCTTTTTGGGAGCCTGTTTTTCAGGTTCGGGTTTTTTAACTTCCTTTTTAGGCTCTTCCTTTTTGGGAGTTTCTTTTTTAACTTCCTTTTTGGGTTCAGCTTTTTTGGGTTCTTCCTTCTTAGGCTCAGGTTTTTTAACCACAGCACTCTTTGAATTGAAGTACTCATTTAAATCCTTTACGGAATTTTTCTGAGTGTAGTAATCTAAAATAACATTTGCTTCTTCGTCTGTAAGTGTAGAAGAAGTCTTTTTAGGCTCACCGTCAAAGTATTTTGAAATAAGTTCAATGATATCTTTAGAAGATACTTTCAAGTCTTTGGCGATTTCGCTGACTTTATACTTAATTGTCATATAGTTTCCTCCGTTTCTTTGTAAAGGGAAGTAAGTTTTGCGGCAAAACCTTCGTCACAAATACCGATGATACCTGTTTTTTTACCGATAAGTTTTGAGATTTCCTCCATAGTCTTATCAAGATTTAAAACTTCGATATTTTCTTTGGTTGCCAGAAAGTTAACTTCCTTCGCGGTTTTCTGAGATAAATCCGAAGCTAAAAGCAATAAGTGAATACTTTTTATATTTTCCTTTACGGTGTCAAACCCGTAAACGAGCTTTCTTGCACGCATCGAAAGGGAAAGGGTAGAGTAAAATCTATCCATTTTTGAGTTCCTCCTCAAGTGCATCATAAACCTCATCGGGAATTTTTGATGCAAAGCTTTTTTCAATGCGGCGGGATTTTCTTGCTTTCTTTAAACATTCAGGGGAAGGGCAGATATAAGCACCACGACCTGATTTTTTTCCTGTGGGGTCTAATGAAATCTCGCCCTCTTTGGATTTTACAATGCGTGTAAGTTCGCGTTTATCCTTCATTTCGCCACAACCGACACACATACGAAGCGGTACTTTTTTCATTTACTTCACCTCTTATTCCGCTTCGTCAGAAACGGGGGTATCAGCTTCACTTTCAGGACGGATATCAATTTTGTATCCTGTAAGTTTTGCTGCAAGTTTTGCGTTCTGTCCGCGGTTACCGATAGCAAGAGAAAGCTGCGTATCGGGAACTATAACTCTGCAAATCTTTTCAGCGGGGTTTGTAATCTTAACAGAAACAACTTCAGCAGGGGAGAGAGCCTCTTTGATAAAAATTTCGGGGTCTTCGTTCCATTTAACGATGTCGATTTTCTCGCCTTTAAGTTCGTCAACGATAGCGGAAATACGGCTACCTTTAGGACCGATGCAAGCACCAATCGGGTCAACATCAGGATTCTTGCTGTAAACTGCAATCTTTGTTCTGGAGCCTGCTTCACGGGAAACAGATTTAAGCTCAACAATACCATCAAAAATTTCGGGAACCTGAAGCTCAAAAAGGCGTTTTACGAGGTCTTTATGAGTTCTTGAAATCTTAAGTGAACAACGCTTTTCGAGGTTGACAACATCAACAACATAAACTTTAATTCTGTCGCCTTCTCTGAAATCGTCATTGGGGAGCTGTTCATTTTTAAAGAAAAGAACTTCGTTTTTATCGATTTCAACGGTAGCGTTTCCGGTAGCGGGTTCAATCTTGTTAACAGTTGCAGTAACAACTTCGTAAACCTTGTTCTGGAACTGTTCAAGCATCTGGGAGCGTTCAGCTTCCCTGATACCCTGACGGATAACATGTTTTGCAGTCTGGGCAGCAATTCTGCCAAACTGTTTTGTATCAAGCTTGATTTCAACAGGCATACCAACTTTAGCGCGTTTGCTGTATTTTAATGCCTCATCAAGGGTAATTTCGTTTTCGGGGAACTCAACTTCCTCAACAACATTTTTGGTGATGGATACTGTAAATTTGCGTTTTTCAGGGTCGATTTTAACATTAACGTTTTCTGTTACCTGATAGTCGCGTTTTACAGCAATTACAATAGCGTTTGTAATCTTTTCGATAAGATAGTCAGCTTTAATTCCTTTTTCTGCTTCAAGGAGCACGAGTGCGTCAAAAAATTCGTTATTCATTTTCTATTTTCCTCCAAAATCAATTTCAATATACTGTCTTACGAATCTGAGTTTTGAAATTTCAAATTCTTTTGTTTCCCCGTCAGGGAGCGTTACAACAATGGTTTTGCCTTTATATTCATTTAACGTGCATATCGGTTCCTTGTCGCCGTTAATGGCTTCAAATAAACCGATTACCACGGGATTTCCGATATTCATCTCAAAATGAAAATCACGGACTAAATCTCTTTCAAGCCCTGCTGACCAGACTTCTAAGCAGTAGCTTTGCTCGATAGGGTCAACCTCATCGAGTAGCGGGTCAATAGCCCTTGAAACCTTTTCACAAGAGTCAATGTCAGCGCCACCTTCTTTGTCAATGACAATACGAAGGAAGTAGTTTGCACCTTCTTTTTCGAAGCGGACATCCCATAGGGTGAGTCCGAGTTCATCTGTAATGGGCTTTGCCATATCCCAGACAACTTTGATAATTTCGTTTTTGTTCAAAAGAAAACCTCCTCAAGCAATACAAAAGACCGGGAAGTTTTTCCCAGCCTTTCGTTCAACTTATTCTACTGTAAATTATTATACCACATAAGTTTTAAAAATGCAAGCTTTTTTTACGGATTTACAACATTTTTTATAAGTCTTAACAAGTCTGCGCGGTTTGTGGTGCCGTCAGCGTTTACATCGGTTGCAGTTTCTGCAATTTCTACATCAAATCCTGCGAAATATTTCTTAAAGAGGGTAACATCGTCAGAATTGATTGCCATATCACCGTTTAAGTCACCGGGTGCAGGTTCGTATGTAAAGGGAACATCAGCATTGATTTCGGTAGGTTCTGAGAATGCCATAATTTCCTTTAAGAACAAGAACGGACCATTCTTTTTAAAGTCAAGCTTAATGCCGTAAATATTTGCAGTTATATCATCGGATTTGATAACGAAATGCTTATCAGTAACAGCGCCAGAGTAGATTTTTACCCAAGTATCGGAATTTTTTTGAAGTTTTACATAGACATCCAAATTTTTCGCAAGTCCAACATTTGCGCCTGAATCCTGGAAGGAAACAATATGAAGTTCCGAAAGCTTTTTACCGGAAGTAAAATCAAACTGAATGGTAGCATCCTGGTTCTTGATTCCGAAGAAAGCATCACCATAAAATGTTCCTGTTGCAAGACCATCGGTAAGGAAAGTGGTGCTTGTGTCGGTGGAGCGTTCAGCGTACCAGTTGGCATCGTCAACATTATGAGTATATGTCATACCGCTTAACATATTGTCATTAATGTTATCAAGATAGGGAGCAACCTTATGAGTACCTTTGATAACGCCGTAGATTGCATCATACATTTTTCTCATATCGGGAAGTTTGGATGCAGCGAGGTCGGGTACGGCACTGCCACCCATATACCAGTTTCTGAAAAGGCCGGGGCCGTCAAAGTTATATTCTGTAGCGGCGTTAAGGTAGTCAAGGAATTTGTTGTATTTGAAAACATTGCTCATAACATTTCCGTCAAACTCAAATTCAACGCCGAAGTTACCTACACCACCCATCTTTGAAACAGCGCCTACAAACTTGGTGCCGAGGTCGTAACTGTCGTTAAAGTAATGGCTGGGCTGTAAGGTAACAGCATCAAAGCCTAAATATTCTCTCCAGAAATAACCGGTGGAACCATAGTATGGAATCCAGTAGGAAGTAAGATTTCTGTCTTTGATAAGGGAGTTTGTATAGGAGATTATATTGGGCCTTGAGGGGTATTCAGCCATCCAGTAAAAACCTTTGAAATCAAGGTAATCATAGTCACCATCTTCTATACGGGAGATAACCTCGTCAAGATACCATTCGACAAGGTATTTAGCATCATCGTCAACAGAAAGGTCAAGGCTTCTGCCGTTTACTTCACCAAACTCCACCGCACTCTGTGCAGGGTAGGGGACCATAATAACATAGTTTGCCTTGTAATCAGGGTCGTTAAGGTCTGAGGAAGCCTGTTTTGCGGCTTCATTCAAGAGATATACATCACCGTCTTCACCGAAACATTTTTCGATATAGGCATTCCAGTGGTCGATTTTAACTATATCATTGTCTCCGTCATAAACTCTTTCATAATTATAACGCTGAGCTAAGAACAAAACAGTGTCATAAAGAGTGTCAACAGAATTGTTGTTCTGGTCAACATATGTAAGGATAGGTTTAAACTTTTCTTTGCTCCAGGTAACACCATCGTGCTGATAGCAGAGTACCATATCCTGAACATATCCGGTTTCGGCGGAAACTTTCTGGATAGTATCGTTTTCGAGCTTTGATGTTTTTGCTAAAGTTGTGGCATCCGAAACAACACCCTCATAACCCATAACAGTGATTTCGTCAATGAAGTTATGGGTACTTCTCGGTTCAAAATCGACTCTTACATATCTTGCTTTGATGATTGAATCGGGGTCGCCTGTAACATCGGTCATTTTTCCGAAGATGTTACTGTCATAATGCCAGCCGAAGGTAAATACATAGTTCGGAGCAACAGTTGAGTTAAGATCACTATAATGGGCGATTTTAGACCAGTTTTCACCATCGACCGAAGTATAGATACGAAGTGCATCGGGAAGTGCTATTTCAGCAACAGAGTTTCTTAAAAAGTTAGTCTTGACCTGAGTTACCGAGCAAACTTTCTCAAGGTCGATTGTAACAGTATGTAAAGGCCATCTGTCGTGTGAGTCTCCGCTATACGACATATTCTTTCTTGTGCCGGACCATGCAGGGTCAGCATAGCTTTCATTACCCAAAATACCATCGGTAAGTTCTTTGTTATCGGTATCAGGGTAGTTGGGGTGAATCCATACGCCACGGGTATAGCTCTTACCTTTTGCAAGGTTTGTACCGCGGTCAACAAAAGCAGGAAGACTTACATCAGCAGTCTGGGTTGTATTGTTATCATAAGCCATAATTTCTTTTAAGAAAAGGAAGTTTGAATCCATCATAAAGTAGAACTTCATACCGTAAACCTTGATTCTCTCAGGTAATCTGAAAACAGCCAGAGTGTCAAGGTAAGGATAAGCGTCCATATAAAGTTCCTGCCACGCACCATCAGCTTCGGTTTTTACAGAGATTGTAACATATTTCGGTGTGCGGACACCTGCATTTGTAGCAACATAATGGTTTATCTGAATTTCTTTTACATACTCAGGAGAGTCAAAGTTGAACTCAATAAACGCATTCTGTTTCATAAGACCGAAGTATTCACTGCCTGTATAACTACCACCGGTTTTGCCGTCAGTAAGGTAAGTGCAGTTTGAGTCATCAGAATGGTCAGCATACCATGCGGTACCCGTGTGAGTGTACTTTTTGCCGAGGAGAATATTGGTTGCTGCAGCGGAAACCGAAATCGGAGTTGCAGAAACTACAAGTAAAATGGCAATCAGTAAACTTACAATCTTTTTCATCTTTCTTCACCTCATTAAGAATATATAATAAGCTTTGCAAGCCTTAAAAGGTCGGCACGATTGATTTTTCCATCGCCGTTTATATCAGCAACTTCCAAGTTTATACTGATATCATACCCTGCAAAATATTCAGAGAAAATATCAAAGTCCGTTTGATTTACAAGTCTGTCGTCATTAAAGTCGCCTGTAACAGGAGGAAGCGAAAGGGTAGCATCTGCCTTAACCATAGTGTTATGGTCGAATGCCATAATCTCTCTTACAAATGTAAACTGACTGCATCCTGTAAACTCAATTTTAATGCCGTACAGAGTTTTCTTACTGTCAAATCTGAAAACAGATGTAGCAGAAGGAACAGCGCCCGAATAAGCATTAACCCAACCTGAATTCGGGGAAGTCTTAACATAGATATTTATGTTTGAAGGAAGGTAAATTGCATAATCTTTTTTGTAAAAGAGGTCAGTATGAATTTCCTGAAGTGTTATGGGATTATCCGAAAAATCAAAGGTAACATTAAAGCTTTTCTGATTTCTGACTCCCATATATCCCGATGCACCGATACTGCCCGGTATTATGCCATCGGTAAGCGCTTTGCACTTTGTATCATTTGAAACATCGCTGTACCAGTTTGTTACATTGTGGGTATAGCTTTTGCCCTCAAAAATGTTGCTTTCATAGTATTCTGTGAGGTATTCACGGGGAGTATATGTACCCTTGATAACCTCATAAATGTTATCGTAAATCTCTCTTACAGCAGGTCTTGAATCTGCAGCAAGCATCCAGATGGCACCGCCAGCCTCATACCAGTTTCTGAAGTACCCGGTACCCTGAAATCCCATTTTTGCAGCAGAGTTTAAATAATCAAGGAAAAGGTTATATTTTTCTAAGTCACTTGCAAGGTAGAAGTCAAGCTCAAATTCAACACCAAAATCAGCGTAAGCACCAAGTTTCGCAACGGTATCAATTATGGTAGTTCCACCACCACCGAGTGAATCATCGGAGTTTGTGCCAAAATAATGGCTTGGTTGAACAGTAACAGCATCAAAGCCTAAATCCTCGTTCCAGAAATAACCGACAGAGCTTATAAAAGGAATCCAGTAGGATTTATAACCCATTTCTCTTACCTTGTCTGTGAAATAAGAAATTCTTTCGGGGGCTGACGGGTCCTCACGCACCCAGTAAAATCCTTTGAAATCAATGTAGTCATATCCCTCAACACGGTCAACAACCTCGTTTAAGTACCAGTCAATAAGGTATTTCCAGTCCGATTCAACCGACAAATTAAGATTTCTGCCGTTGATTGTACCAAAGGTTTCAAGTCCACTGTCAGGGTAGGGAATCATAACTACAACATTCGCCTTGTAATCGGGTTTATTTAAATCAATTGACGCTTGCCTTGCGGTTTCATTCAGAAGATACAAGTCGGAATTTTCATTTGTAAGCGATTCGTCAAGGTACATAACCCAGTCGGTAAGTGAGATATCCTCATCGTATCTGTCAAAGCTGTTACCAAGACTTGAAGAAAGCGACAAAAGACAGAATGTATCATAGAGAGTATCAAGTGAATTGCCATCAGCATCAACATAGGTAAGATAAGGTTTGAGCTTTTCTCTGGTCCAGGTACGCTTATATATAAGCACCATATCCTGAACATTACCGGTACTTTCACCAGAAAGCTTTATTTCGTTGTCAAGGTCCTCAAGGTTATACGGGTCAACAGCATCTTCTGTAACCCCCTCATAACCCATAACAGTAATTTCGTCAATAAAGTTATGCGCCTGATAGGTTTCAAAGGCAAAACGCACATATCTCGCCTTGATGGGAGAAACACCATCAGTAAGGTCGGTAGTTTCGCCACAGGCGTTAGACGGAATGCGCCAGCCAAAGGAATAAATCCCAAAAGGTTGATTCCATACAAAGTCGTTTAAGTATGAAAGTTTCATCCAGTTTTCGCCGTCAACCGATGCCCACACCTTAAAGCTCCAGGGAAGGTAAACAGAAGTGTTAGGATCTCTTAAAAAGTTAGCCTTTACACTTGTGATACTGTTTACGCTCTCCAAATCGATAGTAACATCGTAAAGAGGGTTTCTGTCGTAAACTTTTCCTGAGTTCTGGGCACGATGGTAGGTACCGCTCCATGCACCATAATAGATACTTGCACCACCCAGAACACCATCGGTAAGCTCTTTGTTGTCGGTGTCGGGGTATTTTTCACTTACATAAGCAGCAGTTCGGGTGTAGGGCTTACCTACAGACAAATTCACTTCCTCAAGTGCAGAAGCACTGAAAGGTATGAGTACAAAAGCCGTTACGGCAAGTAAAAGTAAGATGAGTTTTTTCATTAAAGTTTTCCTTTCATGAGCCTTAAAAGATCAATTCTTGTTATTTTTCCGTCACCATTTATATCAGAGGTTTCATCACAAATTTTCACATCATAATCTGCAAAGTAACATTTGAATAAATCAACATCATTTATATCAATAATACCATCTTCGTTTATATCTCCTTTTTCACAGGGGAGTGTAACAGAAAAATCAGGAACGATATCTGTATTCTCCTCAAACGCCATAATTTCTTTGATAAAGAGGAAAGTTCTCTGTCTTGTAAACTCGAATTTAAGTCCGTCAGTATAATATTTTCTGTTAAGTCTTATAACAGTGTGCTGGCCGGAAACAGCCCCTGAGTAGATAAGTACCCATCCATTATTGTTTTTAGCGTAGATATTTAAATTCTGTGGCAGGTAAAGTGCCGAACTCTGCTCCTCGAAAACATAGGTGTGAAGCTCTTTTACAGCCTTTGTACTGTCAAAATTAAACTCAACTGTCACATCCTGATTTTTAACACCTAAAAATCTGTTACCGTAGAAATTACCGCCTGCCAGACCATCAGTAAGGAAGGTGCAGTCTGCATCAATGCTTCTGTCTTTATACCAGTTATCGGGGTTAGTCACATTATGAGTATAGGAAAGACCCCTTAAAAGGTTGTCATTCATTTCGGTAAGATAAGGTTTTATCTCATAAGTGCCGTTCATAAGCTCATAAATGTAGTCGTAGAAGTTTCTTGAGTCAGGAAGCTTTGAATAGGCAATTTCGTTTATAAGGTTACCGCCGAGGTACCAGTTTCTGAAGTAATCGGGGCCGTCAAACCCCATAATTACTGCGGCGTTCAGATAGTCAAGAGCTTTGTTATAATCTTCAAGGTTTGACATAAGGCTTGTGTCAAACTCCATTTCAACACCGAAGTTTCCGTAAGCACCAAGCTTTGCAACGGTTTCAATAATTTTTGTACCACCTGCACCGAGGGTGTTGTCGTTTGCATCCTTAAAGAAATGGTTTGGCTGTAAAGTTAAAGCGTCAAAACCTAAATCCTCGCGCCAGAAGTAACCCGTTGAATAGAAGTAGGGAATCCAGTAGGAAAGATAGCCCTTCTCGCGTACTGTTTCATTTGCGTAAGTTATAAGATGCGGGCGTGAGGGATACTCGTTCATCCAGTAAAGGCCCTTGAATTCAAGGTAAGGGTAATCACTGTTTTCTACATATTTACAAACCTCATCTATATACCAATCCAGAAGATATTTTGCATCATCGTCATTTGATAAATCAAGACTTCTGCCATTCAGTTCCCCGAACGCCACAGCACTTTGTGCAGGGTAGGGGATCATAACAACATACTTTGTCTTGAAATCAGGGTCATTCAAATCAATGGAAGCCTGCTTTGCGGCTTCGTTTAAAGTGGCAACATCACCATCAGCCCCAAAGGTCATATCAAGGTATGAGTGCCAGTCATCAATGGTAACATCTTCGTTATCAATATCGTAAACGCGCCTGCCGTCATAGGTCTGCGCCAAGAAAAGAACAGCATCATAAAGCATATCAACAGAGTTATTACTCTTGTCAATATAAGTGATAATGGGTTTGTATCTTTCCTTGGTCCATTCGCCGGTATGCTGATAGCAAAGCGCCATATCCCTTATATAACCTGTTTTATCCGAAACTTTCATAACCTCGCCGTTTTCAAGCTTTGAAAGGTTATAAAGTGTAACGGCACCTGTCAAATCATCGGTACCTGTTACGGTAATTTCGTCAAGAGCACTGTGTTCACCTTTCGGTTCAAAGTCAACTCTTATGTACCTTGCCTTTATGTTATCGTCAATAAGGGAATTCATATTTCCGTTTAACCCTTCGGTTTTCCATCCGTAGGTGTATATGTAGTTTTTGTAAGGATTGAAAATGTTATTTAAATAAGCAATTTTCATCCAGTTTTCACCATCTTCAGACGCATAAATTCTTATAGCCTGAGGCTGTGAGATGCGTTTTACTGTATCACGCAGAAAATTTACCTGAACATTAGAAACACTGTAAAGTTTTTCCAAATCGATTACAGTGGTATACAATGGCCAGACATCATAAGCCATACCACTTTCGGACATATTTTTAATGGTACCTGTCCATTCGTCATACTCACCGAAGGTGCCGTAAACCCCGTCAGTAAGCTCACTATTACCAGTGTCGGGGTAAAGGGGGTCAACATAGCGGGTGTTTGTGTATTCCTTGCCGACAGAGATAACATCACTTAAATCTTTTACTTCCATTACCCGGTCACAGGTAGCGGGAGTTTCATAGCCATAAGCCATAATTTCCTTAACAAAGACAAAAGTACCTGTAGAAAGGAAATTGAATTTCAAGCCGTAAGCTTTTATAAGCTCATCGCTTTTTAAGATAAAATCATCGTCAGTAACATCACCCATATAGAGTGTAACCCAGCCTGATGTTTTTTCGGGCTTGTAGGAAAGAATAAAGTTAGGCAGGGTAATACCTGCTTCACCGCTTTTTATAAAATTGATATGAATTTCGGAAAAAGTAATGGGACTATCCGAAAAATCAAACCTGATATCAGGGGATTCACTGTTTTTAACCCCATAATAGTTACTGCTCGGGTAGCGACCACCAACAGCACCATCGGTAAGGAAGGTGCTGTCAGTATCGGTACTGCGGTCAGCATACCAGTCAGTACCGTTATGAGTATAGGTTTTGCCCAGAAGCAAATTATCATTATAAACAGTTATGGCATTTGCAGAAAGGGGAAGTGCCATAAAAATTGTAAATACTATAAGGCTCAAAAACAGTTTTTTCATATTTTCTCCTATTTCAGTTTATAAATTGCAATAAGGTCGGCTCTTGTGATTTTTCCGTCACCGTTTACATCGGAAGCATCCTCGTAAATTTCCACATCGTAGCCTGCGAAGTAACGCTTGAACAAGTTGATGTCCGATTCGTCTACAACATCATCGTGGTTGATATCGCCTTTAAGCGGAGGCAGTGTAACTTCAACATCAATATTGGTGTTTGTCACTTCATCAAAAGCCATAAGCTCCTTGATAAAGAGGAAGTTGCCGTTGATTGTGAATTCGTATTTGAGCCCTTCAGCTTTAACAAGTCTGTCAAATCTTATTGTGAAATGCTTTTCAGTTACAGCGCCTGAGAAAAGCTCAACCCATTCACCATTTTGTTTTGCAGAGATTTTAAGGTTTCTCGGGAATCTTACCGCTGCATTATAATCATAGAAAGAGTTGATGTGAAGCTCACGGAAAGATTTTGCTTCATCAAAGGCAAATTCAATGGTAGCATCGGATTTCTTTACACCAAAGAAATCATTTCCTGCAAATCCGCCGCCTGCAAGACCATCAGTAAGATAGGTGCAGTTTGTGTCGTTTGAACGGTCTGCATACCATACGGAGTCGTCAGTTATATTATGAGTGTAGGGAAGACCTAAAAGAAGATTATCATTCATCTTTTCAAGATACTCTTTAACTTCATAAGTACCCTGCATAACCTGATAGATATAGTCATAGAAATTTCTTGCATCAGGTAGCTCAGATGCAGTAATATCAGCAATGAGATTACTTCCAAGGTACCAGTTTCTGTAATTGTCAGGACCATCAAATCCGTACTCAACCGCAGCATTCAGGTAGTCAAGACCTTTGTTATAGTAATCAATTCTTGAAATAAGATTAGAATCCATTTCCATTTCAACACCGAAGTTTCCTACGCCACCAAGCTTTGCAACAGTACCGATAATTGTTGTACCACCTGCACCGAGGGTGTTTTCGTTGGGGTCACCAAAGAAATGGTTGGGCTGCAAGGTTACAGCATCAAAACCTAAATACTCATTCCAGAAATATCCGTAGGAGTTAAAATAGGGAATCCAGTAGGATTTAAGTCCCATTTCCCTGATATATTCGTTACAGTAAGAAATAAGCTGAGGACGACCGGGACCTTCAGCCATCCAGTAAAGACCCTTAAAGTCGATGTAATCATAACCGCCGTTTGTAAAGTTTTCTATAACAGTATCCATATACCATTTAAGAGCATACTGTGCATCTTCAGTAACCGAAAGGTCGATACTTCTGTCGCCAATGGTTCCGAATTCAGTAGCAAGTTCAGCAGGGTATGGAATCATTATAACAAGTTTTGTTTTGAAATCAGGTCTGTTCAGATCAATAGACGCCTGTTTAGCGGCTTCATTAAGTTCGGGAACATCTCCGCCTTCACCGAAAATTCTGTCAATATAATCAGTCCAGTCAGAGAGTTTAAGGGAGGCTGTATTTGCATCGTAAACTCGTCTGCCGTTGTTGTTCTGTGAAAGGAACAATACTGCATCAAACATTGTGTCAATGCTGTTTCCTTTGTTGTCAACATAGGTAATAAGCGGTTTAAATCTTTCTTTGGTCCATGCACCTGAGTGCTGATAGCAAAGCGCCATATCCCTTATAAAGCCCGTATCTTCAGATACTTTCTTGGGACCTTCATTTTCAAGTTTTGTAAGATTTGTAAGTGTAAGGGAATCGGAGGATACAGTTTTACTTCCGATAACAGTAATTTCGTCCATAAGGAAAGGACCGTTGTTTGGGTCAGCATCCAGACGGATATATCTTGCTTTAACAGAGGAGTCAGGGTTACCTGTAAGGTCAGTCATAACACCATGCACATCAGTTGTATGCCAGCCGTATACAAAGCTCTGTTTGGAAACGGGAGCGTTTCTGATATTGCTTATATAGGCAAGTTTCATCCAGTTTTCGCCGTCCTCGGAAGCATAAATTCTCACGCCGAGAGGCAATGAAATCTGATAAATGGGATTTGTATCATAAATAAATCGTCCGTAAATCTGTGATACCGAGCAAACTTGTTCCAAGTCAATTTCAACAGAGTAAATAGGCCATGCCTCGTAAGCTATGCCTGAGTTTACATAACTCTTTCTGCCGCCTGTCCATGCTTCATCGGCAGGGTCAAGCTCACCATAAACGCCGTCAGTAAGCTCTTTGTTGTCTGTATCAGGATAGTTAGGTGTCATATAACCTTTACGGGTGTAAGGCTTGCCGACAGAAATTACTGTATTCATTGCAGGGTCAGCATCTTTGTTATGAGCAACTCCTGTAAAGTAGTCAAAAGCCATAATTTCCTTGATGAATACAAATGAACTTGTTGAAAGGAATTCAAACTTAAGTGCGTATGCCGAAATAACATCGGAAATTCTCAGAACATAATTTTCCGAAGTAACAGTATCGGCGCAAAGGGATTTCCATTCGGAGTAGGGAGTAGGCTTGTACCATATTCTGATACGAGGGTAGGCAATACCTGCAACTCCTGCTGTGATAAAGTTCAGATGAATTTCACTCAGACGAATAGGGTCATCCATAAGGTCAAACTCGATTATGGGGTTTTCGTGTCCCTGAACGCCATAGTAGTCACTTGTTCCGTAGGTACCGCCAATCTGTCCATCAGTAAGAAATACTGAATCTGTATCTGTGGTGCGGTCTGCATACCAGTTTGAACCGTTGTGGGTGTATTTTTTGCCCAGAAGCAGGCTGTTGCTGATATAATCATCAAATGAAGTGATATATTTTCTCGGTTTATATGTTCCTTTTATAATCTCATAAGTGTTGTCGTAAAAACTTCTTACTTGAGGGCTTGCAGAATATGCAAAACCATAAAGCGATCCGCCACCTTCATACCAGTTCCTGAAGTAGCCATCACCCTGATAACCGAGCTTAGCTGCAGCATTATAGTAATCAAGACCTCTGTTATAGGCATCAATATCTTTTGTAAGATTTCCGTCAAACTCTATTTCAACACCAAAATTACCTCTTGCAGCAAGCCTTGCTGTGGATTCGATAATCTTTGTACCGCCACCGCCAAAGGTATCATCGGAAGTTTCGGAGAAGAAATGGTTAGGCTGCAATGTGAATGCATCAAATCCTAACTCTTCTGGCCAGAGATATCCTGTTGCGTTATAATATGGAATCCAGTAGGATTTGTAACCTGTTTCATCAACAGCATCATTGAAATACTTGATAAGTTCTATTCTTGAAGCGGATTCGTGAACCCAGTAAAAACCTTTGAAATTAAGGTGTGAATAGTCGTTTTCAACATAGCTTAAAACCTTGTCAATATACCAGTCGATAAGATATTTTGCATCCTCTGTATCGGACAAATCAAGGCTTCTGCCGTCAACCTCACCGAAGTTTACAGCTTCTGCTGTAGGATAAGGAATCATAACAACATAGTTGCCCTCAACCTTATAACCTAAGTCATCGGAAGCGTTTATCAAAGCTTTGTTAAGATTGTTTACATCGGAGTTTTCACCGACAAAGGTGCGTTCAAGATACCAGTTCCAGTCATCAATGGTAACAACATCATTGTCATTATCCATAACTCTGCCGTTGGGGGATTTGAGTGCCAAAAGCAGGAAAGAATCGTAAAGAGTGTCAACAGAAGCGCCTGTGTAGTCAACATATGTAACATAGGGTTTGTAGTATTCAGGTGTCCAGGAAGGACCGCCATACTGATTATAGATAAGCATCAGATCCTGAATACCACCGGTATTTTCTTCAGATACAGTAAGGATTTTACCATCTTCGAGTTTTGAAGTGTTCTCGGGAGCAGTTGCACCTGAAACTTCACCTTCGTAACCCATTACAACTATTTCATCAATAAAGTTATGAGGAGTGTATTTTTCAAAATCATAGCGGATATATCTTGCCTTGACTGGACTGTTATTATTGTCAACCATGTCAGTAAGGTCATCAATATCGCCGTTGTCATGGCGCCAGCCGAAGGTATATCTGCCGGTAGAAAGCGGGTCACCGTTAAAGTTATTAAGGTATCCGAGCTCCATCCAGTTGATGTTGTCAAGGGAAGCATATATTCTGTAACCTCTTGGCAGACCTATACCTGTTCCGTATTCACGCAAAAAGCTTCCGTAAACCTCGGTAACACTGCAAACCTGCTCCAAGTCGATAACAGTGGTATACAAAGGCCACTTGTCGTATGCGAGTCCTGATTCGATACCACTTTGTGTTGTACCGCTCCATGCGCTGTCGGAATAGCTAATTTTACTCGCAAAAACACCGTCAGTCAGCTCGACATTATCAGTATCGGGATATCTGGGGTTTACATATCTTTCACAGGTGTATGGTTTACCCATGGAAAGCATATTAATTTCCTCAGCTTTGACAGGAGTGGGGAAGTACCCCAAAACTGTCAGTGTGATACTGAAAACAGTAAGTAATGAAATTAGTTTTTTCATATGATATACCCTCATTTCTCTGTGCTTGTCTGCACATAATTATACATAATAAATTATATCAAAAAACTAATAAAAAAGCAAGAAAAAATTGATTTTTTATGTAAATTATGATACTATATAGCTATAACGGAGGTGCAAAAGATGAAAAGACTTGTTAAACTGACATTATTTTTATTATTTTTAATGGTTATAAGCCTAAATAATACAGTTGTTTCTTTCGCATCGGAGTATGCTGAAACAGTAAATTTGTCAACAGGGAAGCCGTATACAAATGTAAGGGTTGTGAGTTCGTATTTTCCAGATACAGACAACAAAGAACTTACCGATGGCGTTTTTGGCACAAAAATTTACCTTAGTGACCCTGCCTGGACCGGTGTTGCTCACCGCGAAACCGCAAGTGGGATGGTTTATGACGAATGGCCTTTGTACACAACAGTAATCGACCTTGAAAAAGTATGCAGTATAACTGAGGTTTCTGCAAACTTTGTCCGCGATTTGGATTTAAGGATAGGTTTTCCGGGCAGTGTAAAAGTATATGCCTCACTCGATAATGAAAATTGGCAAAAATTATGTTATACAAATTTTATTAACGACCATATTCCCGATGGCATTTACTCTTTCGGCTGGAATGTTCCTGATGTTGAACCCAACCATACTGTCGACCTTGCCTGTGGTGAT
This sequence comes from Fumia sp., assembly GCA_045615345.1. Taxonomy (GTDB): domain Bacteria; phylum Bacillota; class Clostridia; order Oscillospirales; family Ruminococcaceae; genus Fumia. Next base: position 4,607 of record JAZLER010000034.1, on the reverse strand, counting down.
GTTATAAACGCAAGGTATGTCCGTTTTGACTTCGAAACCCGTGCTGATATGACCCTTATCGATGAAATCACAGTTATGGGATATGATGGAGTTGTTGATTTTGCAGAGGACCCTTATAACATACGAAAGCTTGAAAACGGTACAATAATGCGCAGTGGTGAGCCTACGGGTCGCGTTACCGATCTGGTGCTTTTAAACTACACGCCAACTAAGTTCTGGTCAAAGGAAAGCTATTTACCGTATCTTGCTTATCTTGACGCTGACGGAAATGTTAAGGACACCTTGTTTGACACGGTTTGTCTTGTGGCGAATATGGGTCCAAACGGCAGGGTTTTTGATGTGGAAAACGATATGGTCACGATAGATGATTGGAAATGGTATTTAGACAGAACTTTTGTAGGTGAAAACTCGGAATATAATATCTTAAACGAAACTGCAAAACAGGTTTCTTTTGACCTTAACGACCCCGATTACAGGGTGAAACTTGTTGTTATGATGCCATATCCGCCCGCCGGTGCTACAAATTTTGGCACCTTAAACGGCAAAAAACTCGATTTGTCGGTAGAGGAGGACTGGAAATACGCAGTTGACTGGTATCTCAAAGAAGTTTTTAACTATATCAAAAGCAAAGACGATTACATAGATTTCTGTGGTTTTTACTGGATAAACGAGTATCCTAATCAAATGGAAAGAATAATTTATGCTAACAGTCAAATCAGCAAACTTGGCTGCAAATCATACTGGATTCCGTATTTCCATTCGGCAGGTTATCTTGCTAACGAAACTTTAGGTTTTGATGCTATCACCTTGCAGCCGAACCACTTTTTCTCGGATTCAACAGGAAATACCCTCGGTGCAGGTGGGACAAAGATAGTTGAAACTGTTGCAAAACTTGGCGCTTACGCTGATTTTGGCGTTGAATTTGAGTTTGATTTGCGCCTTGATACTGATGTTAATGCCTATAACAGATTTCTGGATTACTTAAACACTGCCGCAAATATGGGTTACCAGGGTCCGGGTTATTTCAGAAACTGGTACGAGGCAGGTGGCGGAGTTTATGGCGTTTGTTACAGTAAAGCTCCCGAAATCCGTATGCTGTATGACAACATATACGAGGTTATAAAGGGGAATTATGAGTCCCGTGAGTACATTGAAAAACTTAACGATAACCTTCTTTTAAATAAGCCCTACACCCACAACGGCACAAAGTGGTATACTGACCGTTCAAACGATGCAAAATGTGTTTATCTCACAGACGGTGAGGTTAATGGTAGTTTTTACGGTAACAACTATTTCGGGCTTGAACAAGAGGATGCAGCTATCGAGTTTGAGTTTGAGGAAACCTCTTTAAAGGAAATTCACATCATAGCGTTCAAGGATTTAAATGCAGGCGTTAATTTACCCAAAAATATAAAAATCTCTGCAAAACAAAATGGTGAATGGAAAGTAATTTATGATGGGGAATATCCCGATTCCTTAAGAGCAGTTTTTACTGCCGATACTAAAATAAAAACTTCAGGTTTAAGATTTGAATTTGAAAGAAAAGGCGGTTTTCTTTTCCTTAAAGAAATTATGGCTTACGAAGAAAATAATGCCGTAAAATTCGATGCAGACCTTATTTCTCCGTGTGTTTTGGGAGATGTTACCGGTGATGGTGTTATAAACAGTACGGATGTTTTGCAGATTAACAGAAAAATTGCTAATTTAAGTTCTTTGTTTGATCTGACTACCGACAGGGAATTAAGACTTAAAGCCGCCGATGTAACAGGTGACACAATTATAAATGGTGCTGATGTTTTACAGATTAACAGAAAAATTGCAAACTTAAGTTCCATACTGGATAAATAAATAAAAAATCCACAGCAATGTCTGTGGATTTAAATTTCAGAACAAATAAGAACAAATTTTCAAAGCAGGGAAGTCGAAAAAATTAAAGAGGCGAGTAACTTATAATCTTTTTATTTTTTTAAAAACATATACTTATATCATTAAAAAATTTCCTGTAGCTATATACGGGACCTAAAAAGCATCATTTTAATTTTTTTGAAACAACCATATATATTTTTAAAAAATTCCTGTGTCTGTAATCAGGAGCTTAAAAATGCCGTCTTTTTTAAAGTTATAAAATGACCAAATATACATCTGAAAAAAACTGGAGGTCTGGAAACGGGAGGTAAAATTTTGCAGCTTTTTAAAATTATTGAAATGAGGTAGTATACAATTCGAAAAAACTGAGAGGCTGGAAAACGGAGCTGAAATTTTTAAAAATCTTAAAATGATATTAATATATCACTCAAAAATTCTATGTGCCTCAGAACAGGACCTTAAAAACGCAAAACGAAAGAATTTAAGAAATTTTAAGAAAACTATTGCATTTTACACATATATATGTTATATTATAACTATCCCCTCTACTTCGCAAAATATCCATTTTGCGAAGTAGGAAAGTGAAACCTGTAATTATACCTTCCCCCGAAGTATATTTTTAAAAATCAAGGAGGTTTATAATATGTCATATACTGCATGCGATTATTCTGACTCCCCGAAACTTTTACGAGATTTTCTTTTTTATATGCAGACTATCAAAGGTCGTTCTGCTTTAACTGTTGATAATTATTTTTTAGACCTTCGTACTTTTTTAAAGTTTATAAAGTATCATAAAAAACTTGTTCCCAAAGATACCCCGTTTGATGAGATTGATATTTCGGACCTTACCCCCTCCCTTCTTGAGGATATCTCACTTTCGGATGTTTATGAATTCTTTAACTATATCGATAAGGAACGCAAAAACGGTCCTAAGGCCAGAGCCAGAAAAGCCTGTTCCATACGAATGTTCTATAAATACCTCACCCATACGATGAATGTTATAGAAAATAACCCGGTTGAGTATTTAGAACTCCCCTCTTTGCCTAAAACCTTGCCAAAACATATGTCGCTTGAGCAAAGTATCGACCTTTTATCGGCGTTTGACGAGCAAAGCCCCTTTTATTACAGGGATTTTTGCATTATAACCCTGTTTTTAAACTGCGGAATGCGACTTTCCGAGCTTACGGGGCTTAATTTAAACAGTGTAAGCGCAAATACTTTACAGGTAGTCGGTAAAGGTAATAAAGAGCGTATGCTGTACCTCAATAATGCTTGTATCAAGGCACTTGACGACCATCTGAGGGAACGCTCAAAGATGCGTAATATAGTAGACCGCGAGGCACTTTTTTTAAACCATCACGGCAAACGCTTAGGTCAGCGCGGAATTCAGCTTATGGTATCTTCCTTGTTGGAAAAAGCAGGACTTGGCGACCTTGGACTTTCCACCCATAAGCTTCGTCACACCGCCGCCACCCTTATGTACCAGTACGGCGAAGTTGATATAAGGATTTTACAGGAGATTTTAGGGCATTCTAACCTCAACACAACCCAGATTTATACCCATGTAGCAAGTAAACAACGCGAGTCAGCCATTGAGAGTAATCCTTTGTCGAAATTTAAAAAATAGGGTTGCAGTTTTCACTTTAATATGTTACAATAGAATCAATATGATATAAAGGAGATACACTATGAACCGCATTAAAATTACCGGTGACAGTACTATTGACTTATCGAAAGAACTTATCGAAAAATATAATATATCACTTCAACCTCTTTATGTGAATTTAGGCGAAGAATCTTTTAAAGACGGCGTTACAATTACCCCTGAGGACATTTACTCTTATGTGAGCAAAACCGGTACTCTTCCTAAATCTGCGGCACCTTCTGTCGGTGATTATATCGACTTTTTTGAAGAACTTAAAAAGGAAAACGAAGCCATAATTCATTTCAGTATCGGCGCTTCCCTTTCCTCTTCTCATAACAATGCTAAGCTTGCTGCGGAAGACTTTGAAAATGTTTATGTTATCGATACCGAAAACCTCTCCACAGGCTCTGCATTACTTGTTTTAGAAGCAGCAGAGATGGCACAAAGCGGTATGGATGCAGAAAAGATTGTTGAAGAAATCAAAGCACTTATCCCGAAAGTAGATGCAAGCTTTATCGTAAATCAGCTTGATTACCTCGCAAAAGGTGGCAGATGCTCCGGAATTGTAGCACTTGGTGCTAACATTTTAAAGTTAAGACCTACCCTTATCGTTAAAGACGGTAAAATTGAAGTTGGCAAAAAATATCGTGGCCCCTACGATACTTGCGTTAAACAGTATGTCGAGGAAAGACTTGCTGATATTGATTCAGTGAGAAAACACCGCATTTTCGTTACAAATACTAAATGTGACGACTCAACTGTTGATATCGCATGGAAAGCCGTTGAATCTGCGGCAGAGTTTGACGAAATTCTCCACACCATCGCAGGTTCCACCATCACAACACACTGCGGTCCCAAAACCTTAGGCGTACTCTTTATAAGAAAATAAAACGAAAACCCCGAAGAATTAACTTCGAGCTCTAAAGGACAGTAAAATAGCCGATATGGATTTATATCCGTATCGGCTATTTCTATAGCACCACTGATTTCGGTGGTGGTAATGGTAGTTTCACAGATCCGTACTTAATTAAGAATGCTGCACAACTTGCATATCTTAGCGAATGCTGCAAAAACGGAAATACTTTTTAAGTCGGAG
>JAZLER010000033.1:0-97349 GCA_045615345.1 Fumia sp. | reverse complement strand
ATCTGTTACTGTTTGTACCTGTTTTTTCACCATCTTTATACCACTGGTAGGAAAGAACACCGTCATCTGTTTTTGATGCATTAACAGAAAGTGTAAAGGAATTACCTTCGTTAACTTCTTTCAAAACAGTGAGGTCAGTATTGATAACCGGCATTTCAGGTTCAATGGTATAGTTACCATATACTTCTATTTCACAGAGGAAAACCCAGCCACTTGCCTCAAATTCAACCTTTACATATCTACCTTCAGCTGCACTACCTGTAATGTCGAGTGCGTACACACTGTTAGCAGGAGCATCTTCAGGATAAGCTTCTCTTGAAAACTCGGTAAAAGGTCCTTCCTCGTTGTCAGAATAGGAAACAATGAGTTTCCCGGAAGGATAAGAAATACCACCGAAACTAATAGAGTTCAAGGCTGTAATGGAAACTTTGTCGAACTCTCTCTTAGCGCCAAGGTCAATAACGACATTGGCATTTCTGCCTTTTACGCCGGACCATCCTACCCATTTGGAGTCATAGAAGTTTACCACGCCGACATTACCGTCGGTGAGTTCTCCGCCTGAGTCACCATACTGGGGTGTGTCCGAAATGATGTAGTCACATCCCGATGCCAGGTTTTTGTACTCAGTCAAGGGTGCCGCACTTACAGTAACGCCATTAAACAGGCCCATTACCATAATGAGTGCTAAGGCTAAACTTAAGATTTTTTTCATTTTGTTCTCCTCCTGAAAATATATTTTTTCTTATCTTCCATTTTACTCTATTAAACCGAAAAAGTCAATAAAATAATATCGCAATCGAAATGCCTGTTATTTTCAAAAACCTCTTGCAAGTTTTGTCGAAGGAATGTATAATGATAATATCAAACATAAAGGAGTTTTAGTTATGTGGAAAGATTTTAAAGCGTTCGCACTTAAAGGAAATGTTATCGATATGGCAGACGGTGTTATTGTCGGCGGTGCATTCGGCAAAATCGTTACATCTTTAGTAAACGATGTTATTATGCCTTTCTTTGGATTTTTGACAGCCGGTATGGACTTCAAGACACTCAAATGGGTTTTAAGTCCTGCTGTTATGGAAAATGATGCTGTTATTAAACCCGAAGTTGCAATTATGTACGGCAACTTTATTCAGAATATTGTAGACTTTTTAATTATTGCTTTTTCTATCTTCTTTACAATCCGTATGATTACAAAAGCAGGGGACAAGCTCCGCAAAAAAGAAGAGCCGGCACCTGCAGAAGAAGCACCTCCTGCTCCCACAGAAGCAGAGCTTTTAACCGAAATCCGCGACTTGCTCAAAGAAAAACAGTAAAAGAGTGATATTGTGGAAAATAAATCGCTTATTCAGATGATAAAATTCACCCTGTTTTCGATTTCGGCAGGGGTTATTCAGGTAGCATCTTTCACGCTTTTAAACGAAGTTTTTAAGATGAAATACTGGCCTGCATATCTTATTGCTTTGATTTTGTCGGTTCTGTGGAACTTTACTTTTAACAGAAAATATACCTTCAAATCTGCGGCGAATGTGCCTGTGGCAATGGCAAAGGTTTTCGGGTTTTATCTTATCTTTACGCCCCTTTCCACATATCTTGGTCATATTGCCGAGGGGAACAGTGTAAACGAGTATATAGTTTTAGCAGTTACAATGCTTTCAAATTTTATCTTAGAATTTCTTTTCTGCAAATTTGTGGTTTATAAGAACACAGAAGATACATTGTAAAAAGGTTCGGGTTTCGGCGTCTTCAGTTAGAGAGAAATCGGTTTTTCACGAATATTTGCTCCGTATTATTGCAGCAAAACCTTATAATACATCAAGTATTACTGCGTTTTTGCTACTTCAATACAAAGCAAATATATTCGTTACAAAACTGTAAAACACCCAAATCATTAACTTTTTTGATGAAATAAAAGGCAAAAGCCTATGGTAATGCTGACGCATACCATAGGCTTTTAACATATTAGTTCGCAAAACAAGTAATGATTGGGGCGAATTCTCCCTAAATGAAGGCGCCGTTTCCCGAACCTTTTAATTGTTAAGTCGTTTATTCTCTTTTCTGTATTCCGATGGGCTGAGGCCTAAATTGTTTTTAAAGGATTTTGAGAAGTGGGATGGGGAGTCGAAACTCAACGAGTTTGCAATTTCTGCAGTGGACATATTAGTGTTTAAAAGCAGGGTCTTTGCATTCTCAAGCTTTCGGAGCTGAATATACTCAGAAACAGAGCAACCCATTTCGCGTTTGAAAATCCTGTAAAGGTATGAACGCTCAATGCCGACATTGTTTGCGACATCCTCAACCGAGATTTTATAGCAACAGTGGTCGTCAATATACTCAACGGCGTTTTCGAGATAAACCTGTGCAGGCTTGCCCCATGTACTTGTTTCCTTGACAAGATACGCGAAAACGAGGTAAAGATATCCCGTCATAGCGTATTCTTTGTTGCCGACCTCGTTTGACATACTGTACAAAAGGTCGAGGTATCTTTCGATTTCTTCACCATTCGAGCATTTTGTTACGGGGCATTTGTCGGTAATTCCCGATTTTTCGAGAAGTTTTCTCGCTTCAGTTCCTGCGAAATTCACCCAGCGGTATTCCCACGGGTCTTCATCGTCAGCCTTGTAAAAAGCAGTTTTGTTAGGATGTATCACGAAACACTGACCTGCTTTTACTTCATATTCTTTGCCGTCATGGATAAAAAGCCCTTTGCCCTTGACCACATAGTGCAGAGAATAATGGTACCAGATACCGGGACCTGACGAATGATTAGGCCCTGATTTTTGCCAACCGCACTGGTAAACTGCAAGTACCGGATTGACATTTTGGTGATTTTCATAAATTCCGTTAATAAAATTTGGCACTTTTACCACCTCAAAAACAACATTTATACAATAATAAACCTTTTTTTTACATTTTAATTATAACACAAATAGTTTATAATGTGAATAGGAATTTTATAATTTAAATTCACTTTAGGAGGAAAATACATATGAAACGCAAAGTTACAGTTGCAGTTGTAGGTCTCGGAAGCCGTGGTGGCGTTTATTCTGAATGTCAGCCTTTCCTTTCCGATGATATGGAAATCGTTGCAGTAGCAGACATCGTACCCGAAAAAGTTGAAAAATGGAAAAAACTCTATAATCTTCCCGATGAGGCTTGCTACAGCTCTGCTGAAGAAATGCTCAAGGAAGACAGACTTGCTGATGTTATGTTCATCTGTACTCAGGACCGTCAGCATATGGGACACGCTATCCCTGCTTTGGAAAAAGGTTATCACCTTCTCCTGGAAAAACCTATCTCTCCCGACCCTGTTGAATGTAAAATGGTAGCAGATGCTGCTAACAAATATAACAGACATGTTGTGGTTTGCCACGTTCTGAGATACACAGTTTTCTACCAGAAAATCAAGGAAATTATCGACTCCGGTCTTATCGGTGACATCGTTTCCATTCAGGCTATCGAAAATGTTGCTTACTGGCATCAGGCTCACAGCTTCGTTCGTGGTAACTGGAGAAACTCCGATTTGTCAAGCCCCATGATTTTGCAGAAATGCTGTCATGATATGGATATCTTTGTATGGCTCACAGGTCAGAAATGCAAACGCGTTTCTTCTTTCGGTTCGCTTTCTCTCTTTAAGAAAGAAAATGCACCCGAAGGTGCAGCACTCCGTTGTCTTGACGGCTGTAAGGCTAAAGACGACTGCCCTTACGATGCTGAAAAAGTTTATATCACAGGCGAAAAAACAGGTATCAGATATGGTGTTTCCTATCCTTCCGATATCCTTGTTGTCAATCCCACAGAGGAAACTGTTTATGAAGCAATCAAGACCGGTCCTTACGGCAGATGTGTATATCATTGTGACAACAATGTTGTTGACCATCAGGTTGTAAATGCTGAGATGGAAAATGGCGTTACAATCAACTTCACAATGTGTGCTTTCACAAACAAAACAGGCCGTGCTATCAAGATTATGGGTACTAAAGGCGCTATCGAAGCTAATAACGAAATGTCATTTGCAAGCGAAGCAAACAACAAAATCGTTGCTTGGAAATTCGGCGAAGAACCCGAAATCATTGATGTTAATACACTCTCCGATGACTTCAGTGGTCACGGTGGCGGTGACAAACGCCTTGTTAAGGATATCCTTGAACTCGTACAGAACGATGTTCCCGTAGGTTCTGCACTTACTTCCATCGATAAATCTGTACAGAGCCATTATATGTCACTTGCACTGGAAGAATCCAGAGTTAACGGTGGTATGCCCATCGAAATCAAAAAATACGAATAATATTTATTCAGAAGAAAGAGTTTTATAAATAAGAAAGCACCGACATTTTCTGTCGGTGCTTTTTGGTTTATGCTTCTGTATCTTCTTCCTCGTCTTCGGAAGAGTCGAGATAAAGTTCTTCGCTGTCTTGCTGGGCTTTTTTAAACTCCTCTATGATATCGCTCACTGCGTTGAAGAGTTTATAGTACATTGTTTTGTAGTCAGGCATTGTGCTTTCTCCTTTCAAATAAAAAAAGTGCGACAACCGTGGTCATCGCACCGAAAAAGCACAAATCCCACTTTTGTCGCCAAACAAACAGGTAAAATATACAATGCAACGCACATAATACCAGCATGGGAATTTGTGTTTTTACCAAATTCGTACTGATATTATGAGTTGAAAAAATTATTTCAAACATAATGATACCCACTTCCTTCAAAAAGGAAATGTTATTGCATTGTATACATGTTTGTTTGGCATTTTTTATTTTATCACGAAAGAATAAAATAATCAAGAGGAAAATAAAAAAGGACTTCCGTGGGGAAGTCCTTTTTGTTTTACTGAATAGCTTCTTTCTGGGAACCTGTGGGGTTTAAGATACTGTAACCGATGTTTACAAGGTGGTCAGCCACACGCTCAAGATCGGCAACAGTTGAAGAATAATAAGGGCTTACATCCATACTGCAGTTACCTTCTGCAAGGCGTTCAAAGTGACCTGCAGTGTAGCTTCGCTTCATTTCGTCCACTTCGTTTTCAAGGGTAGTAAGCTCTGACAGCTTGTCCCTGTTGCGGTTTTCAAAAGCGTCTTTTGCGATAACGAACATATCCTGAACGGCAGTACGCATCTTAAGGATATCGCCTTTTGCTCTGTCTGAGAATACGATTTCCTTTTTAATCATTTCTTCGCCTATCTTGTGGAAGTTTTCGGCATGGTCACCGATACGCTCCAAGTCATTGAGAACATGGAAGTAAGAACCGATAACCTTTTCATCGCTTGCTTCAACATGGGATGAAAGTTTGATTAAGAATTTTGTAAGAGCACTGTTTGTAAAGTTTACGATTGCTTCGTTTTCCATAACCGACTCAGCATATTTTAAAGAGCCTGTTTCCATAGCGATAAAGGAATTTCTGATATTTTCTTCAACGAGCTCGAGCATATAGTCCATTTCTTTCTGAACCTGCATCAGAGCAACAGGGGGAGTGTTGATAAGACGGTTATCGACAAATTTAAGTGAACGGGTTTCTTCGTCTGTTTTCTTGTCCCTGATAACGAGTGTCGAGTAGTTAACAAGCTGTTTTACAAAGGGGAGAAGGATAAGAGTTGTAGTCATATTGAAGATAACATGGAAAAGTGATACTCTCATCTGGAGTGACATCGGGTCGTCATTCGGGAAAACAGAAACAAGAAAGTTTATCATAGGTTCTTTGAAAATCCAGATAAATGCTGCAAACAGGACAGTACCTATAGTGTTGAATGTAAAGTGGATAAATGCTACTCGTTTTGAGTTTGCATTCGCGCCAACTGACGCTAAAAGTGCGGTTACACAGGTACCGATGTTAGCACCGAGAATGATGAAAAGCGCAAGGCTTAACGGCATAATGCCTGTACCTACCATTGTGATAACAACACCGGTTGCGGCAGATGAACTCTGGATAAGTGCTGTAAAGATAATACCTATAAGTATAAGGAGCAGAGGATGATTTACAACGGTGAAAATATTTGTAAACATCTCTTCAACCATCGGGCTGCCGAAAGCTTCCTCACTGCTCATAATGTTAAGACCGACAAATATAAGACCAAGACCTGAGCAGAGTGTTCCTGCGAGCTTTATCTTTTCCTGTTTGAAAAAGCCCATCATAACGCCTGCGAAAGCAAGGAGATACATAATCATATTGAAGAAGTCGTTTTTCAGAGCAACGAGCACACCTGTGATGGTAGTACCGATATTGGCACCCATAATAATCGGAGTTGCTTGCATCAGTGTCATAACGCCGGCATTTACAAGACCGATTACCATTACCGAAGTAGCAGATGAACTCTGGATAATCGCTGTAACGCCTGCACCGATACCAACGCCCGAAAAACGATTGTTGCTGATTTTTCCGAGAAGTGTTTTCATTCCGCTTCCAGCACTCTTTTCAAGGGCGTCACCCAGGAAATTCATACCGACAATGAAAATACCAACGCCGGCAAGGAGCCAGATCATACTTTGAATGAGTTGTAAGATGTTTTGCATAAATATTTCTCCTTTCGTAAGACCAAGGGGGTGTTTTCCAACCTAGGCGTAACCGACAAATCCGAACCCGCCTGAAATTATTCAAAATTCGGCTTTTTCTGCGTTGTCGGGCTTGAAAGACACGAGTATTCCTTCGCCCTGCCGCCTTGAAAAATCACAAATTTTCAGTAATTTCAGGTTCTGGGAATTTTTTACACTCTGTTTTCTAAATGTTTCGAGGCAAAACCACAGTGAATACTTGATGTATTCACGCGGATTTTAACAAAGAAACAATGAAAAACAGTAAGTAAAAAACGGGTTCTGATTTGTCGGTTCCGCCTTACCCCATTCTATATATAACACACTTCAAAGTAAAATGCAAGAGTTTTTTAAAAGAAAAAAGCCTGACATTTTGGCAGGCTTTTAAGGATTACAAATCTTGTAAATCGGCATCCGGGATATCGTTTTCAAGGTTATCACGGGCAAGGTCTGTGTCTATCATCGGATAGATTTTGGAAATCGGGCGTTCCTTTTTTGACGGGAAATGATATATTTTTGAGTATTGCGACATATTATTAAAGCTTTCTTTTACATTTTTTCTTTCTTTCATCAAAACCACCTCAGGGGTAGTATCTGATAAAAAGAGGGAATTATGTGTAAAAATAAAAAGAACGAAGTGAAAACTTCGTTCTTTTTGGAGCTGTTAACCGGATTCGAACCGGTGACCTCGTCCTTACCAAGGACGTGCTCTGCCTGCTGAGCCATAACAGCGTATCAATTTGTAGCCTTATTATTATACATAAAAGTATCTTTGTTGTCAATAGTTTTTTATTTTATTTTTTAATTGTAAATTCTGTTATAATATGTTATAATTAATTTATATATGACTAAAATTGGCAGATAAGGGGTGCGTATAAATGATTTTACTCGAAAAAACATCGGTTATGAACTTTGAAAATGCAATGCGTGGGGCAAGAAACCCTATGAACAGCTGGGCAAAAGGTGACAGCTATTATGATGAGCAGGGGAATTTTGTGCTCGGCGCAAATGACCTTGACTTAGCAAGACGCCTTTGCATTTCAGGAAGTGACCACAGAAAATTTATAAGACAGATTTTTGTGTCTGTCGACATTACAGCTCCTCTTTACTGGTGGAAGGAGTACGATACCTATAAAGTGGGTACTGTTGCAAACTCCACAAGTACTATGCACAAAATTCATTCAAAAACTTTTGAGAGAGCGGATTTCAGCTGTGACAAAATGACAGATGAAACCTTAAAGGAATTCGATAAAATCATCGATTACCTTGAAGTTTTGAGAGGCAAATACCTCGAAACAAAGGATAAAGCTTACTGGAATGATATGATTCAGTTCTTGCCTTCAAGTTATAACCAGATGAGAACCTGTACCTTTAACTACGAAAACCTTGTTAATATGTACAGGGCAAGAAAATCCCACAAGCTTTCCGAATGGCACGTTTTCTGTGATTGGGTCAAGACTTTGCCTTATGCAAAAGAACTTATTTTGTTCGGGGAGGACGAATAAATGGGCAAGCTTATAGTTATTGACGGGCTTGACGGAAGCGGAAAATCGACCCAGAGCGAGCGCGTAATAGAAGAGCTTAAAAAAAGAGGGGAAAAGGTTTTGCTTATCTCTTTTCCCGATTATAAAGAACCGTCCTCGGCACTTGTAAAGATGTACTTAGGTGGGGAGTTTTCTTCCTCTCCCGATGGCGTAAATGCTTATGCGGCAGGAACTTTCTATGCCGTTGACAGATACGCAAGTTTTAAAAAATTCTGGGAAGATAAGTATCTTGAGGGGTATACTATTTTAGCAACAAGATATGTAAGTTCCAACGCTATTCACCAGATGGTGAAATTGCCTGAAAGTGAATGGGACAACTATCTTGACTGGCTTGATGATTTTGAGTATGGCAAGCTTAATCTCCCAAAACCCGATAAGGTGATTTTTCTCAATATGAGCCGTAAGGTTGCAGACAAGCTTATTGAAAGCCGTTACGGATATGACGAAAGTAAAAAGGATATTCACGAAAAGGACAGAGCATATCTTGAAAACTGTCAGAAGACGGCTTCATATGCTGCGAAAAAGAGAAACTGGGCTGTTATTTCCTGTGACGATGGCGAAAATCCGTTGCCTCTTGAAGAAGTAACAAGGAAAATTATGGAGGTAATTTAATGTTAAAATTCAATCCCATAACACTTGACGACAAGGATTGGATAACTTCATATTATAAAAAAAGGAACTCGGGGGCTGCGACTTACAGTTTCGCTGTAAACTATACCTGGAACCATGCATACCCCACGGAAGTCTGCGAAATGGATAATATGCTTTTTATAAAAACAAAAATCGGCGATAATTATTCATTTTTATGTCCGATGGGTGACGGCGACTTCAAAAACGCGATAAACAGGGCAATTGAGTACTGTAAAGAAAATTCCTTTACACCGAGATTTCACGGAATTTTAGAAGAAGACAAGCAAAAATTCATTGATATTTTCGGCGAAAATCTTGAGTTCAAAGGAAGTCGTGACGGAGCGGAATATGTTTACCGACAGACCGACTTAGCAGAGCTTAAGGGAAAAAAATATCACGCAAAAAGAAACCATATAAACCGTTTTATGGAAAAAGAATGGAGCTATGAGCCCATCACAAAAGAGAATATAAAAGAGTGCGAAAAGTTGCTTTCTAATTGGTGTAAAAGTAATAACTGTCAGGGCGATGAGTCGAAATCGGATGAAGGCTGTGCCGCAATAAAAACATTAAAGCACTTTTTTGAGCTTGGCTTAAAGGGTGGAGTTTTAAGGCAGGAAGGAAAGGTTGTCGCTTATACAATAGGCGAGGATGTAGGAAACTCTACTTTTGCCATTCATTTTGAAAAGGCGTACGCTGATGTACAGGGGGCGTACCCTGCGATAAACCAGCTCTTTGTAAAAAATGAAACCGAAGGATATAAATTTATAAACAGGGAAGAGGATGTCGGAAGTGAGGGCCTGAGAAAGGCAAAACTTTCGTATCATCCCGACTTTTTACTCGAAAAGTTCAGAGTTGTTTTGGAGGATTTGAAATGATATATGTATTTTTGGCGAACGGATTTGAAGAAGTAGAAGCGCTCACACAGGTTGATATGTTAAGACGCTGTGAGCTTGAAGTACAGACTGTCGGCATTCCCTCAAGAATGGTAAAAGGTGCTCACGGGATAACAGTTGTCTGCGATATTCTTCCCGAAGAAGTGAATTTTAATAAAATTGACGGAATTGTTCTGCCGGGCGGTATGCCGGGTACTTTGAACCTTGAACAGAGTGCGGATGTGCAGAGTGCCATTGACTACTGCATCGGTAACGATAAAATTATCGGTGCTATCTGTGCGGCACCCTCTATCTTAGGTCACAGAGGACTTTTGGACGGTAAAAAAGCTGTTTGTTTCCCCGGATTTGAGAATGAGCTTGGTAAGGCAATTTATACCGATTTGCCTGCGGTAAGAGATGGAAATATCATAACTTCCAAAGGTGCGGGGACAGCTTTTCAGTTTGCGTTTATGATGGCTGAAGCATTTACAGATAAATCTGCCGCTGATCACTTGAAAGCAGGGGTTCAATGGCGAGAGTAGATATAAGGGCAGAAAAGAACAACTTAAGAAAAGAATTTAAAAAATACCGCCTTGAAATGTCAAAACAGGAAAAGGCAAGCAAGGATTTTGAGATTTTAAACCGAGTGGTTTCTCTTCCCGAATACAAGAATGCAAAGATGCTTTTAACTTATGTATCGACTGATATTGAGGTGGATACAAAAGCACTTATCGAGGGGGCTTTGCTTGACGGGAAAACCGTTTTAGTGCCAAAATGCGTTGACGGGAAAATTGATATGAAATTTTACAAAATCACTTCATTGTCGGATCTGAAACCCGGAGCTTTCGGGGTTTTGGAACCTGAAAACTGTGAGGAAGTTACTGAATTTAAGAATGCTGTGTGCATACTTCCGGGACTTGGTTTTGATTTACAAGGATACCGTTTAGGGTACGGAAAAGGCTATTATGACAGGTTTTTAGCGAATTTTAAGGGGAAAAATATAGGAGTTTGTTATAATATTTGTCTGAAATCGTTGATACCTCACGGAAAATATGATAAAATGGTAGATATACTTGTTACTGAAAAATTTGTAAAGCGCTTTAATTAAAAATAAGGAGCAGAAAAATGGACGATAAGAACAAAGATATATTTAACTTTGTTGTAAGGAAAGCGGAAAGTACCGACAAAACGCTTCCGTTTAACTCTGTGGCTGAAGCAGAGGAAGAAAAGAATGCAAAGAAAAAGGTTAAAGTTTTATTTGAGGGTAAGCTTCATTCGCTTATCTATGTTTGCGTTGTCCTTTTAATCTGTGTTGTTATTTCTGCTTTTACAGTAAGTGCTTTAAATGATATTATTGCTATTGCCAAACCTGATGTGGCTGTTGAGGTTACTATCCCCGAGGGGGCAGGCACCAAAAAGATTGCAAAAATCCTTAAAAAAGAAGGACTTATAAAGTACCCCGGACTTTTTACTTATATTTCAAGGTTTGAAAACCATGACGGAAAATATACTCCGGGTGACCATATTGTCAACAGAAATATGGGTTACACAACTATTATGCGTACTTTGCAGAAATCCAAATCCCGTGATACTGTTACTGTTACAATTCCTGAGGGTTACACTCTTTACAAGATGGCGAACCTTTTGCAGGAAAAGGGTGTCTGCAACGCGGTTGACTTTATGAAAACTGTGAATTCTACCGATTTTGGATTTGATTTTGAGGACAGAATCCCCACAAACGGCAAGGTCTTTTATAAGATGGAAGGTTATCTTTTCCCCGATACTTATGAGTTTTACAAAAAGGATACTCCGCTTAATGTTATTGTAAAGATGCTTTCAAATTTTGATAAAAAAATCACTGACGAGATTAAGGCTGAGATGACCCGTCAGAAAATGGATCTCCATGAGCTTATAACCATTGCATCCATTGTTCAGGGTGAAGCTCCGAATGTGAAGGAGATGAAAAAGGTTGCTTCTGTTTATCTTAACAGGCTTAATTCTCCTTCTGCTTTTGCAAGACTTGAAGCTGACCCCACAAGAAACTATGCTATTGAACAGGTTTCGGGTAACAATGGACCTCAGGATGTAGCTGATGCGTACAATACTTATGTAGGCTTGGGACTCCCTCCCGGACCTATCAATAACCCCGGTATTGATGCTATTTTAGCGGTTTTGTATCCCGAGGATACACCTTATTATTTCTTCTGTACCAATTTGCGTAACGGTGAATTCTATTATGCAAAAACTTTTGAAGAACATAACGCTAATGTAAGAAAAGCAGGCTTAAGAGGAAACTAAAATAATCCCATCCTCCAAGGAGGATGGGTTATCTTTAAATCGGAGGACTGAAAATGTTAAGAAAACCTGAGGTGCTGGCACCTGTCGGTGATATGGAAAGACTGTATGCTGCAATAAGATACGGCGCTGATGCTGTTTACTTAGGCAGTACTGAGTATGGTATGAGGGCGGCTTCTGCAAATTTCGGTGAAGAAGAACTCAAAGAAGCTGTTAAGTATGCTCACGAACGCGATGTGAAAGTATACCTTACATGTAATATATTGCCTACAAATGAGGAAATGGAACGAATTGGTGCTTTCCTTCAAATGGCTGAAAGATGCGGTGTTGATGCATTTATTGTCAGTGACATCGGTGTGCTTGCTATGGTAAAAAAATATACTCCATCTGTGGAAATTCATATTTCCACTCAGGCAGGAATTGTAAATGCTGTTACCGCGACAGAGTTTTATAATATGGGTGCAAAACGCGTGGTTTTAGCGCGTGAGTTGTCGCTTGAAGATATAAGATATATCAGAAAAAATACTCCTCCTGAGCTTGATATTGAAGTGTTTGTCCACGGGGCTATGTGTATGTCCTTTTCGGGCAGATGTTTGCTTTCCAACTATATGGTGCATCGTGATGCAAACAGGGGCGAATGTGCTCAGCCCTGCAGATGGGGTTATTATCTTGTTGAGGAAAAACGCCTTGACCAGCCGATGCCGATTATGGAAAATGAGGACGGCACATATATTTTGAATGCAAAAGATCTTTGTGTTTTAGAGTATATTGATAAGGTTATCGAGGCAGGGGTTACCTCCCTTAAAATTGAGGGCAGGGCAAAATCCTCCTACTATGTTTCAACTGTCACAAATGCGTACAGAATTGCTGTTGACAGTTATCTTGAAAACCCTGAAAACTGGTCGCTTGAGCCTTGGCTTATGGACGAAGTGCGTAAAGTGAGCCATAGAGATTACACAACAGGTTTTTATTTCGGCAGACCTGAGCAGGGACAGAGATATGACACAGGCGGATATATCAGAAACTGTGATATTGTTGCAGTTGTTGATTACTGGAAAGACGGGGTTGCTTACTGTACCCAGAAAAACAAGTTTTTCAAAGGGGACACAGTGGAGATTTCAGAACCTAAAAAACGCCCTGTTTCATTTGTTATAAATGAAATGTATAACGAGATTGGCGAGGCAATAGACGATACACGACACGCACATATGAAATTCAGTTTTCCGCTTGAAAATCCCGTTGTGTCGGGTACTATCATAAGAAAGGACATCGAATAAAATGGGCAAACAGATAGGAAAATTCAAATATTCAAAAGGTCACCTTGTCGGTATGTGTTACCTTATGCTTTTAATGGCTACCTTTTGTTCGATGATGATATGTTACGCCTTTAAGTTTCTGCTTGGCGACACAAATTTTTCCTTTTTGCTGATGGGGATTATGAATCTTCTTATAAACGGCAGTATGCTTTATAATTTTTTGTGGAACCAGGGCGACAAGGAAGCAAACTACATCCAGTTTGGCCATATGGAAAAAGAAAAATACAAAGGCTTTAAAGTAGGCGCTTTTGTTATGATTTTTTATGTTGTTCTGGATATAGTTTTAGCACTTTCTGTTTTCGGAGTTTTTGATTTTGAGTTTCTGCGTGCGTTCAGGATTATAAACGCACCGCTTTACGGGTTTATGAAACTTGTGAATGCAGACCTTGAAATTTCGGTATTTGAGTACATCATTACAGTGCTGATGCCGTTTGTTTATCTTTTGTTCTGCGGTTTTGGCTATGAACTCGGAATAAGACATATTTCAATAAAAGAAAGAATGGTTTACAAACAGTAACATATTAATCTCATAAACAGAATATCTTGTTTATGGGTGATTGTTTTGAAGATAAAAAGTCTTTTTGTGGTTTCGGGACTTCTTTTGTCGGTTGTTCTTATTTTTGTACTTATGGGAAGTGTTAAAAACTCTTTTCCAGCCGATACAAAGGTAACGGGTGTAAATAAAATCATTATTGACCCCGGACATGGTGGTATGGACGGTGGTGCAGTCGGCAAAGACGGTGTCATCGAAAAGGATATAAATCTTGCGATTTCATTAAAACTTCGCAATCTTTTGGAGATTGCGGGTTTTGAGGTAATTATGACAAGAGAAAGTGACGAGTCAATTCACGATGAGGGGTTAACAGGTGTTTTAAAACAGAAAAAGTCGGATATGAAAAACCGACTTAAAATTATAAATAAAAATCCCGATGCGGTTGTTTTGTCGATACACCAGAATAAGTTTGAGCAGGAAAAATATCACGGTGCCCAGATGTTTTACGGTGTTAACAACCCCTTGAGCCGTGAGATTGCCGGGTCGCTTCAGGAAGAATTTGCATTCCTTTTGCAAAAAGACAATAAAAGAGAGATAAAAAAAGGTACTAAGGATTTATTTTTGCTTTATAAAAGTGAAAATCCCATTGTGCTTATTGAATGTGGGTTTATATCCAATTATGAGGAATGTAAAAACCTTGTTTCGGAGGATTATCAGAACAAGGTGGCGTTCGTTATTTACAGCGGACTTGTGAAAAAACTTCAGGAATTTGAAGAGGAGGAACAGTATGGCTAAAACAAAGGATGTTTATGTCTGCCGTGAGTGCGGTTATGAAACAGTTAAATGGTTTGGAAAATGTCCGTCCTGTTCGGAGTTTGATTCCTTTGAACTTGTGACTCAGGCGGCGAACCCAAATCCTAAAGTGCAGAATAAAAAAGCTCTTTCGGTTTCTCATATAAGCGATATTTATTCGGAAGATGATATAAGATATTTAACGGGTATGCCGGAGCTTGACAGAGTACTTGGTGGGGGATTGGTACGCGGTTCGCTCCTCCTTTTAGGCGGTGACCCCGGTATCGGTAAATCCACTCTTTTACTTCAGGTTTCGGAGTCCTTAGGTAAAAATTTAAAGGTTTTGTATGTGTCGGGCGAAGAATCTGCAAAACAGATTAAACTGCGTGCGACAAGGCTTTCTGTCAATGCCGAAAACCTTTTTATTCTCTCGCATAACGACCTTAATACAATTATTGCAACGATACAAAGTGAAAACCCCGATGTCGTTATAATCGACTCTATCCAGACTATGGTGCTCGAGGGGGTTGCTTCCTCGGCAGGCAGTGTGAGTCAGGTCAGGGAATGCACCAATGCGCTTTTAGGTGTTGCAAAAGAAAACGATATTTCTATTATTTTAGTCGGCCATGTTACAAAGGATGGTAACTTAGCGGGGCCGAGAGTGCTTGAACATATCGTGGATGCCGTTTTCTTCTTTGAGGGGGACGAGCATTACAGTTACAGAATTTTAAGGGCTGTCAAAAACCGTTATGGTGCGACCAATGAAATTGCAGTTTTTGAGATGCGTGACAAAGGACTTGTCGAGGTGCAAAACCCCTCTGCGATGCTTTTGGCAGAAAGACCTGAGGGCGTTTCGGGAAGCTGTGTTGTTTCGGTACTCGAAGGAAGCAGACCTGTGCTTGCTGAAGTTCAGGCGCTTATCACAAAGACAGGTTTTCCTGCTCCGAGGCGTATGGCAACGGGCTTTGATTACAACAGAATGTCTTTGATTATTGCTGTTCTTGAAAAGAGAGCAGGGTACTTTTTCGGAAGCTTAGATGCTTACATAAATGTAGTCGGAGGGCTTAAACTCGATGAACCTGCCGCCGATTTGCCGATAGCACTGGCGATGGTTTCGGGTTTAAGGGACAAGCCTGTATCACCCGATACTTTCGCAATAGGCGAGCTTGGCCTCGGTGGCGAGGTAAGAGGTGTTACCAGGGTTGAGGAAAGGATAAGAGAAGGAGTCAGAATGGGCTTTAAAAAGTGCATCTTACCAAAATCCTCCCTTGAAAAAATCACCGAAAAGTTTGATATAAAGCTTGTCGGCGTAAGAGATATCAAAGAAGCCTTAAGAGCTTTGAATGAGGAATAATTGCGTGATTTATCACATATCGAATTTTGTAGGGGTTGATTCCCACATCGACCCGAAAGAATATATCGATTTTACAAAGTAAAAATATCGAATAATCATAGATTACATATCGAAAAAAGCAGTGGAATTATTTCCACTGCTTTTATTTGTTATAAATATCTTCGTCCCATTTTAATGCGTTGGTGTCGATGTAATTCCATATTTTGTTGTAATCTTCTTCGTCACGGATTATGTGGTTGTGAAACCGAGGTTGCCAGATTGATTTTTTTGTTGTGGAATGCATAAATGCATTCTCTACGGTTCTGGTGACACCAGCCTTGAATTTTCCGATAATATTGGGAATATCATATTTTTTTAATCTTATATTTTTCCGTGTGTTCATTTTTTACAAAAACAATGCGATTATTACGGTGGCGATGCCTGTGACACCGATGGCGATGCCACTCATGGCACCTTCGGTTTCGCCGAGCTCAACGGCTCTGCTTGTGCCTGCGGCATGGCTTGAAGCACCGATGGCAACACCGAGGGCTACTTTGTTTTTAACTCCGAATATTTTTGCCATAGTCGGGGCAAACGCTGCACCGAAAACACCTGTTATAACAACGCAGATGACGGTGATTGAGGAGTTACCGCCAAGCATTGTGGAAAGCTCCACAGCGATTGCAGTTGTTACCGATTTGGGGAGAAGGGAAGCTGTCAGAAGTTCGTTTAAGTTGAAGAGCCTTGTAAGTAACAGAATACTTCCTATCGAGGTTGCGGCACCGACACAGGCTCCGACAGTTACGGGTAACCAGTATTTTTTGAGCAGTTCGAACTGATTATAAATAGAATAAGCAAGTACTGCGGTGGCAGGGGTCAAGAAAAGCAGTATTATGTCCCCACCGTTTTTATAATACTCAAGAGGAATGTCAAATACCTTTAACAGTGTGATTATAATTATAGTCGCGATAAGAAGAGGGTTGAAAATCGGGTTTTTAAGTTTATTTCTTATGAAAGTTCCTATATAGTAAGTACCTACCGACAAAGCAATTCCAAAAAGGCTGTTTTCCAGAAGGCTATTGATTATGTCAGTCATTTTTTTTCCTCCTTATTTTATCGGTGAGCTTCATTGTACCGATTACGGCATACGCGGTGACAACAAAGGTTAAAATGGTAGTAACAATACAAATAAGGAAGATGGTAAGAACATGACCCTTTATGTTTGTGTACTGTTCAATAAGTGCCACACCTGAGGGTACGAAGAAAAACGCCATATTGTTTAAAAGAAACTCCGAAACTTCTTTGATTGAATGTGGTTTTAAGAGTTTTGTAAGTAACAGAATAAGAAGGATAATAAGTGCTAAGACACTTCCCGGGAAAGGGAATGGGAGAAGTTCAGCTATAAACTGACCTGCAAGGCAGATAACAAAAATTACAGCCAGTTGGTTTAAATATTTCACAGAAAAATTCCTTTCATTTTAAGTTTCGATATCTATTATATCCAATAAAAGTTCAGTTGTCAAAAAAACTTTAAAAAACTATGGACAAAAGGAATTTTTTAAGGTATAATATTACCATTATTTAATATGGGGGAGTTTGGGGTTGTTCGATTTTAAAATAGAAGAATCCGTATGGAAAAGGTTAAAAAAAGAAACCCGTCCCATCATATTGTACGGCATGGGTGACGGCGCTTTAAAAATAATGAATGTATGCCGCAGTCACGGGATAAAAATCTCAGGGATTTTTGCAAGTGATGAGTTTGTAAGAGGGCATTCTTTTGAAGGCTTCAAGGTGAAAAAATTAATCGAAATCGAAGAAGAATTTGATGATTTTGTGATTTTACTTTGTTTTGCTGCATTTTTACCCGATTTGCTCCATAAAATATATTCCATTCATAAACGCCACGAGGTGATAGCACCCGATGTTCCCGTTTTCGGGGAAGGGCTTTTTGATGAGGAGTATTTTGAGGAGCACAAGAACGAGCTTTTTAAGGTTTATTCCATGCTTGCTGACAAAACTTCAAAAAAGGTTTTTCAGAATGTTTTGAATTTCAAGCTTTCGGGCAAAATTGATTTATTAAAGGAAATCGAAACGCCGAAAACGGAAGTTTTTGAAAATATCATAAAGCTTTCAGCTACTGAACATTATCTCGACCTTGGTGGTTATGATGGTGATACAGTTGAGGAGTTTTTAGGTGTTACGGGTGGCAGTTACGGTTCTGTAACGGTACTTGAACCCGATAGTAAAAACTTCAGAAAGCTTCATAACAAAGCGCTTGAGAAAGACTGGAACGATATGCTTTTGTTAAACGAGGGAATCTGGGACAGCGATACCGAGCTTTCCTTCGACAACAGAGCAGGGAGAAATTCCTATCTTTCGGAAAGTGGAAAAGTTTCAGTAAAAGTACGCTCGATAGACAGTGTTACTGAAGGTAAATGTGTTACCTTTATAAAAATGGATGTTGAGGGTGCAGAACTCAGGGCAATTATGGGTGCAAAAGAAACTTTGAGAACAAAAAAACCTAAACTCCAGTTTTCGGGGTATCATAGAAATGAGGATTTGTTTTCATTACCGCTTGCACTTTGTGAAATTGAACCTGATTACCATATTTATCTACGCCATCATCCGTACTTACCTGCGTGGGAAACTAATTTCTATGCGGTAGCGGAGGGCAAATAACATAAGAACATAATAAAAGGAGTTTTTAATATGAACGCTTGGCTTGAAAAATTAAGTAATGTTGACTGGGGGCAGGCAACTGCTTTGCTCATTACAGGTATGCTTGTGGTGTTTGTGGCACTTATTGCACTTGTAATCGTTTTTTCTATATTTGGTATGATTGCAGGAAAAGCAAGTGGTGCTCCCAAAAAGGAAAAGACACCAAAAGAACCTAAAAAGGAAGCACCTAAAATGGTTAAAGTGGTTGCAGATGCAGGACTTTCCGATGAAGTGGTTGCTGCTATCACAGGTGCTATCAGTGCTATCCTCACTGAAGAAGGCAATACAGGCTCTTTTGTAATCAAGAGCATCAAGAGAACAAGAAAAGCTATCGGTGGCTGGAGAAAATCCGGTATCTTAGAAAATATCCGTGAGTTTTAATGAAAGGAAAATGACAAAATGTTAGAAACAATTACTACTACCGTTAAAGACCTTATTGCGGTTTCAGGATTTACTACCGTCCATTGGACACAGCTTTTGATGATTGCAATTGCATGTTTCCTTTCTTACCTTGCTATTGCAAAAGGTTATGAGCCCTTGCTTTTATTGCCAATCGCATTCGGTATGCTTTTAACTAATATTCCCGGTACAGGGATTTTCCATATGGAATGGTATGTCGGAAAAGCTGTAGACTATGGTATGGTTCTACATGATGGTGGACTTCTTGATATCCTTTACCTTGGCGTTAAGCTTGGTATTTATCCTCCGCTTATCTTCCTTGGAATCGGTACTATGACAGACTTCGGTCCTTTGATTGCAAACCCCAAGAGTTTCTTGCTCGGTGCTGCTGCACAGCTTGGTATCTTCGGTGCATTCTTTGGCGCTCTGGCAACAGGTATGTTTACACCCGAACAGGCAGGTGGTATCGGTATCATCGGTGGTGCTGACGGACCTACAGCTATCCTTGTAGCTAAATCACTGGCTCCCGAGCTTTTAGGTTCAATTGCGGTTGCGGCTTATTCGTATATGGCACTTGTTCCTGTAATTCAGCCCCCAATTATGAAGCTTCTTACCACCAAAAAGGAACGCTCAGTTGTTATGGCACAGCTTCGTCCCGTTTCAAGAATTGAAAAACTCCTTTTCCCCTTTATTGTAACTTTGCTCGTTTCTTTCCTCGTTCCCGATGCGGCACCCTTGGTTGGTATGCTTATGCTCGGTAACCTTATGAAGGAAAGTGGCGTTGTTGACAGACTTGTGAAAACCGCTCAGAATGAGCTTATGAATATTATCACAATCTGCCTCGGTGTAACAGTTGGTGCTACCGCTACTGCAGAATATTTCCTTACTGCAAAAACACTTTTGATTGTAGCGTTAGGTCTTGCTGCTTTCTGTCTTGGTACAGCAGGCGGTACACTCTTTGGTAAACTTATGTACATCGTTACGGGTGGTAAGGTTAACCCCCTTATCGGTTCTGCTGGTGTATCTGCAGTTCCTATGGCTGCCCGTGTTTCCCAGAAGGTTGGTTCTGAAACAGATCCCACGAACTTCCTTCTGATGCATGCTATGGGTCCCAACGTTGCAGGTGTTATCGGTTCTGCTGTTGCAGCAGGTGTACTTTTGTCTGTATTAGGTTAGTTGTTTGCCCCGAGTTTTCGGGGCAATATTAATTAAATATATTTCCCTACGAAAGGAAGCGATCATATGAATAAAAAATATAATGAATGGATTTCAAAGGATTTGGAAGACAAAGACCTTTTGGAAGAACTCAAAAGTATTAAAACAGAAGAAGATGAGATATATGACCGCTTTTATACTGAACTTGAATTCGGTACAGGAGGACTCAGAGGAGTCATTGGTGCAGGCACCAACCGAATGAACATCTACACTGTAAGAAAAGCGACTCAGGGGATTGCGAATTTTATGAAGGAAGGTTCTGTTGCAATAAGTTATGACAGCAGAATCAAATCCGACCTTTTTGCAAAAGAGGCAGCAAGAGTTTTAGCGGCTAATGGTATCAAGGCTTACATTTATCCTGAACTTATGCCAACACCTTGTCTTTCTTTTGCAGTCAGAGAACTTAAATGTCAGATGGGCATTATGGTTACTGCTTCTCACAACCCTGCAAAGTATAACGGCTACAAGGCGTATGGTGCTGACGGCTGTCAGCTTGCAAACGAGATGGCTGATGCAGTACTCGCTGAGATTAAGGCCGTAAACGAATTTGACGATGTTAAGGTCTGCGACTTTGACAAGGCAGTTGAAGAGAATATGATTTGTTATATCGGTGACGAGGTTTACGAAAGCTACTATAAGAATGTGCTTTCTCAGTCCATCAACCCCGATATTGCGGCAAAGAGTAACTTTAAACTCACATATACACCTTTGAACGGAACGGGAAACAAACCTGTCCGTGAGATTTTGAAGAGAATTGGTATCAAGGAAGTAAATATTGTTCTTGAGCAGGAAAACCCTGACGGAAACTTTACAACCTGTCCTTATCCCAACCCTGAAATCAAAGAAGCATTGAAACTCGGACTTGAAATGTGCAAAAAGACAAATTCCGATTTGCTTTTGGCAACTGACCCCGACTGTGACCGCGTGGGAATTGCAGTACCTTACAATGGTGATTACAGACTTCTTACAGGTAACGAAGTGGGTTGTCTGCTTCTTAACTACATTGCTTCTCAGAGAATTAAAAAAGGCACTATGCCCGAAAACCCGATTGTTGTTAAAACAATTGTAACCACAAGCCTTATCAACGACATTGCAAACGAATATGGCGTTGAAGTTTTCGATGTGCTTACAGGTTTCAAATACATCGGTGACCTTATCGGAAACCTTGAGAGAAAAGGTGAAGAAGACCGATATATCTTAGGCTTTGAAGAAAGCTACGGATACTTAGCAGGCACCTATGTCCGTGACAAGGATGCTGTTGTGGCTTCGATGCTTATCTGCGAAATGGCTGCATTTTATGCGTCCGAGGGCAAAAACTTAGTTGAAGTATTGAATTCTCTTTATGAAAAATACGGATACTATCTTTGTACACAAAAAAGCTTTGCTTTTGAGGGTGCAAAGGGTATGGAAAATATGGCAAACATTATGAAATCCCTTTCCGGAAATCCCCCCGAAAAAGTGGGCGAAACAAGGGTTTCAGGCTTTGATGACTACAATAAACGCATATCGAAAGATTGTGTCACCGGTAAAACTACTCCTATAACACTTCCTGCTTCGAATGTTTTAACATTCAAGCTTGAGGATAAAAATATGGCTGTTATAAGACCTTCGGGTACTGAGCCTAAGATTAAGATTTACTATTTTGTCAAGGAAAAAGATGAAGTTTCTGCAAGAAAAAGAGAAGAAAACCTTAACGAAGATTTTATAAAACTTTTAGGATTGTAGATTTTTTGTCAAAATCTCTTGACAGTTTCAAAAAAAGTATTAAAATAAGAGTAGTTGATTTTTTAAAGGAGTTATAAATATGAAAACTATTGGTATTTTAACAAGTGGCGGCGATGCTCCCGGTATGAACGCCGCTATAAGAAGCGTTGTGCGTACAGGTATTGAATGCGGAATGAAGGTTATCGGTGTTGTAAGAGGTTATAACGGCCTTATCAATGGCGACCTTGTTGAAATGAATATGAATAATGTTTCTGATATTATCCATCGTGCAGGTACAATGCTTTATACTGCCCGTTGTAAAGAATTCAGAGAAATGGCAGGCGTTGAAAAAGCTAAAGAAACTTGCATTAAAGCGGGTATCGAAGGCTTGGTTGTTATCGGCGGTGACGGCTCTTTCAGAGGTGCCGGCGACCTTACTTCCCTCGGCATTCCTTGCGTAGGCATCCCTGCTACTATTGATAACGATATCGCTTGTTCTGAGTACACAATCGGTTACGATACAGCTATGAACACAGCTCTTAAAATGGTTGACTGCTTAAGCGACACAATTCTTTCCCATGACAGATGCAGTGTTGTTGAAGTTATGGGCAGAAATGCAGGTCATATCGCACTTAACATCGGTATTGCCTGTGGTGCTACCGCTATCCTCGTTCCCGAAGTTGAAGCTGACTTTGAAGGTGTTATTGCTAAAATCGAAAAAGCAAAAGCTCTCGGCAAAAACCACTTTATCGTTGTTGTTGCTGAAGGTATTGGCCATTCAAGAGAACTTGCTCAGAAAATTGAGGCTGAAACAGGTATTGAAACCCGTGAAACTATCCTCGGTCACATTCAGCGTGGCGGTAACCCCACTGTTAAAGATCGCGTAATTCCCAGTCAGATGGGTTATCATGCTGTTAAGCTCCTCGAAAAGGGAATCGGTAACCGCGTTGTTGCTCTTAAAGATTCCAAGATTATCGACCTCGATATCAAGGAAGCTCTCGCTATGAAAAAGAGCATTGATATGGAACTTTTCGAAATCGCTGAAAAACTTTGCTACTAATAAGTTGATTAGAAGCCTCTGCATTGCAGGGGCTTTTTTATTTTGAATAAATCAAAGTTTTGACTCATAAAATATTGTGAGGTGATTTCTTTGAAAATTAAATGGAAACGATTGATTTTGTCACTTGCAATTCCACTGCTTGTGGGTGGGGTTTCGGGATTTCTGACGATGGGAAGTATGGAAACCTTTGAAAATCTTAATAAACCACCATTGTCCCCACCCGGCTGGGTTTTTCCTGTGGTGTGGACGATACTTTTTCTTCTTATGGGGCTTGCTTCCTATTTTGTATCGCTTTCGCCAAAGGATACCGAGAAGAAAAAGGCTTTGTTTGTTTACGCGCTTCAGCTTGCCGTGAACTTTTTCTGGAGCATCATTTTCTTTAATATGGAAAGATATCTTCTGAGCTTTATCTGGCTGTTGCTTTTGTGGGTACTGATTATTGTTACATTTTTTGATTTCAGGAAAATTTCAAGGCTTGCGGGATATCTTTTGATTCCTTATTTTTTGTGGGTGACTTTTGCGGCGTACCTTAATCTTTTTATTTATCTGCTTAATTAATATTTAAAGCACATCTTTGTCCATTTCGTATAAGATGTGCTTTTTATGTGGAAAATTATGTTAAAATTGCGGAAAATATTAAATATTTTTATTTTTTCTTTAATTATTATTTGATTTTTGAGTTTTTTTGTGTTAATATCATAAGGGTTGGAAAAAATAAAAATAAAAGCTTATTTACAGCAGAAAGGTGAATTTATGGCAAGACTTTTTGGAACCGATGGTGTCAGAGGTGTGGCAGGTACCGAGCTTACAGCAGAACTTTGTTTTAAAATCGGGAGGGCTGCAGCCACTGTTTTAACCGAAGGGAATATACGCCCACGCATTTTAATCGGAAGAGATACCAGAATTTCAGGCGATATGATTGAAGCGGCGCTCACTGCGGGTTTTACTGCAATTGGTGCTGATGTAATTCAGGTCGGTGTTATACCGACTCCAGCACTTGCTTATCTTACAAGAGAGTACAAAGCAACGGCATCGGCTATGATTTCAGCTTCCCACAACCCTATGGAGTATAACGGGATAAAGCTTTTCAATGCAAACGGCTACAAGCTTCCCGATGAGATTGAGGACAAAATCGAGGCTATTGCAAGGGGAACACTCCATATTCTCGACTTGCCGAGTGGGGAAGGGATAGGCACTGTTTCAAGGATTGATACAGCGGTCGATGATTATGTAAGCTATACGCTTACTACCGTTGATACCCGTCTTGATGGGATAAAGGCGGCAGTTGACTGCGGTAACGGGGCGGCATCATTAACAGGACCTTCAGCGCTGAGGAAACTCGGGGTGGACTGTACTGTTATTCACAACGACCCCGATGGAGTAAACATCAACAGGGACTGCGGTTCAACCCATATTGAAGAGGTAACGCGCCTTGTAAAGGAAACAAACGCCGATATTGGTATAGCTTTTGACGGCGATGCTGACAGACTTATTGCGGTTGATGAAAACGGTGAAACGGTTGACGGAGATAAGATTGTTTCTATCTGCGGAAACTACCTCAAAGAAAAAGGAAAACTTAAAAATAACACCGTTGTAGCCACCATTATGAGTAACTTAGGGCTCTTTAAAATGGGGGAAGAAAACGGCATTGAGGTCAAAAAGACTAAAGTCGGCGACCGTTATGTTCTGGAGAAAATGCTCAAAGACGGCTATACTTTAGGTGGTGAGCAGTCGGGTCATATTATCTTTTTGGAGCATAATACCACAGGTGACGGACTGATTACGGCGTTACAGCTTTTATCGGTTATGAAACACACCGGTAAAAAGCTTTCTGAGCTTGCAAAAATTATGAGAGTTCTTCCTCAGGTGACGGTGAATGTCAAAATAGACAATGTTAAAAAATATGAGTATGTCAATGATATTGAAATAATGGATATTATTCATAAAACTGAAAAGTATTTCGAGAATAACGGAAGAGTGCTTGTACGCCCTTCAGGAACCGAACCACTCATAAGAATTATGATAGAATCGGAAGATCTGGAGGTTATGAAAGAAAAAGCGGAAGAAATAGCCAAGGTTATAAGAAGAAATCTCTGTGAATAAAAACTGTATATTATACAATGATAATGAATAATATACAAAAATAATAGCCAACAAACGGATAAAAAACGGTAATTATTTGTGTAAGTATACAAATATTGCCGTTTTTTTGCGTTTAATCCCCTGAAACACTTGCATTTTAAGGGCTTTTTTTATATAATTTATTCATCGAAACAAACAGGCTCCGCCTGACTGAAAGGAAGAAAATAAAATGGCAGAATTTAAAAAAGTTGTATTGGCATACTCAGGAGGTCTTGACACTTCCATCATCATTCCGTGGCTCAAAGAAAACTACGGTTGTGAAGTAATCTGTGTTGCAGGTAATGTTGGTCAGGATGCTGAACTTGACGGACTTGAAGAAAAAGCAATCAAAACAGGTGCTTCCAAACTCTATATCGAAGATATTCAGGACGAATTCGTAAATGATTATGTATTCCCCACAATCAAGGCAGGTGCAATTTACGAAAACAAATACCTCCTCGGTACTTCTTTTGCACGCCCTCCCATTGCTAAGAGAATTGTTGAAATTGCTAAAAAAGAAGGCGCAGATGCTATCTGCCACGGCTGTACAGGTAAAGGTAACGACCAGGTTCGTTTTGAACTTGCTATCAAGGCTTTTGCTCCCAATATGCCGATTATCGCTCCCTGGAGAATCTGGGATATCAAGTCCCGTGACGAGGAAATCGATTATGCAGAAGCTCACAATGTTCCTCTTAAGATTACCCGTGAAACAAACTACTCAAAGGATAAAAACCTCTGGCATTTGTCCCATGAGGGTCTTGACCTTGAGGATCCTGCTAACGAACCTCAGTACAACAAGGAAGGTTTCCTTGAAATGGGCGTTTCTCCCGAAATGGCTCCCGATAAACCCACTTACATCACATTAAGTTTTGAAAAGGGTATCCCCGTTGCACTCGATGGCGAAAAAATGGACGGCGTTACACTTATCAAAACTCTTAACAAAATCGGTGGTGCAAACGGTATCGGTCTTGCTGATTTGGTTGAAAACCGTCTTGTTGGTATGAAATCAAGAGGTGTTTATGAAACTCCCGGCGGAGCTATCCTTTACCACGCTCACGATGTGCTCGAAACACTTTGTCTTGACAAAGCTACTCAGCACTACAAACAGCAGGTTGCTTTGAAATTTGCAGACCTCGTTTACGATGGCCTCTGGTACACACCTTTGCGTGAAGCACTTTCTGCTTTTGTTGACAAAACTCAGGAAACCGTTACAGGTGAAGTTAAACTCAAACTTTACAAAGGTAATATTATAAATGCAGGTGTTACTTCTCCTTATTCTCTCTATGACGAAGAAATCGCTACATTCGATGAGGATGAAGTATACGATCAGCGTGATTCAGCAGGCTTTATCAACCTCTTTGGTTTGCCTATCAAGGTTAAAGCTATGCTCGATGAAAAGAGAAACCAGAATAAATAATTTTTGAGGGGTAGGGGAAACCCTACCCCATATGTATTTGAAAGGAAATGTGTTATGGGCAAAATGTGGGCAGGCCGTTTTCAGAAGGAAGCGGACAGTAAGGTAAATGATTTCAATTCTTCTATCGCTTTTGACGGAAGAATGTTTAAACACGATATTCAAGGCTCGGTTGCCCATGCTACCATGTTAGGTAAACAGGGAATAATCCCCAAAGAAGATGCCGACAAAATCATTGAAGGGCTTCTGGGAATTTTAGAGGATATCGAAAAAGGTGCTTTGCAGTTTGATATGGAAGCTGAAGATATCCATATGTTTGTTGAAGCTGAGCTTACAAAACGCATCGGCGATGCAGGCAAGCGCCTTCACACTGCGCGTTCAAGAAATGACCAGGTGGCTCTGGATATAAGGCTTTATCTCCGTGACGAGATTGAAGAAATCAAGGCTCTTATTAAAAAGCTTATCAGTACTCTTTGTGAGATGGCAAGTGATAATCTTGAAACCATTATGCCCGGATATACTCATCTGCAAAGAGCGCAGCCGATTACCTTTGCACATCATCTGATGGCATATGCGAATATGTTCGTAAGGGATTTGGGGCGTCTTTGTGATACTCAGAAAAGAATGAATTACAGCCCTCTGGGTAGCGGTGCATTAGCAGGTACTACATATCCTATCGACAGAAATATGACAGCTTCTCTTTTAGGTTTTGACGGACCGATGCTCAACAGTCTTGACGGAGTTTCCGACAGAGATTTCTGTATCGAGCTTTGCTCTGCAATTGCAACACTTATGATGCATCTTTCAAGATTTTCCGAGGAGATTATCCTCTGGTGTTCATGGGAATTCAAATTTATCGAGCTTGACGATGCCTTTGCAACAGGCTCAAGCATCATGCCGCAGAAGAAAAACCCCGATGTTGCTGAACTTGTAAGAGGAAAGACGGGTAGGGTTTATGGTGACCTTATGACACTTCTTGCGATGATGAAATCCTTGCCCTTAGCTTATAACAAGGATATGCAGGAAGATAAGGAAGCAATTTTTGATGCAGTGGATACCGTAAAGCTTTGTCTTGTGACATTTGAGCCTATGCTTAAAACTGCAAAAGTGCTCCCTGAGAATATGTATAAGGCTGCAGCAGGCGGCTTTATCAACGCCACAGACTGCGCTGACTATCTTACAAAAAAAGGCGTTCCTTTCAGGGATGCTTATAAAATCACGGGTACTCTGGTTTACAGATGCATTGACTTAAACTGCAGTATGGAAACCTTACCGCTTGAAGAATACAAAAAATTATCGGACGTTTTTGAAAAAGATGTTTACGATGCAATAAACTTAAAAACTTGCGCATTTATGCGTAATTGTATCGGCGGCCCTGCCAAGGAAAAAGTAATGGCACAGATTGAGGCTGTCAAAGGAGTTATATTATGATAAAAGCAGGAATTATTGGTGCTACGGGTTATGCGGGTGCCGAGCTTGTAAGACTTCTGATGTCGCACCCTGAGGTAACTGTTTCGGCTGTCAGCTCTGTTTCATATGAGGGCAAGTCAATGGCTGAACTGTACCCGAACTTTTATGGGATTTCCGATATGGTTCTGGAAAACGAGGATGCTGTAATCGAAAAGAGTGATGTGGTTTTTGCGGCACTCCCTCACGGACTTTCCGAGCCTATTGCAAAAAAATGCATTGAAAAGGGAAGATGTTTTATCGACTTGGGTGCTGACTTCCGTCTTTACGATGAGGAAGCGTATAAAGAATGGTATAAGCTTTCCTATAACGAAAAGGATTTGCACGATATGGCAGTTTATTGTATCCCCGAGCTTGACAGAAAAAAAGCCAAGGGTGCAAAAATTATTGCAAACCCCGGTTGTTATGTAACCTGTGCAAGCTTAGGTCTTGCACCTCTTATCAAGTCGGGAATTGCTGATTTGAAACACATTATAATCGATGCAAAATCAGGTGTGACCGGTGCAGGAAGGGGACTTTCCCTTACTACTCATTACCCTGAATGCAATGAGGCGTTTTCGCCTTACAAGGTGGCTTCCCACCGCCATACTCCCGAGATTGAACAGAATTTATCTGCACTTTCAGGTGAAGATGTAAGGGTTACTTTTGTACCTCACTTACTTCCCGTAAACCGTGGAATTATCTGTACTTCTTATGTGGATTTAAAAGAACCCGTAAATATTGAAACACTTTATCAGTACTATGCTGATTTTTACAACAACGAGGAATTTGTTCAGGTTCTGCCTTTGGGTGATGCTGCAAACCTCAGAAATGTCCGTTGCACAAATAATTGTCAGATTTCTGTTCATTACGATAAGCGCACAAACCGTGCAATTATAGTTTCTGCTATTGACAATATGGTAAAAGGTGCGGCAGGTCAGGCTATTCAGAATATGAACCTTGTACTCGGGTTTAAGGAAAATTCAGGACTTGAGCTTGTAGCCCCCATTTTTTAGGCGTAACCGACAAAGGAGTTTATATTATGCTTGTTAAATTTAAAGGATTTGAGTTTGTTGAAGGCGGTGTAACTGCTGCAAAAGGCTTTAAGGCAGGTGGCGTTCACTGTGGAATACGCAAAAATAAAACAAAAAGGGATTTAGGTATTATCTTAGCCGACAATGTTTGTCCTGCAGCGGCGATGTATACCCAGAACAAGGTTTGCGGTGCACCCATTGTTGTTACTAAGAAAAACCTTGAAAACAATTTTGCTCAGGCTGTTGTGGTAAACAGTGGCATTGCAAATACTTGTAACGCTGACGGCATTGAAAAAGCAGAAAAGATGTGTAAAATCGCTGCTAAAGAATTAGGAATCAAAGCAAATGATATGATAGTGGCTTCTACCGGTGTTATCGGTCAGCCTCTTCCCATTGAACCAATAAAAGATGGTATGCCTGCACTTGTCAGTGAACTTTCCGAAGATGGAAACAACAACTTTGCTGAGTCCATTATGACTACCGATACCGTTAAAAAGGAAGTTGCAGTTGAATTTAAACTGGGCGATAAAAAATGTCACATCGGTGGTTGTGCAAAGGGGTCGGGAATGATTCACCCCAATATGGCTACAATGCTTTGTTTTTTGACAACCGATGTGAATATTGCTCCCGAGCTTTTGCCCATTGCTTTAAAATCGGTGGTTGACGAAACCTTCAATATGATAAGTATTGACGGCGATACCTCAACAAACGATACAGTGTCAATTATGGCATCGGGCAAAGCCGGAAACACTCCTATCCTTACCCAGAACGAGGATTTTGAGATATTTGTAAACGCACTTTATGCTGTACTTATGAATTTATCACGAATGCTTGCAAAAGACGGCGAGGGTGCAACCAAGCTTTTAGAGTGTGCGATAAGCGGTGCTGAAAGTAAGCTTCAGGCTAAAACTATTGCAAAATCTGTTATCACTTCTTCACTTTTCAAGGCTGCAATGTATGGCGCTGATGCTAACTGGGGCAGAATTCTCTGTGCTATCGGATATGCTGAGTGCGATGTGAATGTAAATAAAATTGATGTTACATTCAAGTCTGAAAAAGGCACCTTGCCTGTTTGCAAAAATGGTTTTGGTGTAGAATTTTCCGAGGATCGTGCAAAAGAAATTCTCTCCGAAGATGAAATCAAAATTCTTATCAACTTAAAAAGTGGTAATGAAGTGGCAGTTGCGTGGGGTTGCGACCTCACTTACGATTATGTTAAAATCAACGGTGATTACCGTACTTAAGAGGTAGTAAAAATGGTAGATATTTCAAATAGTGTCAAAGCGCAGATTTTAAACGATGCGCTTCCGTATATCAAAAAATACCACGACAAGATAGTTGTTGTTAAATACGGCGGAAACGCTATGACAAGCGAAGAACTCAAAAACGCTGTTATGAGTGACATTGTGCTTTTGAACCTTGTCGGTATCAAGGTGGTTCTTGTTCACGGTGGTGGACCTGAGATAAACCAGATGCTTGACCGCGTGGGTATCGAGAGCAAGTTTGTTAACGGACTTCGCTATACAGACAAAGAAACGGCTGAAATCGTGAGAATGGTGCTTGCAGGTAAGGTTAACAAGGAACTTGTGGCTTTGCTTGAAAGTCAGGGCGGAAATGCTATTGGCCTTTGCGGTTCTGACGGCAAGATGCTTAAAGTCAGAAAGCTCAAAGGCGAAGTGGATTTAGGTTATGTAGGCGAGATTAAAGAAGTTAATGTAAAGCCTATTACCGATGCACTTGATAACGGATATATCCCCGTTGTTGCTACTGTTGCAACCGACAAAAAAGGTCAGGTTTATAACATCAATGCAGATACTGCCGCTTCACAGATTGCAGCAGCTCTCGGTGCTGAAAACCTGATTTTAATGACCGACATCAGGGGACTTTTGCGCGATAAGGATGACGAATCCACCCTTATTCCCGAGGTAAATGTGAGTGAAGTACCCTCTCTTATAAATCAGGGTATCATCTCAGGCGGTATGATTCCGAAAATTGAATGCTGTGTTGAAGCTGTACGCCGTGGTGTGCAGAAAACCTGTATTATTGACGGAAGAATCAAACATTCCATCCTCATTGAAATCCTTTCAAATGAGGGTGTCGGAACACTTTTCAAATAGGTGAAAAAGATGGATTTTCTGAAAGTTAAAGAGCAGGATAAAAAATACATAATGAACACTTATGCCCGTTATGATGCTTGTATCGTAAAGGGTAAGGGTGCGACCTGCTATGATATCAATAACAAAGAATATATAGATTTTACAAGCGGTATTGGGGTAAACTCCTTAGGGTTTGCCGATGATGCTTGGGTAGAGGCAGTAACTAATCAGGCTAAGAATTTAGCTCATATTTCAAACCTTTACTACACTTTGCCCGATGTCGAGCTTGCGAAACTTCTCTGCGAGAAAACAGGGTACTCCCGTGTGTTTTTCGGAAACTCAGGTGCCGAAGCCAACGAAGGTGCTATAAAGGTTGCGAGAAAGTACAGTTTTGACAAATACGGCGAGGGCAGAAACAAGATTGTAACCCTTGTTAATTCCTTCCACGGAAGAACGGTTACAACCCTTTCTGCAACGGGTCAGGATGTTTTTCATAACTACTTTTTCCCCTTTACCGAGGGCTTTGCTTACTCAAAAGCCAACGATTTCGAGGACTTTTTAAAGGTAGTTGACGATAAGACCTGTGCCGTTATGCTTGAGTACATTCAGGGCGAGGGCGGAGTTAATGCTCTCGATTTGTATTATGTAAAGAAAGTTTTTGACTACTGTAACGAAAGAGATATTTTAGTTATCGCAGATGAGGTGCAGACCGGTATCGGCAGAACTGGTAAGCTTCTCTGCGGTGAGAATTTCGGGGTTAAGGCTGACATCACAACCCTTGCAAAAGGACTTGGCGGTGGGCTTCCCATCGGTGCGGTACTCGTAAACGAAAAGCTCGAAGATGTGCTTAATGCGGGTAGTCACGGCACAACTTTTGGCGCAAACCCAATAGTTTGTGCAGGTGCTCTGGCAGTACTCAAAAAGGTAAGTGACGAAAACTTCTTAAAAGAAGTGGCATTAAAAGGAGAGAAAATTAAAGCCTCACTTTTATGCTCAAAGGAAGTTAAATCGATAAGCGGATTAGGACTTATGATAGGCATTGAACTCAATGAAAAAGTAAGCTCCGAGGTCCTCAAAAAATGCCTTGAAAAAGGCCTTATGGTGCTTACGGCGAAAACCAAGGTAAGACTTTTGCCCCCTCTTACAATTACAAATGATGAGATTGTAAAGGGACTTGATATTTTATGGAAAGTATTGGAGGAATGAAAATGAAACATCTTTTAAAGTTAAGCGACCTCACAAAAGAGGAAATCTTAGATATCTTAAATCTTGCAGACCAGCTCAAATATGAGCAGAAACATGGTATCCCTCACAAACACCTTGAGGGAATGACTTTAGGTATGATTTTCCAGAAATCCTCGACCCGTACAAGGGTTTCCTTTGAAACAGGTATGTATCAGCTTGGCGGTCAGGCAATGTTTTTGTCCTCACGCGATTTGCAGATAGGCAGAGGCGAACCCGTCCAGGATACAGCAAGGGTACTTTCCCGTTATCTTGATGGTATTATGATCCGTACTTTTGAACAAAAGGAAGTTGAGGACCTTGCAGAATACGGCTCTATCCCGATTATCAATGGTCTTACCGACTACTGCCACCCCTGTCAGATTTTAGCTGACCTTATGACTATAAGAGAACACAAGGGAACTTTAGAAGGACTTAAACTCTGCTACATCGGTGACGGTAACAATATGGCAAATTCTTTGATTGTCGGCTGTCTTACAGTTGGTATGAAGGTTTTCATCGCTTGTCCCGATAATTACAGACCCGATCCCTTTGTTTTGGAATTTGCAAAAAAATACGGCGATAATTTCAGTATCGGTGAAGATATTCTTGAAATGGCAAAGGGTGCCGATGTTGTTACAACCGATGTATGGGCATCTATGGGTCAGGAAGAAGAAGCTGCTGCAAGACGCCTTGTTTTTGAAAAATATCAGGTTAATGACGAGGTTATGGCTGTTGCAAACGAGGGCGCTATGGTGCTTCATTGTCTGCCTGCGCACAGGGAAGAAGAAATCACTGCAAAGGTTTTTGAAGCTCACGCAAATGAAATCTTTGACGAGGCAGAAAACCGTTTACATGCACAGAAAGCAGTTATGGTTAAACTTATGGCGAAGAAATAAGCTACAATCCCTTCGTCTTATTTTCGCAGAAAATCAAAGAAAACCCTCTGTAAAGAAAAAATCTTTACAGAGGGTTTTGCGCGTTTATTAATAGTTTTCTGCTTTGATTTCGAAGTATGCTTTGGGGTGTGAGCAAACAGGGCAGATTTCGGGAGCATTTTTGCCGATGTGAATGTGTCCGCAGTTTGAACATTTCCAGATTGTGTCGCCGTCTTTGGAGAACACAAGACCGCCTTCAAC
The DNA here is from genome assembly GCA_045615345.1 of Fumia sp. Taxonomy (GTDB): domain Bacteria; phylum Bacillota; class Clostridia; order Oscillospirales; family Ruminococcaceae; genus Fumia. The sequence continues at coordinate 63,987 of JAZLER010000033.1, read as the reverse complement.
ATTAGCAAGAAGTTTAAGATATCTTTCTTCGTGTTCCTTTTCAATTTTTGCAACTTCTTCAAAAAGGTAAGCGATGTGGTCAAAGCCTTCTTCTTTTGCTTCTTTTGCAAAAGTAGCGTACATATCTGTCCATTCATAGTTTTCGCCTGCAGCAGCGTCTTTTAAGTTTGTAGCTGTGTCGGGCATACCATCGTGGAGAAGTTTGAACCAGATTTTAGCGTGTTCCTTTTCGTTGTTTGCAGTTTCTTCAAAAAGCGCCGCAATCTGAACGTAACCTTCCTTTTTAGCTTTGGAAGCGTAATAAGTGTACTTGTTTCTTGCCTGGGATTCACCGGCAAAAGCAGCCATTAAATTCGCTTCAGTTCTTGATCCTTTGAGTTCCATAAAATTACCTCCATAAAAAATGATATAACAGTAATATTACCAAAAAATTACTTTAAATTCATTATATATAATTTAGATTTTTCAGTCAAGAATAAAATTGTAAAAAATTTTCGGGGTGAATTTATGAAACTTTCCAAAAAAGAGTATTCCGAGATGGTCAAAAAGGTGTCACCGCCTACAAAAAGCTATTTTACCATTCCTATGGCGTTTTTGATTGGTGGTTTAATCTGTACTCTGGGGCAGGGGCTTATAAATTTGTACGGGTATCTCGGGCTTGAAACGGAGAAAGCATCGTCTTTGGCATCAATAACATTGGTGTTTTTGAGTGCGTTGCTCACGGGATTTGGTGTCTACGATAAAATCGCAAAGCACGCAGGGGCAGGGACATTGGTGCCGATAACTGGTTTTGCAAATGCGGTGGTTTCACCTGCACTTGAGTTTAAGTCGGAAGGCTTTGTGCTCGGAACGGGGGCGAAGATGTTCATCATCGCAGGCCCTGTTATTGTGTATGGAGTGGTAGCGAGTGTGATTTATGGGGTTATTTATTGGATAATGATGTTGTTTTAGCGGGCGAACACAGTTCGCCCGCTAAAAAGGCCTGACCGATTGGGTCAAGCCTTTTTTATATTTTACCATCTTTCAGGTTGGGCAGTAGCGGTAGAGGGGGAGAAGACCTTTTTCGTCTGTGCTTATAAGCTCCATACGGAGAAGAGTTATCTTTTGGTCGGAATTCTGAGGGCTGAAATCAGGCTCCATAATAATGCTGAGAATGGTGGAATCAACTGTGTTCGGAAAAACGTGAGCGCCTTTGTCGAAGCAGATTGGCTTTTCTTTTAAAAGTTCGGTTTTGTCATCAATCTGCATATATTGGCAGGCAGGTACGATACTGCCTGCAGGCAGTAAGTAATGCTCAAGCGCATGGTTTTTTGCAAGACGGAGGATTTCTTCTTCATTGGCAAGTCCTGTGGGAATGACGAAAGCCGTAGCACGGGGACTAAGATGTTCATTATTGCAGGGTCTGTTATTGTGTATGGGGTAATCTATTGGATAATTGGGGTTTTATAAAAAATGCACCGAGGGGAATTCCGCTCGGTGCATTTTTTATATCTCTTTAATCAAAATACAGGTTTGATTTTTCATAGTAAAAGTTAAATTGTCGGTTGTTGATACCAACTCGCCTGAATGTTCTTCATCAAGCAGGTAAATCTCGTAGTTGCCTGCTTTTCCAAAGTCTAATTTAATAGTTTTATCTGCCACATCATCGTCATCGGTGTAATGCGTGATTACAGCAAGGATTTTTTCATCCTTACCGACACCGCACAGCGAATAGATATTTTCGATACTGTTTTCGGCACGGACTTCATTTTCCATATCGTAAAACATTCCATACCAGTAAAGCGGATAATATCCTTTCAGTTTCTCATAACTGTAAAAATCAAATACGCCATTAAAAGCACTGGGTCTTGTATCGTAGTACATCATCATATCGATACTGCATTTCTGCGCTTCTGAAATGCAAGCCATCGTGAACGCCGCACCCTTGATACCGATAATTGATTTTACCGAATAGACAAACTTGTCTTTCCAGTTTTTTATGTAATTCCATTCATTCAATATACTTTCGGCATCTTTGTACCCGTATTTGTCGAGCATATCACGGATAAGGTCTGCCTTTTTCACTATCCAGCCCGGCTCGTTACAGTAAATATGCCATGAGAAAAAGTCTATGGGTACCTGACGGCGTGACATCTCATCCAAGAAATCCTCAGCCCAGTCTTCTCTGAAAGCAAGTGCAGGACCACCGATTTTAAGGGAAGGAAAACATTTTTTAAGATGCTTTGCAGTAATTTCATACAGATCAAAAAACTGTGCTTTTGTACCGCCCCAGGTTAATTTATTGTCGGAATCCTCATCGTCAAGGTCAGGCTCGTTCCAGATTTCCCAGTACGGCATATCGTGGCAGAATCCGTCTGCCCAACCTTCTGTGTAATGTCTTATAATATGTTCGCAGATAACTGCCCACTTGTTAAAATCCTCAGGGGGCAAAGTACCATGCTTTTTAATCTGATGCTCGATAGTCTGACCAAGTCTGAAAAAGGTCCTTGTTCCTGTTTCAAGGCAAACTAAAATCGCTTCATCCGTACAGGCAAAATCGTAAGACTCAGGGTTATAAGGGTCAGCACCAAAGTCAGGAAAAATACTCGTTATATCGTGACTGTAAGGCCCACCGTAAATATCACTCATCGCAGAATCGTGGTTTCTCGAATACGGAATACGGGCATTTTTGTAGTCGGTAAAATTACTCCTGAACTGAGCATCAGAATGTCTTTTACACCACGGACCGCCATTTGTCGCATTTAATATTTTAAATTTGCCGCCTTTTTCTGATAAATCAAATTTTACAGTTTTCATATAATAACATCACCATCATTGTATTTGATATAATAATATAATTTTGATAAAAATTTGTCAATATGTTTTCTAACGAAAAAATTTCGAAATACACTGTGTCCTGTATTGACAGCAGGCTTTGTGTTTGGTATGGTGGCGAGTGTGATTTACGGGGTTGTTTATTGGGTTTTGTATTTTCTGCTTTTATCTGTATTTTTTCATTGCAGCAAGTCGCATATCTTCCGTTTTCTTGAACAAGTCATATGTCCTATATTCGTCGTAATGCAATTTTTCAGCAACATTCTGAAACGCTTGCTCCCGCTCATAATCATTTTCAATATAGACAAAATCTAAGTAACACTCGTGGCACCAATAATTCCTTATTTCCCGAATCTCTTCTATTGTGTTGTATTCTTCTTCAGAAAAATCGGGCAAATTATCACTATTATCAAGCGTTTCAAGTTCTCTTGATATTTTGCCCAAGTTCATTTTGGCAACAGACTTCAGATTGCTTTTAAAATTTCCCTTTTTCATTGCTGCATATATAATTTTTAAATTGTTTTCTATACATTGAACCTGTTGAATCAATTCACTATGTATAAGTTTAAATTGGTTTCTATCCATACTACAATTCCTCTTTGATAGTATTAATCTTCTGTTATAATGGCATCGACATCTTTTGTGAGGCAGACATTAAAGGCGAATTTCTGTCCTTTTTTACTGCTGTCACAAAGGTAATAGCTTCTTGCGGAGTTTTTGAGCATTGCTTTTTTTGTTGCGACTTCGCGCTCGGAGGAGTCGGTTATGGTGCCGTTTTCGGTGTAGCCACGGCTTGAAAAGAAGAAGACATCGGCGTTTATATTTGAGATAAATTTTTCAGCCTCACTTCCGACATAGGCTATCGAGTGCATTAAAAGAAGTCCTCCTGTGCAGTAGTTTTTAATCTTCTTTTCACCGAGCATCATTGAGGTTTTAGGGCTGTTTGTAATCACAATAATATCGTTGAACCTTTCGAGGTAGGGAATAAGGTATGCGGCAGTTGAGGAAGCATCTAAAAAGATTACATCGCCATCGCTTATAAACTGTGATGCTTTTTCGGCGATGGACTTTTTGGCGGAGTTATTCTGGTCCTCCCTGAAAATGAGGGGGATTTCGAGGTCCGAAGCTTTTCTTAATACAACACCGCCATGGGTGCGCTGAACCTTGCCCTGATTTTCCAAGATACTTAAATCTCTGCGGATGGTAGGAGGGCTCACAAAAAGAAGTTCGGAAAGCTTTGCGACACTCATACTCCTGTTTTTTTCTAAAATTTTTACGATTTCTTCCTGACGCTCCAAATTATACATAATAGCACTCTCTTTCATTTGCGTTCGTTTGTTTTCTAAAACGGCTGCAAAAAGCGATTATTTGTCAAAAACACCGCCAAATATTGCGATTTGTTTTCGTTTGTTTTATTATTGTATCATAAAATGTATAAAAAGGGAAGTAATAAAATGAAAAATTTTTGCGCCAATTTACACGCTGTAAACGATTTGCGTTTTGAAGAATGTAAAATGCCTGAGTGTCTTGATGACGAAGTGCTTGTAAAGGTAAAGGCTTGTGGGGTTTGCGGAAGTGATGTGCCGAGGGTTTTTGCAAAGGGCACCTACCATTTCCCGACAGTTATCGGTCACGAGTTTTCGGGCGAAGTTATTGAGGACAAAACGGGTGAATTCACGAATAAAAGAGTGGCAATTTTCCCTATATTGCCCTGTTTTGAATGTGAACCCTGTAAAAACGAAAACTATGCAGGCTGCGTAAGCTATGATTACTATGGTTCACGCCGTGACGGTGGTATGATGAGATATATTGCTATCAAGAGATGGAACTTAGTTTTACTTCCCGATAACATAAGCTTTGAAGAGGGTGCAATGTGTGAACCGATTTCTGTCGGCAGACACGCTGTTATGAAGCTTGATATCAAAAAGGGCGAAAATCTGCTTATCTCGGGTGCAGGACCTATCGGTATTATTGCGGGACAGTGGGCAAAAGCACAGGGTGCCAATGATGTTTATTATTTTGATATTGATGAGAGAAAGCTCGAAGTTGCAAAAAGTTTCGGGTTTAAAGAATACACAGATGATGCAGAAATTGACTGTGTAATCGAGGGTACAGGCCACAGTGCGGCGATAGAAAAATGCCTCAAAGCCGTTAAACCTTTCGGCAAAGTGGTGCTTATGGGGAACCCTGCCGGGGATGTTACCTTCTCCCAGAATACATACTGGTATATTTTAAGAAAAGAGCTTACAGTGCTCGGTACCTGGAACTCTTCTTATGCTGAGCGCGACAACGACTGGAAAGAAAGTATCAAAGCATTGTCCGAGGGAAAACTTGATGTGAAGCCTCTTATCACCCATAAAATTCCGTTAAGCCATGTGAATGATGCGTTAAATCTTATGAACGAAAGAAAAGAGTTTTACAACAAAGTAATGATTAATGTGGAGGAGTAAAAATGGAAAAGAAACTTTCACCTTCTATAATGTGCGTGGATTTTTTTGAGCTTAAGGAAACTATAAAAGAGTTTGAAAGACTTGGTATTGAGTACCTCCATATCGATATTATGGACGGGCATTTTGTGAGCAATTACACTCTCGGTACAGATTTTGCAAAAGAATTGAAGAAAAACAGCAGTATTCCGCTTGACATTCATCTTATGGTTGAAAACCCCGAGAATGTTATAAACTGGTTTGAGTTTTCTGAGGGTGATTATGTTTCGGTGCACGCAGAGTCCACCCGTCATCTGCAGAAGGCTCTGGCTGCTATCAGGGAAAAGGGCGGCAAGCCGATGGTTGCAATAAACCCTGCTACACCAATCTGTATGATTGAAAATGTACTTGACGATATCGATGCGGTGCTTGTTATGACGGTAAATCCCGGATTTGCAGGACAGAAGCTTGTTAAATCAACTTTGAAGAAGATAAGCGACTTAAGAAAATATCTTGACGAAAACGGATATTCTCACATAGAAATTGAAGTTGACGGAAATGTAAGCTTTGAAAATGCCCGCCTTATGAGTGAGGCAGGGGCTAACATCTTTGTAGCGGGAACCTCAAGTGTGTTCAACAAGGATTTCTCCCTTGAATATGGTGTTGACAAAATCAGAAAATGCATATAGACCCCTTAAAAAAGCCCTGACTGAAACCAGTCAGGGCTTTTTTACAGATATTTACATGGGTTGTGTTCTATATATTCCCATATTTCCAGATAATCTTCACGATTTCTTATTTTGTGGTCATAGAATGATTTTTGCCAGACAGAAAAACCTGTTTGCTTTGAAACCCACCGTTTCATAGAACCCACTACCGTAGACACCGTAGGGGCGGATAATATCCGCCCGCTATCATCGGATTCAATTCGTAGAATTAAATGAATATGGTCAGGCATAATACAATATTTATCAACAGTTACATTGTAATATTTATCAGGAATTTGAGAAATAGCCTGTTCAACAATTTTCCCAACAGTTGATAGCTCAATTTTTTGCTGGCGGATGATATCCGCCCCTACACTATTCCAAAAATAATTACGCCTTTCTGAAGTGCAGATGGTGATGAAATAGGCACCTGTACCGGAATAATCAAAATCCTTTATGCGAAGTTGTTTTCGCTTTGGTAAAGATGTCATATATATGTTTCAAGATATTGATTATAGATTTCGTCAGGGATCATTCTGCCGCCTGTTGCCCATGAAATGTGCGTTACATTTTCAAGGGGGATATTCTTTAAGAAGTCAGCATTTTTTGAAATGCCGGCAGGTCCTTCAAAAGAAGCACAGCTTGACGGCTCAATACGGATATTTTCGGAAGAATTGAGAAGGCGTAAATAATCGTAAAGTTTGTAGTCGTCAACTGTGAATTCGCCCGAGATGATGGGTTTCATAAACCTTGTAACAAGACCCGAGGGGCTTGCACACGCAAGTCCGTCAGCTTCGGTTTTGCCCGAAATGCCGTAGTCTTGTACCTTTGCTTTTTCAAATTTACCTGTATCAATACCGATAAGAACTGACGGGCAGGTTGTAGTTTCAACAAAGAAACAGTGAACATTGTCGCCAAAAATACGCTTTAATCCGTAGCTTATGCCACCCGGAGCACCACCGACACCTGCAGGAATGTAGACAAAGAGGGGGTGGTCGTTGTCGACTATGATATTCTGTTCATCGAGCTGAGCTTTGAGGCGTTTTGCCGCAGTGGCGTAGCCTATAAAAAGGTCAATCGATTTTTCGTCATCGACAAAATGGCTTCTGGGGTCAAGGTCGGAGATTTTTCTGCCCTCGGCTACTGCTTTTGAATAGTCGGCAGAGTACTCTAAAACCTCAACGCCACGGCTACGGAGCAAATCCTTTTTCCATTGTTTGGCGTCAGCTGACATATGGATTTTCACTTTAAATCCTAAAGCGGCACTCATAATGCCTATTGACATACCAAGGTTTCCAGTAGAGCCAACCTGCATGGTATGTTTACCTAAAAACTCACGGATATCGTTATCGAGAAATCTCTCGTAATTGTCGTTTTTGGTGATGAGCCCTGCATCAATACAGAGGTCCTCAGCGTGCTTTAACACTTCGTAGATTCCGCCCCTTGCCTTTACAGAGCCTGCAACAGCTAAATGGCTGTCCATTTTAAGGAAAAGCTTACCGAAAATTTTGGTGTTATATGTCTTTTCGAGAGCTTTCTGCATCTCAGGGATTTGCTTTAACGGGGACTCGATAAGACCCTTTGTACATTCGGTTTCGGGAAAGTATTTTTTTATAAACGGAGCAAAGCGGTTAAGCCTTGCTTCAGCCTCCATAATATCTTCATCGCTTACGATAAGTTCGCATAAATTCCTGATACTTTCGAAAGGTAACTTAAAGGGGTTCACCCAGAACATTTCTTTTGAATACATAATTATCTCTCCTTTTAATCTATTATACAATGTTAGTCTTTAAAATGGAAGTTTTTTTACACAAAATGAAAGAAAATGCCATACAATTTGCAAAAAATGTAGTTTCAAATGCAATTTTTTTATTGTATAATAACTTTGAGGTGTTTTTTATGTACGAGCTTAAAATGGAAAAATCGGTTATCAGAGCTGGGGTTAAAAAACCTTTTAAGTTTCTGCACGTTTCCGACCCTCATATGGATATAAGACTTGCTGAAAGTTTTTCACAGAATACAGAGTATTTTGAGAAAGCTATGGAATATGCAAAGGAAAATGACCTGATGGTGCTTTGTACAGGTGATAATTTTATCTACTATTCCGAGGATAACAAAAAATATGCGCTTGAAAAATTCCCCGAGAATTCGATTTTTATCCCCGGTAATCACGATTTCTGTGCCGATATTGATGACCTTTACGAGGGCGACAAAAACTACCGCGAATATTTCATAGAAAAGTGGCGTGACTGTTACAGCCAGAATATCTTATTCGATTCAAAGGTTGTAAACGGGGTTAATTTCGTTACACTTTTGGATATTTACTATGAAATCACAAAAGAACAGCTTGAGTTCCTGAAAAAAGAGGTGGCAAAGGGTTACCCTGTAATTTTGTGTATGCATGCACCGTTCTTTGTGGCAGAGCTTGCCGATACCCTTATGGCGGAGTGGGCAAAATGCGGATATCAGCTTGTTCCTCCCGAAAGCTACTATAAAAATTACAGCGAAAAGGATTATAACGACCAGGTGGCAAACGAGGACACATTAAATGCACTCCGATATATCCTTAATGAGGATATGATAAAATGTATAGTCGCAGGGCACGTGCATCTTAACTTTGACGGATTTGCGGATGCAGGCAAGCGACAGATTTGTACGGGTGAGTTAAGACACGGACACGCCAGAATAATCGAGGTTATTTAGTATGGAATATAAAATTGAGCTTCACTCACATACTGCACCTGTTTCGGGGTGTGCTGAGATTACACCAAAAGAGCTCCTGTTAACTGCAAAGGAAAAAGGGTATGATGTGATAGTGCTCACAAATCATTTCTTTTTGTACGACCATAAATATGCAAAATATCAGCGTGCAGAGGACCCCGTTTCCTTTTATCTTAATGACTTTTATGAAGCAAAAAGGTACGGGAAAATGCTTGGGGTAAAGGTACTCCTTGGTGCAGAGTATTGCCTTGACAGGGCAAATGATATTCTTGTTTTCGGTATTGATGAGGAGTTTTTGCGAAAGACTGTTTCCTTGCGCGATATAACTTTAAAAGAGTTTTATGATAAGTTTCACTCGGATGATGTACTCTTTATTCAGGCGCACCCGTTCAGGGAGGAGTGCTCACCGTTGCCCCGTGAGTTTTTAGACGGGGTTGAAACTATGAATATGCAGCCTGAACACGACTCAAAAAATGAGCTTGCTATAAAGTTTGCCGAGGATAACGGATTTTCGATAAGAACTATAGGTTCCGATGTTCACAAGGTTTCTCATATAGGGGCATCGGCGATGAGAACAAAGGTGTTGCCAAAAGATGAAAGCGAGCTTGTCAAAGTATTAAAATCAGGTGATTATAGTTTTAAAACAGAAAGCTTGGACTAAAAGTCCAAGCTTTTATATTATCTGGGCATCTTCTTTTAATGATTTTCCTGTAAGTTTTTTGTATAACCTTAACATATATCTTGAATCGCAAAAGCCTAAGATTTCAGCAATTTCTTCGGAACTGTAGTTTTGCCCGTAAAGGCGTTTTGCCTCAGCAAAACGAAGTTCATTCCGGTATTCAACAGGAGATTTTCCAAAAAGGTCAGAAAACTTTTTCCTGAAATAGCTTTCACTTAAGTTGCACTGTTCGGCATAGGTTTTTACGGGTAAATTCTTTTTGTAGTTTTCATTTATAAAGGATACGGCATCTTTGATAAGTGAATATTCTTCGGTAATTTCAGAGTCCGACAAAAAAGAAAATATTTCGATTATCGCTTTTTTTATTGATAACAAGTCGCGGGGGATTGTGTTAAATAAAAAAAGCACCTGACTAAAAAGATTTTTTATTTTTGCGTTTTGTGAAAGCTTATCTTTACAGTATATTGTGAGGTCTTTTTCGTCCTCAAAAATATTTCCGTCAAAGCAAATACCTGTTCCGACATTCCCTTCAAAGGCTCTTGTTTTATACTTTGTATTGTTGGGAATAAAAATCAGGGTGTTGCTTCTAACCATAAACTTTTCGCCGTTTATTTCATATTCTCTTTCGCCATCGATTATGAAGTGAAGAAGGTTGCTTTTTCGTGGAGTTACAGTATAATCTATGGTGGCTGTTTCGTTTGCTATTTTATAGGCTTCAATATTCTTTATATCAAAATCCAGGTACTTGAGTTTATGTAAATCGTTTGAAATCGAAATCACCCCCTTTTGCTCATTGTTTTTATTTTATATCAATATTTAATGGGTGTCAATAAAAATCGGATAGTACACTCAAAAAGTCAGATTATATATTGAAAAAAGTGTGCAATTATATAAAATAAAATTGAGGTGGTAAGATGAAAAATCATTTTTTTGATATAGAATTTGATAAAGACAGAGGTATTGTGAAGTCAATCATATGTAATGATGATAGCTTTAAAATGAACTGGTGTGCTGATAATTATGGCTTTGGTCAAGTTATAAGCAACAGTAAATCGAGCTTTTTAAAAAATCGTGAAATGGAGCTTTTGTCCTTTGAGGAAAATGAAAATTCTGCGAAAGCTTTGTTCTCAAATGGTATCATCGAGGCAGAAGTTAGCCATTCCTTTATCGAGAATGGTAATTTGAGAGAAAGTTTTAAAATAAAAAATCTTTTGGATGTTGATGTTTTTCTTGAACACGGGAATTTAGGGCTTTCTGTTCCTTTTAATGATGTTTACACCTGTGCCGATGACTGTATGGTAAGGCGTTGTAATACTCATATCTGGTGTGGATACGATGTTACCTATGTGAACGCTTTGAAGATGGGAGAAAGTGAAATTAACTTAGGACTTTTTGTTACAAAGGGGACAATACGCTCTTACAGTGTTGAGGGTAGCGACAGCAATATAAGGGGCAAGTTTATTTTAAACTCCGAACATATCGAGCTTTTGCCACACGGCGAGTATGAGGTTGAGTGGGAAATCTTTGTGCACAAGGGTAAGGAGGATTTTTATAAAAAGCTTGAAGATTATGAGCGGTTTGTTGATGTAAAAGCTGAGCATTTTACTGTATTCAAAGGTGAGGATATATGCTTTGATTTTTCCATCAAAACTACCGATGTTTCGGTTTTCCTCAAAGGTGAGAAAATCCCTGTGAGTATCAAAAACGGCAGAGGATATGTGAAATATACGCCATATGATTTTGGCGAGTACAGGTTTGATATTTACACGGGCGATGTGCACACTTACACTGAGTTCTATGTATCGGAGTGTTTTGATAAGCTTATAGAAAAGCGTGTGCATCACATTGTAGATAATCAGCAGGTTATAAATCCCGAAAGTCGTTTGCATGGGGCGTATGTTATTTATGACCTTGAGGAAGATTATAAGATTTTCAATCATACCATTATCTGTCATAACGCCTGTGCCGAGAGGCTTGCGATGTCACTTTTAATAAGTGAGTATCTTTTGATGCACCCCGATGACGAAAAGGTTAAAAACTCATTTTTCCTTTTTGTTAAGTTTATGTTCAGGGAATTTGTGGACATAGAAACTGGACGGGTTTTCGGTAATACGGGTAAAAGCGAAGTGTATTTAAGGCTTTACAATGCCCCCTGGGCAGTGTCTTTAATAACTCAGATTTTTCTCATTACCAAGGAAGAAAAGTACTTGAAATATGCCCTTAAAATCATTGACAAATACTATAATTTCTTTGACGGGTATAAGTTTTATCCCAATGGTTTTCTGATTTACAGAATTGTTGATACCTTTAAAAAGTACGGAAGTAATGAGGATTATGAGTTTGTACTCAAATGCTTTACAAAACATGTGGAAAATATGATTAAAAAGGGAACTTCATATCCTGAGCACGAAGTAAATTACGAACAGACGATAGTTTCTCCCGCGGCATCATTTATTGCTGAGATAGGACGACTTACAAAGGATGAAAGGTATACTGCTGAGGCAAAAAAACAGCTTATAAATCTCGAGCGTTTTAACGGCAATGCACCAAGCTTTCATCTTTATGAAATACCTATAAGGTACTGGGATGTGTTTTTTGGCGGTAAAACCGGAGTTTTTGGTGACACTTTTCCACAGTACTGGAGTTCACTTACCGCAAGGTCTTATAAGAATTATTACCTTATTTCAGGGGATGAAAGCTATCTTTCAAAGGCGGAGGAATGTATGCGGAATACTCTTTGTCTGTTTAATCCTGATGGTACGGCACATTGTGCCTACCTTTATCCTTTTAAGTGCAGCGGGGTAAAATGCCAGAAGTATGACCCTTGGGAAAACGACCAGGATTATGCGCTTTTCTTTGCACTTATAAATGAGTTTTTTGAATAGAATAAAGGCTTCGGAAGAAGCCTTTATTTTTTGTTTCTGTATTCAGTTGGGGTTATTGAAAATTCTTCTTTAAAGAGTTTTGTAAAATAGCTGATACTGTTAAAACCTACCTTTAAGGCGATTTCGGAAATGGGTAAATCGGAGTTTTTCAAAAGAGATTTTGATTTTTCTATCCTGTAGGACGAAAGATATTTCTGGAAAGGTGAACCGAAGTTTTTCTTGAAAAGTCGGCAGAAATAGGAATGGTTTATGTGGAGTGTATTTGCAATATCGGTTGAAGTGATGTTTTCGTGATAGTTTTTGTCGATGTAGTCAATAACCGATTTATGAAAAGACGAGGGAGCGGATTTTGCAGAATCTATCAGGTTATGCTCATAAAGCCTTGCAAAAAACAAAGAAAGGTTGCCGACTATAAAAAGTTCAAAGCCTTTCTTCTTTTCAAGATAGCTGTCAAATGCCCGGTTTATAAGTTTAAAAGCATCACTGTCATTTATGATGGAGGTGCTGACTTTTGGGTCAATATTATATAAAAGAGAGGAGTCAAAGCAGATACAGCGGTGGCTGAAATAACTGTCTTTCGGGATTTTGTAGCGGTGCGGGGTGAAAGGCGGGATAAAAACAATATCGCCTTTTTTTATTTTTATCTCACGATTTTCTAAAAACAAAAGTGCATACCCCTCACGCACCAGCAGAATTTCAATCTCACGGTGGAGATGAAAAATGCCGTTGCCTTCACGCTCTTTATAGTTTTGCTCATACACCGCAAAGGGAATGGAGGTATAGCGCTTTTTAAAATCTTCAATTAACATAAATCACCTCATGCGGATTAGCCTTAAAAGTCAATACAGTTATAAAATATGTCAAAATCAGTGGTAGACTGACGTTTATTTATACGATATAATTATAGCATATAAAAATAAAAATGCAAGGAGTTGTTTTTATGGATAAAAGAAACTGGAAAATTATCTACACTTCCTATAAGGGAATGGAGAAAAAAGCAGTTGAGCTTATTAATAAGGAAATGGGCGCTCTTATCTTAAGAGATGCAGGAATTTACAGAATTCACGTCCTTCCCTGTGAACAGGTAAATAACGCTGTTATTGATAAGAACGTTGTTGTAATCGGACTTTATGATGAAAATGAAATTATCAGAAAATACATCAAAAAGGATGAAATCAAACAAGACGGATACGTTGTTAAGGTAACAAACGAAGGCGAAAACAAGGTGGTTTTAATTACTGCAAATGACGAAGCGGCACTTTTTTACGGGGCAGTAGATTTTGTTGACGATTATTTTGCCTTTGCAATACCCAAAGACCATTACCCCATAAGGCTTACCGATGAGATTTTTGATTCTGAGCTTCCCGATTACTATATTTCCTCGGCACCACAGATTAAAACAAGAAATATTTTTACCTGGGGGCACCCGATTACCGATTACAGAAACTACATCGAAAATATGGCGCGCCTTAAACTCAACCAGCTTATTATCTGGAACGATTATGTGCCACTCAATGCCGAGGATATCGTAAATTACGCCCATGAGTACGGCATTAAGGTTATCTGGGGATTTGCCTGGGGCTGGAGCAGAAACTGTATGGACGGGGAAGTAAATGCCCTTGAAAACTTAGCGGAAACTATCCTTGAAAACTATAAGGAAAACTATCTTAACCTCCCCGGTGACGGGATTTATTTCCAGTCATTTACCGAAGTTAACGTTGACAGAATAGGTGACAAGCTTATTGCCGAAGCGGTTGTTGACCTTGTAAATATGGTATCGGCTGAGATTTATAAGATAAGTCCCGATTTGCTTATTCAGTTCGGGCTTCACGCCACCTCGGTAAAAGAAAGGTTGCAGTTTATCGATAAGGTTGACAAACGCGTTGAGATTATCTGGGAAAACTGCGGTGCTTTCCCTTGCTCACCTACTTTCCCTTACTGGGGCGATCCTATGAAAGTAGACGATGAGGAGTTTAAAGAAACCATCAGGTTTAATGATGATATTATGGCGCTTCGTGACAAGGGTAAAATCGGTATACTCTTTAAGGGATTTGTGACTCTCGACTGGTGTGGGGACAGATTTGTTCACCAGAAGGGGCCGTTTGTTTTAGGTGTTTCTTCCGAAAGACTTAAAAATCACGACAAGGAAATGTTAAAGCCTATCTGGAGGCATTTTCAGACACTATATATGAAAAACGGCGAATATGCTTATAAAATGGTGAAATTTATAGCCGAAAAGCGCCCCGATGCAACTGTTGGTGTTGCGGCTCAGCTTTCGGGTGGTATCTGGTTTGCACATGCCCTCACCTGCCAGATTTTGTGGGAATGCGACAAGCCTTATGACGAGATTTTTGAAAAGGTTTCAAAACGCCGGAGCGTTGAGATAGTTTAATTTTTTGCGGAATGTTCTCTTACAAATGCTGTGGGGGATATTCCGCAATATTTTTTGAAGGTTTTGCTGAAATGATAAATGTCGGAAAAATTAAGCTCGGTTGCGATTTCGCCAACTGTGTAATGCTCCTCGCTTAAAAGAAGCTGTTTTGCTTTTTCAATGCGGTAACGCTGCCTGAAATCCATCGGGTTTTCGCCACTGTATTCCATAAAAAGACGCCTGAAATAACATTCACTGACAGAGCATCTTCTGGCAATTTCAGCGATACTTAAGTCGGTATTCTGCTCTAAAAGGTCGATTCCTTCCTTGATACAGGCGAATTTATTTACCGTCACATTCTTTTTGTGTTTTTGACAAATTGCAGCTAATATTTTATATACTTCGGAAGAAACCATAGGCATACAGATAATGTTTTTCTTAAACTCCTCAGCGAGCATATTGATAGTCATTGCAAAGCTTTGCTTGACTTCATTTATACAAATTATCGGTTTGTCTGCGGGGATTATATCGTTTCCGTCTTTATCGGTCAGCTGAAAATGGATAACTATGGTATCCTCTCTTGAGGGATCAGTATCGTGAAAATCCACACGATAGCGTAGTCCCTTTGCCATATAGGTTATCTGGTTTTGTCTGACATTTAAGACTTCACCGTTTGAGTCGGTAATAGTCGCAGAACAGTTTTTAAACCACAGAAGGGTGTGGTTTATTTTGGGACTTGAAAGCGAGTCATAGACATTTGAACGGACAAACCAATACTGTGGCTTGACAGTTATGTTACTTACAAAAAACTCTGCATTGTAAAGACGCTCAAAGTTTGTAATATCCATAAATATCACCTCTTTGAAAACATTATATCACAATTTTTATGATTTGTATCGTTTTTTACAAAAAATATATATTTTTTTACATTTTATAAATGCTGTATCGGTGATAAAATGAAGTTAAAGGAGTGATAGTATGCTTGATTATAAAGTGAAAATCGGTATTGTGGCTATGCGCAGAAATACCACAAACCGCCCTAAGGGCACCTTTCTTACCTGGTATTCTGCCGAGGAACGCGGTAAGCGTTTTACCGAATACATAGAAAAGAATTTTACAAATGAGAATGTCACCTTTGTGGACAACAAGGGTATAGGCATAAATGATTTAGTGTTTGATGATGCTTCCGCCAATGAAGTGATTGAACGCTTTAAAAACGAAAATGTTGATGCCGTTTTTATCATAAACTGTAACTTCGGTAACGAAGAAGCGGCAGCCGATATTGCTATGGCTCTCGGCAAACCCGTTTTGCTCTGGGCTCCTCTTGACGATGAATATTATGTTGACGGAATGAGACCTACTGACTCACAGTGTGGACTTTTCGGCGTTTCAAGACAGATGCAAAGGTATCATATCCCGTTTTCACATCTGCCTTGCTGCAGAGTCGAGAGTGAGGAGTTTAAAGAAGGTCTTGAAAGCTTTATAAGAGTTGCCTGTATGATAAAAAACTTCAAAGGGCTTCGCATCGGTCAGGTGGGTGCAAGACCCACACCTTTTTTCTCGGTTATCTGGAACGAAGGGGAGTTAATGGAGAAGTTCGGGGTTAAGATTATCCCTATAAACTTTGCAGTGATTGAGCAGAGGATGAAGGATGCTCCCGAGCTTTACGCTGACGAAATCAAGGAATATGAGAATTATTTTATTACAAATTACACATCCGATGATTTAACTTTAAACTACATACGCCCGATGGCAACCCTTGCCGCTATGTACAAGCATCTCTTTGAGGAGTTTAACTTAGATGTTATCTCGGCTGAATGCTGGACCGCAACGCCTGTGATGTTTGACGGACTTGCACCATGTGCCGTGTACGGACTTTTAAACGAGATGGGGTATATGGTTTCCTGTGAAAGCGATATGCATTGTGCCATGACGATGGTGCTTTTAAAATCGGCAACCTTAGGTAAAGGAAAACCACTTTTCGGTGAGTTCACAGTAAGGCATCCCGAGAATAAAAATGCCGAACTTTTATGGCATTGTGGCCCGTTCCCTGTAAGCGAAAAGGCGGAAGGAACTGAGGCAAGGCTTGTAAATCAGCGCGCATGGCTCCGTGCAAAGGATGGTACATATACAGTTGCACGAATTGACCAGGAAAGCGGAAATTATATGATTTTGCCGCTTGTCTGCAAAACAACCGAAGGTCCACAAACCCACGGCACATATATCTGGGGCGAGTTTGACGATTTGCAGAAAATCGAGGACAGACTTATTGACGGGCCTTACATTCACCATTTTGTAGAGATTATGGGAGATTACAGAAAAGAAATCAAAGAATTCTGTAAATACTTTCCCAATTTGAAAGTTGATAAAGGAGAATAAAAAATGCAGTACCAGATGAATGAATTTTTATTTGCTATGATTCTGACAGAGCTTGAAGATGCTGTCGGAAAGGAAAATTGCTCGACAAGGGCTATTGACAAGGTGACACACAGTGTTGACTACTACTGGCTCTCCCGTATGTGGGCAGATAGAGGTTGCCGTATGCCTGAGGCTGACATCGTTGTATGCCCCGAGAATGCCGAAGAAGTTTCAAAAGTTTTGAAAATCGCAAACTACTATAAGCTTCCCGTTACAACCTGGGGTGCAGGCGGTGGTACACAGGGTGGTGCTATCCCCGTTTGCGGTGGTATTATCGTTGATACCAAGCGTATGAACAAAATTTACGAGGTTAATACCGAGGCTATGTACATAGAATGTGGCACAGGTGCTATCTACAAGCATATTGAATGGGCTGCAAATGAAGTAGGCAAGGCTACAATGCATTATCCGTCCTCGCTTACCTGCTCCACAGTAGGCGGATTTTTAGCGCACAGAGGTATCGGTGTTGTTTCCACAAAATACGGTAAAATTGACGATATGGTGCTCAAGATGGAAGTTGTATTACCTAATGGTGATATTATCGAAACCTGTTCTGCACCAAAACATGCGGCAGGCCCTGACTTAAACCAGATTTTTATCGGTTCTGAGGGTACACTGGGTATCATTACAAAAGCTCAGCTTCGCATTTACGACCAGCCCGAGGAACGCCGTTTCAGGGGATTTTTGTTCCAGGATATGCATGGTGCTTTCAAGGCTTCAAAAGAGCTTTTGCAGAAGTTCAAGCCCTCTGTTATGCGTCTTTATGACGAAGCGGAAACAGCTTCTCTTATCAAGAAAATTGTCGGTGTTGAACGCAAGGGTGCCTTTATGAACATCGCAATTGAGGGTGTCAAGGAGCTTGTTGAAGTTGAAGAGAAAATCTTACTTGAAACTTTCAGGAAATATGGCGCTGAGGACTTAGGCAGTGAATACGGCGAAAAATGGTGGAAAGAAAAAATCACTTTCTTCTATCCCGGCCATATGATGGATATTCCTCAGATGTTCGGTACAATGGATACAATCGCACCTTACGGCAAGATTGAAGAAATTTACTGGTCGATGAAGGAAGCAGTTGAAACCAACTTCCCTCAGGCTAAGTTTATCGCACACTTCTCGCACTGGTACGAGTGGGGCGCTATGATTTACGACCGCTTTATCATCGAGGGCAAGGATGTTCCCGAGGACCCCGTTGAGGCGTTAAGACTCCATCAGGCTGTATGGAGCTGTGGCGTGCGTGCGGCACTTAAACATGGTGCTGTTGTAAACGACCACCATGGTGTAGGTATCAAACTCGGTCGCCTTATGAAAGAGCAGTACGGACCTGCAATGCAGGTGTTTGAAGGACTTAAAAAACAGCTTGACCCCAACGGCATTATGAACCCGTTTAAACTGGGACTTTAAGGGAGGTATATCAGTATGAATATGTCGGAAAAATCAAAACAGCATGTTGAATCCTGTCGTTTTTGCTGGATGTGTCACCATATCTGCCCTATCGGTAATGCTACAGGTCAGGAAAGATGTACTGCAAGGGCAAGAGCTCTCGGTATCTCTCTTGTAAACCGCGATGCAGTAAAGCTTTCGGAAATTATGGACAACATCTATGAATGTTGCACCTGTGGGGCTTGTGTTCACGACTGTACCACAGGCTGGGACCCTGTTATGTTCACAAAGGAAACACGCCTTTTGGCGGCTTTGGAGGGTGAGCTTCCCGATTATATCTTAAAGCTTGTGGAAAATTCTCTCGCTGTGGGTAATCCCTACGGTGAAGCGGATATTGATAACGAGCTTAAAGAAGCTATAAAAAATCACGCAGAAAAAACCGATACACTTTTGTACCTCGGTACAGATGCAAGATACAAAGCACCAAAAGAGGCTATAAAAGCTATCAAGGTTCTGGAAAAAGCAAATGTAAGCTTTACAGTTATGGAAAACGAACTTCCATCGGGTGCTCAGCTCGACTTTTTAATCGGTGCTGCTGACGAAACCAAAAAACAGATGGAAAGTTGTGCAGAGAGCTTTAAAGATTACAAGACGGTTGTAATCTACGACCCTAACGATGCAAAGGCAATTAAACAGATTTACAAAGAGTACGGCGTGAATGTAAATACAGATACTCAGACCTTTACTTCTTTTGTGGCAGAGCTTATAAAAGATAAAAAGCTTTCGGTCAGAAAGACAGAAAAGGTGGTTGCGTTCCAGGATCCATATCAGCTTTCACGCGATTTGCTTGAAACTGAGGATGCCCGTGATATAATAAAAGCGACAGCTACTTTAAGCGAAATGCTCTTGAACCGCGAGGAAACTGTATGGGCTGGTAATATTTTAATGGCTCAGTATATGGGAAATGTTATCAAAAATGTTGCAAAACGCAGAATTTATAATGCTGAGAGTCTTGGTATAAAAACCATTGTTACGGCCTCTGTTTCCGAGAATGTTTCTTTGAAAAACGCAAACAGTGGCACAGAAATTCTGTCCATTGAAGACTTGATTTTAGGAGAATAAATATGCTTGTATCGTTACAGAAAATTATTACTGATGCTAAAAATGGTTCTTACTGTGTACCTGCTTTTAATGTCTATAACACAGAAACCATTATGGGTGTTTTAGAAGCTGCCGAAGAGGCAAAAGCTCCTGTTATTATTCAGGTTTACCCAAGACTTATAAACGAGCAGGTGGGATATTTCCTTGCTCCTGCTATAATTGCAGGGGCCCATAAAGTGAGCGTTCCCGTTTGTTTTCATTTAGACCACGGACCCTCCGAATCGGAAGTTCAAAAGTGCCTAAGATGGGGGGCAACCGGAATTATGATTGACGGCTCGGCTCATCCTTATGAAGAAAATGTGGCACTCACAAAGCATATTGTGGATATCTCAGCTGCAGTGGGTGTTGGCGTTGAAGGAGAACTCGGGCATGTCGGCAGTGTAAACGATGATGCTATGGAAGAATATACAGACCCCGAAGAAGCAGGGGATTTTGTGAGAAAAACAGGGGTTACCTGTCTTGCAGTACTTATCGGTAACGCCCACGGACATTACAAGAAAACCCCTTGCCTTGATATCGAAAGGGTTAAGGCGATAAGTGATGCCACAAACGGCACACCACTCGTTTTGCATGGTGGTTCGGGTATTCCCGATGACCAGGTAAAAGCTGCTATCAAAGCAGGGGTCTGCAAAATGAATATCGGTACCGATGTTTGTTGTGCTTTTGCTGAAGGTGCTTTAAGTGAGCTTAAAAATCCGAACAGATCCATTGCTCCCGACTTGTTTATGAAGCCTTCAATTGCTTCTGTAAAAGAGCTTGCACTGAGTAAAATAAACTTATGTGGTGCAAACGGAAAGGCGTAATATGAATATTACAGGAATTGGTGCAAATGTTTTTGACACCTTGTATAACATTGATACTTTCCCCAAAGAGGACACCAAAAAGCGTGCATCCTCTTCAAAAACCGCAGGTGGCGGGCCTGTCGCAACGGGGCTTGTTGCGGCGGCAAAATTAGGGGAAAAGGTAGCCTTTATCGGGAACATTTCCGATGACAGTGCAGGGCAGTTTTTAAAAGAAGATTTCGAGAAGTACGGTGTTTGTACTTCTCTTATCGAGGTTAAAAAGGGTTACAGAAGCTTTGCATCGGTACTCTGGCTTTGCGATGACACAAAGACACGCACCTGTGTTTTTGATAAGGGTAATCTGCCACCGCTTGTTTTAAACGATGATATGAAAAAGGCAGTGGCTCAGTCGAAACTTCTGATGGTTGACGGAAACGAACTTGAGGCAGCCATAGAGGGTGCAAAAATCGCAAGGGAAAACGGTACTATGGTGCTTTACGACTGTGGCGGACTTTATGACGGAGTGGAAAGACTTTTGGCTCTTACCGACATTATGATTCCGTCAGAGGAGTTTTCACTCGGAATTACGGGCTGTGATGATGTAAAAGATGCAGCAAAAGTGCTTTTTGAAAAGTATTCGCCGAAAGTTTTAGTTATTACTCAGGGCAAAAAGGGCGGTATTATGTATGACGGCGAAGGCTTTTATGAGTACCCCATTTATCCTGCCGATGTAGTCGACTCAAACGGCTCGGGCGATGTGTTCCACGGAGCGTTTGCCTTTGCTGTCTGCAAAGGATATGATTATAAAAAATGCTGTCACTTTTCAAGTGCAGTTTCAGCTGTTAAATGTATGGGTGTCGGGGCAAGGGAAAGTACCCCCGACTTTGAAACTGTTAAAAACTATTTAAAGGAGAACGGTTATGAACTTTAAAAAGACATATGAACCCAAGAAGGGTTATACTCCTGTTTGTAAAATAGGCGAATGTTCTTTGAAAAAGCTTGAGTTTGGTATTATAGAGCTTGATAAAGGCGAAAAGCTTGGCTTTAACACAGAGGACAAGGAAACAGCCTTTATTATGCTTGAGGGACATTGTAATGTATATTTTAACGATGTTAAATGGGAAAACATCGGTAACAGAAATACTGTTTTTGAAAACAGAAAGGCAGAAAGCTTTTATATGCCCCGTGAAATGGGACTTACAATCGAGGCAGTTGACAAGATTAAAATTGCCGTTTGTGCTACTCCCGTTTCAGAATGTGGTGAGCCTCAGGTTTTAAGAGAAGACCATGTAAAGCTTAAACTTTTAGGGGAAGTGCCTTTCCAAAGAGAAACCAGCTTTATTATTGACGGTGACTCAAACGCAAAGGTTTTAACTATCGGTGAAGCTTATTGTACAGAAGGTAACTGGGCAGGATTTCCGCCCCACAAGCACGATGTGAACGATATGCCCAAAGAATGTATTGCAGAAGAAATTTACTACTTTTTGTTTGAACCGAAGCAGGGCTTTGCGGTGCAGTGCCTTTACACTGCTGACGGCAGTATTGACGAGGCATATAGAGTGAAAAATGACGAGCTTGTGGAGTTTCCTTACGGATACCATACAACTGTGTCTACCCCCGGGTACAAGACTTATTTTCTCTGGCTTATGGCAGGGGATTACCAGGGCTTTAACCGTAGCTCCGACCCCGAGCACGAATGGATAGAAAAAAGATAGGTGGTGTTTTTATGAAACATTATAATCTTATTAAACCTGAAGATTTGGGAAAGGACACAAGCATAAAGCTTGATGTATCTATCGCAGAGGTCGATATCTACTGGAAAGTCGCTATCGAAGTACTTTCTGTTATCTCAGAAAATAATAAAAAGGGTGATCCTACCGTGATGGTGGTGCCTTATGGCCCTTTAGGTCCGTATTTCAGACTGGCTGAACTTGTGAATAAATACAGAATTTCCCTTAAAAACTGTGTGTTTATAAATATGGACGAATACTTGAAAGATGATATGACTTATCTTGACAAAACAGACCCCCTTTCTTTCAGGGGCGGTATGGACAGGATTTTTTATGATGTTGTGGACGAAGAACTCAATGTCCTGCCCGAGAACAGGATTTTCCCTGACCCTGAAAACCCTCATAAGGTTATGGAGATTATAGAAAAATACGGCAAGCTTGATATGGTATTCGGCGGTGTCGGAATAAACGGGCACTACGCTTTCAATGAACCCCCTGAAGCAGATGAAATCTGTGACAACGATGAGTTTGCAAACAGAATGACAAGAGTATTAAAGATAAGCCGTGAAACTAAAACTATCAACGCTTATATGAACTGTGGCGCAGACCTTGATGCTATCCCCACATACTGCATTACTGTCGGTATGAAGGAAATGATGATGGCAAAAAAGGTCATTATGATTATGCCAAGGGACTGGAATGCAGGGGCTTTAAGAAAAATTCTGCACGGAGAAATCACTGCGAAAGTGCCCTGTTCACTTTTCAGAAATCATAAGAATGCAACTATTTACACCATTTCGGAGGCAACAAAATGCCCGATACCCGAAATCAGGGTTTATAACAAATGAGTACTTTACTTATAAAAAACGGCAGATTGGTTTTGCCTGATACGGTAACGGATTTAACCGATATCTTTATCCGTGACGGGAAAATTGAGGCAATCGGCAAAATTTCCGATTGTGCTGACAGCGTTACAGATGCAAAGGAATGTTATGTCTTCCCCGGATTTATCGACCTTCATGTACACGGAGGTGGGGGAGCAGACTTTATGGATGCTACTTGTGATGCCTTTGAAACTGTTATAAAAACCCATTTAAAACACGGAACTACAACACTTTTGCCGACTGCAATGACGGCAACCGAAAGTGATTTGACAAAGTTTTTAAAAACCTTTAAGAGCTTTAAGGAAAAAAGTGCGTTTTCTGTAGTTACACCCGGGGTGCACCTTGAGGGCCCGTATTTTTCGGGTGCAAACCCCAAAAGCAGTGGGGCACAACCCGGAACTTTACTTCGTATGCCCGATGAGGCTGAAATGGACAGACTTTTAGAAATAGCCCGTGGGGATATTCTTCGATGGGATGCAGCTCCCGAGCTTGAGGGAAGTGACATCTTTGCGAAAAAGTGCCGTGAAAACGGGATTATTCCGTCAATTGCTCACTCTGCCGCTACAAGTGAAGAAGCACAAAAGGGAATAGACAACGGATTTTCTCATGTTACGCATTTTTACAATGCTGTTACCACCTATCGTAAAGAGGGACAAAAAGTTCTCGCAGGAGTTGTCGAAGCGGCGTATCTCAATGACGATGTGAAAGTTGAGCTTATCTGTGACGGAAGACATATTCCAAAGGATATACTGCGTTTAGCACTTAAAATCAAAGGTGTAAATTCCGTGATGGGAATAACCGATGCGATGCGCTTAGCAGGGACAGATTTAAAATCAGGCAAGCTTGGTAGTCTTGAAAACGGAACCGATGTTATTGTTGACGACTGTGTTGCAAAACTCCCCGATATGTCATGTTTTGCAGGCAGTATTGCAACTATGGAAAGATGCCTTAAGGTTTTGTGCAAAGACTATGGGATATCAATTCCTGATGCTTCGGTTATCCTTTCAAAAACACCTGCAGAACTCCTTGGTATTTCCGATAAAAAGGGAAGTATCGAGGTTAAAACGGATGCAGATTTAGTTATTGTTGATAATGATTTTAATGTTGTTAATACAGTGCTTGCAGGACAGATTTTCGGAGGTGAGTTATGAAATATCTTTTAGGTATTGACTTTGGCGGTGGTGCATCAAAGGCGACACTTTTAAGTGAAAACGGGAATGTGGTTGCCGAAAGTACCGCTGAATATCCTACTTATTTTACTGAAAACGGTGGTTGTGAGCAAAACCCAAAGGACTGGATAAAGGCACTTTGTGAGAATGTTACCGCTGTTACTGCCAAAATAGATGCAAAGGATATCTTTTGTGTTGCGATTGACTCTGCAACTCATACTTTTTTGCCTTGCGACAATGAGTTTAAGCCTTTGAGAAATGCAATTCACTGGACTGATTCAAGGAGTAAAAAAGAGTCTGAAAAGCTTATGAAAGAGTATGGCGATATGATTTTCGAAAAGACTTTTCATAAGCCTGACACCATCTGGACTCTGCCGCAACTTTTATGGCTTAAAAACAACGAGCCTGATACTTTTAATAAGATTTCATACCTCTTTTTTGAGAAAGATTACATAAGATTTTTCTTAACCGGTGTCTTTTGCACCGATTATATCGAAGCAGAGGGAAGTATGCTTTTTGATTGCAACAAACTCTGCTGGTGCCCTGAATTACTGGTTTTAGCAGGTGTAAAGGAAAATGCTTTACCCCCTGTTGTGAACCCCACGGACATTATAGGCGAGGTTACAAAGAAAGCTTCAGAGCTTACAGGGCTCAAAGAAGGAACAAAGGTTATCTGTGGCAGTACCGATACTGTTATGGAGGTATTCGCTTCAGGTGCTGTAAACAAAGGTGATATGACAGTAAAGCTTGCAACTGCAGGGAGAATTTGTGTCATAACCGATAAGCCATACCCCGACAGAAACCTTATAAACTACTCCCATATAGCGAAAAATCTCTGGTATCCCGGTACTGCAACAAAGGCGGCGGCATCAAGTTTAAGATGGTACCGCGACACCTTTGGAGGGGACTATAAGGACCTTGATGAAAAAGCAAGCGAAATCACTGTTGGTGCTGACGGGCTTATTTTCCATCCTTATCTTAAAGGCGAGCTTACGCCGTATGCAAATCCCAATTTGGCAGCAAGCTTTATCGGAGTCCGTGCACACCACACAAAAGCTCATTTTACAAGGGCGGTGCTTGAGGGCGTTGCGATGTCGATGCTTGATTGTATGGGGACTCTTGATTTGATGGAAATAAAACATTCCGATAAAGGAATTATTATCGGTGGCGGAGGCAAAAGCCCTCTCTGGCGACAGATTTTAAGCGATGCTCTGGGAATAAAGCTTGTTACGATGAAAAATACCGATTCTTCCTTTGGAAGTGCGATGCTTGCAGGGGTTGCTACAGGGATTTTCAAGGATTTTAATGAAGCGCTGAAAATCTGCAATTCCGAAGTGGAGGTAACCTGTCCGAACCCCGAAAATACATTGAAATATAATGAACTTTTCAAAAAATACAAGGCGGTTCAAAAGGCTTTGGAACCCATATATAACGGAGATTTTTAATGAAAATTTTAGTTTGCGCAAAGGTTATAAACGGCGAAATAAACCCCTTTGACGAGTCGGCGATTGAATGTGCATTAAGGCTTTCAAACGATGTGACGGTCATTTCAATGGGACCGAAATCCACAGAAAATGCTCTTATAAAACTGACACGACTGGGGGTTAAGGTTATACTCGTGACAGACTCTGTTTTTGCAGGGTCAGATACCCTTGTGACATCGTATATTTTATCAAAGGCGATAAAAAAACTTGAATACGACCTCATTCTTTGCGGAAGGCAGAGTATAGACGGCGATACAGCTCAGGTGGGGCCGATGCTGTCCGAGATGCTGAAGCTTCCTCTTATAACAAACGCCATTGAAGTGACTGTAAACGATAATAAGCTTTCTGCAAAGACAAGATATGGCGATGAAGAAATGAATTTACCTTTGCTTGTGACAGTGGAAAGAGGGTATGTTCTGCGTTTCCCGAGTATCTTTTCAAAACCTGCAGAAATCACATATCTTGATAACTCATATCTTCATTGTGATGTGACAAAATGTGGGCTTTCAGGCTCTCCCACAAGGGTATTAAAAACCTTTGAAAATGAAAAGGGAAAAAGAAAGTGTAAGTTTATAAATTTCTCTGAGCTTGACGATTTAATCAAGGAATTAAGGGAAAAAGAAGATGTAAAGGGAAATACTTTACAGAGCAATACAAAGCTTAAATCCGTATGGGCAGTGGGGGAAGATGTGGCTTTAAAAGCCCGTGAAATAGCCGATGAGGTGATTTTGATAAACCCCGATGAACCTTCTGTTATTGCCGAAAGGGCAAAAAGGGAAAAGCCGTCTGTAATTTTATGGGATGCATCTTACTATGGCAGAAAAAATGCCCCCATTGTGGCGGCGATGTTAAATACGGGGCTTTGTGCCGACTGTACTCAGCTTGAGGCAGATGGTGACAGCTTAATAATGTACCGACCTGCTCTGGGTGGGAATATTATTGCAAAAATCAAATGCCTTACTACTCCGCAGATGGCGACAGTGCGTACTTTAAAGCAAAGCGGCAGTATTATTGTGTCGGCAGGCAGAGGCGTTAAGGACTCTCTCGATAAAGTCAGGGGGTTTGCCGATAAATATGGTGCAGAGCTTGGTGCTTCAAGGGGGCTTGTGGATTTAAACCTTGCCCCTTATGAAAATCAGGTGGGACTGACAGGGAAGATGGTGAGTCCCAAAATATACATAGCTCTGGGCATTTCGGGGGCAGTTCATCATACTGTCGGGTGTGAAAATGCAAAGTTTGTCATTGCGATTAACCCCGATAAGGATGCAAGAATTTTTGATTACGCAGATTATGGAATACTGGAGGAATTTTAGGTGGAAAAAGAGTTTTTCAAGGAGTACCGAAAAAAGATTGACGACATTCTTATGAAGGATTTTGTGTCGTTCTGGGAAGAAAAGTCGGTTGACCCTGAGTACGGAGGATATCTTTGCGGATTTGACAGGGAAGGTAACCTTTTTTATGAAGACAAATCCGTCTGGCAACAGGGCAGAAGCTTATGGATGTTTTCAAAGCTTTACAATGAATTCGGAAGAAAACCGCTCTGGCTTGAAGCTGCAAAATCAGGCTATGAGTTTATAAACAATTACTGTTTTGCCGAAAACGGGCATATGTATTTCAGGGTGACACGAAAAGGTGAGCCTTTAGTTGAAAGAAGGTATTATTTTTCCGAGGCATTTGCCGTTATGGGCTATGCCGAATACTACAAGGCGACCAAAGATGAGAGCGTTAAAAAGCGTGCAGTGGACCTTTATAATCTTATGCTTGAATATTATAAAACACCGGGGTATTTCCCTCCCAAGGTAAACCCAAAAACAAGAAAAAACCGCGGACACAGTATCGTTATGATAATGATGAATGTATCCCAGCAGATGCGTGAGATTGACGATAATCCCATCTATGACGAAATTATTTCGGAATGTGTAAAAACTATCACCGAAGTGTTTATAAAAGAGGATAAAAAGGCTTTGCTCGAAACAGTTGGGGCTGACGGAGAGTTTATCGACACTCCCGAAGGCAGGTTCATAAACCCCGGACACAGCATGGAAACTGCCTGGTTTATGATGAAAGAGGCTATTATAAGAAACGATAATGCCCTGATGGAGAAATCCATTAAGGTTACCGAATGGTCACTTAAAAGAGGTTTTGACGAGGAAAAAGGTGGTATATTCTATTTTGTTGACCTTGATAACAAGCCTGTTTTAAGCCTTGAGTGGGATATGAAACTTTTATGGGTACATTGTGAAGCAATGGTGGCACTTACATATTCTTATCTTCATACAAAAGATGACAAGTATATGCGTTCTTTTGTGAAGATTTTTGACTATATCTGCAAGCATTTTGCTGATCCCGGGTACCCTGAATGGTATGGGCATCTGCATCGTGACGGTACACCCATTTCCCAGATTAAGGGAAGCGACTGGAAAGGTCCTTTCCATAATGTAAGGGCGTTTATGGTTTTAAGTCAGCTTTTTGAAAAGCTTGAAAAGGGAGAGGAAATATGAGAAAAATTGATACAATAAATTTTAAAACAGTTGAAAATGAGTGGGATGTTTATTTTGATATGGCTCTCACAATGCTTATGGAGATTATAAAAAACAACGAAAATAATAAGGATACCGTTATGATAGTGCCTGTCGGCCCTACCCAGCAGTATCCCATACTGGCAAGACTTGTGAATGAACTTGGTGTTTCTTTAAAGCGTGTTCACTTTTTCAATATGGACGAGTATATGATATCGTCCGAAAAGGTTATTGACTATAACGACCCTATGAGCTTTCATTATCGTATGGAAAAGGAGTTTTATTCCCTTGTTGATCCCGCACTCGTTATGCCTGAAAGTCAGCGCCATTTCCCTGAACCGGGAAAGGAAAAGGAATTTGATGCGCTTATTGAAAGTCTTGGTGGGGTTGATTTGTGCCTTGGTGGTCTTGGAATAAACGGTCATATCGCATTTAACGAGGCACTTGAAGACGACAGTAGCGTTACTGCAAAGGAATTTGCCCAATACCCGACAAGAGTGCTTCCGATAACTCGCGAAACCAAGACGATAAATGCCTACGGCTATCAGCGTGGGGATTTAAGGGGTATGCCCGAGTGGTGTATAACAGTAGGTATGAAGCAGATTTTAGCTTCAAGGAAAATTTATATCGCCTTAAACAGACCCTGGCAACACGGGATTGTGAAGCATGTTCTGTTCGGGGATATAAAACCGCAAGTTCCTGCAAGCCTTTTAAAATATAACGAAAATGTTACGATTTGCTCAACCAAAGAAATTGCAGACGGATTATTCTAAAATTAAAAGCTTAGGCGCAGATGCCTAAGCTTTTTTGATGTGTATTGTTCTTGACATAATGCATTTGTGATTGTTGCCGTCTTTATCTTTTCTTGTAAAGTCGGTGTAGATTAAAAGCGCTGTATCATCGTCAATTTCAAGCAAAGCTGTATAACCACAGGTGTCAGGGAGGTTGTCTTTGAGGTTTTCCCCTGTGTCCTTTAAGATTTCGATGGGGGCTTGCCAGTTTTCACAGGCTTTGTCATCAGTTGCCCTTAAAACTACACCGGGTCTGCCGTATGAAGCAAGGGTGACACCACATTTTAAAGAGAGTAGCTGTGGCCATACGCCGATGTTGTCGAACATTACAGGCTCTGACCACGAAATGCCATCTTTACTTCTTGCGATGTAAGTGGGACTTGAAACTGAGAAGTTGCGGCTACCGGTTCGCAAAAGGGTAATCATACTGCCATCGGGGGCAAAGTGTAAGCATGGTTCGCAGAAGCCTTCCACCAGAAATGCCTCGGGGAAGCTTAACTTTTGGGGATTGTAGGGGATAAAGCTTTTTAACTTAAAGCTTTTGCCGTTATCTGTTGACCGGAAATAAGAGCAGAAGTAGTAGGGAAGTGTGATTTCTCCTGTTTCGGGGTTTCTGCCATAATCATAATGGGAAATCCACAAAGTCCCATCGGGAGCATAAACGGGGTCAAATGAACGGGGAAAGCCACTGACGATAAAATGTTCATTGTCAGTGCTTTTTCCAAGATACATACATTGTCCCGGGTAATCAAGCTTACATTCAAAGCTTTCCTTTGCGCCTGTTTCAGGGTCATAAGTCTGAAACTCCCAGTTTTTCGAAACAAGGCTGTCGGGGATATTTTCGGCAGGCGTTATAAGCCCGTGGGTCAGGTTGCCGATATAGGTGAAATAAGCGCGTGGAAGCTTTTTATAATAATCTTTTTCGGTTTTAACAGGGCGGCTTACAATAGTTTTGATAAAGCTTTTGTTATTTAAACGAAGCCCTGTCTGTGAAAAGATGTGCTCATATTCATTTTCGTTGATATCTTCCCAGCTTTGTCCTTTATCGGAGGAGATTTTAAGACCCTGTGGCAGACCTTCGTCTTCCATTAAATCCTTGCAGACATCAAAGGTTGCAACTATTCTGCCGTCAGAAATCCTGTAAACGCGGGGAAACTGGAAAGGTCCCCAGCCGACTTTACTTAAATCGCCCTCGCAAACTAAAACGGGTTCGTCAATGACTAATCCAAAACTCATAAAAATCACTCCTATGTGGAGATTATATCAAAAATGAAATCTGATTTCAATATAAAAAGGCGGACATCTTTTTGAAAAAATGTCCGCCTTTTATTTATTTGATTTCGAAAAATCCGTACATCAGTTCTGCGTTGAGAAGGGCGTAGTTTTCAATTTTACCTTCAGGTGTGTACGGGCACCAGCTCAAGAATTCTTCAGAAAGGGCATTTGTGGGTGTTCCGGGGAGGTAGAGGACAAATTCTTTGCTGTCTTCAATGCCCCTTGCAGCTGCCGAGATATACTGTATACCGTTTTCAATCCAGCTTGAACCAACTATATCTTCCATAGTTATACCTTCGGTAGTAAGCTTGTAAGCGTAGTTATTTAATTTTTTGATTTTTGTGAATTCACCGCTGAAATTACATATTCTCACCGTTCCTTCAGGGTAATCGCTTGCGACATCATCAGGGTTTGCGTTGATAAATGTGCCTGTAAATGTGCCATCGCGATTTATAACGAGGTCGGTTCTTCCGGTGTTACCGTCACTGAGTACTAAAGCAAGCTGTTCTTCCTCAAATGGCATAGTTACAGAGCACGAGCAGAGTGAAAATAAAAGCACAACGCTCATTAAAGCACATAAAATTTTTCTCATAATAAAACCTCCTTGTTTGTTCCATAAAATATGTCTTTTCTGTTGCTTATAAGTTTAAAAAATTCTTCGAGCTTTACCCAGTATGAAGTATCAATATCAAGCTCATAAGAGTGTCCCCAGACATACAAAACCTGAGGCTTTTCGGGCTTTAAGTCGACAAATTTCTGCCCGAGTTCCATAACCTTATCAAGGTCGATATGATATATGGTGGGGTGATATCTGAAAAGATTTTCAGATACATCAAAACTGTTTGTGTCGTTGATAGTTCGGGCGTATTTTACACCTGTGTTGTTTTTTATAATTTCGGCAACGCGGTCATCGTTGTTGACACCGCCGCAGGGGTACGCCATTCCGACAACTTCGTATCCCACAAGCTCGGAAAGATTAAGTCTGTCAGTTTCCACCTGATGAATGATTTCTTCTTCGGAAAGGGTAGTGAGGTTCGGGTGAGTTAAGGTATGTACCGCTACTTCGTGCCCTTCGTAAATTTCTCTTATCTGTTCTTTGTTTACCTTATAATGTGATATACGGGTATCGCGACAAGGCCAGTAAGAACCTTTTCCAAGCAGTTCGGAATTAAGATTAAAAGTGCATTTTAAGTTGTATTTATTGAGAAGGTTTATAAGACGGATATCCTGGGTAACACCATCGTCATAACTGAAAGTTATTGCTTTTAAAAAATCCATAAAAACACCTCTTTTTATAAATTTTACCATAACAAAACAAAAAAGTAAAGAAGTTAAAGGAAAAACTTAATGCCTTTTCGGGGACTTTTTCAGTTATGATTTCGCTATGCGAAAGTTATGAGTTATGATTGGCCTCGCCAAACTGTGATTTGCCTTGTGGCTCGTAGGGCGTGGCGACTCGACACGCCGTTTACCTTTGTATGGTGAATGAATCCCCCTTGATTGCTTTGCGATCTTTCCCCCTTTAGGCAAGGGGGACTTGAAAGGTGTTCGCGTGGCGAACGAATTTGAATGGACAACCCTTTCGTCAGGCATTCGCCTGCCACCTTCCCTTACACAGGGAAGGCTTGAGCAAAGCGAGGCTGATGATGTGTTACATAAAAAAATGCTCCCTCATTGAGGGAGCATTTGTTATATCATTTTCAGAATCTGTTCCACAACAAACACTGTTGCGGTGGCGGAGAGGGCAACGGTTAAGAGTCCTCTGCCGAAGTAGGAAAGGATAACTGCAACTACTGTTCCCACTACTGCCGATACAACCGAAGAAGTTGAAGTAAAGATATCGGGGATAGTCATTGAAACTAAAACTGCATAGGGAACATAGGCTAAAAATGAACGGATAAATTTGTTTTCTATCTTCTTTTTGAATATCGCGAGGGGGAGCATACGGGGGAGGTATGTAACGAGCGCCATAATGGCAATAGCGATTAAAATTCTTTTGTAATCCATTACGCATCCTCCTCTTCATTAATGGGGAAGTAGTATGCGGCAAAGCCCGATGCCACAACGGCGCAGATGATTATTATCCAGCCACCTGAAAGCCCTTTGAACAATGGTACCCAGTGCAAAATACAGCTTAATGCGATTGCAATTAATGAGGTGACGAGTATGGGTTTTGATTTGCGCCAGGGGGGAATTACGATTGCGATAAACATTCCGTAAATTGCAATGCCCAGAGCACTCTGGAGTGATGCGGGCAGAAGTCCCATAGCGATACCGCCTAAAAATGTACCGAGTGCCCAGCCTACATAAGGGGTAAAGATAAGCCCTGCCAGAAACGGTGAAGTAACAGCACCCTTTTGCTGCATAGCAACGGCGAAAACCTCATCGGTGTTGCCAAAGGAGAGGGCAATTCGCTCCAGAGTTGTCATTTTGTCGTCAAGCTTTTGTGAAAGCGACAAGGACATCAGTATATACCTTATATTAATAACAAAGGTGGTTATTGCGATTTCTAAAAACATTCCGCCCGATATAATCAGCTTTGTACCTGCATATTGGCCAGAGGATGTGAAGTTTGACAAGGAAATTAAAACTGCAACCCAGACAGGCAGACCGCTTTGTACCGCCATCATACCAAAAGCGAACGCTACCGACACATAGCCAAGACAAATAGGCATACCGCTTTTTGCACCATATAAAAACTCGGATAATTTTTTATTCATATGAATACCCTTCTTAAAACCATAATGTATACATTGTACCACTTTTTTGTCGGTTTGTGGAGAAAATTTTTATTTTCTGCGTTATGTTGAAAATAACCCCGTTAAAATGGCGTATTTTTAGTGAGTTTTAAGATTGAAAATGATAATTAGTTAAAAGATTAAACTAAAAAACGCAGATTTGGTTATTATGCTTAAATAATCTTGTTACCAAGTTGTAATTATCTTTGGATTTTAAACCGTAATTTACTATTTTTGCCATTTTATTAGGCATTTTGCACAAAAACACCCCTCAAAAAGCCTTGACAAATTTCTATTTTCCGAATAAAATGGATACAAATCGGTTACAAATGTATTA
Organism: Fumia sp.; assembly: GCA_045615345.1. Classification (GTDB taxonomy): domain Bacteria; phylum Bacillota; class Clostridia; order Oscillospirales; family Ruminococcaceae; genus Fumia. Next base: position 30,716 of record JAZLER010000033.1, on the reverse strand, counting down.
ACCGATAAATCTATGAGCTATTAAAGGAGTATTTATGAAATCAATTTTAAAACGATTAGTAAAACCTGTTGCTCTCATTTTAATCGCAATTACTATGGCTTCGCTTTTCAGTGGTGTTACAGCGTTCCACACTCTTGTCTATGTTTATGATAATAACAAGACAAGAATCCTTTACACTCAGCTTGAAAAACCCGAAGAAATCTTAAAAGAAGCCAATATTCCTCTTGGTCAGTATGACTCTTATACCTATAAGAAAAAACGCAAACAGGTTTATGGTCTGACACTCGACAGAGCTTATCCCGTATCCGTAATGGTCGGCGGAGAACAGAAATGGGCACCTATGAAAGGCGAAACCGTTGAGGAAGCTCTCAGAAGAATCAATGTAGTGCTTGAAGAACTTGATAAAGTTGAACCTGCACTCACAGAACATGTTACCAAAGACACAAAGATTGTTGTTACTACTATAAGAAATCGTGAGCGCGAAGAGGTTACAGCAATTCCTTATGAAACTCAGACAAGGCGTTCACCTCTTTACAAGAATGGACAGCAAAAAATAGTTCAGGCAGGTGTTGACGGACAGAAAACAACCATTTACAAAGAATATGTTGTAAACGGCGTTGTTGAAGAACAGACTGTTCTGAAAGAAACTATAAACAAACAGCCCACAACCCAAATTGTGATTTCAGGTGACAAGAGCGCGCATGTTTCTCCCCTCGAAATCCCTGAGTCGGTTAAGTTTGACGAGAACGGAAACCCCGTTAACTACACTAAAAAGCTTACCGGTAAAGCAACAGCTTACAGCGCAAGAAAAGGTGCTAAAACTGCAAGCGGAAGATATGCGATTGTTGGCCATGTTGCAGTAAACCCGAAAGTTATTCCTTACGGAAGCAAACTCTTTATCAAGAGTACTGACGGCTCGTTTATCTATGGATATGCAATCGCAGCCGATACAGGTACAGCCCTTATGGACGGCAGAGTTTTAGTTGACTGCTTCTTCGATACTTATGAAGAATCCTGTGCATTCGGTGCTAAAAAGATGGATGTATATGTATTGAGCTAAATAAAATCCCGTGTTTTGACACGGGATTTTTTCTTTGTTGAAAAAAGTTGGAAATTGTGGTAGAATGATTATATAACCTGTGAAGAAGGAGAATTATTATGGAAAAAAGAATTGAAAAACTTATCTCAGAAATGACTTTGGAAGAAAAGATAGGTCAGCTTAATCAGGAGTATGTGAGTATTACCCCTGAAAGAATAGAAGAACTTAAATGCCTTGCAAAAGATGGTAAACTGGGTTCTTGTATTCTGGCGGCGAGTGGCTTGGCAGGGGACTGCGAACAGGAAAAAATTCTTGTTTCGGAATTAAACGAGTTACAACGCTCTGCCATAGAGGAAAGCCGTATGGGTATTCCTTTGATTTATGGCAGAGATATTATCCACGGTTGCAGAACGATTTTCCCTATTCCTCTGGCACAGGCTGCTACATGGGATTATGATATGATTCGTGATGCGGCTTCCATTATGTCAAAAGAGGCAAGTTACGACAGCGTACACTGGACTTTTGCACCGATGCTTGATATCTGCGTGGACCCCAGATGGGGGAGAATTATAGAATGTCCCGGGGAAGATCCGTTTCTCGGCAAAATGATGGCGAAGGCATCGGTTGAGGGTATTCAGGGTGACGATATGTCAAAACCCGGTAAACTTGCCGCTTGTGCCAAGCATTATATCGGTTATGGTGCTTCACAGGGCGGACGCGATAAAGACCCAACCGAATGGTCTGACTACACATTACATAACAGGGCATTACCTGCTTTTGAGGAGGCTGTGGACTCAGGAATTGCGACAGTGATGAGTGCTTTTAACGAAATCAGTGGTGTGCCTGCCTCTGCAAGCAGATATTATTTAACCGATGTGTTGCGTGATAAACTCCACTTTGACGGATTTGTTGTCAGTGACTGGGCTTCTGTTGAACGACTGGACCGTCAGGGTGTATCGGACAGCGAATTGTTATCAACTACCCTTGCTGTCAATGCAGGCGTGGATATGGATATGGTGGATCGTCTTTATATAAACCATCTCGAAGAGGCAGTTGAAAAAGGTATGGTTACAATTGCTACAATTGACGAGGCTGTCCGCAGAGTTCTGCGTATAAAACTCCGTCTGGGACTCTTTGAAAATCCATATACAGAAGAAGTCGATAAAAGCAGTAAAGTGCTTACCGAAGAATATCTTAATAAAGCAAAAGAAATGAGCGCACATTCTATGGTGCTTTTAAAAAACAACGGAGTATTGCCTCTTAAAAAAGGTGAAAAAGTTGTGGTATCAGGTCCTTATGCTGAGGAAAAAGAAAGCCTGATGGGAAGCTGGCACGCAGGCGGTGAAGCAAAAGATGTTGTTTCTTTCCTTGAGGGTGTTACAAAGGTAAACGGTAAGGAAAATACCGCTACCGATACACAGGCTGAAGTATGCCTTGTGGCATTGGGTGAAAACTGGAAAATTACAGGCGAAGGAAGAACAATGCCTAATATTGAACTCCCCGAAGACCAGGTAAAAGCTGTAAAAGAGGCGAAAAAACTTGGTAAAAAGGTTGTTGCTGTCTTCTTTGCAGGCAGACCTTTGGCGTTCGGCGATATCTTGGACGACTGCGATGCAGTACTCTGGGCATGGCACGGCGGAACTATGTGCGGACTTGCGGCTGCAGAGATTTTGTTTGGCGATTTTAATCCTTGTGGTAAGCTTCCTGTTACTATTCCGAGATATACAGGTCAGATTCCCATTCACTATAATCACAACAGCAACGAATATGTAAGAAGTGCTTATTATGAACACCATGAATATGTTTCAACTGTGGGTATCAGTACACCTTTGTATGTGTTCGGAGAGGGTATGTCCTATACAGAATTTGAATACGATAATTTCCGCCCAGAGAAAAAGGCAGATGCTTTCCAAATCACTTTTGATATTCATAATAAGGGCGAGTTTGACGGATTTGAGATTGCACAATGTTATATTCAGGACATTGTGGCAAGTATGTCAAGACCGGTTAAAGAGCTTAAAGCTATTGATAAAGTGTTTATTAAAAAAGGCGAAACCAAAACTGTTATTCTGAAATTGACAAGGGAAGATTTGTCCTTCTATGACGGACATGGTAAAAAGGTTTTCGAACCCGGTAATTTCAAGGTGGAAATCGGAAGCTCCAGTAGAGATATTTACTTTACAACGACAGAGTATCTGGATTTTAACTAAGAGGAGAAAACTATGCTATTTGAGTCAAAGTGGATATATTACACCACGGGAGAATATAAGACGGCAGACGATAAATATGGAAATCCGTCTCCCTGTTTCCGGAAAGCCTTTGAGATTGACGGAAAAGTCAAGAAAGCTACACTTTTTGCATCAGCATTAGGCGTTTTCAAGTTATACTTAAACGGGAAGGAAGTATCAAACGACTATCTTTCTCCCGGATGGGTGAATTACCGTAAAAAGTTGCCGTTTATGCGCTATGACATTACCGATATGCTCGGTGAGAAAAATGCTGTCGGTGCAGTACTTGGCGATGGCTGGGCGGTAGGCCATCTTGGATCAAATTATGCATTTAAAAGGAATGGATATTCTGACCGTATAGAGTTTACTGCAGTACTCCGTATCGAATACGAGGACGGCAGTAAAGAAGAAATTATCACCGACGAAACCTGGCGTGCAAAATCAGGTGCTATTCTAAGAAGTGATATCTATATGGGCGAATACGTTGATAACCGACTGAACTTGGGCGATTTTTCGAATTTTGATTATGACGATTCCGACTGGGATACGGCATCGGAAAGCGTATTTAAATTCTCAAGAAATATATATGCAGAAGTAGCTTTCATTCCTCCCATTGTGGTGAAGCATACCTTCAAACCCGTTCTGGTTAAAAGTAACGAAAACAGATATCTTTACGACGTTACACAGAATATTTCGGGTGTTTTGCGTTGTACCTTTAAGGGCGAAAGAGGGGCAAGGGTTGTTTTAAGACATGGGGAAATTCTGTCGAAAGGTGAACTTTACACCGAGAACTTAAGAAAGGCTGAGGCGACGGATACATATATTCTGTCGGGTGAAGGAGAAGAAGTTTTCAGACCTCTTTTTACCTTCCACGGTTTTCAGTTTGCCGAAATCACAACGAGTGGAAACGTTGAAATCATCGATGTAACTGCAGAAGCAATGTACACAGACTTAAAAAGCAGTGGTAGTTTTTCGTGCAGTGATGAAATCGTCAACAAAATATATCAGAACGCCTTGTGGGGACAGAGGGATAATTTCTTAAACATTCCTACCGATTGTCCGCAACGCGACGAGCGTCTCGGATGGACGGGTGATGCCCAGATTTTTTGCCAGAGTGCGATGTTTAATATGGACTGCCGTAAGTTTTATGAAAAGTATCTTTCGGACGTACGTGATGAACAGCTTGGCAACGGAATTATTCCCGTTGTTGCGCCGATGCCTCCAGTCGGCTCCTATTCCTACTCGGGATACGACGCTTCGGCAGGCTGGAGCGAGGTAATAGCGGAGATTCCGTATCTTCACTATAAGATGTACGGCGATAAAAAAATCGTCCGTGACAATCTTCCTGCGCTCAAAAAACTTCTTGACTATTATAAAGAGGAAAGTCCCGACTATATCCGCGGATATTTCGGCAGATATGGGGACTGGCTTTCCTTGGGAAATCCCACCGATTTAAGTGTTGTATCTACTTTGTACTATGCGAGAGCGGCGTATCTGGCATCAAAACTGTGCGGTGTCATTGGTGATTACGAAGAAGAGTATTACTTTGATTTGTATAACTCAATAAAACGTGCTTTTTGCGAAAAATTCATAGACGAAGACGGAAAAATTCTTTCCGATACGCAGAGTGCATATGCTATCGCTTACAGTTTTGGAATTATAGACAAGGAAATGGCAAGAAAGCATCTTGCAAGAAAGTTTGAAGAAGACGATAAAAAACTGACTACGGGATTTTTAGGTATACGCTTTTTACTGCCCACGCTTTGCGAAGTGGGACTAAGGGATATTGCATATCAGTTGATTACGAGCAGAGAATTTCCCGGTTGGGGGTATAGTGTTATGAACGGCGCTACCACAATCTGGGAGAGATGGGACAGTTATACCGAAAAAGATGGTATCAAAAAAGGAATGAATTCCTTTAACCATTATTCACTCGGCTCTTGCACCGAGTGGATGTATGCCTATTGTCTCGGAATATCTCCTTTATTTGACAACCCCGGTTGCAGAAAGGTGAAGTTTGCGCCGTATTTTGATACGAGTGGGAAAATAACCTCTGCAAACGGTCATTATGATACTGACTATGGCCGAATAACCGTTGAATGGAAAAGGGAAGACAATCTTTATATTTACGAGGTTTCAGCCCCTTCTGAAATTGAATGTGAATTTGAATTTGCCGAAATGAAGGTTTTAAACAGCAGCAACATAAACGGTGTTTATCATTTTGAAATGATTAAATCTGCATAAAGGAAGTTTAATATGAAAAGATTATTGTTTGTTCTGGTACTCGCTTTTTGTGTAGTTTTTGCAGGGTGCGGTGAAGAAGTGACCGAGACTTTTGAGGAAAGCTCTTTGGTATCGGAAGAATCTGTAATTTCTATGGAAATCAGCGAAGAAGTTTCCGAAGAGAGTACAGAAATAAGTTATGAGCCTTCTTTCGAGCATATATCGGTTACCGGTATAACCCTTACTACATATGATGTGACGCTCAATGTTGGAAACAAAACTATGCCCATCGTTACAATGTCACCAGATAATTCTACCGACAAGGGTGAAATCTGGCAGAGTTCCGATACATCTGTTGCGACTGTTGACAGATATGGCGATATAAAGGGCGTTGCTCCCGGTAACTGCGTTGTTACGATAACATCAACCGATAACAGTGAGGTGTCTGCAACTGTGAATGTGACTGTTCTCCCCGAGCCTGAATGCACATATATAGACGGAATACTTATTGCAAACAAGACTTATCCTTTGCCACAAAGCTATAACCCCGGGCTTAGTTCAGAAGTGCAAAGTCAGCTTAATATTATGTTTGAAGCGGCAAAACAAGACGGAATAAACCTTTTTATCACATCGGGTTTCAGAAGCTACAACAGACAGAAAGAGTTATATAATAACTATGTTAAACGAGATGGTAAAAAAGCGGCAGATACCTATTCGGCACGCCCCGGTCACTCGGAACACCAGACAGGGCTTGCGGTTGACTTAAATTCCACTGCGAACTCTTTTGCAAACACTCCCGAAGCTAAATGGATTGCCGAAAACTCATATAAATACGGCTTTATCGTAAGATACCCCAAGGGCAAGGAAGATATAACGGGCTATATCTACGAGCCGTGGCATGTGAGATATTTGGGTGTCGAAAAGGCAACAGAGGTTTTTGAAAGCGGACTTTGTCTTGAGGAGTTTTTAGGTATTACTTCTGTTTATTCGTACTAAGGGTTAACTGATATGCAAAGATGTAAATGGTGCAACCTTAAAAACCCTATATATGTTGAGTACCACGACAACGAGTGGTGCAAACCGTGTTTTGATGACAAGTATTTATATGAAATGTTAATCCTTGAATCTTTTCAGGCTGGGCTTTCCTGGGAATGTGTTTTAAATAAAAGAGAAAGCTTTAAGAAGGCGTATGATAATTTTGATTTGGAAAAAGTACGGCTCTATGGCGAAGAAAAGATAAAAGAGTTACTCCAAAACAAAAGTATTATTCGAAATAAGCTTAAAATAAATGCCAGCATTAATAACAGCAAAATTTTTAGAGAGATAGTTTCTGAATACGGCTCATTTTATGAGTATTTAAAGACATTTACGGGTGATAAGATTATATATGAAACCGACAAGACCACAAACGATTTATCCGATATGATTTCTGCCGATTTGCAAAAGCGTGGAATGAAGTTTGTGGGCTCTACCATTATCTACTCGTATTTACAGGCAGTGGGAATTATCTATTCCCACGATGAAGAATGCTATCTTTATAAAAATTCAAATTAGGGTCTTGACAAATTTGGTTTAATGTGTTAAAGTTAAGTCAAACCATTGACAGGGAGATAAAACCGTAAGCGCACTCACAGAGAGTCGGGGTAGCTGGGAGCCTGACAGAAAGCGGAACGGACAAATGGACCCTTGAGGGCACACGGAAAAGCTCAGGTTATGCCTATTGCTTAGTATGATGTGACGGTATGCCACCGTTATAAGGCAAAGAATGTGTCAGCATTCTGTGAGGTGGGTATTTTATACCAAACAAGGTGGTACCGCAGGTGATTTACACTTGTCCTTGGACATTAGTCTAGGGACGGGTGTTTTTGTTTTATGGAGGAATTTTTATGAAAAAGATGCCGAGAAGATTAGGCTTTACCGGAGTCTGGCGAAGGTTCTAAAACCGGTAATTCTCAAATTTATGTTTTATTTCGCTTGAATAAATGCCTCCCTTGTGTAAAGGAAGGTGCTCCGAAGGAGCGGAGGGATTGTAATAAATTAGTATGAAACAACCCCTCAGTCAGCATTCGCTGACAGCTCCCCTTACACAGGGGAGCCTTTTAAAAGAATTTAATTTTGAAAGGTGATTATTATGAAAAAATTATTGAGTATCTTATTGGCAACAGTTATGGTGGCAACAATGTTTGCTTCCTGCACAGGTGAAAAAACCGATATGACAAAAATCGGTGTTGTGCAGATTGTTGAACACAAATCTCTCGACAGTATCCGTGACAGCTTTAAAGCACAGCTTGAAACTTTGGGCTATGTTGAAGGTGAAAACTGTGAAGTGCAGTATAAGTCCGCTCAGGGTGACCAGAATAACCTTAACACTATTATCCAGAGCTTTGCAGGTGACGAGGTTGATGTAATCGTTGCAATTGCTACCCCTACAGCTCAGGCTGCGGCAACAGTTGCTGACAAAATCCCCGTTATCTTCTCTGCAGTAACAGACCCCGTTGCGGCAGGCCTTGTAACAGATATGGAAAAACCCGATAAAAATATCACAGGTACTTCCGATGCGGTTCAGGTTGAAAAAATTCTTGATTTCGCACTCTCTGTTACCCCCGATGTAAAGAAGATAGGCTTCCTTTATAACACAGGTGAAGCAAACTCCGCATCCAACCTGCAGAAAACAAAAGCTTTTGCTGAAGCAAAAGGAATTGAAGTAATCGAAGGCGTTGCTACCAACACTTCTGAAGTGCAGACTGCAACCGAAGTCCTCGCTGAGCAGGTTGACATTATGTTTGTACCCAATGACAATACAATTGCAAGTGCAATGGCAGTTGTAACAAAGGTTACAAGAGAGAAGAAAATCCCTGTTTACACGGGTGCTGATTCTATGGTTTCCGATGGCGGTTTTGCTACAGTTGGTATCGACTACACAGACCTCGGTAAAGAAACTGCTAATATGACCGATAAAGTGCTTAAGGGTACTGCAGTTGCTGATATCCCCGTTATGGTTTTTGCTGACGACCTCAACACATACATCAACGAAACAACAGCAAATGAAATCGGTGTTACAGTTTCTGATGAAATTTTAAATGCTGAGAAAACAATCTTAATGAAATAAGAGGTTTTTGAAATGTCTTTATCTATTATTCAGGGCGCACTGGAACAGGGACTTATTTATGCCATTATGGCGGTAGGTATCTTTATCTCTTTCAGAGTGCTTAACATCCCCGACCTGACAGTTGACGGTACTTTTACTTTAGGTACTTCGGTTTCTGCTGTGTTTGCATTTAACGGCTATCCGCTTCTCGGTATTGTGATTTCGATATTAGCAGGGGCTTTAGCCGGATGTGTGACGGGATTTTTGCAGACAAAAATGAAATTCCAGCCGATTTTAGCAGGTATTTTAACAATGACTGCACTTTATTCTGTGAACTTAAGAATTATGCAGAAACCAAACCTCTCACTTTTTGATAAAAAAAGTATCTTTACTTATGTTGAGAGCTTTTTGGGTGACAGCACAAATTTAGTGGTAATCGCGTTTATTCTCGTGCTTTTCACAGTGGCAATCCATCTTTTTTTAAAGACTCAGCTTGGTATGTCACTTCGTGCAACGGGTGATAACGAGGATATGGTGCGTGCATCTTCGATAAATGCTGATGCTATGAAAATTATGGGACTTGGCATTGCAAATGCTCTCGTTGCCTTGTCAGGTGCAGTCCTTGCGCAGTATCAGGGATTTTCGGATGTAAGCGGTGGTATAGGTACTATGGTTATCGGCCTTGCTTCCATTATCGTGGGTGAAGCGATTTTTGGCAGAAAATCTATTCTCAGAAACCTTGTTGCTGTTTCTGTGGGTGCAGTCCTTTACAGATTTATTCTTACCATTGCTTTGCGCGTAGGCTTTGAGGCAGGGGATTTAAAACTTCTGTCAGCGGTACTCGTTGGCGTTGCAATCTGCATTCCTACTGTGAGAACTTATATCGTTAAAAGGAGGAATCGCCGTGCTTAAGCTTGAGAATGTAAATATCACTTTTAACGCGAATACTCCTAACGAAAGACGCGCTTTGCAGAATGTAAACCTTAATATCGAAAAGGGTGATTTTGTAACTGTAATCGGTTCAAACGGTGCAGGAAAATCCACACTTTTAAATGTTATTTCGGGTTTTTATGAGGCTGACAACGGTAAGGTTTTTCTTGACGGCAAGGACATTACGTGCTTAAAAGAACACAAACGCGCAAAGAGAATAGGCAGACTTTTTCAGGACCCATTAAAGGGAACTGCTCCCAATATGACAATTGAAGAAAACTTAGGACTCGCTTACAGCAGAGGCAAGAAAAGAGGTTTTTCTCTGGGGGTTAAAAAGAGTGATGAGGCTTTCTTTATCGAAAAGCTTAAAAGCCTTGATTTAGGGCTTGAAGAAAGACTGAAGACCCCTATGGGACTCTTGTCAGGTGGTCAGCGCCAGGCGGTAACACTGCTTATGGCAACTATTGTGACACCGTCACTTCTGCTCCTTGACGAGCACACGGCAGCCCTTGACCCCAAAACCGCCGAACAGGTTATGCGTCTTACCGATGAGGTTGTAAAAGAGCATAATATCACAACACTTATGATTACTCATAACATAAAGAATGCTCTGGAATACGGCAACAAAACTTTAGTTATGAGTCAGGGTAAGGTTCTTTTGATGCTTGAAGGGGAAGAGAGAAAGAATATGACGGTTGAAAAACTGATGGCTTTGTATTCTTCCACCTCCAACGACAGCTTTACCGATAAGATGATATTGGACTGATTTTATTAGTTTCTGAAAAAAGCGATGCGTTTGCATCGCTTTTTTAATTTTTAAACAAAAAATTCAATGTTTATTAACAATTAAAAAGGCGATGTATGATACTATATAGATAACAAATTGTAATCATTTTGTAACCTTTTCGTGTTTTTTCGAAAAAATTACAAAAAAATGTGCTAATTTTTCTTGCTTTTTTACTAAAAAAGTGTTAAGATGTATAATGTAATCACCAAATTAATGGTAAATTGCACAAAAATTTTAAAACTTTATGACGTAAAAAGGGGTAGAAAATTATGTCAAATCGTCTTTTTCAGGGTGTTGTCCATCAGATGAGAGATGCTATCGACCGCGTTATCGGTGTGGTTGATGAAACTTCAGCTATTATTGCTTGCAGTGACCTTTCCAAAATAGGAAGCACAAGTGATTATTATGCTGTCGATTTCGGCGAGTCACACGATGTGTTTGTGCGCGATGGATACACTTATAAACCTTTTGGCCCTCACATGAAAGCCGATTATGCGGTTTTTGTTGAAGGTGTTGATGAAACTGCTTCCCGCTATGCACAGCTTCTTTCAATTTCACTTTCAAGCATCAAGCAGTACTATGATGAAAAGTACGACCGTAACAATTTTATCAAAAACGTAGTCTTAGACAACATTCTCCCCGGTGACATTTATATCAAGGCGCGTGAACTGCATTTCAACATCGATGTAAACCGTGTTGCTTTGCTTATCCGTGTAGTATCCTCAAATGACGTTTCGGCATACGAGGTCATTCAGAACCTTTTCCCCGATAAACAGAAAGATTTTGTATTTAATATCAGCGAAACCGATATCGTTCTTATTAAAGAAACAAAAGTGGGAATTGAATCAAAAGACCTTGAAAAGCTTGCGCGTTCAATAGTTGATACATTAAGCTCTGAGTTTTATACCAAGGCTGTTGTCGGTATCGGCACCGGCGTCATGGGTATTAAGGAACTTGCGCGTTCATTTAAGGAAGCTCAGATTGCACTTGAAGTTGGTAAGGTATTTGATACCGAAGAAACTATCGTAAGTTACGATAACCTCGGTATCGCAAGACTTATTTATCAGCTTCCCACCACCTTGTGTGAAACCTTCCTCAGAGAAGTTTTCAAGACAGGTTCCATTGACTCTCTCGACCACGAAACACTTTTTACTATCCATAAGTTCTTCGAAAACAACCTCAATGTTTCCGAAACTTCAAGAAAGCTTTTCGTTCACAGAAATACTTTGGTTTACCGTCTTGAAAAAATTAAAAAACTTACAGGATTGGACCTCAGAGAATTTGACCATGCGATTGTATTTAAGATTGCGTTGATGGTTAAGAAGTATCTTACCTCTAATCCTATGAAATTCTGATTTAAGAGAGAAGATACGGGCAGGTAATATACCTGCCCATCGTTTTAGAGAAAATGGGCGTTTAAGAAAGGATGGTATTATGATCGATCTGATTGATGTTTCTTTCCGTTATAACAATGCGAAAGAAGATGCTCTTAAAAATGTCAATCTGCGTATCAATAATGGTGAATTTGCTTTTGTAGTAGGTTCTTCAGGTGCAGGAAAAAGCTCTATTTTAAAGCTTTTGCTCCGTGAGGAAAAAGCCTCCTCGGGTCAGGTTATCGTTAACGGATATAACCTTAATAAATTAAAAGAGAAAGAAATCCCGAAATTCAGAAGAAGCATCGGCGTTGTTTTTCAGGATTTCAGGCTCATTGACAATATGACAATTTATGATAATGTTGCTTTCGCGATGCGTGTGACTGATGCACCTGTAAAGGAAATCCGTCATCAGGTGCCGTATGTTCTTGAACTTATGGGGTTAAAGCACAAGGCGAGAATGTATCCCTATCAGGTGTCCGGTGGTGAACAGCAGAGGGTAGCTTTAGCAAGAGCGCTTGTCAATGACCCGCCTTTGATTATTGCTGACGAGCCTACAGGAAATATCGACCCTGAGCTTTCATATGAAATTGTTGAGATGCTTAAGGCTATCAACAAATGTGGTACAACTGTACTTATGGTTACTCATGAACACGATATGGTCAAGTATTTCGGCGGCAGAACTATCAACATCGAACAGGGTCAGGTAGTTTATGATGGTATTGTAGGAGGCAGTTATGAGAGCAAGTAGTTTCAGATATCTTGTTAAAAGCGGTATCAGAAATCTCTGGACCAATCGTATGATGACAATTGCTTCCGTAGGTACTCTGATGGCATGTCTTATAATTGTCGGTGTTGCTTCGCTTATCAGTATAAATATGGAAAGTGTTGTCAAGTTTGTAAGTGACCAGAACGAAATTGTTGTATTTTTAGAACTGGATGCTCCACAAGGGTACAATGTTACTTTGCGTGGAAAACTTAAAAATATCGAGGGACTTGGCGATGTTTCCTATGTTTCCAAGGACCAGGCGATGGACGATGTTATCAATAAATATCTTGACGGCGACAAAGGTCTTATGGAAGGAATGGAAAACGATTTTCTTCCCGAGTCTTTCAGGGCAAAGATTTTAGAGCCTGAACGCCTTAACGACATTTTAGCGCAGATTAAGGAGTATGACCATATCCTTAAAGTGGATGCTCCTACCGATTTGAGTGAAACCCTTTTAAGAGTAAGAAGTATGGTAAACACTTTTGGCGGTGCTATTATTGCGGCTTTAATTATTGTTTCGCTTGTAATTGTTACCAACACAATAAGAGCTTCCATTTTTTCAAGACGCCAGGAAATCGGTATTATGAAATATGTAGGCGCCAATAACACATTTGTAAGAATTCCTTTCCTTGTAGAGGGTATCGCTTTAGGACTTTTTGCGGCAATTACTGCATTTTTTATAGTCTGGGGCGGATACAACATTTTCTTTAATGCAGTTACAACCGACACAGGTACATGGCTTTCTTCTATCTCTTCAAGCCTTGTTCCTTTCGGCAAAGTTGCTTTTAAAATTTTAGGTGCATTCCTGCTTTCCGGCATTCTGGTCGGAGGTCTTGGAAGCCTTGCATGTATGAGAGGCCATCTTAAGGTTTAACTTTGGAGGTGCAAAATGAAATTAACTAAATTCTGGGCGCTTATTACGGTAGTTTGTCTTGTTTGCACTTTGGGTTACGGCCTTGGCGGTGGGGTTATTAAAACTGCTTTTGCAGAGGACTCCCTGACCGATATCCAGGCAAGACAGAAAGAAATCCAGACAAGGCTTAATCAGGCTAATGCACAGCTTTCAAGTGTAAACAGTCAGATTAATGCCGAAAAGAAAAAACAGTCATCAATAAACAGCCAGATTTCTCTTAATCAGAAAAAAATCAATCTTATTGAACAGACTATTTCTACATTAAATGAAGATATTACCGAGATGAATAATCTCATTGAACAGAAAACAAAGGCTATCGAAAGCAAGGAGCTTGAAATTACCGATACATATGAAGCATTCAAGCAAAGAATGAGAGCGATGTATATGTCAGGGGAAAGTTCTTCTTTTGAAATGCTTTTGTCTGCAGAAAGTTTTTCGGATTTTCTCACAAATATCGAGATGATGAAGGCGATTTCCGACCACGACCAGCAGCTTATAGAAGACCTTCGTGTCCAGAAAGCTGATATCGAAAAGGAAAAAGCTGATGTTGAAGCTGAAAAACAGGCTATCGAAAAACGCAAGCAGGAAATTACCATTCAGCGTGAAGATATCAAGAGTACACAGTCCGACCTCGAAAAAGCATACTCAAAGAGTAAAGATGCTATGCAGGATTACGATGCGCTCAAGGATAAATATCAGAGCAACCGTGATGCTGTTCTGGCAGAAGAAAAGGCTGTTGAAGCTGAACTTCAGGCATGGTATAAGGCTAATGGTTCTTCTGCTGCTGACAGTACATTCTCGGCAAGTAATCTTATCTGGCCTTTGCCGGGATTCAGCAGAATTTCTTCTCCTTACGGCTCGCGTTGGGGTGGTTTCCATTGTGGTATGGATATTACAGGCGGTGGTGTGTTCGGTGCCAATATCGTTGCATCTGCATCGGGTACTGTTATTCAGGCGACAAACCATTACAGTTACGGAAACTATGTAATTGTTGACCACGGCGGAGGATATTCAACTCTTTATGCTCATGCAAGCAAACTGCTTGTAAGCATCGGACAGCAGGTCCATCAGGGGCAGAATATCGCGCTTGTAGGTTCCACAGGTAACTCCACAGGACCGCATCTGCACTATGAAGTGCGTATTAATGGTAAACACCAGAACCCTGCAAACTATGTAAGTTATTAAATTTTGAATATTTTGCTTTAAAAGGCTCTATCCTATATAGAGCCTTAATCTTTGACAAGAGGTGAAATGATGAATAAAAAAATCTCTATGGGTATTGCCATTTGTTTTATGGCTATAACTGCTGCTGTGGTGTTTACCCTTACGATGTTCTTTTCTTTAGGAATTTTCAACTCCAAGATTTCAAACATCGAAGAACGCGAACAGCTTTACAAAAAGCTTTCGGAAATTGATACCTATGTGAGAAATCAGTATTTAGGTGAGATTGACGAAGAGGTTTTGCTTGACAGCATTGCTGACGGATATATGTATGGACTCGGCGACAGATATGCTGATTATATGAATCAGGAAGAATACAAAAACTATCAGGATAAGAACGAGGGTACCCTTGTAGGTATCGGTGTTACTATCCAGAATGATGAAAGTGGTTATATCTTAGTAACAGAGGTTATCCCCGAATCACCTGCGGCTATTGTGGGTATTGAACCGAACGACCTTATCGTTGCTGTTAATGGTGAAGATGTTCTTACTATCGGTTTTACTCAGGCTTCTACCAATATAAAAGGTGAGGAAGGTACCAAACTTTCCCTTACTGTGCGCCACGAGGGTGAGGATTCAACAGTTGAAGTAACAAGAAGCAGTGTTGCAACTTCTACTATTTCCTCCCGTCTTATCGGTGATTACGGATATATCAAAATTGAAGGTTTTGATAAAACAACGGTAAATGATTTCAGGTATGCTGTTTCGGATTTCCGTTCAAAAGATGCAAAAGGTCTTATCTTTGATGTAAGAAATAACCTTGGCGGGCTTATGACAAGTGTTGTCGAAGTACTTGATTACCTTTTGCCCGAAGGCGATATAGTTTCCGAAGTCAATAAAAAAGGTGAAGTTAAGAATGTTTATACCTCGGATGCAGAGTTTATCGATATGCCGATGGTAGTGCTTATAAATGGTGAAACTGCTTCTGCCGGCGAGCTTTTTGCTGCCGATTTGCGTGATTTCAAGATGGCTGAACTTGTAGGGCAGACCACCTTTGGTAAAGGCATTATGCAGGGGGCTTTTCCTCTTGAAGATGGCTCTGCAATAAGAATGACAATTGCGTATTTTAACCCCGGAAGCGGAATTAACTTCGATGGTGTAGGGGTTAAGCCCGACTACGAAGTTGCACTTACAACCGAGCAGCAGCTTCAGTTTACTTCCCTTGACGAAAATACCGACCCTCAGCTTATGAAAGCGTTAGAAGTATTAAAGGCTAAATAATTCAAAAGCAGGAACTTTAAGTTCCTGCTTTTTTTCTGCATTCTGTGGGGGTGAGCCCCGTTTTCTTTTTGAATTCTGCAGAGAAGTAATTGTAATCCGAAAAACCCGATTTTGACGCTATTGCCGATACCGAGAGGTTTGTTGTAGTGAGGAGCGTTTCGGCATATGAGATCCGTAAACGGCTTATATATTTGCGGATACTTGTCCCTTTATATTTTTTGAACAGGTGACAAAGACCTGAAACCGAACAGGAGCAGACTTTTGCAATCTGTTCGTTAGTGATGTTGTTATAGAAGTTTCGGTCAACAAACTTTATGGCTTTGTTGATGACTTCGTTTTCGGTGATTTCTCCTTTAACGTCGGGTGTTATGGATTTCAAGTATTCAAGCATACGACACAGAGGGTTTACAAGGGTTTCAAGGTCAGGAATTATTTTATCACTGCTTGCACAGACAGTACCCCCTGAGCTTAAAAAGAATACAGTTTCTGTAACTCCTGCGTGACAGGTGCGGGTTACGGTTTTTAAAGTTTTGCTGAATTCGTTTGAGTGTTCACGGATACAGCTTTCCCACGCATTATTATCGCTTTTTATGAGCAGACAACGGGGATTTCTGTGAATGTTGTACTCCAAAAGAGGGAGCATAAATTCAGTAAAATCAGTGTGAATTGAAATGTAGATTCCCTGATTTTCAAGATAAACAATATAGTTCTTAATGTTATCTATAAGTCTTTTTATCATAAATATCACCAAAGGTATTTTAACATATATTTTGCAGGAATACAAAGATTTTTTGCAAAAAACATATATATTATTATAGTTTGTTATGTTAAGCTTAAACAGGGTGATATTTATGGAAAATCAAATTTTTACAGAAATTTTAGTAGCGGGCAGTGGACCTGCAGGATTTTCAGCGGCATATACTGCCGCCAAAAACGGAGCAAATGTTATTTTGTTGGAACAACTTGGTAATGTGGGCGGAATTTCAACCTCGGGGTTGATGAGCCATTGGGCAGGGAGTTGTGACAGTCCCGTATACCACGAGATTTTAAGACGAAGTGCTATTAAAAACGAGGGTGAGTTTTATGATGAAATCACTCAGATTATAGATCCCGAAAAGCTTAAGACCTTGTATCTTGAAATGCTTTCAGAAGTTGGGGTAAAGGTTATGCTTTATACCTTTGCTATAGATGTTATTATGGAAGGTAATACGGTAAAAGGGGTTAAGATTGTTAATAAATCGGGAGTTTTTGATATTTATGCAGATGTGGTTATTGATGCTACCGGAGACGGAGATATAGCTTATAAAGCAGGTGCAGAGTATGTAAAGGGAAGGGAATCTGACGGCAAGATGCAGCCTGTTACAATTATGTTCAAGGTTGGCGGTGTTGATTATGAAAGAGCAGTTTTCCCGGGCTCCTTTGAAACCCTTGTGTATACGCCTGAATATGAGCTTCAGGCTCTTGCAAAAGAAAAGCTTACACCTCCTGCGGGACATGTTTTGCTCTATAAATCCACTTTGCCAGGTGTGGTTACCTGTAATATGACAAACTGTATTGATATTGACGGTACATCTGCAGAGGACCTGACAAAAGCTACCATTATCTGTCGCAGACAGATGGACGAAATAGTAGAATTTTTAAGAGAGTTCACACCCGGATATGAAAATTGCTTTATCATAAGCAGTGCATCTCTGATAGGAGTCAGGGAAACCAGACATTTTAAGGGAGAATACACCCTTTGCGAAGAGGATATTTATGAGGCTAAGGTGTTTGATGATTATGTTGTAAAGGATGCCCATTTTAATTTTGATGTGCATAATATAACGGGTTCGGGGCTTGATAAAACAGGAGTCCAACACGAGTTTAAGCAGAAAAAAGGTTACACTATTCCTTACCGATGTCTTTTGCCTGTCAATACAGATAATCTTCTTTTGTCGGGAAGAAATATTTCGGGAACACATATGGCACATTCCAATTTCAGGGTGATGCCTATCTGCGCAGGTATAGGAGAAGCGGCGGGAGCAGCAGCATTTTTGGCTGTAAAGCAAAAAACTTTACCGAGGAATATAAAGGCAGAATACGTAAGAAAAGTTATCTTTGGGTAGCTTTGCAGTTTTTTATTATATGTGTGCATTTTATTGGTAGAAAAAAGAAAACCTTTTTGATAGAATTATGGTAGAAACGGGGCGTAGCTATGATAATTCATAAGGATTTTTTGGGCGGAAATATTAAAGTTCTGGAATCGGGAGAAAAGGTAGTAAAGCTTGATAACGAGCTTCGCGATACTCCGAGAAAAGACTGGTTTTACTGGGCTTTTTGCGTAGAAGGTGCAGGAGGGAAAACTGTAAAATTTGAATTTTCTCCCGTAAGAGTCGGATATTATGGTCCTGCGGTAAGTCACGACCTTGAAAACTGGGAATGGCTTATGTGTAATGAAGAAAATGCTTTTACCTATACCTTCAAAGAGGGTGAAGATAAGGTTTATTTTGCTCATGATATGCTCTATCACCCTGATAGATTTTATCGTCTTGCAAAAGAACTCGGACTTGAGGTTAAAGAATTTTGTAAATCCCGCAAAGGCAGAAGTGTTCCCACTGTTACAATCGGTGACGGTGAAAGAATTATCGTACTTATGGCAAGACATCATGCCTGTGAGGCAACAGGAAGTTATGTGCTTGAAGGTGTTGTGAGAGGTTTAACTGAAAATCCATTGCCTGATTCAAAGGTTTATGTTGTTCCTTTTGTGGATTTTGACGGGGTTGTTGACGGCGACCAGGGTAAAGCACGCATTCCGCGTGACCATAATCAGGACTACATAGTAGGTGAAGATGCGATTTATCCTGAGGTTTCAGAGCTGAGAAAAATCGCTGATAAAGGCGTTTTGTATGCTTTTGATTTTCATTCTCCATACCATACGGGAGATGAGAGCGATACTGTTTTTTTCTGTCTTAAAAGACACGAAAAGATGCCTGAATACAATCGTTTTGCAGAAATCTTTGAGCGATATATCGATGAAACTACCCTTAAATACAAAAAGGAAAATAATATGGCTCCCGACTACCTCTGGAACAGTTCAAATGTCAACACAAGCTGTTGTTATATGAATGATGTCGGAAAGGCAAAACTTGCGTTTTCACTTGAAACAATGTATTTCGGTACAAAAGACAATATTTTTGACCCTGTAAAAGCGGTGAATATGGGTAAAGCTTTTGCAAAAGCTTTAAGAGAATATGACAAATAAGGGAGTGCAATGCACTCCCTTATTTTATTCAAAAATGGTTTCTATTATCTTTTCACTTTCGGGTGGTGAATAATGCCAGCTTGAAATATGAGGTTCTGTTACATAGTAATTCATATCGGGCAGTTCATATTTTTCATCGAAAGAGTCAACGATTATAAGCTTTACCTTCATTTTATCGGGGATTATACTTTTGATAAAAACGCTTGCCTGCTGACCGGGGGTTACATTCTCTTTTACCTCTGCAAGTCCTGCAAGGTTCGGGGTAAGCTCTACAAAAATACCATAGTCTTCAACCGAACGGATTATACCGCTTACCGTTTCACCGGGAGAGAAATTTTCTGTATTTTCCTCCCATGTACCGAGCAGCTCTTTATGGCTTAAAGAAATTCTGTCGCCATCAATGCTTTTAACAACTGCCTTGATTTTCTGACCAACATAAAAACGGTCCTTCGGATGAGAAATCCTTGAAACCGAAATCATATCAATAGGAATAAGGGAAACTATACCGCAACCGATATCCACAAATGCGCCAAACTGCTCCAAATGTGTGATTTTCGCATCTATGATATCACCGGGGGTAAGCTGTGACAAGTATTTTTCTTTACACTCAAGCTGTGCTTTTTTTCTTGAAAGAAGTGCTACAGTTCTTCCGAACGGGTCGCGTTCAAAGGCTGTTATCTTAAAACAAACAGGCTTATTCACCCTTGAGATTATTGCTATATCACGGGTAGTCCCCTCTGAAATGCCAATTGCAGCTTCCTCTCTCGGGATAACCCCTTTTATAACTCCCATATCTACAATCAGGTTGTGGTTTCCTTCGCATACAATTGCTCTTGCTTCAAGGGTTTTGGATTTTGCCATAGCCTCGTATAAAAAGGCTAAATTTTCAAAAGCGTGACGATTTTCATAAGTTTCAATAAGTGATCCTTCAGGTAAAAATTTCATATTATTTTGTCCTTTCTTTGATGCTTTGTAAATCTTATGAAAATGGGCAAAAAAATATGATATTGTGTTGCGATTTTTTAAAATTTATGTTATAATAAAAACAATATTTTTAAGGAGCTTCATTTATGAAAAAACTTATACATAAAGACGGACAGACCTGTCGTGACCCGTATATCATAAAACATAAAGGAATGTATTACCGCACTTTTGTGATGGACGAGGCAAGGGTGTGTATGGCGTGCGCCGAAACTCTTGACGGACTTAGAAATGCAGAGATAAAGGTGGTTTTTCAGCCACCCGAAAATACTGAATATTCAAAACAAATCTGGGCACCTGAGCTTCATATTATCGATAATATCTGTTATATTTATGTGACAGCTGATGATGGTTTTAATCCCAATCACAGAATGTATGTCCTTTCAAATGGCACCGATAATCCGATGGCTCCTTATGAAATGAAAGGGAAAATAACCGATGATACCGATAAATGGGCGATTGACGGCACAGTTATAAAGTATCACGGGAAAATGTATTATATCTGGGCAGGTTGGGAAGGTGACGAAAATGTTCGTCAGGATATATACATTGCCGAAATGGAAAGCCCATTGAAATTAAAATCGAAAAGGGTTCTTATTTCAAAACCCCTGTTTGACTGGGAAAAATGTGGTACCACAGGAGAAGTGGGCTCTCCGTTTATAAATGAAGGTCCATTTGCAGTTGTGAATGATGATAAGCTTTATATATTATATTCTGCATCGGCTTGCTGGTGCGAAAATTACTGTATCGCTCTTTTAAGACTCGAAGGTGATGACCCCTTAAAACAAGAAAACTGGGTGAAAGATGATAAACCAATTCTTTCGTGTAACGATATCGTCAAAGGCGCAGGACATTGCTCTGTTTTTACAGATGAGGACAAGTCTTATGTTGTTTTCCATGCCTGGGAAAAGGACGAACCTGATGTTACCTGGGGAACAGTTTCGGTGTGGTATGGAGTTTTGAATATTGATGACGGTAATTTTTCGATAGGATAATATACATTTTCTTTATTATTTGTTTACAAATAAATTCTTAAGATATGATAGAATTAAAATAGTTTAAAACGAATGGAGTTTTTAAGAATGATTGAAGTATCAGGTCTTACCAAATGCTACGGTGACAAACGCGCAGTAGACGATATAAGTTTTACTGTAAACCGTGGCGAAATTCTTGGATTTTTAGGTCCTAACGGTGCCGGAAAATCAACAACTATGAATATTCTTACGGGTTATATTTCTTCCACTTCGGGGGTTGCTAAAATTGACGGATTTGATATCCTTGAAAATCCCACCGAAGCTAAAAAGAGAATAGGGTATCTTCCTGAACATCCTCCGCTTTATCTTGATATGACGGTTATCTCTTACCTTGAGTTTGTATACCAGCTTAAAAAGGTTGAGCTTCCTATGAAAGAACACCTTGAAGCTGTATGCGAAAAGGTCAAGATTTCTCATGTTAAAGACCGCATTATCAAAAACCTTTCAAAAGGTTACCGTCAGCGTGTAGGATTTGCTCAGGCTCTTATCGGAAACCCCGAAGTACTTATCTTGGACGAGCCGACAGTGGGTCTTGACCCCAAGCAGATTATTGATATCAGAAACCTTATCAAATCTTTGGGTGAGGACCATACTGTTATCCTTTCATCACATATCCTGCCTGAAATCCAGGCTACCTGTGACAAGGTTGTTATTATAAATCAGGGCAGAATTGTTGCTGATGATACAGCAGACAACCTCTCAAAGAATATGAGCGAGGATTTCAGATATACTGCGCGCATCGAAGGCAAGCCTGATAAGGTAAAAGAAATTCTTGAGGCTATTCCTGATATGGTCGAAGTTATGTATCTCGGCGAAAAAGAAGACGGTGTTTCTGACTTTATGCTCGAAGCCGCTCCCGAGAGTGACATAAGACGCGATTTGTTCGATGCTATTTCTTCAAATAATCTGCGTTTATTAGGACTTAAGTCCAACGAAATGACACTTGAAGATATTTTCTTGCAGCTCACATCAAAAGATATAAAGATTACTGAAGAAACGGAAGGTGAAGAAGAATGACCGCAATTTTAAGAAGAGAGTTTTACTCTTATTTCACATCACCCATAGGATATATTTATCTTTCGGTATTCTATTTCTTTTCAGGAATTTTCTTTAACAGTGTAGTTACTTCTAACTCTACCGATGTTTCACCTGTTTTCAGTTCGCTTTTCACAATTTTGCTTGTACTCATTCCGCTTTTAACAATGCGTCTTATGAGTGAAGAGAAAAAACAGAAAACCGATCAGCTTTTGCTTACTTCACCCGTAAGTCTTTCGGGACTTGTTTACGGAAAGTTCTTGGCAGCATTCTGCATTTATGCTTTAGGAATTGCAGTCACAGTTATCTATGCAGTAGTTCTTGCAGGATATGCAACTCCCGAATGGGCAGTGGTTGCTGGTAACATTTTAGGTGCTTTGCTTTTAGGATTTGCAACTATTGCAATCGGTATTTTCATTTCCTCCCTTACAGAAAACCAGATGATTGCCGCAATCGGCACTTTTGCTGTTATGCTTTTTATCTATTTCCTTGAAATCTTTGCGAGTCTTGTGAAAGTAAACTGGATTATGAAAGTTTTAATCAGTATTTCTTTCACAGCGCGTTATGCGGAATTCACTTCCGGTGTTTTAAATCTTTCCAATGTTTTGTATTTCGTGAGTATCGGTGTAATTTTCAATTTCCTTACAGTCAGGGTACTCGAAAAACGCCGTTGGAGCTAAGGAGGGGACTTGTATGAAAAACATTTTTAACAACAAACGCTTTAAACACGGTTCCCTTGCAACAATTATGACGATAGGTCTTGTGGTGCTCGTGGTGCTTGTAAATATCTTAGCTTCTATGATTGCTGACCGCCTGCCCGTTAATATTGACCTTACTTCAAACAAGCTTTATGAGCTTACAGCAGATACAACAGAGCATCTTAAGGATATGGATACTGAGATTAAAATTGAGCTTTTTGCAACCGAGGAAGACTTTAAAAACTTAGGTTCAACCTATGGCTTTTCTGAGTTTTCTGCGCCCATTTTAGAGCTCATCAAAAAGTACGGAATGTATGATAACATCACGGTAGAATATCTTGACCCCTACACAAACCCCGATGTTATCTCAAAATATCCTGATGCAAATTTAGGTCTTGGCAGTATTGTTGTTTCCTGTGAAGATAGATATCGTGTGCTCGGACTTACCGACATTTTATCCCTTGATATGCAGACAGGCTATGTAACAGGACTTGCTCTTGAAAACGCTGTAACTTCTTCGATTATGGTGGTTTCAAATGCTAACCCCACAAAAGTTACATTGCTTACAGGCATAAACGGTGGTGATGTTTCGGGACTTACAAACTTGCTCACAAACAATGGTTATGAACTTGAAACAACCGACATTCTCACAGGTGAAATCAGCGAGGACACAGAAATTCTTATCCTGGTTTCTCCGATGAACGACTTGCCCGAAAATGCACTCAGCAAGATAGACGACTATCTTGAAAATGCATCAGAGTACAAGAGAAACTTCTATTATTTTGCTGACCCGTCACAGCCAAAGCTCCCCAATATTGAAGCATTCTTAGCAGAATGGGGAATTGCTGTCGGAAACAGTATCGTTGCTGAAACTAACCAGAATCTTATTTATAACAACAACATTTTCTTTATAACACAAAACTTTGCAGATGGTTTCTATGGCGATAAAATAGGAAACCACGATGGATATATGTACTTTGTGCAGTATCGTCCGATAGAACAACTTTTTGAAGAAAATTCAAACCGTACCACAAAGGTTTTGCTTTCTTCTTACCCTTCTACCATCGCTGTACCCTTTGATGCTGATGAAAACTGGCAGTATACCGAAAGTGATAAGAAGAGTTATCCATCAATCGTTATGGGTGAACGCAGTGTGTATGACAGTGACAAAGGGGTTCAGTTAACTTCAAATGTTGTTGTATTCGGTTCTGCCACTGTTGCAGATTCCACTTTTACTACACAGTCACTTTTCAAAAACGCAGAGTATTTAACTGTTATGAGTAACGAGCTTTGCGGAAGAGCAGATGTTAATGTTGTGGCACCTAAGACAACGGGTATCAAAACACTTGGTATCAGTTCCGCTGACAGAAATGTCATTGTTGCAATATTCCAGTACATTTTGCCTGTTCTGATTATTATTATGGGAATTGTTGTATGGATTCGCAGGAGGAACCGTTAATCTATGAACAGTAAAGTAAAATCAATAATTATCGGTGGAATTGTAATTCTGGTGCTTCTCGGGGTTATGGCATTTTTAATGCTTACCGAAAAGCCTGAGGAAGTACCTGAAACTTCTGCTCCTGATGCAAATGTTATTATCCTCTGGAAAGGTGAACGCGCCGATATCGAAAGAGCAGAGGTTAAAAATGAAAAAGGTGGATTTGTAGCTGTTCCTGATAAAAAGGATGCATTATCAATCGAAGGTCTTGAAAATTACGACCTCACAGTAAACGATATTGCAGTTATGCAAAATCATTTTTCCACTATGACCGCTACAAGGGAAATCGAGAAAAACCCTTCGGATATTTCAAAATACGGACTTGACAACCCTGTGGCTGAGCTTAAAGTTCGTTTTAAGGACGGCAGTGAATATGGCCTTAAACTTGGATTGAAGCTTCCGACAAGTGGCGGATATTACGCACTCAAAGACGGTGACGCTACCGTTTACGCTGTTGCCAATATGGATGTTGACGAAGTTTTCTATGACGATGTTGATTTTATCAATCATTTCCTTATCGAGGAAGACCAGAGCGAAAATGTTGTTATAGAATGGCTTGAAATTGAAGGCGCTAACTTTAAAGACAAAAAACTCAGAATTGCTGCTGATGAAAAAGGTGTAATGTACCTTGAAAGTCCTATCGAGGCGGCTATGCACGAAACAAACGGAAAAAGAATTATCGAGGGCCTTTATAGCTTGATGGCTGATGAGATTGCAGGGGTGGGACTTAATCCCGAATACGGGTTTGGCAAACCTTATGCCACAATCAGCTATAAGCGTAACGGTGTCGAAGAGTTTTTTGTAGTCGGAAACGAAACAAAGCTTGAAAACGGCGAAATGGCAAGATTTGTTAAAAAAGGCGACAGCGATGTTGTTTACAGAATAACTGTGTTCAATCTCCCGTGGCTTGAAGCAGTTCCTGATAACCTTTTCTCAACTTTCATTCTGCTTCCTAATATCAACGATGTTGATACTGTTGAAGTTTCAGCGAGTGGCGAAGTTTATACCTTTGAATCCAAAGGCGAAAAGGAAACACTCACTGCTACTCTGAATGGTGAGGATATTACAACCGAAAACTATCGTGCTATGTATGAATTTTTGATTTCTGCATCTGCAAGAGAAATTAACCGTGGTGCCAATAAAGGCGAGCTTATTGCAAAAATCACATACAAGTATCGCGATAAGAAGCGCGATGTCGATGTTATTGAATTCTTTGCATCTGATGACAGAAAATGCATACTTTCATTAAACGGAAGCTCAGGCTTCCTGACAGAAACAAGATATGCTGAAAAAATTCTTACAAACTGCGTAAAAGTAGCAAACGGCGAAAAACCGTTACTTGAGTATTAATAAATTGCAGGGCGGTTTCGCCCTGCAATTTGTAGTAGAAAGGACAAAATTATGGATATTAACAAAAAGCTTGCCGAGGAATTTTCGGTAGGGATTAACCAGATTGAAAACACTGTAAAGCTTATTGACGAAGGAAATACCATTCCTTTTATCGCCCGTTACCGTAAGGAAGCAACGGGTTCTCTTGATGACCAGATTTTAAGGGAAATCTTTGAACGCCTTGAATACTTAAGAGGCCTTGAAAAGAGAAAAGAAGAAATTATCGCATCTATTGAAGCTCAGGAGAAAATGACAGACGAACTGCGCGCTGCTATCCTTGAAGCTAAAACCTTAGCGGAACTTGAGGACCTTTACAGACCTTACAGACCCAAGCGCAAAACAAGGGCATCTGTTGCGAGGGAAAAGGGACTTGAACCCCTTTCTCAGTTTATTATGGAACAGAAAATCTGTGACCTTAACGGAGAAGCTGAAAAATACATTGACGAAGAAAAAGGTATCAACAGTATTGAAGATGCTATTATGGGTGCTCAGGACATTATCGCCGAGGATATCTCCGATGATGCCAATATAAGAAAAGAACTGCGCACCTTTGTTTATCGTACAGGTACAGTTGTTACCAAGGCAGCAGACCCTGAAGCTCAGTCGGTTTACGAGATGTACTATGATTATTCCGAGCCTGTAAACAGAATTGCAGGGCACAGAATCTTAGCTGTTGAGCGCGGTGAAAGAGAAGAGTTTTTGAAAGTAAGTATCGTGATTGACGATGCAGCTGCTGTTTCAGGACTTGAAAGACAGTTTGTAACCGCAAAAAATTCCTGTGGTGAGATTGTTGCTGCTGCTTGTGCAGACAGCTTTTCAAGACTTATCTATCCGTCTATTGAACGCGAAATCAGAAATCAGCTTTTTGAAAACGCAAGTACTCAGGCTATCAAGGTCTTTTCCGCAAACTTAAGACAGCTTTTAATGCAGCCCCCCGTAAAGGATGCGGTTACTTTGGGCTTTGACCCCGCTTATCGTACAGGCTGTAAAATTGCGGTTGTAGACGGTACGGGTAAAGTACTTGACACAACTGTTGTATATCCCACAATGCCTCATAACGATATTGTCGGTGCTAAAAAGAAGCTTAAGGAGCTTATTGCAAAATATAATATCACAACCATTGCTATCGGTAACGGTACTGCTTCAAGAGAAAGTGAAAAGTTTGTTGCAGAGATGATTAAGGAAATTGATAAGCCTGTTTCCTATATGGTGGTTTCCGAGGCTGGTGCATCTGTTTATTCTGCTTCAAAGCTTGCAGCAGAGGAGTTTCCGCAGTTTGATGTATCACTTCGTTCTGCTGTTTCTATTGCAAGGCGTTTGCAGGACCCTCTTGCTGAGCTTGTTAAAATTGACCCCAAGGCAATCGGAGTCGGTCAGTATCAGCACGATATGGCTCCTAAACAGCTTTCAGAAGCCCTTGACGGCGTTGTAGAAAGTTGCGTAAACTCAGTAGGTGTTGACCTTAACACTGCTTCTCAGCCCCTTTTAGCTCGTGTAGCGGGTATCAACAGCGGTGTTGCCAAGAATATCGTTACTTACAGAGAAGAAAACGGTGCATTTTCCGACAGAAGTGAGCTTTTGAAGGTTGCAAAACTCGGTAAAAAAGCTTATGAGCAGTGCGCAGGTTTCTTAAGAATTTCAGGCGGTAAATCCATTCTTGACAATACCGGCGTGCATCCTGAGTCCTATAAGGCTGCGAAAGAGCTTTTGAAAGAATGCGGTTATACTTTAAGCGATGCTGAAAACGGCAAGCTCGAGGCCTTGAAATCCAAAGTCGACCAGATAGGTATTAAAGCTCTGGCTGAAAAATTAGGTGTTGGTGAGCCCACACTCTGTGATATTATGGACGAGCTTTTAAAACCCGGCCGTGACCCCCGTGACGAGCTTCCTCCTCCCATGCTCCGTACCGATGTTATGGAAATGAAAGATTTAAAACAGGGAATGGAGCTTAAGGGAACTGTACGAAATGTAATCGACTTCGGTATCTTTGTGGATATCGGTGTCCATCAGGACGGACTCGTTCATATTTCCCAGATTTGCGATAAATATATCAAGCATCCTTTAGAAGTTGTCAAGGTCGGAGATGTTGTAACTGTATGGGTTTTGGATGTAGATCTCAATAAAAAGAGGATTTCTCTCACTATGAAGAAACCTCAGTAATTTATATTCTGTTTTCTTAGAATTGCTCTGTATTTCTTGAGTTTTCTCACAATTTTGCAAATACACCAAAAAATGAAATGAAATCTGAGATTTGGAGAGAAAACGAGTAAAACGCAGAGAATTAAAGAGAATAGGGGGTATAAATTAAAAAATCGCCGAATTTTGACTTGACATTACTTTTGCAATTTTGTATAATACTAAATGTTGTGAAAACTTATGGCAAAATGCCAATAAAAAATGGAGGTAATGATTATGTCTACTACAATGCCAAAACCTGCTGAAATCAGCCGTAAATGGTATGTACTCGACGCTGCAGGCAAACCCTTGGGTCGCGTTGCAGTAAAAGCTGCTGATATTCTTCGCGGCAAACATAAACCCACATTTGCTCCTCATGTTGACTGTGGTGACCATGTTATCATCATCAACGCAGAAAAAGCTGTTTTGACAGGTAAAAAATTGGAGCAGAAATACTACCGCTGGCACACAGGCTGGGTAGGTCATCTCAAAGAAATCAAATACGCACACTTGATGGAAACAAACCCCGAGAAAGCTATGGAACTTGCTGTTAAAGGTATGGTTCCCGATACCGTTATCGGTCGTCAGGCTCTCCGTCGTCTCAGAGTATACAGAGGTGCTGAGCACAACAACCAGGCTCAGAAACCCGAAGTATGCGAGTTTTAATCATCGAAGGGAGGCAATTTAAATGTACGAATCTAAACCTTATTTTTACGGTACAGGTAGAAGAAAAAGCTCTGTTGCAAGAGTAAGAGTATACCAGGGTACAGGTACAATTACAATCAATGGCCGTGATATCGATGATTACTTCGGTCTTGAAACTTTGAAACTCATCGTTCGTCAGCCCCTCGGTTTGACTGAAACAGATGGCAAATTCGACATCGTTTGCACAGTTGCAGGTGGCGGTGTTACAGGCCAGGCTGGTGCTATCCGCCATGGTTTGTCCAGAGCTTTGCTTCAGTATGATGCAGAACTCCGTCCCGCACTCAAAAAAGCAGGCTTCTTAACTCGTGACCCGAGAATGAAAGAACGTAAGAAATACGGTCTTAAAGCTGCTCGTCGTGCACCTCAGTTCTCCAAGCGTTAGTCTTTGGAAAATACAAAAAATTACACCCACCGATTTCGGTGGGTGTTTTTGTTTGCATAATTATAATTTAATATGGTTTAATTATATAATGGTAAGAGTAGATTTGACAATCAACTGTAAATGTTATAAAATAACTGTATCGTTTTATAAAGGAAAAGGGATAAATAAGAAGGTGATTAATATGATGTCAGGTAATACCGAATTGTTATATTGGCGAAAAGATGAATCTTGGTATAAATATGATCAAAAAACAGATTCATATACTTTAACGAATGAAGCTCCACAAAGAGCAAAAGAAAGTTTTGAAATGTGGAAACAATTTAATAATTTAAAATAGTTGGAAGATATTGTGAAGGTGGTTTAAGTGAAAACAGTATATTGTCCAGTAAAAAATGGCAATATTGATGGTGGCGATTGTTATATTATATGTGACGTTGCGGATGGTTATGTTAAATCTACACTTTTACCTGATGGATTAAAGTGGAATGAAGAACAAAGAGAAAAGTGTATAAATTGCAAATGGCATGCTGATAGTGATCAAGAAAAACTTTTTATGGTTTGCGACGATACAATTGATATAGGTAAAGAACCATTTCCAGTCATTAGTGAAGATATTCGCAGAATTATGGAAAAGTATATTAAAGAATTGAACAAATAACATGTGTTGGATAATATCCATACAACACTTACGAAACACAAACATCTTGAAAGACAGCTATTTTCAAGGGTGCAAACTATCCAAGCGCTAATTTTACGCTTCGGATTACAACGCTTATCAAGAACGCCATCCCATTTGGGATGGCGTTCTTTTTTGTTTTGGCAGAGGTGGACGAAAGTGTTGAAAAAGACCTCATTTAAGCGATAGAACGGCACGAAAAGCAATTTTCGTGCCGTTCTCTTTATTTATTCACATTATTGTGATATAATGATACCAATTCGATAAACTTGAATTTTTCGAACAGCAATCCATATTTTTTCCAAAAAGGTATTGACTCTCACGCTCCGTCATAGTGTATACTTTTATTGTGAGGTGATGAAATTGAAAATGCTAATTAAAGAATTTGCCGATTTCTCGGGTGTAAGTGTGCGCACACTGCATTATTACGATGAAATAGGATTGTTGATGCCAGCCTTTGTTGACAAAACTACAGGCTATCGCTTTTACGACGAAAAATCTTTTCTTCGTATGCAAGAGATTCTCTTTTACCGTGAACTCGACTTTTCCTTAAAGAGCATTGGAGAGATTTTGTCATCCCCGAATTATGACAAAAGCAAGGCACTAACCGAGCAAAAACACCTCCTCACACTCAAAAAAGAGCGGTTAGAGCGGTTAATTTCTGCTATTGACGGTGCCGTGAAAGGAGAAAATGTTATGAAAGCATTTGACAACAGCGAATTTGAAAAGCACAAGGCTGAAGCCAAAGAAAAATGGGGTAAAACGGATGCGTACAAGGAATACGCAGAACGGACTAAGGATTACTCCAAACAGAAGTGGAATGAAATTGCCGAGGGAATGGACCATATTATGGCAGAGTTTGCACTCTGCATGAAAAAGGACGAAAGTCCTAATTCCGCTAAAGCACAAAGCCTTGTAAAAATGCTGCAGAACTATATTACTGAGAATTACTATATTTGTACAAACGAAATTTTGGCAGGTCTCGGTCAGATGTATGTAGCGGACGAACGCTTTATGAACAATATTGATAAGCACGCTGATGGTACTGCTTCGTTTATCTGTAAAGCAATTGCGGTGTATTGCGGCAAGTAAATCCAATTTGTCGAACAG
>JAZLER010000032.1:0-242429 GCA_045615345.1 Fumia sp. | reverse complement strand
CAAAACCGTGCTTTTGCGGAAGTATATTAATCTCATCCTTATGTGCCTTTTTTAAGCTTTGAATATTAAAGGAAAAAAATACAAAAAAAGAAGTTTTCTTATGAAAACTTCTTTTTTAATTTATCCGATATAATTTAAGGGGTTTCGTGTACCACCATTAATCTGCACTTCGAAATGCAAGTGGTTACCGGTTGAATAACCTGTACTTCCGCATCCCGCAATCTTCTGTCCCTGGGACACATACTGTCCGACAGAAACATTAAGGCTTGAGTTATGACCATAAAGGGTGCGTACACCATTACCGTGGTCAATTACAACACATTTACCATAACTGTAATACCAGCCTGAAACTACAACTCTGCCTGCTGCAGATGCATAAATCGGAGTGCCGTAAGGTGCAGCAATATCAAGACCTCGGTGTCCGCGAGCACCATAGTAGCAACTGATTTTACCGCCACCAATGGGCCAAACAAAGTTTCCGCTTACCTTACCGCTTCCGGTAGAGCCCTGAATATAACCTGAGCCTGAGGAGTAAACAACCTTTGTACCCTTGATAACTTTTTTGGTAACAGGTTCTTCAAGTGTAGTGGACTCTAAAATTTCCCTTGTATCCTCGATGCCGTCAACATATGAAACCATTGCGGTAACATCTCTTGAGCCGTTTTTACCTTCCTGAACAACCTTTGTGTATCCAACATTTTTCTTTGGGTCATTGGTAGTTTCAACGGTGTAGGGAATATCTTCGATATAATTTTCCTCTTTGGAAACCCTTACGGACAGGAAGGGTTCGCTTTTTGCAATAAGTGCCTCGTCACCTATCATACATCTTTTTTCAAGGGTGGGATTTAATTTTTTGAATTCTTTATAAGGAATTCCGTGTTTTGATGCGATAAGTGTGGGACTGTCGCCTGCTTTTATAGTGTAGGTTCTCTCAGCAGAAACTTCGGAGTTGAGGAGTTCTTTCATCTCTGCATCGGGAATAACACTGTCTGCGAGGTAAAAACCTCTTCTGAGTTCTACATCTTTTGCAAATTCAACCTTCTCGTTACCTTCTTCGGAACGATATGCATCGAGAGTTTCATCAAAAATTGACTGTATGAGGGTGTTGTTTGTAACAGCACCATAAAATACATCGTCAACATAAAGCCCGTCAGCTTCAACAATTTCTTTGTCCGATGTCTTGATAAGGTTGTCGGTAACATTTCTTGCATCGGAAAGTTTCTTTTTGCTGACGCTGACCAGTGAGAATGCAGTGTCAAGTTCAAAAACCTTATCATCTGTTGTGCTTACAAGACGGGTCTGCAAATCGTTTTTAGCTTCTGTGAATACTGCTTCATCGCTTACAAAAGCAACTACTTCGCCACCCTGTTCAACTGAAAGGGCGTAAGTTATATTTGAAAATACAGAAACCACAAGGCAGAAAACGAGTATACCCATAACAGGAGCAGTATGGTTTATAACACTTGAACGGAACTTAAGGTCATTGATAAATTTGAGCTTAAATGTTTTAAAAATACCTTTGATACCTTTTTTTCTAAATATTTTCTGAACGATGGGGATGAGTTTTGCAATTTTGGAAACGAGTACATCCATCGCTTCAAGAAATTTGTTCCAGAGTATTTTTGCAAATTTAATAACCTTTTTAACCTGAGGTTTTAAAAGCTTTACGGAAAATATAAAGCATTTTTTTGCAAAAATATAAAGTTTATCGAGTTCAAAAAGAGTAACATCGCCTG
This sequence comes from Fumia sp., assembly GCA_045615345.1. Classification (GTDB taxonomy): domain Bacteria; phylum Bacillota; class Clostridia; order Oscillospirales; family Ruminococcaceae; genus Fumia. Next base: position 240,693 of record JAZLER010000032.1, on the reverse strand, counting down.
TGAAATCACAGAGCACAGCGGTGTTTTCACCGAGGTTTTTACAAACTTCTGAACTCTTTTTATAAAAAGCTTTTGATTTAATAACAGTTTCTTTTTTTATATATGAAAATAATTTTTTACAGAAAACAGCAAATATGCTGAAAAAGGAAGTAATTTTTTCCTTTAAACTTCTCTTGTCGTCCTTTGACGGCAGAGACATTTAAATCATCTCCTTTCTGTTGTTACCGTTTTGTAACAATCAAACTGTTACAAGTATACCAACAAAGGAGAATTTTTGCAACCAATTTGTTACCTTTTTTGGGGAAAATTAATATTTTTAGGTTAATTTCACTAAAAAATAAAATGAAATCAGGCAGTTTTCAACAAAAACCACCTGAAGTTTCGACAAAAAAGATAACAAATTGTAACGAATATTAATAATCCAGAATATCAGAAAGTATGGTATTTGACACTAAAAAGCCTTTTGGAGTGAAAAAAAGTCTGTTATTTTCTTCAGCCATAAGTCCGTTTTTGATATAAATACCGGACTTTTTAAGTACCGCTTCGGGAATTTCAGAAATCATAACACCATCACAAAGCCGTAAGTTTAAAAGCATTTTCTCTTTTATATCCCCACCTTCTCCATCGGGGGCAACAGCAAAATGTGTATCGGACAAGTACTCGTTTATTGACTTTTTATGGTAAAATCTTTTGCCGTCAAAGAAAGAATGACCGGCTGCTCCGAAAGAAAGATATTCTTCACAATTCCAGTATTTTAAATTATGACGGCATTCAAAACCTTTTTTTGCAAAATTTGAAATCTCATACTGATTAAAACCATTTGCATTCATAAAATCAACGGTTTGAAGATAAAATTCTGCAATTTCGTCCTCATCGGCACAAAGGTTTTCGATGTGGTTTTTATAAAAATCAGTTCCCTCTTCGATTTTTAAAATATACGCAGAAATATGTGTGGGCTCAAGTGATTTGATAAAATTTAAAGTTTTTGTAAGACTTTCCTTTGTCTGGTAAGGAATTCCTAGCATAACATCAAGGCTTATGTTTTCAAAACCTGCTTTTTTTGCAGAATTTACAGCCTGAATTACCTGCTCTGAGTTGTGGCGTCTGCCCAGAACTTCCAGTTCCTTGTCAATTCCCGATTGTGCACCGAAGGAAATACGATTGACACCGGATAAGAAAAGTTCTTTTAAATACTCTTCATCAACGCTGTCGGGATTTGCCTCCATAGTGATTTCACCATCGAGTGAAAAAACTTCCCTGCACGCCAAAATAAGACTACTGACTTCTTTTGATGAAAGGAGAGAGGGTGTTCCTCCGCCTATAAAAAGAGTGTCGGCAAGGATGCCTTTATTTTTATAGGTATAGATTTCTTCGATAATTCTGTCAATATACTTTTTCTTTGTTGCCTCATCTGTCAACGAATAAAAGTCACAGTAACGGCATTTGGAACGACAAAAAGGGATATGAATATAAATTCCGATGGGGTTCAATTTCTTCACCTCTTATAGAAAAAAGGGGCGAAACGCCCCTTTTAATCAAGTTTGAGCACTGACATAAATGCTTCCTGCGGTACTTCAACACTACCGAGCTGACGCATACGCTTTTTACCTTCTTTTTGCTTTTCAAGAAGTTTTTTCTTACGGGTGATGTCACCGCCGTAACATTTAGCAAGTACGTCTTTTCTAAGTGCTTTTACAGTTTCTCTTGCAATGATTTTACCGCCGATAGCAGCCTGAATAGGCACTTCAAAAAGCTGACGCGGAATATTTTCCTTAAGGTTTTCAGCAATTTTTCTACCTCTTGAATACGCCTTTTCCTCATGAACAATGAAAGAAAGCGCATCCACAATATCTCCGTTTAGGAGAATGTCCAGTTTTACAAGTTTTGAGGGTTTATAGCCCATAAGTTCATAGTCAAATGAAGCGTAACCCTTTGTACGGGATTTTAAAGCATCAAAAAAGTCATAAACAATTTCATTGAGCGGAAGTTCATAGTGCATTTCCACACGGGTTTCTTCAAGATATGTCATATCCTTGAAAAATCCGCGGCGTTCCTGACAAAGTTCCATAATACTTCCCACATATTCGGTGGGAGTGAGGATATTAGCCTTTACAATAGGCTCTTCAGCTTGTAAAATCAAGGCAGGGTCAGGGTAGTTTGTGGGGTTATCAATATAAACTACCGAATTGTCGGTTTTTGTAATTCTGTAAATAACAGAAGGTGCTGTTGTAACAAGGTCAAGGTTAAATTCTCTTTCAAGGCGCTCCTGCAAAATTTCCATATGCAAAAGACCAAGGAAACCGCAACGGAAACCAAACCCCAAAGCAACCGATGTTTCGGGCTCGAAAGACAGAGCCGCATCGTTTAACTGTAACTTTTCGAGTGCATCACGCAAATCTCCGTATTTTGCACCATCTGCAGGGTAAATACCACAGAAAACCATAGGGTTTACCTGTCTGTATCCGGGCAAAGGCTCGGAGGCAGGATTTTCGGCATCGGTTACAGTATCACCGACACTTGTATCTGAAACACTTTTAATGCTTGCTGTGATGTAACCTACATCGCCTGCCGAAAGTTCACTGCAGGGAATAAGGTTTTTAGCGCCCATATGCCCCACTTCAACAACATCAAACTCAGCGCCCGATGACATCATACGGATGCGGGTTCCGGATTTTACAGTACCTTCTTTAATGCGGATATATACGATAACGCCTTTATAGCTGTCATAGTAAGAGTCGAAAATCAACGCCTGCAACGGTGCTTCGTCATCGCCTGTGGGTGCAGGAATATCCGATACTATTCTTTCTAAGACATCTTCGATGCCGATACCCACTTTTGCGGAAATTCTCGGAGAATCCAAAGCAGGAATGCCGATAACATCTTCCACTTCGTGTGCCACTCTTTCAGGGTCGGCAGAAGGCAAGTCGATTTTATTGATAACAGGAACGATTTCTAAGTTGTGGTCAACGGCGAGATAGGTGTTGGCAAGAGTCTGCGCTTCGATACCCTGTGAAGCATCGACAACTAAAATTGCCCCCTCGCAGGCTGCAAGCGAACGGGATACCTCATAGTTAAAGTCAACGTGACCTGGAGTATCAATAAGGTTAAAGGCATATTCTTTACCATCTTTTGCAGTGTATTTTAAATTAACTGCACGAGCCTTGATGGTAATACCTCTCTCCCTTTCGATATCCATATTATCAAGAAGCTGTTCTTCCATATCTCTTGATGCAACAGTAGAAGTCCTCTCCAAAATTCTGTCAGCAAGAGTGGACTTTCCGTGGTCAATATGTGCTATTATGCAAAAATTACGAATATTGTCTGTGTTTTTGGACAAATCAATACACCTCATATTTCAAACTAAAAATATTATACACATTTTTATAAAAAAAGTAAAGAGGAAAGCTTGATTTTAGAAAAACATAGTGATATAATATTTTTGCAAAATTACATTGTATCCGCGTAGGCGGAACAATAGTAGGAGGAATTTAATATGAAAAACACAGTATCGACTGCCGACAAGACAAAAAAACTCGTAGGTATGGCGCTTTTTGCCGCTATAGTTATAGTTTTACAGCTTGTTGGCTCTTTTGTTAAGTTCGGAATGTTTTCCGTTTCTTTGGTGCTTTTACCGATTGTAATCGGTGCAGCATTGTACGGAGTTTCGGCAGGTATGTGGCTCGGCTTTGTCTTTGCCCTTGCCGTTCTGATTTCGGGCGATGCGGCGGCATTTATGGTTGTAAGCCCTCTGGGAACGATTTTGACAGTGCTCTTAAAAGGCGTACTTGCAGGTCTTTTTGCAGGTCTTGTGTATAAATCGCTTTCAAAAATCAATAAAACTTTCGCAGTTTTTACAGCAGCTGTTGTCTGCCCCGTTGTAAACACAGGCGTATTTTTAATCGGTTGCTCACTTTTCTTTATGGATATTGTTTCCGAGTGGGCAATGGCTATGGGATTTGGCGAAAATGTTGTAAGCTATATGTTTTTGGGCCTTGCAGGTGGGAATTTCCTTTTTGAAATGCTCTTTAACATTGTTTTATCGCCAGTTATTGTAAGACTTCTTACATTAGGAGGAAAAGAATGATTTTAGCTCTGGATGTCGGCAATAGTAACATTGTTTTCGGTTGCCTTGATGAGGAAAAAGTTTATTTTGTCGGCAGACTTTCTACCGACAGAAGCTGTACCGAAGATGAATATGCTATCCGTTTTAAAAGCCTTATGGAATTAAACGGGATTTCTCCCGAGATGATTAAAGGAAGCATTATTTCGTCTGTTGTGCCTCCCCTTATCAATATCCTTGTTGCTGCGGTTGAAAAGTCGGTCGGAAAAACCCCTATTGTTGTCGGTCCCGGTGTCAAAACAGGGCTTAATATTAAAATTGACAACCCTGCACAGCTCGGAAGCGACTTGGCTGTAGATGCAGTGGCGGCGCTTGATAAATACCCCGTACCGCTTGTGGTTATTGATATGGGTACTGCCACAACAGTTTCTGTTATCGATAGCAATAAGTTTTTCCTTGGCGGTATGATTTTACCGGGGGTAAGAATTTCTCAGGAAGCACTCACCTCAAAAACTTCACTTTTGCAAGGAATAAGCCTTGAAGCGCCCAAAAAAGTTATCGGAAGCAATACTATAGACAGTATGAAAAGTGGTGCGATTTACGGAAACGCCGCAGTGCTTGACGGACTTATCGACAGAATTGAGGAAGAACTCGGTGAAAAAGTTACCGCTGTTGCAACAGGTGGCTTAAGTAAAAGCATTGTCCCCTATTGCAAACGCGAGATTATAGTTGATGATAATCTTTTGCTTAAAGGATTATGGCTTATTTATAAAAAGAATAGCGAAAAGTAATCAAAACGCTCTCAAAAAAGAGAGCGTTTTTAGTTTTGCACAAAGATTTTTACGGCACATAGAATATTAATGTACCAAAAAAGAAAGAGGTGTTATTTTGGAAAATACAAATAAAGTTGATTTCGGTAAAACAGCTCTGGATAACCTTCCTCTTGCTATGTCCTATGTGCCGATGCAAAAATGGGAGGACCTCTATGCTCCTCAGATGGCACTTGAGAGAGGAACACTTTTTGCAAAGCTTGATTTGCCGTTTATAGGTAAGGAGGCTCAAGAAAATGGAAGATAGTAAACAGAATCTCTTAAAAGAACTTCAGGTTGCGCATTTTGCTGTAATAGAAGCAAATTTGTTTTTGGATACTCACCCTTGTGACCAGGAAGCGCTCAAGTATTTTGAGCAGGCTTCCGATAAACTCAGAGATCTGATGGAAGAATGGGAAAGAAGATATGGTAAAATCCAGGTGTCGGACGGTATGATGCGCTGGGCTTGGGTCGATAATCCCTGGCCTTGGGAAAAGGGGGTATAATATATGTGGAAATATGATAAACACTTAATTCATCCTGTAAAAATCAAACGCCCCGATGCCAAAGCGGCGGCTGTTATTATGTCACAGCTTGGTGGACCTCATGGCGAAATGGGTGCGGCAACAAGATACCTTTCTCAGCGTTACAGCTGTCCGTATGGCGAAATTACAGGTATTTTAACCGATATCGGTACCGAGGAAATGGCGCACATCGAAATGGTGTCGGCTATTTTGTATCAGCTTACAAAAGGCCTTTCTGTTGACGAGATCAAAAAACAGGGCTTTGACCAGTATTTTGTCGACCATACAACGGGAATCTGGCCACAGGCGGCTTCAGGTATGGCTTTCTCTACTGAAACACTGGCATCTACAGGCGATTTGTTTGCCGATTTGCACGAGGATATGGGGGCTGAACAGAAAGCAAGACTCAGTTATGACAATATCTTAAGACTTGTTGATGACCCCGATGTAAAAGATGCAATCCGTTTCTTGCGTGAACGCGAAATTGTCCACTTCCAGCGCTTCGGCGAAGCCATCAGAATCGGTCAGGATAGAGTAAATTCAAAAAACTTTTACGCCTTCAACCCCGAATTTGACAGATAAATAAAAAGCAGATGAGTTTTAACTCATCTGCTTTTTGTTGAATATAGAAAACCACTGGTTGTGTAAAATAGTAATTAAGCCGTGCCATTGCACTACTATAAGCGCAATCAAATCATATACCCCACTTGTAAATTTTTTATTCAATAATGATATTTTCTTCCAGAGCATCACATATAGGCTGTATACTTGACAAGTCTTTCCATGCAAAAGCTTTGACTTTATAAGAAGAAGATACATCTTCTGTAATGTCAATCTCAACTTCGTCTATATCTTCGCTGATTGTCGCTGTTTTATAATTTACATATATCAATCTGTTGTCAGCGCCATAAAAAGCTATTAAGAATATGCCTGAATGGTCGCCTGTATGCAATTTTGATAATGTCATTTTAACTTTCGTAACATCAGCAATATTATCAGATGTTATGATTTCACCATCTTGATTAGTCAATGAATTAGAAAAGTAAAATGGGTATGTAGGGGTTACCGTATATTCATATTCGCTGATTTCACTTATACAACCATTTCTTAATGTATATGTTTGTAAGTAAGCGTCTTCACTTATGTTTATTGGTACAGTATACAATATACCATTCTCAAGAGGACTGCTGCCGTCAAGAGTATAGTATATTGTATCTTCATAATTACCTGTAGAAAGTTCAACTGTTATCACCTTATCATATTCGCCTGGTTCAACATTAGCCTGTGGCATATCAACTTCAGGCAAGGTATAATTCAATTCAACAATCTCACTATCTAAATATCCGTACTTTGTGCTTAATGCTTTTACTGTCATTGATTTGTTTATATCAATAGGTAGTGAATAGATGATGCCATTATTAGCCGATGGAATACTACCATCAGTTGTGTAGTAAATGATTGTGTCATCATCTTTTGTGAAATTAAGCACTTGACCTTCTGTATATGTGCCGCTTACCAAGTCATAAGCAGGTGTATCAACGGTTAAACGTTCAGGCAAAGAGGTTTTGTCTGTCAACTCTGCATCTGCACTTAATATCTGAATAGTAGCTCCGCTATCAGTTTCTTCACACTTTACAGTAATTTCATCACTATTTGACAAACTGTTTGAATTTGTAGAAACTACCACATCACTAACCGATGCCGATGCAGTAAGTGTATTAACCCCTGTAATAGTAATATCAGTATCATTGAGTTTTGATATTACCGTTCCTGTTGCTGTTCCTGACAAGGTCATCTCATCAAATATATTATCGTATGTAGTATATGTAATGTCATATTCTTCATCTGTTGCTGTATCAACGCTTATTTCTTTTAAATCACTTGATATTGTGATAGGCGTGCTGGATTTCGCTGTAACAGATGCAGACATATAGTCATCTGCAAAAGATGTTGTTATTACTTCATCACCGCTTCCAGCTATTGTGTATGTGTCGGTTGGAAGGATGATTGTATATGTTTGTTCATCGGCTAAATATGAACTTGGTATGACTTTTACATCTTCAATATCATTAAATATTTCCCCATCTTGTATATTTAATTTTTTTTCCTGTAAATTAGATATCTCCATATCGTTTGCAGGAACTATGATTTGTGTGTAGGAAGTTATCTCTTTGCTGGTGAATAAAGTTACAGAATCCTTGCCGTGTTTTAAAATACTTAAATATGTATCGTATATATCGTCATAACTATAATATTCAAAAATTTTCCAGTTTGGAGCATCTTGTGTACATGTTAATGTAATTTGAGAATCAGAGTCACATGTTATGGAGGTAATATAGTAACCACAATCATAGAATTCTAGATTGTATTGACTGTCTTTTTGAGAACAATCATTAATAACAATAGCATGTCCTTTTTTTCTTCCTTTTTCATACATGCCAAGAATAATTGGTTTGCCTGCAGAAAGCTCATTCATTACATTATTTAATTTAAAAGGTTTTGCAGTTGCACTATTAAGATTTTGTGAAATATGCAACAGTTCAATCATTTCTCTCAGCTTCTTATTTTTATTAGGCCAAAGAAGATAAGCTGGGAGTGATGGTTTCTCTTCATATAATCCATTAATGTGGTAATTTTCTTCTTTTAGTATATTTTTATAGAACAAAATTGAAGACATTGACATACCAAAGCAATTTCCACCCCATGTTTTCACACTATTTTTAGCCTTCTGCTCTGTATATCCTAGTTGCAAATACCTTTCTTTTGGAATTTTATAATTAATTTTTATTACTTTACCTGCTGCATCTTTTTCGTTACTATATCCAAACGAGTCAGCATGGTTCATAAACGGATACTTATAATCGCCATAATATTTATTTTCTACGCTTGTTACTGTTACAATACAACTTGCTATTTTACCATTACTACTTTTAGCTGTAATTGTTGCTTTTCCTGGCCCTTTTGCCGTTACAACGCCGTTATTGTTTACCGTTGCAACGAGAGGATTGTTTGTAGACCAAGTCAGTGCTTTGTCTGCAGCATTTGTTGGCATACAATATGCCATAGCCCGATAAGTATCTCCAACCTTAATAGTTGCAGCTGGTGACATCATTGAAACAGATGATACCGAGATATTTGTCAAAGCATAGGGGTTACTCCTATTACCATTACCATATGGAAAACTTGCTCCATCAGACATATAAAATGCAGGACGAATTCCAAAAACCATATATCCATATGCAAAACTCAAATTTGCATTTCCTACTCCAACAGAGCCATCTGTATAGACGATTCTTATCAAATCGCCCCAATAGGATTCTGCATCAGGTGTGCGTAAATAATATGGCAAGTAATTATCTGGTGAAATTCCTTGATATTCAGAATACTTTGTTGCTGTATCTGTTGGTTTTGCTAAATAATAGTTACCAAGATTTTTATACACATTATAAACTTGTTTCACATCTAATAAAAAAACCTTATCTACAGCAGTCTCAGAATATGCAGAATCATAGTTTTGTAATACATTGTCAATTGATTCATTTAGTTTGTGATAGTTATTATTTCTATTGGGATATGAATATTCATATCCGTTTATGATTTGTTTTTGCTCTACATCCTTCATTAAACTTTTCTCAGATAAAGAAAAATTCTTCTCATTTAAAAAACCACACTCATTAGCATAATCATTAATTCCGTTGTATAGATTATTATTAGTTGGCGCATTGCCACAAATATATTCAACATTACCACTATCTTGCGATGAATTCAACCAACATCTTATATTACTATCTTTCCAATAGTTCGAACCACAATCTTTTCTGTACGTAGAAGAAGAAACAATTCTACCATGGGAGCCACTTGAATTATACCCTGGTGCATCGAAAGGCTTTATACATATAAGTTTGTCAGATAAAATTAAAGGACCATTCTCATCAATATCCACGCATCTCCACAAAATGGGTTCCCCATAATATGTTCCCATCTGAATGTAATCACCAATTTTAATATTGACAGATGCAGATGCTACTAAAACATTTGATGGAAACAATGATATTAAAAATATCAACAATAATAGAATACTTGCTGATTTCCTTTTCATTTTACATATTCCTCCTAATTAAAGAATGCGTGGGCAAATGCCCACGCACGAAAAACGAGGCAATGCTCCTGTTGTCACACAGTTCACTATTCCTGAATCGCATGGAAAATGCTAAGCAAACCTGATTCTTATATTACACATTAAATCTGAAAAGTACAATGTCGCCGTCTTTCATAACATATTCTTTACCTTCAAGGCGGACGAGGCCTTTTTCTTTAGCGGCAGCCATTGTGCCGTTTGCCATAAGGTCGTCAAATGCGATAACCTCGGCGCGGATAAAACCTCTTTCAAAGTCGGTGTGGATTTTGCCTGCTGCCTGAGGAGCTTTGGTGCCTTTTGTAATTGTCCAGGCGCGAACTTCGGGCTCGCCTGCGGTAAGGAACGAGATAAGTCCCAAAAGTGAGTAGCCTTCTTTAATAATACGGGTAAGACCGCTTTCGGTGAGATTTAAGTCAGCCAAAAATTCTTTCTTTTCCTCGTCTGTCATATCGGAGATTTCTTCTTCGATTTTTGCACAGATGGGAAGTACTGCGGAATGTTCTTCTTCAGCAATAGCTTTTACTGCCTGATACTGAGTATTTGCTTCATATCCGCCGATAAAATCATCTTCGCACATATTTGCGGCGTAAATTATGGGTTTGTTGGAAAGCAAGGGAGAAGAAGCGATAATTTCTCTTTCATCATCGGTAAAATCAAAGCTTCTTGCAGATTTGCCATCTTCAAGATGTGCCATAAGGCGCTCTAAAAATGCAAGTTCTGTCGCATATTTTTTGTCGGCACGAACGAGTTTCTGAGTTTTCGCAATTCTTCTTTCAAGGATTTCTATATCCGAGAAGATAAGCTCCAAATTGATAGTTTCGATATCTCTTGCGGCGCCGATTGTGCCGTCAACATGGACAACATCGACATCTTCAAAACAGCGGACAACATGAACGATAGCATCAACTTCACGGATATCGGCAAGGAATTTATTTCCTAAACCTTCACCCTTGGAAGCACCTTTTACAAGACCTGCGATGTCAACGAACTCCAAAACTGCAGGGGTGAATTTTTTGGGATTGTACATTTCTGCAAGCTTGTCAAGGCGTTCATCAGGAACTGATACAACGCCGACATTCGGCTCTATTGTACAGAAAGGATAGTTTGCAGATTCAGCACCTGCGTTTGTTATAGCATTAAAAAGTGTCGACTTTCCTACATTGGGAAGTCCTACCATACCTAATTTCATTATATTTCCTCCATTGGCGACAATGCCTTTTTACATAGATTCGGGTGCTTCGATTTTGAGAATTGTCAGAGTGTTTTTAAGTGCAATTCTTACAGCGAGGCAGAGAGCGAGTCTTGCCTGCATAAGTTTTTCATCGTCAATAAGCACTTTGCAAGCGTTGTAGAATTTATGGAACAAGGTTGCAAGGTCGAGTGCGTATCTTGTCATCTTAGCAGGGTCATAGGATTTAGCAGACTCAACGATTTCGTTGGGGAGTTTTGCCAAATGTCTTATGAGTTCCACTTCTTCGGAAGTTGTGAGCAAATCAAGTTCGTCAAGAGTTACATCACGGGGTTCAATACCTTCGGATTTAAGTTTTGCAACGATGGAACAAATTCTTGCGTGAGCGTACTGAACATAGTAAACGGGGTTCTGGCTTGACTGTTCAACAGCAAGGTCAAGGTCAAAGTCAAACTGAGAATTGGGTTCCCTTAAGTTGAAGTAAAATCTTGCCGCATCAACGGGGATTTCTTCAAGCAGAGTCACAAGAGTAATTGCCTTACCGGAGCGTTTGCTTGCTTTGATAATCTGTCCGTCACGGACAAGCTGTACCATCTGCATAAGAACTACATCAAGGCGCTCAGGGTCGATACCGATAGCTTCAAGAGAAGCTTTCATACGGGAAACATATCCGTGGTGGTCAGCACCGAGTACATTGATAGCTTTATCGTATTTTCTTGTAACGAGTTTGTCGTAATGATATGCAATATCGGGTACAATATAGGTCGGGAAACCATTTGAACGGACTAAAACAAAGTCTTTGTCACAGCCGAATTCGGTTGCCTTGAAGTAAGTAGCGCCGTCCATTTCATATGTGTGTCCCTTTTCCTTTAAAAGGTTTATGATTTTTTCAACACTTCCGTCAGCGTGGAGCGAAGATTCTTTAAACCAGCGGTCGTAGTGAATTCTGTATTTTGCAAGGTCGGTTTCGAGGTTTGCGATATTTACGGGCAAAGCAAACTTAACAAGCGCTTTTCTGCGTTCTTCCTCGGAAGCAGTCATATATTTGTCGCCGTGAACTTCAGCAAATTTCTTTGCGTGTTCCACGATATCATCGCCATGGTAAGAGTCTTCAGGCATTTCGATACCATCTTTATAAAGCTGCTGATATCTTAAGTCGAGCGAAAGACCGAATTTGTTAATCTGGTTACCTGCATCGTTGATGTAAAATTCGCGGTGAGCTTCGTATCCTGACCAGTCAAGAACTGCAGCGATACCATCACCCAATGCACCGCCTCTTGCATTTCCGATGTGCATGGGACCTGTCGGGTTTGCAGAAACAAACTCAACAAGCATTTTTTTGCCTTTGCCGTAATCGGTACGGCCGTAGTTTTCTTTAGCTGTCAAAGCTTCGTTTACAGCGTTTGAAAACCATCTTCTGCCAAGTGTAAAGTTGATAAAACCTGCGCCTGCAACCTCAACTTTTTCAAAAGAAGTACCGTCTAAAACCATCTTGGAAACAATAGCATCGGCAATCTGGCGTGGAGCTTTTCTGAAGGTGCGCGCAGAAACCATTGCGATATTTGTTGCAAAGTCACCATGTGTTACATCAGCAGGAATTTCAATAGTGAAATCAGAAATAGGATCAGCTGTCAACAGCCCTTCTGATACACAGTTTCCCAAAGCTGCGAGGATAATTTCACGACATTCTTTTTTTGCGTCTAAAATCGGATTAGTCATATTCTTCATTCCTTTTTATTTAATTTCGTCAGCATCAATAAAAAGCTCATTTTCACTTATCAAAGCAGAATTCATATCAATAGAATAAGCCATATGAAGTTTTGCACTGCTTTCGGTTATGTTGCATTCCAAGCTTTCAGCAAAAACGCCGATTTCCATCTGATTTCCGCAGACGGTGTATCGTCCGATATTGCGAATGCCCGGTTGCAGTATTAGATAAGAAGAGGTATTACCGTTTCGCATAACGGTTACCCTGCCCTCGTTCTCTATCTTTAAAGTTGTTGTACAACCTTCAAAACCAGTGGTTTCGCTTTCTTTGTAAGTTAAATACGTACAGTTATTTTTCCTGTACATTTTACCATTTGTAAAAAGTTCTTCAGTGTTTTCATCGCTTTCGACAGAGTAAACACCTTTTATTTTAATAAAAACATCTTTTGACATAAAAAGTTCCTTTATTTAACGGTTTCTGCTCTTTCAATTGCAAGGTCGATAAGGCGTTCAAGTAAGTCTTCAAAGGTAATTCCTACAGTGTCCCATAATTTTACAAAGGGAGAAGTCCAAAGCAAATCGGGGATGGAGTTCAACTGATGGAAATAAATTTCATCGGCAGGGGTTACAAAGAAGTCCATACCTGAAAGTCCTGAGCAGTCAAAAAGCTGATAGATTTTTACTGCAAGATTTCGTATCTGGTAGGAAACATCCTGAGAAAGCTCAGCAGGGATTTTACAAGGGAAATCCAGATTATCAAGCGGGATTTCGCCTAAAATCGAGGCTTCCGGGTTTTCGTTTCCGATAACCGCACATTTTATGAGTTTTCCTAAAACTCTTTCCTCTATTACTACTTTTTTATCATGGATGAAAGCGTTTTTGATAGCTTCGGAAAGTTCATTCTCATTATCAACAAGGCGCTTGGCTGAAAGACTTCCTGCAGGTTTTACAAAAACAGGGTATCCGAAAGAGTCAGAAACTCTTGAAGCAACCTCGTTTATATCGAGTTTATTTCGTTCAACTGTGAAAAATCTCGGTGTGTGTATACCGGCACCACTTGCTATTGTGCGTGTGAACGAAGTATTCATCGAGATAGAAGCAGGAGCAGTATAATTTCCCACACAGGGGATGGAAGCAAGTTTTAAAAGTCCCTGAACTTTTCCGTCTACAATACCTTGACCATATAAAACGGGGATTGCGCAGTCAATATGCAAAAAAGAAAAGGTCTGGTCCTCTAAAATCTTATAAATTCCCTGTTTTGTGCCATCCATATTGAAAACTATCGGACAGCAGTCAGGGTGAGATGCCCAGTCGCCTTCTTTTAAAGAAGTAAGGTCACCGGGATAATATAACCATTTGCCTTTTTTTGTAATGCCTATCAATACAACTTCGTATGAGCTTCTGAGAGCCTCAGCAACAGGACAAACGGAGTTTATACTCCTTTCAAAAGCCGCACCACCGAAAATTAAAGCTATTCTTTGTTTAGCCATATGGAGTGGTCTCCTTTAAAAACATACTTAATCAATTTATTATATCACAGAAGATGTTGAAATTCAAGTAAAAACGCAGAGATTATTTAATCTCTGCGTTTAAAATTATTCTGCATCTTTAATTGACAAGAAAAGTTCATCAAGCTGTTTTGAGTCGATGTCGGAAGGACACTGGCTCATAAGTTCGCTTGCATTCTGAACTTTCGGGAAAGCGGTTACATCTCGGATGTTGTCTGCACCACAAAGAATCATTGCAAGTCTGTCAAGACCGATGCCCATACCACCATGAGGAGGTGCACCGTAACGGTAAGCATCCACAAGGAAACCAAATTTTGCTTCGATTTCTTCATCAGTAAGACCTAATGCTCTGAACATCTTCTGCTGGAGCTCAAAATCAGTAATTCTGATAGAACCACTGCAAAGCTCGATGCCATTTAAAACGAGGTCGTAAGCTTTAGCGCGTACAGCACCGGGATCAGAATCAAGTTTTTCAAGGTCGTCATCCATAGGCATTGTGAAAGGATGGTGCATTGCAACCCATGTAGAAGAATCTTCATCCCATTCAAAGAAGGGGAATTCGGTAATCCAGAGATAGTTGAATCCTTCGGGAATAATATCCATTCTCTTTGCTGTGGTAAGTCTCAAAGCACCCAAAACGGGGAGAGTGACTTTATTTTTGTCGGCAACTATTAAAGCAACATCACCCTTTTCACAGCCGAGTTTTGACAGGATAGCGGAAAGCTCATCGGGAGTCATAAATTTTGCAAAAGAGCAGTTGGGCTCATCTTCAACCCAACGGACAAAAGCAAGACCCTTAGCGCCGATACCTTTTGCCTGTTCTGTAAGTTTGTCGATTTCTTTGCGGGTGTAGGTTTCAGCACCGTTTTTGATAACGATACCTCTTACACTTCCGCCATTTTCAATAGCAGAGGTGAAAACCCCAAAACCGCAATCTTTGACGATGTCGGAAATATCGGTGATTTCCATACCGAAACGGGTATCGGGTTTATCGGAACCGTATTTTTCCATCGCATCCTTGTAAGTAAGTCTGGGCAAGGGGGTAGGAATATCAATATCCAGAACTTCCTTCATAAGATATTTTACAAAGCCCTCACCGATTTCGAGAACATCTTCGATATCAACAAAGGACATTTCCATATCAATCTGTGTGAATTCGGGCTGACGGTCAGCACGCAAATCTTCGTCCCTGAAGCAACGCGCAAGCTGAATGTAACGGTCAAAACCTGAAATCATCAAAAGCTGTTTGTACATCTGGGGGGACTGAGGCAAAGCGTAAAACTTACCGGGGTGAACACGGGACGGAATTACATAGTCGCGTGCACCTTCGGGTGTGGATTTTATCATCATAGGAGTATCAACTTCGATAAATCCGTTCTGGTAGAAGTATTCACGCGCTGTGCGTGCGATTTTACCTCTTTTGATAATGTTGTCCTGCAAGTTTTTGCGGCGAAGGTCGAGATAACGATATCTTAAGCGAAGTTCCTCGTTTGTGTCTGTATCGTCAGTGATGTGGAAAGGAGGAGTCTGCGCTTTTGCGAGAATTCTTAAATCTGTAACGAAAATTTCAATCTCGCCTGTTTTGATTTCAGTGTTGACACTTTCTCTTTTGCGTACTATACCTTTTGCCATCAACACATATTCAGAGTGAACCTCTTTTGCTTTCGCAATAACATCACGGTCCGACTTATCGTCAAAAGTAAGCTGGATAATACCTGTGCGGTCCCTTAAATCAATGAAAACGAGTTCACCTTTATCACGCTGTTTCTGGGTAAAACCTCCGACAACGACTTCTTTTCCGATATCATTTACCGAAACTTCGGTACAGTAATGGGTGCGTTTAAGCCCCTTCATTGTATCTGCCATTATAATTCCTCCTATATCTCAAAGGATAAAGATTCTGTCATTTTTGCGAGCTGGTCATCATATAAAAACTTAACCAGATCATCGTCCAGAGTAACTTCACGGGTTTCGCCCGTTTCCATATTTTTGACGGAAGCTTTGTTTTCGGCAAGCTCATTATCGCCTAAAACTATAGAAAAACGCGCTTTTATCTTGTCGGCATATTTCATCTGTGCTTTTACACTTCTGCCAACAGTGTCGCACTCGGCGTAGAAGCCTTCGTTCCTTAAGTCGGTTGCAAGTTTCAATGCAAAGACAGATGCCTCCTCACCGATGGATGCAATATAAATATCACAGGGATCGGGTTCGGGAATTTCAATTCCCTGAGCTTCGAGTACCATCAGGAGTCTTTCAATGCCCATTGCAAAGCCTAAAGCAGGCTGGTCGTTTCCACCGAGCATTTTGAGAAGTCCGTCATAACGGCCTCCACCACAAACTGTACTCTGCGCGCCTATATCACCCGATACAAATTCAAAAACAGTTTTGTTATAATAATCAAGACCTCTTACGATATGAGGGTTGACAGTATATTCGATATTAAGCACATCAAGGCGTTTTTTGAGCCCGTCAAAATGTTCTTTACAATCATCACAGAGATAATCCAAAACAACGGGAGCATCTTTTGCGATTTCCTTGCAAACGGGACTCTTACAGTCTAAGATACGCATAGGATTTTTTTCAAGACGGGTAAGGCATGTTTCACAAAGGTCGTCTTTGCGGGAACTGAAGTATTCTTTTAAAGCCGCGTGGTAATTTTTGCGACATTCGGGACAACCTATAGAGTTTATTTCCAGAGAAATACCCTGTATGCCTAAAATTGCAAAAAAGTCGTTTACAAAAGAGATAACTTCAACATCAGCACTGGGAGAAGCAGCACCAAACATTTCAATACCAAGCTGATGGAATTGCCTGAATCTGCCTGCCTGAGGTTTTTCGTTTCTGAAACAGGAAATGTTGTAGCAAACTTTCTGGGGAAGCGCTTCGTTAATAAGACCACTCTGCAAAATAGCGCGGTTAATACCTGCGGTACCTTCAGGTCTTAAGGTTAAATCTCGTCCGCCTTTGTCGGTAAAGGTGTACATTTCTTTCTGGACAACATCGGTTGTGTCACCAACAGAACGGGTAAAAAGCCTTGTTTCTTCGAAAACAGGAGTACGCAATTCCTTAAATCCGTAAAGTTTTGCAGTATCGACAAAAAGTCTTTCAACAAACTGCCACTTATAACTCTGGGAGGGCAAAACATCCTGAGTTCCTTTGATAGATTTGATTTCGAGTGCCATAAAATAGCTCCTTTTCGCAAAGAAAGAAAGCCCATCGCAGAAGATAAGCTTACTTTCGGGATAGTCAGGCCTAACCAAATGGTTCGGATTTGTCGGTTACGCCTATTTAAAAATTAAGCTTCCTGATTAACAATCATTCTCCAGTCGAGGTCACCGCGTTCAAGACCGTGGATTAAAACCTCAGCAGTCGCAATGTTAGTTGCCATAGGAATGTTGTGAACGTCACAAAGACGCAAAAGGGTTGTTTCATTCGGTTCGTGTGCCTTAGGGGAAAGGGGGTCACGGAAGAATAAAAGAAGGTCGATTTCGTTGCAGGCGATCAAAGAAGCAATCTGCTGGTCGCCACCCTGAGAACCGCTTAAAAATCTTTTGATGTTAAGTCCGGTAGCTTCAGTGATAAGTTTGCCGGTTGTAGCGGTTGAGCAGAGATTGTGACGGCTCATTATACCGCAATAAGCGATGCAAAACTGTACCATCAGTTCTTTTTTTGAGTCATGTGCAATTAATCCGATATTCATTGTTTGTTCCTCCTTGTTGATTTTACTTTATAAATAAAGGGGTATATTTACCTTCGATACGAAGAGCAATAGCCTTGCAGATATTGACGATTTTTGATTTTTCACTGAGTGGACTTCCGTTTGAAATGCAAAGCTGCATATCCATATCCTCGGGCAGAACGCCGATAAGTTGTGAGGAAACCCCGTCAATAACCTCGTCAAGGTCTTTTACAATATTTTTCTTTAAAAGTTTCTGGTTTACACGGTTTATAACAAGACGATGGTTTTTAAAATCCATCTTATGTAAAGCGTTGACAACTTTGTTGCCATCGCGCACACAGACATAATCTGGAGTTGCAACCACAAGGGCCAAGTCAGAAAGAGCAGTAAGAGTCATACTTACTCCGAGCCCTGCAGGTGTGTCAAGAATGATTACATCAAAATGCTTTCTTAACCCTTCAATCAGAAGTTTTACATCGTTCATAGCCATAGGCGAATCCATTGTAATCGGTGCAACTATAACATTCAGGTCCGGGTTCCACGGGGATTCAACAATAGCCTTGTTAATGTTACATCTGCCCTCCAGCAAATCGCCGAGGTCATATACTATCTTATCGGAAACACCAAGCATAAGGTCCATACCGCGAAGTCCCACATCAAATTCGATAAGCAGAACATTTTTACCGAGAAGTGCGTAAGCCATTCCAAGACCTACGCAGAGGGTGGACTTCCCTACTCCGCCTTTGCCGGATGTTACAGAGATAACTTTAGCCATAGAAATTGTCCTTTCATTAAAAATGAAGAAAGGTATTTTAACAAAATACTGCTACAACTTTATATTCTACCACAAAATTTAAGATATTACTATAGTGAAATGACACTTTTTTAAAAAAATTATTCAGTTTCTTCCGAAATTTCCTCAGGAACCTCTTCTTTTATGCCAAAAGCACTGTCTTTTCCGTGGGTTTTGTAATATGCATCAAGAATTGCTCTTACGAGATAATTGGCGTTTTCACCTTCTTCAAGCATCACACCGATTGCAATTTCGGGACTTTCAACAGGCGCAAAACCTATAACCGCTGAGTTGGTTGTGGTATTTGTAACCTGAGGAGAACCTGTTTTAATAGCAACTTTATATCCGAGGTCACTTAAAGAATAAGCTCCACCGATTTTTTCAGCAGCACCAATCATTCCGTTTACAACGGCGTTATATGTGCTGTCGCTCATTTCAAATTGTGAGGCGACTTTTGGTTCTGTGACAGATATTATCGATTTATCGTCATAGCTTCTGATTTCTTTTATGATATGTGCTTCATAACGCGTTCCGCGGTTTGCTAGGGTCAAGGCTTGTATTGCGAGCTGTAATGGTGTAACAGATGTGTCCATCTGCCCGATGGCAGCCTGAACAACATTTCCCTGAAACCATGTTCCGCCTAAAGCTTTGGAGCGTTCGGGACTTGAAAGAGCACCTTTTTGCGAAGGTATTTCAATACCCGTGGGTTCGCCGAGACCAAAATATGAAGCATAGTTATTTATAGTGTTAATTCCAAGTCTTCTTCCTACATCATAGAAAAAGATGTTACAGGAAACAGTCAGAGCTTCGGCAGCATTAATGTTTCCGTGCCATCCAAGGCAGGTGGGATGGAATTTGTTATTAGGCAAAATATCGTAATAGTAATAGGTGTGTTCACAGTCAATGAGGGATTTTGAGGTAATAATATTCTCTTCAAGACCGCCTGTTGCCACTACTGTTTTAAATGTTGACCCCGGACGATAAAGGCCATCGGTCGAACGGTTGAAAAGAGGGTTGTTATCTGCGTTAAGAAGAGTGTTATAGTCGGTAAAATAATCGTTGATATCGTAGCTTGGATAATTGACCATAGACAAAACAGCGCCTGTTTTTACATCTAAAACGACAACAGCTCCGGCTTTTACTTTGTTTCCTTTACCATCAGAACGGGTTTTAAGCCATTTTATATGATTTTCAAGAGCCTCTTTGACCTTGCTTTGAAAATCAGCGTCAATGGTAAGCACAACTTTATCTCCTGATTTGGGGGCTTCGGTTATTTCTTCTTCAATGATTTCACCGATTTTATTCTGTTCAACAGTCTTTTCACCATCAACACCATGAAGTGACTGCTCCATTATCTTTTCGATGCCGAAACGCCCTACCTGGCTGTTCATTTTATAGCCAAGCTCTTTGTATGTGCTTTCATATTCTTCAGCGTACATAGCACCTATTGTACCCACGATATGGGGGATAAGGTCGCCGTTTGGATATATGCGGATATCTTCTTCAACTGTATCAACGCCGGGGAAAAGATGGGACATCTCGCGAAGCTTCAGGATGAATTCAATCGGCACATCCCATGCAAAAACATATTGATTATTTACAACAGAAAAATCGGAAATAACCATTCCGTAACGAACACCTGCGATTTTTCTTGCAGTTTCATCGTCATAACCCTCAATTTTGAAGGTTTTAAGCAGATAATACATACAGTTTTCCGCAGTGGCGTATACATTGAGGCCTAACTTTTTCTTCAGAACAGATATATCTTTTTCATTTTCTTCAATAAATTCAGGCTTGCCTGTTTTGGTTACAGGCAGTGGGTCATACCATTCAATACCGCTTTTTTCGCAAAGCTCAATAAGTTTGAGGATAATTTCATTTTGCTCTGATTTAGGTAAAAAAGCATACTGAAAAACAATGTTAAACCCGGCTTTGTTTTCGGCAAAAGCCACACCGTTGCAGTCGACAATATCGCCTCTTGCTGCTTTTATCGGGAGAGTGGAGCTTGTCATTTTCTGAGTCTGTGCATTGTACTCAGCACCCTTAACAAGCTGATATGACATAAGAATAATGATAAAGAAGGCGCAGAAAACAGCGGCCATTGCTGAAAGGACAACAAGACGATTTCTTTCAGTAGGTTTTTTTGCTGATCTCATAGTGTGCCTCCTTTTACTAATTTCTCATAGTGTCACTGTAGTTATAGATAATTCTCCTCACAATAAGATAGAAAAACGGTGCAAAAAAGGTGGTATAAACAGAGGAAAGTATGAGCTGCCAGAAACTGAGCATTACATTTTCATAGCCCCAGATAAGATAATAAAAAACAAAATCCCATATACTTAAAATAATACATACAGCCGCAACCACCAAAACGGCGTTTATGATGTTAACCCTCACAAGATACATTGAAAGCAAGGTTATTATAACGCAGCATATCATAATTATAATTCCGTAAAATCCGAAGATTTTTCCCGAGGAGAAATCCCACAAAAAACCTGTGATAAGCCCGAAAACAGCACTTCCCATTTCGGATTCATAAAGGGAAATGCACACTGCAAACGGCAAAATCAGAAAAGGTTTAATCTTACCGATTTCGAGAAAATGCGGAGTGGTCTGCAACGCATAAAGGAAAATAAGAATGACGGTGTATAACGACCATTTGATGAAACTTTTTGAGTTTTTCCTGAGTGCCATTATTTACCCTCACTTTCGGAAAGGGAGTTATGTTCGATTTTTCCGAGAAAATCTGTCAGCACAAAAACATGCTTTATTTCATAGATATCACTTGCTGTGCGTATTTTGGCAAAGGCAGTGATACCTGATTCTTCAAGCTCAATTTCCTCAACGGTACCTATTATAAGGTTTGGCGGATAATATCCGCTTGTTCCTGCGGTAACGATAATATCACCTTTTGTGATTTCGGTGTTTTTAGGCAAAAGTTCAAGCTTTGAAAAGCCTTTGTTTGCAAGTGAAATATTGCCGGTTAAGTTGCCGGTTTCCTTGGTGCGTATTTCAACGGCACCAACATTTATTTCGGGACTTAATACAGTTACCACTTTTGCATAAGTAGGACCTAATGAGTCGATGTAACCAACAAGGCCATCAGCAGTAATAACGGGGTCCCATTTTTCAATACCGTGGACAGTACCGCGGTCGATGGTAAAAGCGCCGAATTTATCCGATGGGTCACGCCCGATAATTCCTGCATCAAGAAGTTTGATGTCGGGATTTTCTTCTTTAAGACCGACAATTTCTCTCAGACGCTCGTTTTCTGTCAAAGTGTTCTGATATTCTACTAATTTATAGCGAAGTTCGGCAAGTTCCTTTTTGAGTTCGTCATTCTCTTCCTTGTTTTCCTTGGCATTGACAAAAACAGAAAAGAAATCCGAAACAGAATCGGAAACAGCCACTGAAACTTTCTGTATTGGCAAAACCACAAAAGAAACTATCTTTTGTGGAAGTGTAGCAATTCCGCCTGTAGAGGCAGAATAGAGCATGACACCCACGATTACTGCCAGTACAGCGGTTAAAATTTTAAAACGGACACTGTTAAAAAAGTTTCGCAAGATGCCACCTCTTTTCTCCTGAATGTCGCGAAAAGGAAAGGGTTTGTAAGAGCCCTTTCCTTTTGATTAATAATGAGTTTCGTCTTCACTCAATACATCGGTAAGACGGTCGATGTTGTCAAGCACCATACCTGTTCCGTTTGCAACACAGTCCAAAGGATTTTCTGCAATCTGTACAGGCATACCGGTTTCCTGACTGATGAGTTTATCGAGATTTTTGAGAAGTGCTCCACCACCTGTGAGAGTGATACCCTGGTCGATGATATCAGCGGCAAGCTCGGGCGGGGTGCGTTCAAGGGTAATTCTTATAGCTTCTAAAATCAAAGCAAGCGGGTCTTCTAATGCTGCTCTTATCTGGTCGGAAGTAACAACGATGTTTTCAGGCAGACCGTTAAGCAAGTTTCTGCCCTTGATTTCCATTGAAAGCTCGCCGTCTTCCAGAGGACATGCAGAACCGATGTTGATTTTGATGTCTTCAGCGGTGCGTTCACCGATAAGAAGATTATATTTCTTTTTGATAAAGTTTATAATAGCACCGTCAAATTCGTCACCGCCGACACGAACGGACTTAGCAGCAACAATACCTCCAAGGGAGATAACAGCAACTTCACTTGTACCACCGCCGATGTCAACTACCATCGAGCCTGTGGGTTCAGCAACAGGAAGACCTGCACCGATTGCAGCAGCCATAGGTTCTTCGATAATAGCAACTCGTTTTGCGCCTGCTTGCTCTGTTGCATCGCGTACTGCACGGCGTTCAACAGCGGTAACACCGGAAGGAATGCAGATAACAACCCTTGCTCTTGTGAAGAAGGATTTGCCGATTGCTTTACGGATAAATTCCTGAAGCATACTTGTTGTGATGTCAAAGTCAGCGATAACGCCATCTTTTAAAGGGCGTACTGTCACGATGGAACCGGGGGTTCTTCCGATAACATCTTTAGCTTCCTGACCCACGCATTTAACTTTGTCATTTTTAATATCAACGGCAACAACGCTCGGTTCACGGATGATGATGCCTTTGCCTCTCATATAAACGAGAGTATTGGCTGTACCGAGGTCGATACCGATGTCTTTTGAAAATGATATTGGTAATGAAAACATAATATTTTCTCCTTTCAGCAGTATGAGAATAAATTTATTATAACCCATTGTGGGATTTTTCACAATATTTTATTTCAAAAAAGCTTCAAGTTCTCTTTTGAAACGCGAAACGGGAAAACCAACGACATTAAAATAATCTCCGCGGATTTCTTTTACAAGCACTGATGCATAACCCTGAATTCCGTATGCCCCGGCTTTGTCTTTGTATTCTCCTGTATCAAGATAATCATTTATCTCTTTTTCCGAAAGCTCATAAAACTCCACTTCGGTTTCGGAAACAAAAGATAAAAACTTTTCAGCATAAATTGTAACGCCTGTGAGCACTTTGTGGGTTTTGCCTGAAAGTGAGTTTAACATATCAAATGCTTCACTGTGGTCTTTCGGAATGCCAAAAACAATGTTTTCAGGAGAAACCACTATGGTATCGCCGCCGATTACAATTGCATCGTTGTTATTTTCAAAAACTTCTTTTGCTTTTTCAAAAGAAAGGCGTTTTACAAGTTCTTCAGGAGAAAGGTCAGCGTTTTTAAGTGTATCTTCATCAAACTTTGACGGAATACAGGTAAAATCGTTCACAACCAGTTTTAAAAGCTCCTGCCTTCTCGGAGAACGCGATGCGAGGATAATTTTTTTCATCATACTTTTCTTGCAACTCCCGAATAAATCAGAATTGAAGTAATTATGCAAAGAAGCTTTGCAATATCCGCCTCAAGCACAAAACCAAAATTAAGCTTTATAACAGCAAGGTCGACGGTGATAGTGTCAACGCCTATCGAGTCGCCCCAACAGAGCCAGTTTAAAAATGATATATTTTGCGCTACATTAGAAAGTATTGTGCCGAGGATTATTCCTGAGAGCAAAAACAGTAAAAAAAGTAGAGTTTTGTTAAGTTCGCCTTTTCTCATATCAGTTACTGCCGGTAGAACCGAAGCCTCCGGCGCCCCTTTCGGTATCGTTAAGATTATCCGTTATCTCGATTTCGGGGAGCATAACGGGAGTGATTACAAGCTGAGCAATCCGCTCACCCGAATTTATGGTAAAAGGTGTATCGGAATGGTTTATAACAGCTACTAAAATTTCACCACGATAATCACTGTCGATAACTCCGACACAGTTTGCAAGGGAAATTCCGTGTTTTGTGGAAAGTCCGCTTCTCGGGTAAACAAGTCCTGCAAAGCCTTTTTCGAGCTCAATTGCAATTCCTGTCGGGATTTTTACAATCTCGCGAGGATTAATTGTAACGGGATTTTCAAGCAATGCCGAAAGGTCAAGCCCGGCACTCTCTTCGGTTGCGCGTTTTGGCAAGGAAGCACCATTTTTTAAAATTTTAATCCTGAGTACCGTAATGCTCACTCCTTAAACCTCGCGGTAATAAAGCCCGCGGGTGCATTTATCTTTGATTTTTTGCTGATTTACAAATGCGTTTATGACTTCTTTTGCCTTTTCTTTTTCCTCAATGGTAAAATCAAGCAAAAAGAAAGAAGAATTCTTGAATTCCTTTTGCCTTTCGCTTACTGAAAGCGGAATGGAATTATATATAAGACTTATATTATCTTTACATCTTACGGGGAAGGAAATCCCCATTCTGTCGGTGATAAAACCATTTTGTCTGCAGTTTTCACAGCCGATTTGGGCCTTCACAGGACAGTTTCTCACTGCCATCAGCGGAATATGACCATAACCAAGAAGCCCTGTCGGTAACGGCTTTTTGAGAGAATTAAAACCATTTACATTTTCTTCAATTGAAACGGTCGCCTCCGAAACACCCATATCCTTTGCGGCTTTTAAGGCAAAAGAGTTTGAGAGGTTTAAAAAGGGTCCTGCGATGAGCTTGAAATCAAGCTCTCTGCCTATCGCAATATGTGCAAGATTGTCGCAGAAAAGTATGGAAAAACCAAGCTCTTTTGCTGATTTAAGATTTTCTTTTACCTTTTCTTCGTTTTCAAACAGAAATCTCGGGGGTGCGATAACTGTTTTATGCAAAAAAGGTTTGAGAATATCTTTGTTTTTCAAAATCTCATCAAGAGGGAGGATAATTTTTTCAAGGTTTTCAACCGTTTCAAAGGGTATCTGCGAAATTTTTGAAAATTTTGCATAAAGCTTTGCTTTCTCACATTTTGTATCTTCAACCTGCGGTAAGGAAACATCGTTAAAGTAAGTTTTTACCTCTTCCCGTAATGTATCAAGCTTTTTTGTTGCATCACGGCGCAACGCATTAAAAGAAGATGCCGTAAGGAAAAGTCCGTTTTCAATATCACAGGAAAAATCTTCAAGGAAATATGCTGTACTCCCAAGCTTTGCAAGGGATTTTTCGGCAGATTCCTTTGTTATTTCCACATTTTGTGAAGCTTCAGGTATATCTCCGGAAACTTTAACCATATATTCGCCATCGGTGACTGTAAGTGTGACGGGTGCGTTTTTCTTCACGATAAGTTTCATCGAAACAGGTACTCTCGGAATGTCCTTGTGGAAAAGGTTCGAAAGCGGTTTCAAGACATCATTTGCCGAAACAACATCGCGTTTTTGCCTGAAACCAAACATATTGGCGTTTATATTGCCGTCAAAATATCCCGAGGTAAAGCCGTCCCTTGAAAAAACTGCACGCAGAGTATCGGTATCAGGAGTTTCCCCTGAAAGTGCTTTTTTACAGGAAGTAACTGCGGCGGCTACATATTCAGGGCGTTTCATTCTGCCCTCTATCTTAACGGAATCTATCCCGATTTTTGACAGTGTACCAAGTTTTTCAATAAGGCTTAAATCTTTAAGCGAAAGTGCATACCCCCCTTTTTTGTCTGCAGTAAAGGGAAGTCTGCAGGGTTGAGCACATCTGCCGCGGTTTCCACTGTTCGCACCGAATACAGAGCTCATATAACACTGCCCCGAAATACACATACAATGCGCACCGTGAACAAACACCTCAAGCTCAAGTGAGGTGTTACGGCGTATATGGGTAATTTCTTTTAAAGAAAGCTCTCTTGCAAGGACAACTCTTGAAAAGCCGAGTTCTTCGGCTTTTCTGACACCTTCAAGAGAATGTATTGCCATCTGGGTTGAAGCGTGTAAAGCAATATCGGGTGCGAGTTCTTTTACAACCGATAAAACTCCTAAATCCTGAATGATAAAGGCATCAACCCCTGCTTTACAGGCGGATTTTATACAGTCTTTCAGTTCGCCGAGTTCGTTGTCAAAAACAATAATGTTAAGTGCCTGATGCACTTTTACGCCGAAACGATGAGCGTATGCGACCGCTTTGCAGAGTTCGTCCTCATCAAAATTCTGACTGTTTTTACGGGCACTGAAATTTTTTTGTCCCAGATATACGGCATCTGCACCACATCGTACAGCTGCAAAAAGAGCATCTGTTGAACCAACGGGTGCAAGTATTTCAACATTTTTCAATTTTTAGTCCATTCTGTCGCGGAGAGTGCGTAACCCTAAATCATTTTTAAGGGAAAGATTTTCTCCTTTTAAAGCTTCCATTTCTTTTTTGAGTCTGTCGGCTTCAATGCGAAGGTCAGTAGCCTCTTCAACATATCCTTTAATCTGAGCGCGGATGTTATCGGCATCGGAAACTGCACGGGTATTGTCGTCAAGCAGTGAAAGACCTACCATAACAGTAGCAGATGCTAAGTTTACGCCCTGATTTTCATCCATAAATTCAAATATTTTTTTCTCCAAGTCCTTTGCAAGTGAAATCACATAAGAAGGACTTTCTTCTGTCTGCAAATTATAAGATTTACCGCAGATAGAAACCTTTACTTTGTTAAGCATACCTTTAACCCCCAATAAATTTTTATATATAGAATTATTCTATCATATTTTCCTTTAAAATTAAAGTATTTTTTGAAAAAATATGCAAAAAAGATTATAAAAGTTTATAAAAAAGTCGAAATTTTATTCTTAAACAAAAAAAGAGGGTGTTTCCACCCTCTTTCATCAGCCAAAATGTGTGGCATCAGCAAGCTCAATTTCAATAGTTTCTCCGTACTTTTCGGCGATTTCTTCCCTTTCAACAGGGGTACCGCTTGTGACAAAGGAGTAAAGTTCATCTTCGTACTGAGGATAAACAATGTAGCCCATTCCGTTTACAACAAGGATGTCACACGGGGTTTCGGAAATATAATGAGGTGTCACCATCGAAAGCATTTTGCTAATATCCTCAACTGAGAAGGAATAATAGTCATAGGGGTATGAAAAGCTGTCATCCACATATTTTGTTGACATCCATTCTCCGTAATAGGAGTACATACCTGCACAGTAAAAGGCACGGGGGGTGCTGTGTTTATATTCCGTTACCTTATTATGCAATTCCTTTTTGACATAGGTGACCTCGATTTTGTCACCATAATGAACGGTGGGCATTGCATATCCGTTTTCTTTAAGGAAATTATGAGTTTCACTGTTGGGATAAACGGGAATGGAAATCGCTTTATAATCCCTCGCAAGACCTGAGTTCAGCGTAAGTTCGCATACCATACTTTGGTTTGGTGTAATGTTCATATTATTGCCTTTTTCGGAAAGGTCGCGACTTATAGCGTCTGTAAGTGCTCTGGACTGTGAAACGGTCAGTTTATATGTAACCTCGTTGTAATAGGGTTTTCCTATAGAAACGCTTTCCCATGCAACACCGCCAACGATTTTTGCAAAGTTTTCCTCGTAAATATCGCTTTTTGCAATTTCAAAAAGAGGTTTTGTCAGGTTAAATGGTACAGCATACTCACGGTTTACAGTTCTTCCATTTTTTAGAGTATAGGTAATTCTTATATAATCGTTTCCGTAATCTGTAAATTCACCTTCGTCAAAAGCGTAAGCGGAATAGCCTGCAAGGTTTTGCAAATCATTGTTTTCGAGAGCGTTTATGTTTGCAACAACACCCTTGTGGAATTCCAGAGTGTTTTCAATGCTTTCCTTATCAGAGATTACAACTTCGGAAGAAAGTGCGTTACTTCCCAACGCTCCGGGAGCACTCCAGTTCACCTGAACATACTGGATTTCATCTGACTTTGGCAGATAGGTTTCATAGCCGAATGTGTTGGTGATGTTACAGGTGACAAAGAGTAAAACTATCAGGGCGGACATCATAATTCCGACTTTTAATGTGGATAAAATCTTTTTGAATCCACGGTTTCTTATGGTGTCTAAAATTATGTAGCAGATAAGCCCGAAAACCACTCCGAAAATGTATGAGTAGATACCTTTTGCTTCAAAAAGAAGAACAAAACCGAGTGCCACGGTAAGCGAAACGAGAATACTTCCTATGTAGAAAAGCGGCATAAAAGCAAAGCTTTGTCCTGCAGATTCGCTTTTTCGTTTACTGTAAAGAAACGAACCCGAAATTGCGAAAATTATCGAAAAAACGAGTAAAATTATAAGGCTTACAAAACTATATTTATCCCAGCTTGGGCGGACATACAAAATCTGCACAGCGGGTGCAAGCTTAAAAAGCCATTCCTGTAAGGACGAAAGGGTGTAAGAAGCATATCCGAAGGTAATATAATCTATAAACTCAAAGAAAGCAAGGATTAAAAGCGGATATCCCGCATGCATTATGCCAAAATAAGTAATGCTTTCAAAAATTGTTCCACAGTTTGTGATGATGAAAATCATTGTGCTGTAAAAAGCGATTATTGCTGCGGTCAGGAGAAAATAGTCAATATCAAGGGAATAGTCGCCCTTTAGTAAGCCTTTCATCAGGACAGATGCCACAATAAAAATTATATACGGCACAAGCAAAACTGTAAGCCCGAAAATATAGTTTCCCCAGTAGAGATTTTTGCGTTTTACAGGGAGAGAATGAAACACATCAATTGCCTGCTTGTTATTTATGTAATTAAAAAGGATAAGCGGTAAAATTACACTCATAATTACCGTCAGAGCATGGAAAAACAACTCGGTTGCAACATAGGTGTTGCCGGTTGAAATATAAGCTAAAACCATAGAAAACGGAAGCAGTAAAAAGGATAAAAGTGTGTATAAAATCCAGATACTTTTATATCGTCTGAGGTTGTCGCAAAAAACAGTTTTAATACTGTCGGATTTAACGGAAGATAACATTTGCATCATAGCCTTTTGCCTCCATTTCATATAAAAATACTTCTTCCAAGGTGAGGGGGATGCTTTCCATCGCCACGGGATTTAAAGGCTTCAGATCCTCGATAATTCTGTCGATATTTCCTTTGATTATAAGGGTAAAGAATCTGCCGGTTGACTGCAACGAAAGAAGCGAAACTTTGTATTCAATGTCCTCTTTTGTGACATCGCCTTCAAAAACCGCCTGAATTTTGTGGACTTCACCTTTTAAGTCGTCTAAGTCCTTGCTGTAAAGGAGCTTGCCTTTGTGCAGAATACCTGCCGTGTCGCAGATTTCATCAAGTTCTCTTAAGTTATGAGAGGAGATAACAGCTGTCATCTGCTTGTCGCACATTGCATCAGAGAGGACTTTTCTTACTACCTGGCGTTTTACGGGGTCAAGGCCGTCAAAGCATTCGTCTAAAAGGAGGTAATCGGGGTTACACGCCATACCCAGCAAAAATGCCCCTTGTCTTTTCATACCTTTCGAATAAGTGGAAATTTTTTTATTAGATGGCAGGGAAAAAAGTTTCGCCAGTTCTCTGTATAAATTAAAATCAAAATCGGGATAGAATTTCTTATAAAAATCTGCCATATCGTCAAGGGTGTACTGTCCGATAAAATAAGGCTCGTCAGCAACTAAAAATACACGCTTTTTCATAGCGGGGTTTTCAAAAACCTTTTCGTTTTCAATCAGTACTTCCCCACCATCAGGTGAATAAATGCCTGAAATAAGTCTGAAAAGTGTGGATTTCCCGGCACCATTAGAACCGATAAGGCCGTAAATTGAACCTTTTTTGATTTCCATATCAATTTTGTCGAGAGCTTTTACATTCCCGAAATGTTTTTCAGCTTTTTCTATTTTTATCATCGGTTTTCTCCTTTCTCAATAACGCCCAGAAGCTCATCTTTTGTAACACCAAATTGTAATGCTTTGTTTGTTGCAGCTATGAATTCGCTCATTATATTTTCTTTTACGGCATCAACCGAGAAAATATCATCGGTTATAAAACTTCCCTTTCCCGAAACCGAGTAAATAATCTTCTCGTTTTCAAGTTCGCTGTATGCCTTGGCAACAGTGTTTGGATTTATACCCAGTTCTCTTGCCAGTACGCGGACAGAGGGAAGCTGGTCGTTTGGTTTTAAAATACCCATCAACGCAAACTTTATGACCTGCTCTTTTAACTGCAGATAAATAGCATCACCGCTTTTTAAGTTTATCTGAAACATCTCATCACCTCACTGTGTCAACTGTACTATTTCGATTAGTACAGTTACAGAATACCATACCGATTTTAAAAAATCAACTGTAAAAAGAAACAAAAAAATTATTTATGTTATGTTAAATATAAACAAACTGTAGTTCTTTGAAAAAATCATAGAATTTTCAATTTAAGAGTTATATAATATAATGGGTAAAATTTGGGACATAATTATATAAAGGAATGATATATATGAGGAAAACAAAGATAATTTGCACATTGGGACCTTCCTGTGACAGTGATGAAAAAGTAAGGGAACTGATGCAAGCCGGTATGAATGTGGCGCGTTTCAACTTTTCGCACCAGTCACACGAGGAACACAAAGTGCGTTTTGAAAGAATCAAGAGAATAAGGGAAGAATTAAATCTTCCGATTGCCACTTTGCTTGATACAAGAGGTCCTGAAATCCGTCTTGGGCTTATTGAAAATAAAAGTACAGAGCTTGTGAAAGGACAGAAATTCATTCTCACAACTGAGGAAATTCTGGGAAACAATGAAAAGGTTTCCGTTTCTTTTAAGGAATTGCCTCACGATGTTAAAAAGGGGACACATATCCTTATTGATGACGGGCTTATCGATATGGTGGTTGTGGAGATACAAGGCAATGAAATCACTTGCGAAGTGTTAAATGGCGGTGTTATATCCGACAGAAAGGGTATAAATGTGCCCGATACAAAACTTTCAATGCCTTTTATCAGCAGAAGGGACTATGAGGATATTCTTTTCGGGATTGAGCAAGGATTTGATTTTGTTGCGGCATCTTTTACAAGAACTGCCGATGATATCAAGGAAATGCGGTCAATTATCAATCTTCACGGTGGCTCGCATATGAAGATTATTGCAAAAATCGAAAATGCCGAAGGTGTATCAAATATTGATGAAATAATAAAAGTTGCAGACGGCATAATGGTAGCGCGTGGAGATATGGGTGTCGAGATTTCTTACGAGAAGATACCTGCTATCCAGAAAAAGCTTATAAAAGCGGCATATAACGCAGGTAAACAGGTTATAACTGCTACCCAGATGCTGGATTCTATGATGAAAAATCCCCGTCCGACAAGAGCAGAAACCACCGATGTCGCCAATGCAATTTACGATGGTACAAGTGCTATTATGCTTTCGGGTGAAACTGCGGCAGGACTTTATCCCGTTGAGGCTTTAAAAACAATGGTTATGATTGCAGAAAGTACCGAAGCCGATATTGATTACGAACATCGTTTCCGTACACGCCCTGCAAGAAGAAATATAGATGTTTCGGACGCAATTTCCCATGCGACTGTTACAACGGCGATGGACCTTGATGCGAAATTCATCATCACCGTTACCGAAAGCGGACGCACAGCAAGACAGATTTCGAAATACCGCCCCGACTGCAGTATTGTGGCGTGTTCTCCCTTGCCTCATGCAGTAAGACAGCTCAATATGTCGTGGGGTGTAACTCCCGTCTTAGTTGAAGAAAAAAGCACAACCGATGAACTTTTTGAACACGCGTATCAGAGAGTTATGGAGGAAGGCGTTGTGAAAAAAGGAGAGCTTGTTGTGACAACGGCAGGCATTCCCCTTGGAATTTCGGGAAATACCAACCTTTTGAGGGTAGATATTATAGGCGAACAGATATAAATTAAACTCCGTGCCGAGAGGTACGGAGTTATTTTTTGTAAAAAAACTGAATAAATTTTGGTATGAAAAAGTTTTTATGTGTGCTTATATTATTGTTTCCGATTTTCTGTTCGGTGGATTTTGATATGATGCCACCACCTGAAAATGCAACTTTTTCCCCTTTTGTTATGACTGCGAAAATCATTCCGCCACTTGAGGAGTATGAGATAACTTCACCTTTTGGATACAGAATTCACCCTATAACAAAAGAACTTGATTTTCATTATGGGGTAGACTTAAAAGGAGAGAAAAGGTCGCCGATTTTTGCTGTTCAGAGTGGGGTTATAATAGTTTCCGATACGCATAAAAGCTACGGGAAATATATAGTGATAGACCATTTTAACGGGTTTTCAACCCTGTATGCCCATTGCAGTAAGCTCTTTAAAAAACAGGGTGATAAGGTGAAAAAAGGGGAAAAAATAGGACTGACAGGTAGTACGGGGGAGGCGACAGGTGAGCATCTGCACTTTGAAATGCGACAAAACGGAGTGCGGTACGATGCTTCATACATATTAAATGATATGCTTTAAGATTTTCGGGATAAAAATTTACATATGGTTTTCCTTTTTTGCAATAATTTCGCTTTTGCTTGTGTTAAGTGGAAACGACCTGATAGTTTTGGGCGTAATTGCGGGGATAATTCACGAAACGGGGCATCTTGCGGCGTTTCTCATAAAGGGTTATCCTCCGAAAGAAATTCATCTTGAATACAGCGGTATAAGGCTTAAACCTGCAAAAAGAGTTTTTTCGGTAAGGGAAGAAAGTATGATTTTGCTCAGTGGAAGTGCGCTGAATATCATATTTTTCACAGCGTTTTACAAAATGTTTAAAATATGGGCGTTTATACATCTGGTACTTGGAATTTTTAATCTTATGCCCTTAAAAAGCCTCGATGGCGGACAGTTTCTTGAGATAATTATGCAAAAGTTTTTCGGGGTGAAAAAAGGGATAGAAATAAGCAATATTATCTTTTTTACAACTGAGATTTTGCTCATAATAACGGGTATTTATCTCTTTTTTAAAACGGGAAACTTCACTCTCTTACTGACAGTGTTACATCTTTTGTTTCTTTCGGTTTTTGCAAAATAAAAAGAGGCTTTCGCCTCTTTTTATTTTCTTGTTAACTTAATTTCAAGGCAACTGTTTGGTTGCAGAGAAGTTATAAAAATGCCATCTTCTTTAATTTTTCTGCCTTTTAAGACGGTATCATTATATTGATAATTAAAAGAATTTTCAACAACGGGGTAGATAATAAGTTCATTTGCATAAACAGTTTTAGTAAAAAGTTTGATAATGCAGGTGTTCAGTTTAACATCAGAATACTGTATTGCAGTGACAGCTTCGGTATCTATAAGAATACGCACTGTTGCAGCTTTGTAGAAATCCCGCTCTGACTTATATTCTTTAATTACCTCAGCCCATCGGTTTTGATATTTTTCAGGAAATGCGGCAATGTCACAGGAAAATCCCATAGGACCACCGATTGCAAACTGTTCCGAAAAAGAGTCATCAACACCGATAAGGAAATCCCATTTTGCATCGTTGCAATGAATCATTCTTCCCTTTGCTTTACCATCATAAACGGGGAAGTTTTCGCAATATTTCTGAACATTCCAGCGTTCGATAAGGCCTGTTGGCATACGCTTTAAAGTGTCCTTAAGAATGCGAAGCCCTTCATACGGACCCTGATTATCCGACAGCCAGAAACTGTCAAACATAACACCCTGACCGAGTTCCATACGATAACCACCGCTTGCACAGTTGGTGATATATAAATCGGGATATTTTTGGCGCAGTCTTTCAATAAAGTTTTTCTGACCTTCAATATATCGGTAAAATGCATTGCGGGTCGGGTCAAAGGGAATTGAAGCATTAAAGTCAAATTTTACCCAACCGATTTTGTATTTGTCAATCTGTTTTGAAACGGACTCAAAGATATAATCTACAGCTTCGGGATTTGCAAAATCAAGGAGAGAATCGTTTATATAGTATTCGGGATGATTTTTTACGGAATCTGAAAAAGGAGAAGCTCTTTCGGGCTCAAACCACAAGCCGAAAATCATTCCTTTTTCACGGACATATTCGGAGAGTTCTGAAAGTCTGCCACAGGGACCGCTCGTTTTATTTTCTTCCCAGTCGCCGACAGCCTTGTCCCACTCGGTGCCATCGCCAAACCAGCCTGCATCAATCATAAATCCCTCAAAGCCCATTTTTGAGGCACAATCAGACTGTTTTAAAAGCTCATCGATATTGAGTTTATCGAAACAGTAAAGCCAGGAATTGTAAACTATGGGCAGAGTTTTACGGGGGTAAAGACGATTGTATACTTCGTGCAGACGATATGCATCAAGGTCGGTTTTGCTGTCCGCTTCAAAGAATATAACAGTTGGTAAGCTTATAGTTTCCTGAGGTTTGACTTTAAGAGCGAGAGATTTATTGTAAAAACCTGTTTCCAGAACTGCAAACTCTCGGTTTGTGATGGGGAATTTTCTTACTGTCATCTCCCACTGTGCATTCGGAACAAGGTGGAAAACGATGTTCTTCCCTGTATAAAGGTTGTGAAATCCCATCATCGGGGTAGCCCCCTCACAACCGCGCATTCCCTGTGAAGCGGCAGAAACCTGAGTGACAAGTTTTTGCCACTCGCCACGGCTTTCGTGTTCCCAGCCGTTGTACTGGGTATACACTTCATAGGCGTTGCCGGGCAAAAAGAAACGGCTCGAAAGTGAATTTATTGTAAGCTCATTATCCGAAATGTTTTTAAAAGTGTCACGGCGTATAATTACCCCGTTTTCTTCTTTGGTAAATTCTGATTTAAGGCAAAGAAAATCATCGCTGTATTCAAAGATGGTTTTATTTTTAAGCTCGTTTTTTTTGTATACAGTATTTTCATCTATGGTTTTAAAATCACCCATAGCGAGAAAAAGCCCTGAAACACCGAGTTTTCCCGTTAAATCGATATAGTTTTCAAAACGCATAACTTTTCACCTCAAAATGCAAATAAGACGGTTGAAATAAAAGCACCTACCACAGAAATCCATTCTTTTTTTGAAATGTTTTCTCTGAAAATAAAAGCCGATGTAATGGCAGAAAAAACTATTACACCTCCAGAAACAAGGGGGAACTGCACGGATGCGGGGACATAACTTGCAGCTTTCAAATGCAGCAAGTTTCCGCCATAACATACAATGCTGAGTAAAAGCATTATAAAAAGTGGTTTTGATTTTAAAACCGATAATACCTGACGGCGTTTTTCACGATAGCCTTTAAGGAAATTGAATATCAGCAAAACAATGTTAAAGATAACTGAAAGCGAGCAGTAGATTACTGAAAAACTGATTTCATCGACAGCGCCTTCTGATATCTGGTGGGCTTTGGCGATTACCCCCGTGAAACCGTTTATAAAGAATATCGCGATACAAAGAGCAAAAAAGAGATATTTTGCTTTGACTTTTTTATTGTCTGCTCCTTGGGAAAATGCCTGCAATATGATAAAGAAGGTAAGAAGTACAGTGCCTGCGATTTTACCTGCAGAAACAGGCTCATTCAGGAATAAAATTCCGTAGAAAAACGGTACGAGCATACCACCAAGCATCATAAACATACTGTATATGGCAAGGCTTCCGAGTGAAAGAATTTTAATTCCGATTATGTAATAGGGAATCATTATAAGCGCCATCCAGACTGCCCAGAAAACGGAAACAGGGGAAAATAAGACTTTAAATCCCGATATGCAAAAACATAAAAGGACACCTGTTAAGTTTGTAATTATAAGCATAACAAGTGTAGTGGAGATAGTCTGTTCAGCGGATTTTTCGAAAAGTTTTGTAAAGGCAAACTGTGCCGTGAAGCAAAAAACAGCCAGAAGAATTAATATATAGTTTAACATTATAATGTCACCTTTGTCATATAGGGAATTTCATTTTCGGGTTTTACGAGTTTAAGCACAAAATCAAACTTGTCAAGCTTGGTGCACATACCAAAGTCATCACGGGGGAAGACATCGTTTTGCGCAGGATCAAAAAACTTTGCACCCGATGTGTGTTTCAAACTTTCAATTTCAGCAGGCATATCGATAGAAGTACCTTCTAAAAGGCTTTTGATATACATAGCACATAAGGTGTCCTCTTCGGTGGGTGCCAGAGCCTCAAGACCCATACAAACGAGAGAAACAGTTTCGGGATTTACCTTTTTTATGTACTCAGCAGTGGCTTTTGCATTAACAAGAGCGGCACCGAGGATTTCATCGGCGTTTACAGCGTTAGCAATACCCTGAGTACCTGCACTTGTGGTATGTACTACAGTTTTACCATCAATATCAATTTCGCTTAACTGCGAAGGTGAGTTTCCAAAATCGAACCCGGGGAGAATTTTCCCATGCCTTTCACCTGCAAGCAAAAACTGAGGATTTTCTTTTTTTAGCTGATAAGCGAAATCCACATCACCTACGGGCATTACCTTTTTTGCACCTTTTGAAAAAAGATAAGCTTCAACCGAAAAAGCCCTGAAAACATCTATAACTACTGTAAGACCTTCGGCTTTTTTAGCACCTTCAACCAACTGGAGAATCTGAATTTTCATATTATACCTCTTTTTCTGTTAATTTTTCCAAAAACTCAAGACAACAATAAAGGTGTCTTACTGCACTGCGGCAAAGGTCTTCGTCCTTATATCTGAAAGCTACTTCGGAAGTGAGGGGACCATCAAATCCTATTTCGGATAAGGTGGGCATAAATTCTTCCCATTTTATAAGTCCGCTGTCGGGGAATGCGTGGTCATCACTTAATGCGTAGTTGTTATGGATGTGTGTGCATTTTAATCTGCTTCCTAAAAATCTTAAACAAGTTGCCTGGTCCCATTTCATTAAGTTTGCATGTCCGAAGTCCCAGCAGGCAACCATATGCTCATCGTTAAAGGAGTCTACTAAGTTTACAAGGTCTTCAACATTGGAAGAATAAAAGGGTAACACATAGCAGTTTGTCGGGAAAATAGGAATATTTTCGCAGGCGATGGAAGTGTTATGCTTTATTGCAAGGTCAAGCATCCAAGTGAGGATTTTACGGTTGTCCTCTAATGCTTTCGATGTGCGGTATCCCGAAGAAATCGAGGTTCTCGGGTGGTAAACATTAAACTGCGAACCTAATTTTGAAGCTGCGATAATTTCCTGTTTTATCGACTTATCTGCATCATCGAGTGTTATCTCAGAGGATGTGAGGGGATCGTGGTAATGAAGGTGTGTCTGAATACACTGCAAATTATTTTGCGATAATACCCTTTGGATATCTTCGGTAATAAATTTCCATTCATCTTCTGTCTTTCCCAAAGGGATTTCGTGAAAGTTTACGGAAATATACTTAAATCCTGCTTCGGATGCAAAATTACACATTTTTTCAAAAAGGCTATCATAGGCAATCTGAATGGCTTTTTTCATAACAATTCTCCTTTTCAGTGTGCTTTATGTCCTAATTATAACAAATAAAGTAAGTATTGTATAGAATTTTTTTCTTAAAAATAGCATTATTTTCCCGAAACTAAAAATATTGACAGATATTTTAAACGGGATTATAATAAAAATATGGATTGTATATTTGATAAAGAAAAAATTTCCGAGGTGCTTTTTGATTTCTATGAGAGTACCGGGATAGCAATTACTCTTTACGATGATACAGAAAAGTTAGTGGCAACATCACCCATACATTCAGGGTTTTGTTCCTGTATCCGTGCACAGCATATAGAAAATTGCCACTATTCGGATCTTATTCATATGAAAGAGGTGTCCTCAAACCATCAGATAAACTGTTATACCTGTCATGCAGGGCTGATGGAGATGATAATGCCCGTTACATACGAGGATGTACTGATTGCATATTTACAAGTCGGGCAATTTAAGGATACAGCGCAAAAGTATTCGTCAGCCCAAAAAGTCGGAAAAGTGGCTGTAAAATACGGGCTTGATGCTGATAAACTGCTTTCGTTATATGAGAAAGTTCCGATAATAGGCGAAGAAAAACTGAAAGCAATTTGCCGTATTATGGAAATTATTGTAAAATCTTTCTGGGTTGACGGGCTTATCTGCTACAACAGAAGTATTTTGTCTGTAAAAATCGAAAAATATATAACAGAGCATATTACAGAAAAAATATATATCGAAGATTTATGTAAAGAGTTTTTGATTTCCAAAAATGCACTGTATCAGCTTTTTCACAACGAGTTTGGTGTTACGGTTAATGAGTTTATTTTAGGAAAAAGAATAAGTCTTGCAAAGGAAAAATTAAAGTCAGGTGATCAGCTCAATATAACTCAGGTAGCCTTTGAATGTGGATTTTCAGACCACAATTATTTTATAAGAATTTTTAAAAAGCGAGAGGGAATTACTCCGTTGCAATATAAGAAAAACGCATAGCGAAAAGCTATGCGTTTTAAATTTATTTGATTTTACCGATATCTTTGCGGTAGTGAACATCTTTGAAAGAAATTTTTGAAACTGCTTCATAGCTTTTCTTCAAAGCGTCTTCGCGGTCTTTACCAATTGCGGTAACGCCTAAAACCCTGCCACCTGCAGTTAAGAATTTGCCGTTTTCAAGTTTTGTTCCTGCGTGGAAAACAGTAACACCTTCTGCCTGACCAAATTCATCAAGACCTTCGATTTCGTAACCCGTCTGATATTTCTGGGGGTAACCGCCTGATGCCATAACAACGCAAGCGGCACTTTCTTTTGAAAACTCAACTTCAACCTGAGCGAGATTTTCGTTTCTTACAGCCATAAAAATATCGAGCAAGTCGGATTTTAAAAGAGGGAGAACAACCTGAGTTTCAGGGTCGCCGAAACGACAGTTGTATTCGATTACTTTGGTACCGTTTTTGGTTACCATAAGTCCGAAGAAAAGACAACCTTTAAAGGGCCTGCCTTCTTTATTCATAGCATCCATAGTGGGGAGGAAAATCTTTTCCATACACTCTTTTGCTACATCCTCGGTATAGAAGGGGTTGGGAGCAATTGTACCCATACCGCCTGTGTTAAGTCCCATATCGTTGTCAAGCGCGCGTTTATGGTCTTTTGCGGAAACCATAGGCACGATGGTTTTAGAGTCGGTAAAAGCAAGTACAGAAACTTCAGGACCTTCTAAAAATTCTTCGATAACGATGTTGTTACCCGAAGCGCCGAAAATTTTGTCACCCATGATAGAATGAACAGCATCAACGGCTTCAGTTTCATTCTGTGCGATGATAACACCTTTGCCGAGTGCGAGTCCGTCAGCCTTGATAACTGTGGGATAGGTGTTTTCTGATTTAATATAAGCAACAGCTTTTTCTTCGTTATCGAAAGTTTCGTATTTTGCAGTAGGGATATTATATTTTTTCATTAAATCCTTGCTGAAAACCTTACTTCCCTCTAAGATAGCTGCTTTTTTATCGGGACCAAAAGCGGGAATACCCGCTTTTTCCATTTCGTCAACCATACCGAGTACCAGTGGGTCATCGGGAGCAACTACTGCAAAGTCGATTTTGTTTTCTTTTGCAAAGTTTACCATTCCCTCAACATCGGTAGCTTTAATATTTACGGGTGTGCATTTTGCAGCCATACCGCCGTTACCGGGGGCTACGAAAATTTCTTCAACATTCGGGTTTTCCCAAAGTTTTGTAACCAAGGCGTGTTCGCGTCCGCCTGAGCCAACAACCAATAATTTCATAGTGATTTGTCCTTTCGATTAATGGTGGAACAAACGGATTTTTGTGAACGCCATAGCGATATCGTATTTATTACATACTTCGATAACATTATCGTCACGGATAGAACCACCGGGCTGTGCGATAAACTCTACGCCGCTTTTGTGAGCTCTTTCGATATTGTCGCCAAAGGGGAAGAATGCATCGGAACCGAGAGCAACACCGCTCATTGTGTCAAGCCAAGCGCGTTTTTCTTCGCGTGTGAGGGGTTCGGGTTTAACTGTGAAGAAGTTTTCCCAAACGCCGTCAGCTAAAACATCCATATAATCGTCAGAGATATAAACATCAATAGTGTTATCTCTGTCGGGACGGCGGATGTCGGGCTTGAAGGGGAGGTTCATAACTTTTTCGTGCTGTCTTAAATACCAGAAGTCAGCCTTATTACCTGCAAGGCGTGTACAATGAACACGGGACTGCTGACCTGCACCGATACCGATAGCCTGACCATCTTTTACATAGCAAACAGAGTTTGACTGTGTGTATTTAAGTGTGATAAGAGAGATAATGAGGTCGCGTTTTGCTTCCTCTGTGAGGTTTTTGTTGTCAGTGGGGGTTTCAACGAAAAGATTTTCGTCAATCTTAAGTTCGTTTCTGCCCTGTTCAAAAGTAATGCCGAAAACATCTTTGTGTTCGATGGGGTCGGGAGTGTAGTTTCTGTCGATTTTAACTACATTGTAGCCGCCCTTTCTTTTTGTTTTGAGGATCTCGAGTGCTTCGTCTGTGTAATCGGGAGCGATGATACCATCGGAAACTTCTCTTGCGATAAGTGTTGCAGTCTGAGCATCACAAGTGTCAGAAAGTGCAATCCAGTCACCATAAGATGACATACGGTCAGCACCTCTTGCGCGTGCATATGCACAAGCCATGGGAGAAAGTTCCAAATCATCTACAAAGTAGATTTTCTTGAGTGTATCGGAAAGGGGCAAAGCGAGAGCTGCACCTGCAGGAGAAACATGCTTAAAGGAAGCAGCTGCAGGGATTCCTGTTGCCTCATGAAGTTCTTTAACAAGCTGCCAGGAGTTGAATGCATCAAGGAAGTTGATGTATCCGGGCTTGCCGTTTAAAACTTCGATAGGAAGTTCTTTGTCGTTTTTCATAAAGATTTTAGATGGTTTCTGGTTGGGGTTACAACCATATTTAAGTTCGAGTTCGTTCACTTTACTCATCCTTTCTTATTTGTTCTTGTTGATTATACGGGTTTCGGTTTCGCCTGTTTTAATGTTAATAAAACGGGTGAAAAGAGAAACTTTGTTGTCTTCGTTAAGGTTGTCCCAAAGCATCTTTGTAAAGCAGTCGATATCGCCTTCAATTTTAATCTGTTTGGGTTCGCCTACAAAAGAGGGAATGGGGTTTCCATCGTGTTCATAGGTGTGAATAAAGTGCGCTTCACCTGCTTTGGGGTTCTCATATTCATAGAAGTAACGGCGTGCGGAAGAATCATCACCATAGTTGCTTTTTAAGATGGAAAGACGGTAGTTTCCATTTTCTTCTACCATACCTGAAATTCTGGGAGTAAAGTTGGGTGCATCAGGTTCAAAAGTGCGTGTTCTTAATGCATCTTCAAAAGTTTTACCATCTTTGAGAAAATCATAGATTGTATCAGTCTGATCACCGTTTGTAACAACAGTTGTCTTGCCGAGAGTTCTTACGGGCCAGTAGATAATAAGGCTCGGGTCAGAAAGCTTTGCGGGGTCAAACGCTTCGGTGCGGATACCTTCTGCTTCTTCGATGAAAACGCGGTTTCTGCTGTTTTCACTTCTGCCCATAATGAAATATCCGATAACTGCGTGTTCATTATCAGCACTTTTGCCGAGAACGATTCCACGACCGGGATAACTGTTTTCTCTGAGGTCTTTTACAATATCAACCATTTTAATTACTCCTTTATCTTTGTTATGTTGCCTTCAACAACAATTTTGTCCTGACAGAAAAGGGAAACGGCTTTGGGAAGAAGCTTCCATTCAACCTGTTCCATAACGCGTTTTTGCAAAATTTCGGGGGTGTCGGTATCTAAAACATCAACTGCACCCTGTAAAATTATGGGACCGCCGTCACAGACTTCATTTGCAAAATGAACGGTAGCACCTGCAAGTTTAACGCCTTTTTTGAGAGCCTCCTCGTGAACCTTAAGTCCGTAATAACCCTCTCCGCAGAAAGCCGGAATAAGTGCAGGGTGCACATTCATAATTTTATTTGGATATGCATCTGAAATCATTTCGTCAAGGATAATCATAAATCCTGCATAAACGATAAGGTCAGCCTTTTCTTCGTTTAATGCCTTTAAGATTTCTTTACTGTATTCTTTGCGGTCGGGATAATCTTTTTTAGGCACAACTCTTGTGTTGATGCCATTTTCCTTTGCCCTTGTCAATGCGTAAGCATCATAGTTTGAAGCGATAACACAAGTGATTTTGCCGTTTACAATCTCACCGCGTTTTTCGGCATCAATAAGTGCCTGAAGATTAGTTCCGCCACCTGAAACGAGTACTACAATATTTTTCATTGTAACCCCTCTTTACTTATTCGAGAATTACGCCTTCGTCACTTTCAACGAGTTCGCCCAAAATGTATGCATCTTCGCCTGCTTCTTTTAAAGTTCTGAGAGCAAGGTCAGCATCTTCTTTTGCAACGCATGCAATCATACCAACACCCATATTGAATGTGTTGAACATATCGCGTTCAGGGATATTGCCTGTATGTGCGATAAGGTCAAAAATAGGCAAAACTTTAACATCAGCGCGTTTGATTTTTGCAGAAAGTCCTTTTTTGAGAGAACGGGGAATGTTTTCGTAGAAGCCACCGCCTGTGATGTGTGCTACAGATTTTACGGTAACTTTATCAAAGAGTGCGAGCATGGGTTTTACATAGATTTTTGTGGGAGTGAGCAAAGCGTCACCCAAGGTTGTACCCAACGCTTCAACATATGTATTGAGGTCGGTTTTTTCGATATTGAAAACTTTTCTTACTAAAGAAAAACCATTGGAATGAACGCCGGTTGAGGGGAGTGCGATAAGAACATCCCCGGGCTTCTGTGTTTGGTTGTCGAGGATTTTATCTTTATCAACAACACCTACGCTGAAACCTGCAAGGTCGTATTCATCAACAGGGTAGAAGCCTGGCATCTCCGCGGTTTCACCGCCAACGAGAGAACAACCTGACTGCAAGCAACCCTCAGCAACACCGCTTACAATGTCAGCAACTTTTTCGGGAACATTTTTGCCCACTGCAACATAGTCGAGGAAAAAGAGAGGTTTTGCACCACAGCAGATAATATCATTTACACACATAGCAACGCAGTCGATACCTACTGTGTTGTGCTTGTCTGTCAAAAATGCGAGTTTAAGC
The DNA here is from genome assembly GCA_045615345.1 of Fumia sp. Classification (GTDB taxonomy): domain Bacteria; phylum Bacillota; class Clostridia; order Oscillospirales; family Ruminococcaceae; genus Fumia. The sequence continues at coordinate 197,553 of JAZLER010000032.1, read as the reverse complement.
TTTGTGCCAACGCCGTCTGTGCCGGAAACCAGAACGGGTTTGTTAATACCTGTTAAGTCGAGTTCGAAAAGACCACCAAATCCTCCAAGACCTGTCAGAACAGAGCTTGTAAGTGTTTTTGCAACATGGCTTTTCATAAGTTCTACTGCTTTGTAGCCTGCGGTAACATCAACGCCTGCTTTTTTATAACTTTCGCTGAAACTTTTCATTTTTATATCACCTTTCGTTTTATTCTTTTCCGGTCCAGCAGTATGTGCAGACCTTATCTTCGGGAAGACCTATTGATTTAAGTAAGCCTTCGACAGTCTGATAACGGAGAGTTGTGAAGTTGAGCTTTTCACAGATTTTCTCCACCATTTTTTTGTATCTTTCGGTTTTGCTATCGGAGTATTCACTGAGATGGTCAAAACCGCCTTCGCCTTCAATTTCTAAGATAGCCCTTCTTGTAATAAGGTCAAGTTCAGATGTGCTTCTTGAGAAATTCAAATACTTGCAACCATATATAACAGGGGGAGATGCCGAACGGATATGAACTTCCTTGGCACCGCTGTTATAAAGAAAATCAACGGTTTCTCCCATCTGGGTACCTCTTACTATCGAGTCATCAATAAATAGGAGATTTTTATCTCTTATGAGTGAATCAATAGGGATAAGTTTCATCTTAGCCGCCAAGTTTCTCATTGTTTGCTTGGATGGCATAAAACTTCTCTGCCAGGTGGGGGTGTATTTGATAAATGGCCTTGCAAAGGGTATACCCGAATAATTAGAGTAGCCGATTGCGTGAGGAATACCCGAATCGGGAATTCCCGCGATGAAATCCATACCCGAAAAATCATCATTTTCTGCGATAATTTTTCCGCACTGATAACGCATTTCTTCAACATTAACACCCTCATAGTTTGAGGTCGGATAACCATAGTAAACATAAAGGAAAGCGCAGATTTTCATTTTTTCATCTGCAGGGCGTATGGTTTCGACTTTATCAAGAGTGATGTATACGATTTCACCTGCACCAAGTTCTTTGTCAAACGTATATCCCAAGTTGAGGTAAGAACTTGACTCAAAAGAAACGCATCTGCCGTTTTCTTTTTTGCCGAGGACAACGGGAGTTCTGCCGTCCTTGTCACGTGCTGCATATATTCCTTCGGGGGTCATAAGAAGAATTGACATAGAGCCGTCAATTTGCTCCTGCGCATAACGGATACCCTCGGGAATAGAATTTTTCTGATTTATAAGGGAAGCTACAAGCTCAGTCGAGTTAATCCTGCCACCGCTCATTTCAAGAAAATGAAGATTATTATTTGAAAACTCTTTGTCGAGAATTTCCTTTTCATTGTTTATGCGTCCGACTGTGGTCAGCGCAAAATGGCCTAAGTGCGAGCGTACAATAAGTGGCTGGGGTTCGTTGTCACTGATACAGCCTATTCCCATAAAACCTTCCATCTCATAAACATCTTTTTCGAATTTAGTTCTGAAAGGTGAATTTTCAATGTTGTGGATTGCTCGTTGAAAACCGATTTTCTCGTCGTACATTGCCATACCGCCGCGTTTTGTACCGAGGTGAGAATGATAATCAACGCCGAAAAACAAATCGGTCACGCAGTTTTCATTGGAGATTACTCCGAAAAATCCGCCCAAAAGAATTCCTCCTTAGTTAAGTTCTTTCTGAAGTTTTAAGTCCTTTTCACGAACTTCGTTTGCCATATCTTGTTTCATTTTTAAGAGTTTTTCGCTCAATTCATCGTCATTTAATGCGAGGATTTCCAAAGCTAAAACAGCAGCGTTTTTGGCACCATTTACAGCAACTGTTGCAACGGGGATGCCTGAGGGCATCTGCACTGTTGCAAGCAATGCATCAAGTCCTTCAAAAGAAGATTTAATAGGAATGCCAATTACGGGCAATGTTGTGTGAGCGGCAAGAACGCCACCAAGGTGAGCCGCCATACCTGCGGCAGAAATGATTACTCCGAAACCGTTTCCTTTTGCATTTTTTGCAAATTCACAAGCTTCGGTGGGAGTGCGGTGCGCAGACATAATGTGAACTTCGGTTTCAACACCAAATTCTTTAAGACAGTCGATTGCTTTTTTTACAATTGGCAAATCGCTGTCGCTTCCCATAATAACGGCTACTTTTTTAAGCATAATAAATCTTCCTTTCTAAAACAAAAAGCTGCGAAAACTCGCAGCTGTCCTTTACTAAACGCACTTACCCCATTTAAATGAGCATTCTGATATTGAAAAACGCATACAATCAAAACAGATCATTTGGGGACACCTCATTTGTATTATTAATCTACATTAATATTGTACCCTAAATTTACAAATTTTTCAAGAACTAATTATTCACAAATTGCACTAATGAAAATGGTTCCTTTTGTGCATTTTGCAAACTAGGCATAATCGACAAATCCGAACTTTGAGTAATTTCAGGCTGGTTTGGATTTGTCGGTTATACCTAAAGATTTTGTATGACTTCAAAAAGCTCTTTTGCGGTCGGTTCTGAGATTTTTGCAGTAGTCTGAATTTCTTCAAGGCTTGCTTCTTTCAATCCTTTTTTTGTTTTGAATTTTTTCATAAGTTCTTTAAGTTTTGCTTTTCCGATGCCTTTTACTTTTAAAAGCTCACTTTCATAAGTGGCTTTTTTGTGCAAACTGCGCTGATATGAAATAGCAAATCTGTGAACCTCGTCCTGAATGTTTGTGATAAGTGTAAAAGCAGATTTCACAGTGTTTATTGCGATTATTTCATCGGATTTTGTGATGGCGTGGGTGCGGTGTCTTGAATCCTTCACCATGCCGAAAAGCGGAACATCAATGCCGAGCTCTTTCAGTACGGGCTCAACTGCCGCAACATGACCTTTGCCGCCATCCAAAAGTATTAAATCGGGGAGCTTGGAAAAAGCAGGATCTTTTTCAAGATATCTCGTGAAACGGCGTTTTATAACCTCTTTCATTGAAGCATAATCGTCCTGACCTGCCACTTCTTTTATGGCAAATCGCTTGTAATCGCTTTTAAGGGGTCTACCGTTTTCAAAAACTATCATACCGCCGACTCTTGCGGTGTCACCCCAGTTTGATATGTCATAAGCTTCGATATATCCGGGGGTTTTGTCAAGATTTAAAAGTTTAGCCAGTTTCTCTAATGCCGTAACTTCTTTGCCGGTGCGATTTACCCTTAACGAAAGCTGTTCGGCAGCATTCTGGTAAGCCATTTCCGAAAGTTTTTTGCGTTCACCCTTTAAGGGTACTGAAACTGTGACATTTCTGCCTGCACGATGGGTCAAAAACTGAGCCAGAAGGTCAGAATCCGATATTTTTGCGGGAATAACCAGCGCTTTCGGAAAATCGCTGACATCGGCGTAATAGCGAGTTAAGAATTCTTCCTGAAGCTCTGGGAGAGAATAGATGTCATCAAAGAAAAAATGCTCTTTATCATAAAGGTGTCCATCGCGGAATTTTATTACAACAGCGCAGACGGTAAGGAGATTTTGCGCAAAACCCCAGATATCCATCGAGCGGTTCTCAGGGAGCATAACGGTTTGTGAATCGGCAGCTTTTTTTATGGCGTTTATTCTGTCACGAAGCCTTGCCGCTTTTTCAAATTCAAGATTATCGGCAGCTTTTTCCATCTCTTTTTTCATTTTATTTATGTCAACAGTTTTGCCGTTATGGATATAATCAACAGCTTCTTCTAAAATTTCGGCATATTTTTCTTTTGAAATATTGCCCTGACAAAGACCCATACACTGTTTTATGTGGAAATTAAGACAAGGTCTGCCTTTTTTGAAATCTTCGGGGAATTTACGCTTGCAGGTAGGGAGATTGAAGATTTTATTTGCTTGCTCTACAGTTTGTTTTACTACGAAGCTGCTCGTGAAAGGACCTATATGAGTGCCTGTTTCTTTCTTTTGCAGAGCAGTAGTTATACGGGGAAAATCCTCATCCGAAATATGAATATAATGATAGCCTTTGTCGTCTTTTAATAAAATGTTGTATTTGGGAGAATACTGTTTTATAAGGCTGCATTCGAGGATAAGGGCTTCAAATTCGCTTGAGGTAACAATATAGTCAAAATCGCAGACCTGTAAAACCATTTTACGCACTTTCTCATTGTGAGATGAGTTTGCACGAAAATAGCTGACAACACGATTTTTAAGTGCTTTTGCCTTGCCTATATATATGATTTCACCACGGGCGTTTTTCATAAGATAAACGCCGGGCTCGGTTGTAAGGCTCAGGGCTTTTTCTTTAAGCTCTTTGATGGTCATTGTTTCCTCCGAAAAAAGAAATAGCGCTGTCTTCTGACAGCGCTGCGAGTCTTCATAATTATTCTGCAAAAGCAGATTCTACGAGTTTTACCAAAGCGTCTACTACTTCGTGTTCGTCGGGACCGTCAGCAATGATTCTGATATCTGTGCCACCGATAATTCCGAGAGAAAGAACACCAAGCAAGCTCTTAGCGTTTACTCTGCGCTCTTCTTTTTCTACCCAAACGGAAGATTTGAATTCGTTTGCTTTCTGGATAAAGAAAGTAGCGGGGCGTGCGTGTAAACCAACATGATTTTTAACGGTTACATCTTTAATATACATAATTATTCTCCTATACTGCTTTTCGATGTTTAATGTCTTTTGTTTTTGTCTTTCTACCCTTATTATATCACGGAAAAATTGTCCGTCAACATAAAATTTTCGGGAAAAATACACTTTTTGAAAAATTTTGGCTACATAGTAGAATATGTATAATAGTTTTCCACATATTTGTGCATTTTAACTATTTTTTTCTACCATATCGGGGCGTTTTAACTGTGTGCGCAGGAGAGATTGTTCGTCACGCCATTTGTCAATATTGGCATGATGTCCCGATAAAAGAACTTCGGGAACACGCATACCCTCCCATTCCTCGGGGCGTGTGTACTGCGGATACTCCAGAAGTCCGTTCATATGGCTTTCTTTCTCAAAACATTCATCGGCAGCGAGTACTCCGTCACAAAGCCGGACAACACTGTCAATGAGAACGAGGGCACCGAGCTCTCCGCCTGTAAGAACATAGTCACCGATGGAAACTTCTTCATCAACGATTTTTTCGATAATTCTTTCATCTATTCCCTCATAATGTCCGCAAAGCAGGAAAAGATGTGGGATTTCACGAAGTTCGAGCGCTTTTTTCTGAGTCAGGGTTTTGCCCTGAGGGGAGAGATAGATAACATAAGGCACAGAGCCTGATTTTTCTACCACATCAAGGTAACAACGATAAATAGGTTCGGGTTGCATTACCATTCCCTTACCGCCGCCGTATGGAGAATCATCAACACGGTGATGCTTGGGGTCGGGCGAGTAATCCCTTATGTTGTGGCAGTGAATTTCAACGAGTTCTGCCTTCCTTGCCCTGCCGATAATACTTGTTTGCAAAACAGCTTCGCACATCTCAGGGAAAAGGGTGGCAACATCAATTCTAATCATCAAAAAGTCCCTCCAGAGGGCGGATTTTCATAAGCTTCTCAGCTACATTGGTTTCGATTACAACAAGCGGAATGGCAGGTGCATATCTCACTGTACCATCTTCGAAACGGATATGGTAGACATCATTGGCTCCGGTTTGGCTCACATCGATAAGTTCGCCGTAAACATTGCCGTTATCGGCATCAATCACTTGCATACCGATAAGGTCGGCAATAAAATAAGTGCCCTCGGGGAGTTTCACCTGGTCTTTTGAAATGAAGATAACCTTATTAACAAGTGCCTGTGCTTCCTCGGGGGTGTTTATTCCGTCAAGGTGCATAATAACGATATTTTTATGTGGACGGGCAGAACGCACTTTTATGGGTTTTCCGTCTAAATATACTTTTTTGAAGCCTGCTGCAAAATCGGGTGTGTCGCACCAGGGTTGCAGACGGATTTCACCTTTAAGAGCATGTATTGCCACGATTTTTCCAAGTTCAAGAAATTCTTTGCTCATATAATTTTCCTTTCAAAGTTTCTATATGCATTTTAACATTTATAAAGGGGTTATGTCAATAAAAACGAAAACCCTGCCAAAAGGCAGGGCTAAAATCAGTCGATTTCGACCATGATTCTTTCATTTCGCTGTGAAGCACAGGAACGCATTACAACGCGGATAGCTTTTGCAATTCTTCCCTGTTTTCCGATAACTCTTCCCATATCTTCAGGAGCAACGTTTAAGTGATAAACGATGATACCTTCTTCATTGGGTTCGTCAACGGAAACCTTTACAGCATCCTTGTTCTCAACCAAGCCTTTGGCGAGAGTAATTAATAAATCCTGCATATAGGTTCTCCTTAGCGGTTTAGTATTTTGCTGTCACTTGTTTCCCGACAGCGGGGATTAACCGCACACTGTCACTTATTTATCAGCACTGATTTTTAAGATTTTCTTGACAGTATCTGTGGGCTGAGCACCGTTAGCAATCCATTTGTTTGCTTTCTCAACATCTACATTGATAACGCTGGGGTTTTTAGTGGGATCATAAGTACCGATTTCTTCGATAAATCTACCATCTCTGGGATATCTGGAATCAGCAACTACGATACGGTAAAAGGGAGCTTTCTTTGCACCCATTCTGCGCAATCTGATTTTAACAGCCATTCTTACACCTCCTGTAATTACTCTCTATCTACATCTGCCAAAGGCAGTTGTAATCTAAAACATTCCGGGCATTCCCGGTAAACGCATACGGCGTTTGCCGTTTTTACCGCCAAGCTTTTTCATCATCTGTTTCATCTGGTCAAACTGTTTGAGCAGACGGTTTACATCCTGAACCTCGGTTCCGCTTCCTGCCGCAATTCGGCGTTTACGACTCGGGTTGATGATGGAAGGCTTTTCGCGTTCGGCTTTGGTCATTGAGGTTATCATAGCCTCAATTCTTGTAAACTGTTTTTCGTCAACATCCATTTCTTCGACTTTGTTTCCGATACCCGGAATCATCGAGAGAAGTTGTTTTATTGAGCCCATTTTCTGTATCTGACGGAGCTGGTCCAAAAGGTCATTCATATCGAACTTATTTTCCTGCATCTTTTTGGCAAGAGCTTCAGCTTCTTTTTCGTCAACAGCATCCTGAGCCTTTTCAATTAGGGTGAGAACATCGCCCATTCCTAAAATTCTTGAAGCCATACGGCTCGGGTGGAAGGGTTCAAGGTCCTCTATTTTTTCACCAATACCTGAGAATTTAATCGGCTTTTCGGTAACTTTTAAAACTGAAAGCGCCGCACCGCCTCGGGTGTCGGAATCAAGCTTTGTAAGGATAACACCGGTTATCGGGAGCGCGTTGTTGAAGTTTTCTGCAACATTTACGGCATCCTGACCGGTCATAGCATCAATAACCAGAAGAATTTCATTCGGGTTAACTGCTTTTTCGATGTTTTTAATTTCTTCCATCAATACTTCATCGATGTGAAGACGACCTGCGGTATCTATGATAACAAGGTCATGACCATGGTCTTTTGCAAATTTAAGACCTTCGGTTGCAATTTTAACGGGGTCACCCTGACCCATCTCAAATACTTTTGCGCCTGCTTTTTCGCCGACAATTTTAAGCTGGTCAATAGCGGCGGGACGGTAAACGTCACAGGCTATGAGCAAGGGGTGTCTGCCCTGAGCTTTAAAATATCTTGCAAGCTTTGCTGAGTGAGTAGTTTTACCACTACCCTGCAAACCACACATCAGAACAACACAAGGACCTTTTGACGGGAACTCAAGTCTTGCGTTTTCGCCACCCATCAAAGCGGTGAGCTCTTCGTTTACGATTTTGATAACCTGTTGCGCAGGGGTCAGACTATTGAGTACCTCCTGACCAACTGCTCTTTCACTGACAACTTTTACAAAATCCTTTACAACTTTGTAGTTTACATCAGCCTCCAGAAGGGCGAGTTTTACTTCACGCATCGCATCTTTGATATCGGCTTCATTAAGTTTACCCTTGCTTTTTAACTTTTTAAAAGCCGCAGCAAGTTTATCCGAAAGACTTTCGAATGCCAAAGTAATCCCTCCTCAGGAAAAAATTAAGAAAAGTTTTTGTCGATATATTTTGTAAGCAATGTGCGGATAGCAACGGAATCTTCTTCAATAGCTGTAGAAGAAACGATGCCTTCGTTTGTGCGTTCAATATCGCTGCACAAGTCAACAATACGGTCTGTAAGATGCAAAAGTTCTGTTATTTTCTCGGCAAAATGAAGTTTTTCCTCGAGTTCTGCAAGATATGCCTCTGAACGCTTGATGCTGTCACGGATACCTTGTCTTGACATATCGGTGTGCTCGGAAATTTCAGCAAGTGAAAGGTCCTGATTGTAGTAAAGTTCCATAACATCTTTTTGCTTTTCGTTAAGCATATCGCCGTAAAAATCCAAAAGTACCGAAAAATGCAAATTTTTACTCATTTTTCATCCCTCTTTTATATTTTTTGCGATAGTTATTCATACTATGAATTTATTATACACTAAGTTTAATTTGCTGTCAAGTAATTTGCTTTACACCTGTGTAAAATATTTACGGTTTTTTAATCATTTTTTTGTGAAAAAAGGAAAATAAGGCTGACAAAAATTACCGCTTATAAATTTTTTAGTTCTGATAAAAATAATATTGCAAACGCGAAAAAATTAAGGAGTGTAAAACGATGAAAAGCAACAACAATATTATGGTTCCTCAGGCTAAAGAAGCTATGGAAAGATTTAAAATGGAAGCAGCAAGCGAAGTTGGCGTAAACCTCAAACAGGGTTACAACGGCGATTTGACTTCCAGAGAAGCAGGTTCTGTAGGCGGTCAGATGGTTAAAAAGATGATCGAAGCTTACGAAAACGGCATGAAATAACTTTAAAACAAAAGAAAGCGGAGGCAAAAGCCTCCGCTTTCTCATTATTTTCTTGTAATTCCTGCACACATTCCTATAATTCCGCCGAGTGGCAGGAAAAGCCCTAAGTTTTTTAATAAAAGTCCGAGAATAAGTCCGGCGCCAATTCCTATAAGAAAGCCTTTTGCAAATTTGTTGACCTTGTTTCTTTCCCATTTTCTCATAATCCACACCTCGTTTTTAACATTATATACTATCTTTTTGTAAAGGTCAAATCAGGACAACAAAAAAGAAAAATAAATATCTTGTAATGAAGAGTGCATTTATAGTATACTTAAATCGTGAAAGGGGTTTTTATGATGAGTAAAATTAAAGTAGCAGTTATTGGTTGCGGTACCATTGCGACAAATGCACATATTCCGTGCTACCTTAACAATCCTGAAGTTGAAATTAAATATTTTTGCGATATTATTCCCGAACGCGCCGAGGAAAAGGTGAAAACCCATGGTGTGGGCAAGGCGGTTGTTGATTATCACGATATTTTAAATGACGATGAAGTGGAGGCAGTTTCTGTCTGCACCCCCAATAATCTTCATAGTAAAATAGCAATTGATTTTCTGCGTGCAGGTAAAAATGTCCTTTGCGAAAAACCTGCAGCGCGTACATACAATGAAGCTCTTGAGATGCAAAAGGTTCAGCACGAAACCGGTAAAATACTGAATATCGGTGTTGTGAACCGGTTCAACACAGGCGTCAACAAGATCAAGGAAATCATAAATCGCGGTGACCTTGGTGAAGTTTATCACATCTATGTAAGCTTCAGGGCACATCGTTCTATCCCGGGACTCGGGGGTATGTTTACTACGAAAGAAATTTCAGGTGGCGGTGTTCTGATTGACTGGGGCGTGCATTACCTCGATATAGTTATGTATTGCATGGGCGACCCCAATCCGCTGACTGTTTCGGGTGAAACATACTGTAAGCTCGGAAAAAATATACCTGAATACTCATATACAGGTATGTGGGCAGGCCCTCCCGATTTAAACGGAACTTACGATGTTGATGATTTTGTCACAGGTATGATAAGAACTGAAGGCCCGACCATTACCTTTAACGGTGCATGGGCACAGAATATCGGTGAAAGCGAAACTTATATCGACTTTATCGGTGATAAAGCAGGAATTCGTTTGCAGTACGGGGCTGACTTTAAAATTTACACAGCAAAAGACGGGACTCTTTATGAAATAAAACCATCATATACGGTGGAAAATGCTTTCCAGAATGAAATTGATTCGTTTATCCGTTGTATAAAAACGGGAGAAAAATTGCCTTCTCACATCGATACAGCTGTAATTACGGCTAAAATTATGCAGGGCATTTACGATTCTTCCGATGCACACAGGGAAATTTCATTTTAAAGAGGGATATTATGAAAAAGATAGGAATTATCGACTATTTTCTTGATGAATGGCATGCAAACAATCTGCCACAATGGGTGTGTGATGCATCTGATGGCAAATATGAAATAGCTTATGCTTATGGCGAGATAACTGCGCCAAGTGGTGTTACCTCGGCTCAGTGGTGTGAAAATTATGGCGTGAAATTATGTAAAACAATTGAAGAGGTTATCGAAAAAAGTGATGTTTTAATGGTCCTTTCTCCCGATAATCCCGAGATGCATAAGAAACTTTGCGACCTGCCATTAAGAAGCGGCAAAACGACCTATGTGGACAAGACCTTTGCTCCCGACTGTGAAACTGCAGAATACCTTGTAAATCTTGCAAAAGAAAATAATACTCCTATGTTTTCAAGCTCGGCTTTGAGATTTTCAAAAGAACTTGAAGATATAAGCAAAGAAAAAATCTGCACCCTTGCAACCCAGGGGCCAGGCATTATGTCGAATTATTCGATACATCAGCTTGAAATGATAGTGGCACTTATGGGGACCGAGGCTGAAAAAGTGATGTTTTTGGGAACCGAGCAGTGTCCGCAATTTGTTATAGGATTTTCGGGAAACAGAAGTGCCGTGATGGGACAGTATTACGGAAGCCCTTTTGCTTTACAGGCGGCAAAAGAGGACGGCACATCGGTGATTATTCCTTCCTGCACAGAGTTTTTTGAAAGATTTGTTGTAGCTTTGCTTAAGTTCTTTGATACAGCAGTGCCACCGGTTGATGCAAAAGAAACAATACTTATCGCAAAACTTCGTGAAATCGGAATAAAGGGATGCGATACTCCCGGTGAGTGGATATATTTATAACAGAAAAAACGGCTCATACGGGCCGTTTTTGAATATGTAAAGGAGGGGCTTTATGGATAAGATGTCTGAAAAATACGGCAAAAAATTTCATTGCGACATTGACATTTTTAAAAATCCGAAAGATATAGGGTTATTAAAAATATATCAATGCGGTGAGATGAGCTGTGAATCAGGATTTGTGGTTGAAAAACACAAACAGAATTATCTTGAAATCAGCGCTTTTATCAGCGGAGAGGGCGTAAATTCCTGTGATGACACCGACTATCCCGTAAAAGAGGGAGATATTGCGATAAATATTCCGGGCGATTACCATAAGATTATCTCTTCTGCAAAAGACCCGCTCAGATATCTTTATATTGCATGGGAGTTTTCAGACGAAGAGGGTTTTGAAAAAATAAAGAAATTTTTCACCGATATAAAAACTCCACGCGTTATGAAGGACAAGTATGGAGTTATTTCGGCTCTCGCAAAGACGGTTAACGAATTTTATAATGAATTTGAGTTTTCCGATGAGATGATAAAAGCTTTTGTAACACAGATACTTTGCCTTACTTACAGAACCTGGCAAAAAGAGAAAGAAAGAGCAGGGATAAGCGATAAAAAGGGTGTCGGAGGTACAGTTTATAAGGCAATACAGTATATTGACAACAATATTTTTGAGATTGAAAGCGTTATGTCAATCTGCAGTAAACTCTGCTATAACCCGAGCTATTTATCAAGGGTATTTCATCTCAAGACAGGAAAAACGCTTCAATCTTACCTTAATGAAAGGAAGATTGAAGCGGCGAAAGAACTTCTTTGTGATAAAAAGATGTCAATAACGGAAATAACCGAAAAACTTCATTTCGAGTCAGTTCAGTCATTTTGCCGTGCTTTTAAAAAGATTACAGGCATTTCGCCTGCTAAATATCAGGAAAGATGAGCGATTGCAGCTACCCAGTCGTTGTCTTCGGCTTGTTTTTCGATAACAAATCCTGTTTTTATAAGTTTTGCTAAAACTTCTTCGGCTCTTTCACCGATAATGCCTGAAACAATGAGCTTTCCGTCAGGTTTTACATATCTTTTGAAAAGAGGCGCCATGGCAATAATTACATCTGCAACAATGTTTGCAACGATGATATCATACTGCTTTTCACCTATTTTATCGGCAAGAGTACTATCATCTAAAACATTTCCGCAGTAAACTTTGAAGTTTTCGTTGTCAACGCCGTTAAGCTCTGCATTCTCGTGAGAAATCTTGGTTGCAAGCTCGTCAATGTCGATAGCAGTTACTTCTTTTGCTCCTAAAAGAAGCGCGGCAATGGATAAAATGCCGCTTCCGCAACCCATATCGAGAACATCGATTCCTTCAAGTGACAGCTCATCCAAAGTCTTAAGGCAGAGCTTTGTTGTGTGATGTCCGCCAGTACCGAAAGCCATACCGGGGTTTAACAAAAGCACTTTTTCGTTTGCTTTCGGGGTGTAATCCTCCCACTCGGGGACAATTGTAAGGCGGTCGCTGATAGTGATAGGATGATAGTATTTTTTCCAGGCAGTTTCCCACTCTTCCTCCTCTTTATAGGAAATTTCAAGAGCGAGTTTGCCTAAATCAATTTCGTGGTCTTTTTGCAAAAATTTAAGGTCAGCTTTAATCTGATTTAAAATTTCAAAGCCCTGTGGGTTGTCGGCAAGATAAAACTTGATTTTAGTTTCGCATTGCTGCATTTTCATAAGCTCATCATCGACATAATCCCAGTGAATAGTTGTATCATTTAAAAATGCATTGAAATCTTCGGCATCTTCTATCATAACACAGTTCACACCGTGCACCATTAAAAATCCAGTTAAAATTTCAATACCCTCGGTTTTGGTTTCAATACTGACTTCAGCCCAGTTCATATAATTTCTTCCTTTCCTTTGAATGTATATATTGTAGCAGAAAATCTTAAAAATAACAAGTAAAAAGACGGTATAACTTAAAAAAGCTTGAATTTCACCGTTTTTTTTAATAAATTTTTGATTTTTTTGAGTTTTCCCACTTGAAAAAATTAAAATAGTTGTGTATAATGAAAACGATTACAAAAGTATAAAACTATACTGGGCAAATTGAAAAGAGGCGCATATTTATGAAAAAGAATGTAGCTATTATCGGGTTTGGCGGAATGGGCGAATGGCACAGTAACAAAATCTTGGAAAATGGCGTTGTAAATCTCATTGGTATCTGGGATATTGATGAAAAACGCCGTGAGTACGCAAAAGAAAAAGGCATCCGTGTTTATTCCTCGCAGCAAGAGGTTCTTTCTAACCCCGATGTCGACATCGTTACAATTGCAACTCCCAACGATGTGCATCGTCCGATAGCTGAAGCAGCACTTGCAGCAGGTAAAAATGTTATCAGTGAAAAACCTGTAACCGATTCTTCCGAGAATTTACAGGCTATGATTGATGCAGCAAACAAGTACGGCAAGCTTTTTACAGTTCACCAGAACAGACGCTGGGATGCAGATTTCTTAAGAATGAAAGAAATTTACAAAAGTGGTAAGCTTGGAGTTGTACACGCAATTGAATCCCGTGTTCAGGGTTCACATGGTATCCCCGGTGACTGGCGTGGAATAAAAAAACATGGCGGCGGTATGATGCTTGACTGGGGTGTTCACCTCATCGACCAGGCATTGCAGATGGTAGACGAAAAGATTGTTTCCATCTATGCTACTATGGACCATATTACAAACGAAGAAGTTGACGATGGCTTTAAGCTTGATATTACCTTTGAAAGTGGTCTTGTTTACCGTGTGGAAGTCGGAACAAGTAACTTTATAAGTCTTCCTCGATGGTATATGGCAGGTAACAATGGCTCTGCAATTATCAATGGTTTCAATAAAGAAGGCAAAATTGTCTGCTGTGAAATCAGAAAAGATGTAAATGTAGTTCCAGTTAAAACTGCGGCAGGTCTTACAAAAACAATGGCACCGAGAAGTCCTGAAACCATTAAGGAATTCCCCTTGCCTGAGGTTGAGAGCGATGTTCACGATTTCTACCGTAATGTTGCAAAAGCTGTTGACGGAATCGAACCTCAGCTTATCACTCACGCCGAAGTAATGAGAGTTATGAAGGTTATGGAAGCGGCGTTTGAATCCGACAGATTAAAACAGGTAGTTCCTTTTAATGAATAATTTAAACGGCAGGCTTTAAAGCCTGCCGTTTTTTAATATATAGTTTTTACCCCCAATAAATCTAAAAATACAAGAGGAATAGCTCCTGTCACCCAACCGGTAAGGATGCAGTAAGGTCCCCATGCAAAGTCTTTATCGCAACCATAATATTCATAATTGTCCATATCAAATGCCCTCATCCAGGCACCATTTATCTTTAAATTTTCGGAGCGTATCTGTGTATCGAGCAAAAACTGTGTGAGCTTTTCAAACATTGTTTTTGCTTTGTTTTTATCAAAATTACCATTACAAGAGAGAAGAATATTCAAAGAATAAAACAAACTGTTCTGGCAGTATACAAGGTCGGCGATATTGCTATCTTCACCGGCAAAACCACCTACCGCAAATTCAAGATCAAGAGAAAGGCTTCTGTTGTCAAAATAAGCGTTTTTATCCGAAAAACCACCGCTTTTATGCTGAAGCTTTTCAAAAAAACTGAGAATTTTATCAATAACCGGGGTCCATTCACCATCTCCAAAACTCTGTGCAACAGCAAACACGCAAAAGAGTCTGCTGAAGGTAAAGCTATCTGAGTGTGAAGTTACTGTTTCATAGTAGGGGTAAAGGATTGCTAACTTTTTTGCAGTTTTTAAAATTTGGTCTTTATAGCGTCTGTCATTTGTTATTGAGTAAAGATTTTTCATAAAAAGCATTGGAGCATCGTAAAATTCAGGCGAAGCCTTTCGGGGTCTTGTCTGTATGGCGACAAGATTTTCGCTTTGATAGTTGAAACTGCATCCCGGCAAAAGTGCATCGCCATCAAACCATTTAAGCAATGCTTCACCGAGTGAAATAATTTTTTCTCTGTATTCAGTTTTGCCGGTCAGTTTATAGAGAGTAAGAACACAGTTGCCAACACGGGAGGTATCGGAAACATAAATATCGTGAGGGCCCATATCATCTATTCCGGAAAACCATTTGAAAAGTCCTTTATTTTCACCTTTGGTTATCTGTAAAGCTCTTATTTTAAGCATATAATCTGCCACTTTCTCAGCGGTTTTTATATATTTTTTATTGTTAAAATACTTTCCTGCAGTCATAAAAAGTGCCGCAGTAAAAAGTCCCGAGTCACCTCTTATGTTTTTGGCAGGGGTTAAGTCAAAAGACCTTATCATTTCATAAACGCCGCCGTTACTCAGCATAATGCCTGAGCTTTCGTGCCAGTCAAGAGCTGATTTTACGGCATTTTCAAGAGCTTTTTTTATGTTGTCATCTCTGGTATTTTTGCAGATATCTATTTTTTTATAGGTGTTTTCAAATGATTTTTCAATGATTTCGTGAGAAGCATCGGTAACTTCGCTGAAAAGAGTTTTGTAAAAGTTAAGCCAGTTTTTGTAAGAAAATATCTCAAAATCCTTTAAATTTGTAAAATCGCACATAGCACTGTAAACATTACTTTCAGCCTTTAAAAGCGCGACACCTTCCCACTCTGCTGAACTTTTTACCGCTTTGCTTACACCAAAACAATTTTTGATTTCTGCTAATATTTCAACATTTCCGTCTGTAAATTTGTCATTAGGATAATAAAATCCGTTTCTTTTTTGCAAAATTTCGAACCCTGTCAGATTTTTGAAACGGTTGCAAAGGCAGATTGAATTTTTGCCGATATTATTCACAAGACTTCTCGCCTGAAGCCCCAGAACAAAACAATCCCTGTAGTCGTATGCGGGATAGTTTTCTATATAAATTCTGCTTTTTTTGCTTTTGATAATCCTGACCATTTTTTCAAACTCATTTTCCGAGAATTCTTTTACAAAATTGATGCCTTTATCATAAAACGGAAGAATAAACAAAGCTGTGGATTGCTTTTCGGCGTAACAAAGAGCGTGGTTTAAGTTTTTGAAAGTTTTTACGCTTTCGGTGAGACCTTTTAAAAAACTGATAAATTTTTTACTGCTACCATAAACTGCAATTTTCATATAATCACCCCACTTTATTTTAACAGTGATATGTCATAAAGAAAACATACAAAATATATCTAAAAGGTGTGTAAAACGAAACTTGACAAGTGATATTTACTGTTTTAGAATAAAAAGGTGTAGAAAATAAAACTAAGGTGGATAGCGATGTTTTTTTGTGAAGATAACCATATTATCGAAATTATCGGTATATATCGTCATAAGCGTAAAAGCTGTAAAAGAAAAAGTTTCAGTCGTTCACATTCCATTATAAGTGTGCGATTAAGCGGAAAAAGTGAATTCAGCTACGGAAAAAACACATTTAATGTCGAAGAAAATCAATTGCTCTATATTCCTTCAAAGCTTGAGTATTTCCAAAAAAGCAGTGGTGAGGAAATTATTTCGGTCTGCTTTATCGATTACAACAAAACGGCAGAAGATATGGAGATAATAGACTTTGAAACAAAGGAAGAACTTATAAATCTTTATGAAATATGGGCAAAAAAAGAAAAGGGATATCGCATTCTGTGCACATCCCTTTTTTATGAAATTCTGCATAAAGCCTGCCTTTGTTCCCGAAACAAAGAAAACAAGGAAGACCATAAGAGTAAGATTTTAAATCCTGCTGTCAGATATATTTATGAGCATTTTAAAACCGGAAACATTGATATAAAAAATCTTGCAGAACTTTGTTTTGTATCGGAAACCTATTTCAGAAAAATTTTCAAAGAGATATATGGAGTTTCGCCTAATCAATATGTAAAATTACTTCGCCTTGAAACTGCGGCCTCGCTTCTTGAAAGCGGACTTTATCTGGTAAGTGAGGCGGCAGAAAAATCAGGGTTTAACGATATTAAGTATTTTTCAAAAGAATTTAAAAAGAAGTATCTAATTTCTCCCTGCAAATATAAAAACCACGGAATATAATTCCGTGGTTTTGCTTTTAGAAGAATATGCCTTTTGCCTGTTCTTTGATTTCTTTGGAAGCGATAAAAGGAATTCTTGTTGTGTAGCCGTTTTTTGCAGCAACAATTTTCTTTGTGGGCCATGCGAAAATATCTCTGTTCCACTGGTCGATTGTGTCGTTATAAAGTTCTCTTGCAGCGGTGATTTCACGCTGTAAGTACATATTCTGCTGCATTGCATCGGCGATTTCTTTATGCGCCTGCAAGTCAGGGTAACTTTCAACAGCAACATTAATGTTTCTTGAGATTGTTTCAACTGCGCTTTCAATTCCGTTACGGGCTTCATCTTTATCTGCACCTGAACGGTATTTAGCGATGTTTTCAAATGTGCTCTTGTCAAGGTCGATTGCCTTATCAAGAAGTTTTGCACAGTTCTGGAGCACCATTACGCGCTGTTCTAAGTAGTTGTCAATCTGGGAAGCGTTTCTCTGGATTTTTTGCTGAAGCTGGTCAAAATGTTTCTGGGCACTTATCTTTTTAAACAGGAAGATAAGACCGGGCAGAATGCCGCAAATCCACAAAAAGATTTCAAAAACCTTTGAGCCGAATCCTACTTCAGCAGGGATTTTTTTCGCGATAACATTTGTGTCAAGACCTTCGTCCATCACGGTGGGGTTGAGTTCGTCTAACTGATTAGCCATTTTAAAATCTCCTTTACAATTTAAATATGCACAGACCGTCCCTGCTTGCAGCAGATGCTACGGCTGAGTTTATTGCAGTAACGCCAAAGTTTGTAATTTGTTCAAGCGGCAGATATTCATCCCATTCAACAGGTATGTTGTGGTAATGTCCGTCACCGCCTCTTACAGTGACAATATCAACGCGCTTTTCTATATCATAAGAATACGCTGTAACAGAGGTCTTGTCAATATTATTTTCTGTCGACAGATAACTTGATTTGAGTATAGCCTCGGTTTTGGTATCGGGATGGACAATTTCCTTTTTGTTTACAAGGTTTGCAAGGGATTCACTTTCTTTCAATGAATAAAGCTGAGTGTAATCCGGAATGGGTTTTAAAGAGTGAACAGGTCTTTCCTGATAAGCCGGAATTGCAAGTACGGGGGCTAAGTCAAAGTATACAGCTTTAAAGTATTCCATATTAAGGTTTAAGAAATTGTGCTCGATTATATCAAAAGAATGAGAATTAAAGCCTTCGGTGGATAAGATTAAAGCTCTGTTCTGGCTGTGATTTGAGGCAACAGTGTTCATTCTGCCGTTTTTGAAGAAATTAAAATCATCGCCAAAACTTTCTTTGGATAAGAGCAAATCCACCATATTGGTCTGTGCCAAGGGGGTGAAAAGTGTTCTGAACTGTACTTCGTCACTTCTGTCAAGAGCATCAAACAGGACTTCAAATTCCGAGTTTGACATACTTGTGAAGTCGTCTCCTTTTTTTAGTGCTTTGTTGGCTTTTCGGTCAAGGCGTTTTTCACCGCGTTTTACATATCTTTCGATAGCTTTTTCACTCTTGTTGTGAAGATTTGTAGCATCTCGGCTGAAGGAAAGCTCGGGAGCCGCCTGTGCACCGTAATTTAAAACAACCTCTGTATGATAGAAGGGCTTAGGCTTTGTAACAGAAGCCTGTAAACGCTCAGTACGGGTTCTTGTTCTCATCTTACCATCAGAATCTCTGTATGTTTCGGTCCATGTGATAGTCTTGTAACCATAATATGTTTCGGTTCCCATACGGTGAACCATACGGTTTTCGAATACAAACGGGTTTTCGTTATACTCACCTGCCAAAACATCCAGAGTAGACTTTTCGACATCGGTGTCATCTTTCAGGTCATAGTTGATTTTCATATCATTTTCCTGAGCAGCCGTAAACTGTTGCATAAATTTTATAAGGGGAACAGTTTCTTCTATTAAGTCTATCGCGTACCATTCTTTAAAAAGTGCTGTGAGAGGTTTCATCTGCTCAGTTGCAAGTGATAAAAATTCGTTGGCTTTCTGGTCTGCAAACTGAACCTCTTCTTTCAGTTCCTTGATTTTAGGATTCATATTTAAAATTGCGACCGGGATAAGTACCACCGAAACCCACATCAATACCCTGAAAAATTTGCGCCATCTGAGCTTTTTCTTAACATCGGAAAGGCGTTCGGTATAAATATTATACTGTTTTACCGTTTCTTTGTTGGTATCAATGTCAATGCCGGATTCTTTTACGAGCTTTTCAAAAAGCTTTTTAGTGTTCTCGAAATGAAGGTTTTTAAGTTTGCTTTGGTATTCTTTGAGCGGGTTGAAAATCACAGAGTCCATATTATCACCTCTTACGACATATTATAACATAATTTTGAAATAATGCAAATAAAAAGACGCCTGATGGAGTCTTTTTTATCTTGCGTTTTTACGGTATCCGAGTGGTGTGATACCTTCGTTTTTCATAAAACATTCCGAGAAATACGACGGATTTGAAAAACCGCACTTCTCACTGATTTCGGCGATGGAAAGATTCGTTGAAAGCAGGAATTCTTTTGCGTGTTCCAGTTTTTTTGACGTTATATACGAATGAATGGTGATATTTTCAGTCTTTTTAAATTTTGCGTTGATGGCATAAGGATGATAACCAAACTTTTTAGCTATGTCGATATTGTTTATTCCCAAAAGAAAGTTGTTGTCGATATAATCCTTAATGCGCATACAGATATTTTCTTTGCCTATATTTATAAGTTTTTGATTGTTCTTTTCTTTTCTTGCGAGTTCGACCAACAGTTTTTTAAACATTGCCGACGCGATTTCCTGAGAATTCGGATTGTTTGAATTGATTTCCTGGCACATTTCCTTTAGTGTAGCAGTTGAAGACCAGGTGTCACTAAGATGCAGTATACGGTCAAATGGAGGCAGACTGCAAGTTGAAAAAACCTTATCTTTTTTAAATCTGTCAAGACCTGTAGGTGCCTGTGGCGCACTTCCGTAATTATCGGTAACGAAATCAAAATTTACTATAATATGATTTGAGTAATCATATTCATTTATCAACATACGGTAAGCTATGTTGGGAGGAAACATCAGGGTTTCCCCTTTGTTGACGGTAATTTCTTCAGTATCGAAAACGGCGGTAAAGCCCCCTTCAAGTACGTGAAAAAGTCTGAAATCATACGCTTTGTACGTTTCGGGATAACTTTCGCTTACTTTTATCGGTGAACAAAACCGAATGTAGGGGTTAAATTTTCTTATATCCATATTTTTCCTCTTTTCTATTTGGTTTGTTATATTTTTGATTTGGATTATATATTGATTATAAATCAGTTTTTAAGTAAGATCAAGTATAGGAATAATCTATAAGTCCAAATTTTGATAATTTCAGGTGGTTTGGATTCGTCAGTTACCCCCACGACAAAAAGAAAGGCGGTTATAAAATGGATAAACTTAACGTTGCTGTTGTCGGATGTGGAGAATTTGCCGCATTTTTCGTTCCTCTTTTTCAGAAACATCCCTACGTTGGAGAGGTATACGTTTGTGACCTTATTGATGAAAGAGCACAGGACTACAAAAATCGTTTCGGAAGTAAAGTGATTCCCGCGTTTGAGGATGCTATAGAAAGAGACGATATAAACTGTATTGCAATCTTTACTGAGCGTTACAGCCATGCAGATCTGGCTGTTGCAGCACTTGATGCAGGCAAACACGTATACAGTGCAGTGCCTATGGCGTGTTCTGTTGAGGAATGTAAGCGTATAATCGACGCTGTTAAACGTAACAAGAAAACCTATATGATGGGTGAAACCTGCGTATATTATCCCTGCTCCATGTTCTGTAAAGAACAGTATGAAAAAGGTGTTTTTGGTGATTTTATTTACGGAGAATCTCAGTATTTCCACGATATTTCACATTTCCCTCAGGCGTACAAGGATGATATCAGTTGTTACACACTTCCTCCCTTTTATTATCCCACACACTCAACGGCGATGCTCCTGAACGCAACAGGCGCATACGCTACAAAAGTAACTGCTTTTGGCGTTTGTGACAAAGATGAACGCTATAAAGACGGAAACAACCCCTGGAACAATCAGTTCTCCAACGAATTTTCTCTTATGCAGTTGAGCAACGGCGGTGTTGCAAGAATTTCTGAATGCAGACGTATCGGTTACAGATCTCCCTCGTCCTATATCAGTGGATTTTATGGAACAAAGGGCGCTTATCAGTTCAGTAACGCGCAGCATATCGTTACCAAACTTACCAAGGAGGGCGTTGACGTAATGGAAGTCAGTGATACCGTAAATCCCGTTGATATGACGGCTCACAAGGGTGACGAAGACTTCAAACACAATGCCGCAAACCATAAATGGCAGTGGAATTCCTTCTCTCCCGTACAGAGCAATGAAAAAGCAAGATTGCCCGAAAGCTATGACGAAATCGCAGAAATCAACGGACATATGGCATCACATCAGCTCCTTATCGATGATTTCTGCACCTGCGTATACGAAGGGAAATTGCCTTACGTAAACGCATGGCAGGCTGCAAGATACACAATCCCCGGTATCATAGCGCACGATTCCGCGTTGCAGGGTGGCGTTCCTATGGACATTCCCGATTTCGGAGACGCACCAAATGATGAATTCTAATAATTTAATTGCACAGATTATTGGCTTTATGCCGCTGACACTATCTATT
Organism: Fumia sp.; assembly: GCA_045615345.1. Taxonomy (GTDB): domain Bacteria; phylum Bacillota; class Clostridia; order Oscillospirales; family Ruminococcaceae; genus Fumia. Next base: position 175,826 of record JAZLER010000032.1, on the reverse strand, counting down.
TTTATTTTTCTGCAAAACAGCCGTAAAAAAATAGTTATTTTAAAGGGTTGTTCTGATCTCCTCTGGGCCGTACACTTCTTTGTTTTAGGGGAATTCACAGGAGGAATTGTCAATCTGGTCAACACGTTACGCAACGTGATTTTCGCTCACAGGGGAAAGAAATGGGTAGACCATGCTTTTATTCCGATACTTTTTTGCGTATTTACGTTGCTCAGTGCATTGCCTAGCTTTGCGGGAATAAAGAGTTTGCTCCCAATCACAGGCTCATGTATTGCAGTCGTAGGATTTTGGCAAAAAAACGTTAACTCTTTGCGAATTTATAATCTTGTTGCCGTAACGTTGTGGCTTATATACGGATTTCTTGTTTTTTCCATATCCACGATTCTTTGCAATTTATTTTCAATTACTTCAATTTTGATTTCTTTTATCAAAAAGCCTGCTGCAACTGAAACTCAGGAAAAATAAAATCGTTTCTGCGATAAAAAAGAACAGACACCCTGATGGGTGTCTGTTTTTTTCAGATATCAATAATTCTTGATAAGCGCCACAGTATTTTCTTTTAGTGTGAACTTTTTGGTGTTTTCAAAATGAAGGGGCTTAAGCTTTTTTCATACTCTTCTAGGGGATTGTATATTGCAGTGTCCATATTATCACCTCTTACGACAAATTATGTCATATTTTGCGGATTTTGTAAATATTCTCAGGACAACAAAAAGCACCCCGTTGGGGTGCTTTAATTTTTATCTTTTGTAGCGGGGTTGTTTATCAGTTTCCCGTTTTCTTCAAATCTTGAACCGTGGCAGGGACAGTCCCAGGAATGCTCCGCTTTGTTGTATTTCAAAGCACAACCCATATGAGGGCATCTCGGAACTGTGGGGGTAATGAGATTTTTTACCGCTTCAAATGTATTTATCGCAAGCTGAGGATGAAGAATGCTTCTGGACGGCGAATAAATCTTTTCATATTCGCTTTTACCATTGCATAGCATATCCGTCAGAACCATAGCAGAAACCATTGAAGATGTCATTCCCCACTTGTTAAAACCCGTGGCGACATATAAATCGGGGGTAGTCTTTGAATATCTGCCGATATATGGAATTGAGTCGAGTGTCATACAATCCTGAGTAGCCCATCTGCCGACTTCTTTTGCATCAGGATAATACTTTTTTGCAAACTTTTTTAGTTCTTCCCAGTTTCCTCCTTTGCCTCCTGTGCGATGACTTCCGCCGCCCAGAAGCAACAAGTTGCCGTAACTTCTGAAAGATAATCCTTTTTCATCTTCATCCACATATATATTTTTTATATCGGGTGCTTTTTCAAGTGCGAGCACGTAAGACCTGTGCTGATACATTTTTAGAAAGAAACTTCCGTGTTTGTTGATAAACGGAAAATGCGTCGCCACGATGATTCTCTTTGCTGTGATTTTTCCGTTGTTTGTAACGGCAGTATTGGGCTTTAATTCGATTACTTTGGTATTTTCGCAAATTCTTAAATCTTTTGCTAATGAATAAGCAAATTTTAACGGATCAAACTTAGCCTGATTTTTAATTTTGACAGCCCCTGCAATGTTAAAAGGCAACTCAGTATCTCTGCAAAACTCAGCGTTACAACCGATTTTGTTAAGTGCCTCTACTTCTTTTTCAATGGTATTTCGGTCATTTAAAGAGTACACAAAAGAATCACATACTTCAAAATCACATTCTGTACGGGATGCAATATCCTTTATGGTTTCAAGGGCGTTTTTCTGGCTTTTATAGTAAAGCCTCGCTTTTTCAAAACCGTATTTTTCCATTATTTTATCATATATAAGCCCGTGCTGAAATGTTACCTTGGCTGTTGTATTGCCTGTTATTCCTGCACATATTTTGTCGGCCTCAACCAAAACGCAATCCACTCCTGAGCTTTTCAGCATATACGCACAAAGTATTCCGCTCATTCCTCCGCCGATGATTAAGACATCTGTTTTGATATCGCCGTGGAGCGTATCAAATTCAGGCTTTTCAATGTTATTCCATACAGATTTCATACTTTCACCTCTGTGATAGTATTTGAATTATGTACAGAAGAATGCATAATTTTTATGGCAAAAGTTTGTTGTAAAAATCTCTGGGTTATCTTTTTAAGGCTTTGCCTTAAAAAGCCACTTGCGGTACCCCAAAAATCCTTCGGCGTTTCACTTTATCCTCGGATTTTTTGACCGCTGCCACTCACTCGCCTCCCTTTATCGTCCACCGGATGCGGTCGGCTCGTTTCCCTCCGGGAACCCACCGGCCGCAGTACAAATCATATTTCGTAACGAGAAACAAAAAAGAGATACCAAAAAGGTATCTCTTTTTTTTGTTTTGGCTCGTTGCACCGAAAAAGATATCGGAATTATAGGTGTTTGCTGAGTGTGAATTTTGCAAGTCTTATATGCTTTCTTGCTACTGTATAGGACATTGCAAGCTCGCTCTCAGCATAATACTGAACAAACGGATAAAAACAGCTTGTGTGCATTTTTGCTTGTAAAACGACCTGACTGTTAACAATATTTTCGGTATCTATTTTGACAATCCCGATATGCTCACGGTCAATGGGAGCGTGGAAAAGATAAAGATTATCTTTATAATAAATAAAATCGCCCCTTGACTGACAATCTTCTATCTCTACCGGTGCATCCCAGGTTTTTGTAAGCAGATTATATGCCGTCAAAAATCCACATTTGTTGGTATCTTGCTGACGAACAAAATAATACACCTTATCGCCAAGAACATAGGTGGCATTTTCCCATTTGGAGTCGTTGATAAAATCAGGCTGCGAAACATATTCCCAAGTAATGAGGTCATCGCTTTTAATAATGCAAGTAAAATCGCCGCTGTATGTACCAGTGTAATAATAGGTTTTTCCGTTCTCAACTCTGCTTGAAAGTTTTTGCATAATGCCGATGTCAGAGTACATTTTTTTACAGGGTATTTCATTTTCGGCAAGAGCAGACTTTATACCGCTTACAGAAAAATCGTTTACGGTATTGTCAACTTTAAAACGATTTACGCCTATTTTACCTAATGTTTTTGTTGAAAGTATAAACGGACAATAAAAGCGGTAATAATTGCCTTCGCTTGTGCGAGCAGTCCACATTATATATATGGTGTCATCATCTTTTTGCATAAGAATGGTATCATAAACCATATCAATAACCTTACCGCCTACTGTATCGTCGGTAGTTTGCAGATCAATAAAGGTTTTGTTTTCTATGTCATCAATAGGCGCATATACAAGACGAGCGGTTTGGTTTTTAGGGTCCTCAGAGGGTTCTTTTGTGTTGGCGTAGTAGCTCATATAGATCGTGCCATCAACCACAAGAAAGGTTGATACGTGCGCCATCTTGTCACCCGGCTTTTCAAAGTCAGAAACAAAACAGTCGGTAATTTCATTGGCAAAGTCTTTGCCGTTTTCGGTTTCACCGGCGGCAATGGTTCTCACCATATCTGCAATGGGGGATCCCTCTGTTATTTTAAGTTCTTTTGAGGTTTTGCAATCATCTGAAAAAACATTATTTTTCATTTGGTTTCTTCCTTTCTTTTATGAAAAATATAATAATGGATACTATAGATATACTTTCATTTATCATTCCAATATAAGATTTCACATAGAAATCGTATATCATAAATGCTATGCAAACAGGTGTGGTAATTATTTTCGTAAGCTTCGGATTGTCTATCCAAAGAGATACCGTTACAAAGGCAGAGGCTGCAATAGGCAGTATGTTATAAAAGGAATGAAACGTGGTCATTCCCAAACCAAAATTGATTGCAATAAATACAATCGGCCATACAAGTTTGTTTGCCCACGCTTTATCCTTGCGGTTAATAAAAACAAGCTCCCTGAATATACCAACCATATTGGGTATTATTCCTGCTATGCCACCAAGACACAAATAGTGTGCTACCCAACAAATATCCGCAGAAAGCTTTGCTATTATTATCTTTTTTCGGCTTTTCTGTTGATAAATAATAAATAGCGAAAGCATAGCAAAAAGGCCAAAAATTTGCGCTGCTATTTCCATATTGTTGAAATCTCCAAGATTTGATGATATAATCATTATATTGGTAAAAACATCGTAATCCAAGGAATTATATTGGAGATAATTAGCACTATCTTGCAGAAGGAGGCGTAAAAATGGTTGCTACCCGTCACGACGAGTATAGATACAATAACCTGCCGTTTGTTTTGAATACTGATTTAAAAAGAACATATTTTAATCGGAGCGCAGAAAGTAACTGGCACGAAGATTTGGAAATTCAACTCTGCACACAAGGCAACGGAACTGTGCTTTTGGATGGCGAAAAATACGACTTTCAAGAGGATGATATTATAGTTGTTAATTCAAATGTTATTCACTATACAGGTACAGATACAAATCTTACCTACAGTTGTATTATCGTCAGCAATGACTTTTGTCAAAAAATTGGTATTGACCCACGAAAACTTACTTTTTATCCAAAGGTAAAAAATCAAAATATTACCGACCAATTTTATAAACTAATAAAGATTTATATAAATCCTGAAACTCCTTTTCAAATTGCAAAATTAAATGAAATCATATTAAAAATATTGATTGAATTAGCAGATAATCACATTATAAAAACAAGTCCTAATTCAAATATGAAAGATTTCGAGACTGTAAAATCAGTTATCACGTATATTAGAGAAAACTATAATAAAAAAATCACCTTAGACGAAATATCCAAGGCGGTTTTGTGCGATAAATATGCTTTGTGCAGAGAATTTAAACGATTAACAGGTCAAACAATCATCGAAAATCTGAATAATTACCGTTGCATAAATGCAATGTGTTTGTTGAACGAAGGATATACTGTTGCCAAGGCAGCAGAACTTTGCGGTTTTGATAATCTTTCTTTTTTTACCAAGACGTTTAAAAAATATATCGGCAAGCTCCCGTCGGAGTATAAAAAGTGAGTTGCAGAATTAAAAAATTACAATCTAACTACAATATAAATCAGTTCAATTCCTCCCTGGATGATCAACCGAGACCTTGAACCATTTATCGCGCAAACTTCGTTTGCTTGACCTCTTGCGGTACCCAAAGTTCATAACGGCTTGGAGCGCGGCGCTTCGTTTTGCTCGCTTTTTCGCCCACAGGGTGCGTTCGGCGTCGCAACAAGTTATTCGCCCAAGGGCTCATAACCCTCAGGTAGTAGATACAAAATCTTTTCTGCAGAACAAGAAAAAACCTGCAATCCCGAATGGGATTACAGGTTTTTTGGTAAGTTGCACCGATTTAGATGCTAATGTAAATTATATTTGTTTCCATTTAAGTGAAGCTATTGATACCGCACCTTTATGGGGAATGTTCTTGCTGAGCCAACCGCAGGTTGTAATATAATAATCTTCTCCCACCTTAAGAATTTCAGAAGCGTGACCATAAAGTTTCGTGATTGGTTTTGTTCCGTTTCCCTCTCCGTTATATTCTCCAAACGATTTAGGATTATCGGAAGCAAACACCAATGTGTTGTTATAGGTTTCATCTGAACAATCTGTATAAGTAATGAAAAGATAATAAACGCCGTCTTTGTTAACAACAAAAGGCGACTCTATAGCACCCCAAGCGGGTTTAAGTGGTGCTTCGTCCCCAGATGTAAGCGCATATCCTATGAAATCCCAATCTAAAAGATTGTTTGACGAGAAGCAAGAGACTGCACCTTTTTGGTTGTAAACACCCACAACATACATCAAATATTCGTTTTCGGATACTTGTAAAACAAAGTGGTCGCGATGTGCCCCCATCATTGGCTCATTGTTTAGCGTTACTTTTGTTCCAAACCACTCATACATATCAAACGACACTGCTAAAGAAGTGGGAGAGGGGCCGTAAAACATATAAAAGTTTTCGTCTTTTTTTATAACGCAAGGCGCCCACGCAAGAGTGCCCCTATCAATTGAGCGACCGACTTCGCGCATAGGCTCATAGAGCGTTTTTCCCACGCCGTGAACAAAGTATCTTTCGTGGCTTGGCTTGCCCTCAAAACTTGTAATACCAAACAAGTGCCAATTCCCATCCGGGCCAACTACAATACTATGATCGTTCACATAGTTTCCGTTATCGTGTGGCGCAAAAAGAATTTTCCATTCCCCTGAAATATATGGAATTTCCATAAAATTACTCCTTTACTGTGTATGCCATATTATAATTTCTAATAAATTAATGTTAATCAAACTAATTATACCACAAAAAATCAACTTTTCAACTAATATTACATTATGAATTAGTCCAAGTCATTTAAAAGAACGTGGTCGGCTCATTCCCCTCCGGGACCCGTCGGTCGCAGTAAAATCATATTTTCGTAATAAAAGAAAAACACCCACCAAAATGGTGAGTGTTTTTTCTTTGGTTGCGGAGACAGGACTTGAACCTGCGACCTCCGGGTTATGAGCCCGACGAGCTACCATCTGCTCTACTCCGCGATATCTGTTCTTCTCGGGAAATATATGATAACACATCCTGAAGGTTTTGTCAATAGAAAATATGATATTTTATCTAAAAATATTCCGAAAATTCTTTGGAGCATAAATATTTATCTTGTTCATATAATTTATTGTTCTTTGAAAAAAGGGGGAGATTTTATTTTCATAAAGAGCGTAAAGGTTAAAAATATATATTTTATAACGGCTGTTATTCTGCTTATTTTTGCGATAGGATTTTTTATTTTTACATTTGTGACAGCTTACCGTGAATACATCAGGGAAACACTAGCGCAAGCGGAAGAAAAGATAGTTTATCTTACCTTTGATGACGGCCCATCAGTTGTAACAGAAAAAATTCTTGATATTCTGAAAGAAGAAAATGTTCCTGCGACATTTTTTGTAACAGGTGCTACGACAGAACGCGGAAAATTGCTTTATAAACGAATGAAAGATGAAGGTCATAGCATCGGTATACATTCTTATTCCCACAAATACAGTGAAATTTACATAAATTCCGATGCGTTTTTGAAAGATTTCACCCGTCTTGAGGGGCATTTAAAGGAGATAGTAGGCGAAACTCCAAAAATTTTCCGTTTTCCGGGAGGCAGTACTAACTCAACGGTTTCTCCGTCTGTTATAAAGGAAATAAAGCAAAAAATTTCTGAAAAAGGTTATATTTATTTTGACTGGAACGCGCTTGCAAAAGATGATTTACATACTCCCACTCTGTCTGAGGATATTTTTCTTAATGTAGTCAAATCGGGTGGAGATAAGAAAAGAATTTTAGTATTGATGCACGATGATACCATCAGGACAACAGCTCCTGAGGCGCTCAGAAAAATTATAGAGTATTACAGAGAAAAAGGGTACCGATTTGAAGCTTTGACAGAAAACACAAAACCTATTCAGTTCAAATAAAAATCCGCAGAAAATTTCTGCGGATTTTATTTTAATAGTTACGGATAAGTGATACCACTTTGCCTAAAATTGTAAGTTCTTCTACGATAATGGGTTCGAAATCGGGGTTTTCGGGCATCAGCCTGAAGAAACCTTTGTCTTTATAGAAGCGTTTTACGGTTGCTTCTTCATCGATTAACGCAACGATAATTTCGCCATCACTACAACTGGGAGTCTTTTTAATTACAACGATATCACCATCTAAAATTCCGGCATTTTTCATACTTTCACCGCGGACACGCAAAGCAAAGTGGTCGTTTGAACTTCCCTGAAGTCCGAAAACGGGAATATAATCTTCGATTTCTTCAATGGCGGTGATTGGTTTACCTGCCGTTACAGTGCCGACAAGAGGGACAGAAACAGACCCGCTTGAAGGAAGTTTGATTGTGCGCTTTTTGATATCATCTTTAACTATCAGGCCTTTTTCGGCAAGACTCTGAAGATAGTAATGCACCGTGGATGTTGACGGGATTTTGAGCTCAGAACAAATTTCCCTAACTGTTGGTGAAAAATTCTGGTTTAAAATACAGTCTTTTATATATTCATAAACGCTTTCTTCGGTATACTTCGCCATAGAACACAATCCTTTCTCTTATGGGTTCTGCCTGATTACAATTATATTGTAACGCCCCGAAAGCGAAAAGTCAACAGTTTTAAGTACAATTGTTCTTGAATTTTGTGTTGCTTTTTCCTTTTGATAAGGATATACTTAAATAAAAGGAGGGAGAAGTATGATAAATCAGCCTGATTTTGTGAAAAAGGCCATTGAAAAACTCAATGCTGACGGATTTGAAGCGTATGAGGTAGGCGGATGTGTAAGAGATTCGCTTATGGGAAGAAAACCTTATGACTGGGATATTACTACTTCTGCTTCTCCAATTGAAACAAAAGCTGTTTTTGAGGGATATAAAGTTGTGGAAACAGGGATAAAACACGGTACGGTGACTGTGATTATTGACGGGCATCATCTTGAAATCACGACCTATCGTATAGATGGGGGATACACCGATAACCGCCACCCTGATAAAGTGAGTTTTACAAAAAAATTAAGCGAAGATCTTTCGCGCCGTGATTTCACCATAAATGCAATTGCTTTTCACGCTGAAAAAGGGATTTATGATTGTTTTGACGGGGTCAGCGATATAAAAAACAGGATAATAAGATGTGTGGGTGAACCTGACAGGCGCTTTTCGGAAGATGCTTTAAGGATTATGAGGGCACTTCGTTTTGCTTCGGTGCTGGGGTTTGAAATTGAGGAAGAAACCGAAAAAAGCATCAGGAAAAATGCTCATCTTTTAAAAAACATTGCTGCCGAAAGAATAAGTGTTGAGCTGTCGAAACTGCTTTGTGGTAAAAATGTGTATAAAGTGCTGATGTCGTTTCCTGATGTCCTTGAGGAAATTATTCCCGAAATCGGCAATACTGTGGGTTTTGACCAGAAGACAAAGTACCATATTTTCGATGTGTACGAGCATATATTAAAATCGACAGAGAATATAAAACCTGTGTTGCATCTGCGCCTTGCAATGCTCTTTCACGATATCGGAAAGCCACATTGTTTTACCATAGACGAAAATGGTCAGGGGCATTTTAAGGGGCACGCGAAAATAAGTTATGAAATTGCTGAAAAGTCCCTTGGAGCTTTAAAGTATGATAATGTTACAAAAGAAAAGGTATTGACCCTTATAAAATATCACGATGCGGTTATTGAAGATGATGAACGCCTTATAAAAAGATGGCTTAACCGCCTGACACCTGAAGTTTTTTTTGACCTTATGGAAGTTAAAAAAGCCGACACTTTATCGCAAAACCCAGAGTTTGACAGAACCTGTATGATAGAAGCAGTTTCAAAAAAAGCAACAGAAATCCTTGAAAGAAAAGAATGTTTTTCATTGTCAGCACTTGCCGTAAAAGGCGATGACCTTTTAGCACTCGGAGTACCTGAGGGAAAGAAAATCGGTAAGGCTTTAGAGTTTCTTTTAAAAGCTGTTACCGATGGGAAATGTGAAAATGATAAGCAAAAACTTATAAATTTTTGGCAAAAACAATGATTTTGGTCAAATTTTGTTGACAACAGAAGATTTATTGTTTATACTAACATTGATAATTACCTTATCAAGAGTGGCGGAGGGACAGGCCCTGTGAAGCCACGGCAACCTGCTTTTGCAAGGTGCCATTTCCTGCGACACGGTCGAGAGATGAGGTTTACTGTGAAAACTGTATGCACTCGCTCCGAAGCGAGTGCTTTTTGTTTTAATCCTAAGGAGGAAAAGAAATGTCAAAATTATTATTTACATCTGAATCAGTTACCGAAGGACATCCCGATAAAATCTGTGACCAGATTTCCGATGCGGTACTTGATGCTATTTTAGAAGCTGACCCCAAGGGCCGAGTTGCCTGTGAAACCTGCTGTACAACAGGTATGGTTATGGTTATGGGAGAAATTTCGACAGAATGCTATGTTGATATCCCAAAAATTGCACGCGAAGTTGTAGTTGACATCGGATATGACAGAGCGAAATACGGATTTGACGGTAATACATGTGCAGTGCTCACAAGCATTGATGAGCAGTCCTGCGACATCGCGCTCGGCGTTGACAAGTCCCTTGAAGCCAAAGAAGAAAACAAAGATGACGATAACGGAGCAGGTGACCAGGGTATGATGTTCGGTTATGCCTGTGATGAAACTCCTGAGCTTATGCCGATGCCGATTTCACTTGCTCACAAACTTACAAAACGCCTTACAGAAGTTCGCAAAAACGGCACATTGTCTTATTTAAGACCTGACGGAAAGAGTCAGGTAACTGTTGAGTATGAAAACGGAGAACCGAAGCGTGTGGATGCGGTGGTTATCTCTTCTCAGCATTCTGATGAAGTTACTCTCGAAAAAATCCGTGAAGATGTTTTAAGAGAAGTTATTTTACCTGTTATACCTGCAAATCTTCTCGATGATAAAACAAAATATTACATCAACCCCACAGGCCGTTTCGTAATCGGCGGACCTCAGGGCGATAGCGGACTTACAGGAAGAAAGATTATCGTTGACACTTATGGTGGCTATGCACGCCATGGTGGTGGAGCGTTCTCCGGTAAAGACCCGACAAAGGTTGACCGTTCTGCGGCTTATGCTGCAAGATGGGTTGCAAAGAATATTGTAGCAGCAGGGCTTGCTAAAAAATGTGAGGTGCAGATAGCTTACGCTATCGGCGTTGCACATCCTGTTTCTGTAATGGTTGATACATTCGGTACAGGTAAAGTTTCCGATGAAGTTATAGGAAAAGCAGTTGAAAAGGTGTTTGACTTAAGACCTACTGCAATTATCAGGGATTTAGACCTTCGCCGTCCCATTTACAGAGAACTTGCAAAATACGGACATATGGGACGAGAAGACCTGGGCGTTTCCTGGGAAAAGACAGATAAGAAGGACGCACTTTTGAAAGCAGTAGAAAGATAATCACTGTTTTTGAGGCTTTTTCATATATTGCTTCGGGGTGATTTTGTATGCTTAATGCAATTTTTCACGGAGTGACAGGTGTGTTTGCTCTTATCGGGGCAATTGAAATTATTAATCTGATTTTCCACAGGGTCCGTTGTAAAAGGATAAAGACAATCATTTTTTCGGTAGTGCCTTTAAAAGGTGAAGTTTACAGCGCTGAGTACATACTCAAATCGCTTATGAATGAACTCTGCTGGCTTAAGAATGGTTGTGGCAGGCTGATAGTTTTAAATCTCGGACTTGACAAAAAATCAGAGGAAACCATACGCAAATTGCAGGGGGTAGAGCTTTTTAAGAAAGAAGAGCTTTACCCTTTGTTTGAAGAGGAATTATGGAAAAAGAATTTAATGTAGTCGAAGGTATGGTCGAAAACATTGTTTTCGCAAATGAAAGCACAGGGTTTGCTGTTATAGAACTTAATACAGGGGAAGAAATTCTTCCCGTTGTCGGAACTCTTTACGGTGTTGAAGAGGGCGAAGAACTTAAGGTTACGGGAACTTATGCCACCCATCCTAAATTCGGGCACCAGTTCAAAGCGGAAGTGTTCGAAAGGAATTTACCTGCTTCTGCCACTGCGATAAGGAAATTTTTAGCTTCCGGTGCGGTTAAGGGTATTGGGGCGGTTTTAGCGCAAAGAATTGTTGATGCTTTCGGAGAAGATACTTTGAATATTTTAGAGGAAAACCCTATGCGACTCGCAGAAATCAAGGGGATTACCTCCAAAAAAGCCGATGCTCTCAGTGAAGAGTTTCATCGGCTTTTCGGTATGCGCCAGGCTATGATGTTTTTTAATTCCTATGGACTTTCTCCTGCAGAGGGTATCAGAATTTGGAAAAAATGGGGAATCATTTCCGTTGAAGTAATAAAGGATAACCCGTATCTTTTGTGCCACGGCGATATTATGGTAGATTTTAAAACCGCCGACCGTTTAGCGCTTTCTTTAGGGTTTGCGGAAGAATCTCAAAAAAGAATTTTTGGTGCAGTGCAACATATCTTAAGACATAATTTAAAAAACGGGCATACCTGTCTTGCGAGGGAAACTGTCGTTTCTATGGTTTCAAAGATGCTTTCAAATGTAGGTACTGACCCGATTGAAAATGAAATCGATAATCGCATAGAAGACGATGAACTGTACTCTGTACAGAAAAACAAAGAATTTCTTTTTCTTCCTGATATGTATGGCGCTGAAAGATATATTGCTCTTCGTATTGCCATGATGCTCAGAAGCCGTTTCTTTGCAAGAAAAGATGCGGATATGATGATTGATAAAATCGAAAACGAAAAGGGGATAAAGTACGAAAGCCTTCAGCGTTTTGCAATAAAGGAAGCACTTTATCAGAGCATTCTTATCCTTACAGGTGGTCCCGGAACGGGAAAAACCACAACGCTTAACGCAATCATAGAACTTCTTGAACAAGAAGGGCTTACCATTGCTGTGGCCGCACCTACGGGGCGCGCGGCAAAAAGAGCTTCCGAAGTTACCGGCAGAGAGGCGAAAACCATTCATCGCTTGTTAGAAGTGGATTTTTCTTCCGATGACAGTATTAAATTTGTCCATAACGAGAAAAACCCCCTTAAAGCAGATGTTGTAATCATTGACGAAATGTCGATGGTTGACACTGTTTTGTTTGAGTCGCTTTTAAGAGGTTTAAAGCTTGGTTGCAAGCTTATTTTAGTAGGGGACTCCGACCAGCTTCCGTCTGTGGGTGCTGGAAATGTCCTCCACGATTTGATAGACAGTGATGTTGTGCCGACAGTACAGCTTAAGCAGGTGTTCCGTCAGGCGGCAAAAAGCCTTATCATCACCAACGCCCATCGTATTGTAAATGGCGAGATGCCCGAGCTTTCTCAAAAGGATAACGACTTTTTCTTTATGGGAAGAAATTCCGATAACGCTGTGGCTGAAACAATCGTTGACCTTGCCTGCACAAGACTTCCTGCGCGGTACGATTTTTCGCCCGTTTTGGATATACAGGTGCTGACGCCTCAACGCCAGGGTGAGCTTGGGATTTATTCATTAAACAGCAGACTGCAACAGGTTATAAACCCCAAATCAGAGCTTAAAAAAGAGTATCATACTGCATTTTTTACCTTCAGGGAAGGTGACAAGGTTATGCAGATAAAGAATAACTATGATATGGAATGGGTTAAAAACGGAGAAACGGGTCTTGGGATTTTCAACGGTGATATAGGCACCATCAGGAGGATAGATATTCCGCTTTCTGTAATGACGGTTGATTTTGAGGATAGGGTGTGTCAGTATCCGTTTGAGATGCTGTCGGAGCTCGAACTTGCTTATGCTGTTACCGTTCACAAAAGTCAGGGCAGTGAGTACGATGCGGTAATTATTCCCGTTTACGGAGGGTTTGATAAGCTTTATTTCAGAAATCTTCTTTATACTGCTGTTACGAGGGCGAAAAAACTTCTGATACTTGTCGGAAGCAAAAATCGTATAGCATATATGGTACAAAACAATCGTAAAATGTTAAGGTATACAAGCCTTAAAAAATTTCTGACCGACGAGGTGCAGAATGGATAGTATCAAAGATTTTCTTATTTCTTTCATATTTCCCGAACGATGTCCGTTCTGCGATATGGCGATAGATTATAAGAGTATATTCTGTGATGAATGCGCAAAAGAGTTTCTCTGGACCTCAAAGCATTCGGTTTGTCAGCGTTGCGGAAAAATAGAATGTGTTTGCGGAAAAGAACCTTTCCTCGACAGGATATATGTGCCGCTTTTTTACGAGGACAATGTTAAAACTGCTGTTAAGAATTTTAAGTTCAACGGTAAAAAGGGATATTCAAGACCACTTGCAAAGCTTATCAGCGCATTTATTGTGAAAGAAAATCCCGAATATGATTTCGATGTAATAATTCCCGTTCCTATGACCAAAAAGGACATAAGGAAACGCGGATATAACCAGTCAATACTGCTTGCGAAATTCATAGGAGAAAATCTCGGTATAGAAACGGATTTCACCTCTCTTGTAAAGATAAAACAGACCGAAAAACAGCATAATCTTAAGGGAGAAGAAAATCGTTTAAAGAACTTAAAAGGTGCATTTTCGGTAACGGGTGACTTAAAAGGAAAGAAAGTGCTTATCTGCGATGATGTTATAACTACAGGTTCTACTCTGAGGGAAGTTGCATCGGTTTTAAGGAAAGCAGGAGTTAAAAATCTGAGTGCGGCAGTTATCGCAACTGTTTCAGGTGTTGAAAATTCTTAAAAAAGGTGTATAATAGAATAAAAGGAGGCTGAAATGATGAATACTATTGATTTGGGTATAGACCTTGGTACTACCAAGATTATTATTTACAGATGCGGAAAGGGTATAGTTTTAGAAGAACCCAGCGTTGTCGCATACCATACAAAATCGAAAAAGGTTGTGGCAGTAGGTCACGAGGCATTGAGGATGCTCGGGCGTACTCCCGATTATATCAAATGTGAATGCCCGGTGCGTGATGGCGTTATTTCAGACCATCTTTTCACAGAATATCTGATAAAGGATTTTGTTAAAAAGGTTTCCAAAAGTTTTCTTATAAAACCCAGAATTGCTATCTGCATTCCTTCTACAATTACCGATGTTGAAGCAAGAGCAGTTGTTGAAGCCGCAATGAGCGCAGGTGCAAGAAAGGTTTATCTTATTGATGAGCCTATTGCTGCCGCAATTGGTTCGGGAATAGATATCAAAAAACCTAACGGTCAGATGATGGTGGACTCAGGTGGTGGTACTACCGATGTTGCAGTTATCACACTTGGTGGAATTGTTGTTTCCCATTCGATGAGAATTGCGGGAAATACTTTTGACGAGGCAATTGTCAAATATCTCCAGAACAATTATAAAATTGCTATTGGTACAAGCGTTGCCGAGAATATCAAAAAACAGATAGGCTGTGTTTATGACCCTGATGTGAGTGTTACCGCTGAAGTAAAGGGCAGAAATCTTGTTACCGGATATCCTGTTCAGATTACAGTTAATCAGCTTGAAATTTTCGAGGTTTTAGCACCACTTGCAGCTGAAATCGTATTGGGCGTAAGAAATGTTCTGGAACGCACACCTCCCGAACTTACGGGTGATATTCACGAAAACGGAATTACAATGACAGGTGGAACTTCGCTCCTTAAAGGTCTTGATAAACTTATCGAGGAAAATACCGGTGTTAAAGTAAGAATTGCCGATAATCCAAGAAACTGTGTCGGAATAGGAACAGGTGAATGCTTTAACTGGATGGAAGATTTAAAAGAAGGTTTTACCCACGCTTCTACTTATATGCATTAAAAGACGCCGAACGGCGTCTTTTTTATAATATTTGACAAAAAACATATTTCATTGTATTATTATCTAAAACAAATATTGGAGGTTTTGCATTTTGGATGACGGGAATACGTGGTATATCATTATTACATTGATTTTGTTTTTCCTTTGCAGTTATTTTAATGTGAGCGCTTCTGCGATAGTGGGACTTAATGATTCCGCTTTAAAAGAACGCGCTGAGGATGGCGATAAACGCGCTGAAAAGCTTTTTTCTACTCTGCAGAACAGTAAGAATTTTGTGGAACATATAAGAGAAACTGCTTTGATTTGCGGCGTTGCGGTTGCCGGTCTTGGTACGATTTATCTGAGAATGCTGTTTTTGCCGTTTTTCGAGTCTGGTTTTCTGAAAGCCGTTTTACCTGTTTTGATTGCAACTGTGCTCGCGGTTTTTGTTGTTATTTCCTTTGGGTTTAAAATCCCGCAGCAGGTTGGAAATCGTTATTGTGAACGCCTGGGGTATATGGCGACAGGTATGCTCAAGGCACTGGTGATTATTTTTTCTCCGATGCGAATGATTATTTACGGATTTTCCGTGCTTGTTTCAAAGATGCTCGGTGCTGACCCTGACAGGGCAAAGGAAGAAATCACCGAGGAAGAAATCAGAATGCTTGTTGATGTCGGAAACGAAATAGGCTTTATCGAAGAAAGCCAGAAGGAAATGATAAATAATATCTTCGAGTTCGATGATACAACAGCAGGCGAAGTTATGACTCACCGCACAGAGGTAGTGGCTGTTGAAAAAGATGCTAAAATAAGCGACATTATTTATCTTGCAATCAATGAGGGATTTTCGCGTCTGCCGGTCTATGACAAAGACCTTGACAGCATTATAGGACTTATTTATGTGAAGGACCTTTTGTGCCTGGTAGGTTGTGATTCTTCCGAAGAGTTTAAAATTGAGGATTTTATACGAACTGTAATATATGTACCCGAATCTACAAAATGCAGAACTTTATTTGCTGAATTCAAGAAAAGCAAGGCCCATCTTGCTGTTGTTGTAGATGAATATGGCGGTACTGCCGGAATTGTAAGTATGGAAGATATCCTTGAGTCCATTGTCGGTGAAATCGAAGATGAATACGATGAACAGGAAGAGGAAATCACCGAAATTTCCGATGGTAATTATGTTATAGAAGGTACAACCCGCCTTGATGATTTGAGTGAGCTTCTTGATGCTGACTTTACAAGTGACGAAGATTTTGATACATTGGGCGGATTTCTGTTCCATATGCTTGGCTTTATTCCCAAAGAGGGAGAAGAAGCTGAAGTTGTGCATGGGGGTTATAAATTTTCTGTGCTTTCAATGGATGAACGCCGTATTGATAAGGTAAAGGTTGAAAAATTGCCTGAAGAAAAGTCTGAAGAGAACGAAGATTAACCTTTAAAAGGAACTGATTTTTCAGTTCCTTTTATTTTTTTGCCCTATGAGTTTGTTAAAAAATTAACATTTTCTGTTTATTTTAAATAAATCAGTAATTTTTCCTCGTTTTTCCCTTTACTTTTTCAAAATAATGTGTTAGAATTAATCTGTTAGATTGAGAAAGTGCGTACACGCATTGTAAAAAGGCGTAAAACACATTCGCATCAAATTTCAAGGAGGATATAAAATGGCAAGAAAAATGAAAACCATGGACGGTAACAACGCTGCGGCTCACGTTTCCTATGCGTTTACCGATGTGGCAGCAATCTACCCCATTACACCTTCTTCTGTTATGGCAGAAGTTACAGACAAATGGGCTGCTGAAGGAAAGAAAAACATTTTTGGTGAGGAAGTTCGCGTTGTAGAAATGCAGTCCGAAGCAGGTGCTGCTGGTACAGTACACGGCTCTTTGGCTGCAGGTGCTTTGACCACTACATTTACAGCTTCTCAGGGACTTCTTTTGATGATTCCCAACATGTACAAAATCGCAGGTGAATTACTCCCCGGCGTTATCAACGTTTCCGCACGTGCTCTTGCAAGCCATGCGCTCTCCATCTTTGGAGACCATTCTGACGTATATGCTTGCCGTCAGACAGGTTTTGCAATGCTTTGTTCCACTAACCCTCAGGAAGTTATGGACCTCGGTGCTGTTGCTCACTGTGCAGCAATCAAAGGCAGAGTTCCTTTCTTACACTTCTTTGATGGTTTCAGAACATCTCACGAATTGCAGAAAATTGAAACATGGGATTATGAAGACCTTAAAGATATGGTTGATATGGATGCAATCAACGCTTACAGAAATCGTTCTTTGAACCCCAATCACCCCGTATTGAGAGGTTCTGCTCAGAACCCTGACATCTTCTTCCAGGCAAGAGAAGCTTGTAACACATATTACAACGAAGTTCCTGCTGTTGTAGAAGAATATATGGCTAAAGTTAATGCTAAAATCGGCACTGACTACAAACTTTTCAACTACTATGGTGCTGCTGATGCAGAACATGTTATCATTGCTATGGGTTCTGTTTGCGATACAATCGAAGAAACAATCGATTATTTGAACGCAAACGGCGGCAAATACGGTCTTGTTAAAGTAAGACTTTACAGACCTTTCTCTGCTAAACACCTTATCGATGCTATCCCTGAAACAGCTAAACAGCTCACAGTACTCGACAGAACAAAAGAACCCGGTGCTATGGGTGAACCCTTGTACCTCGATGTTGTTGCAGCATTGCGTGACAGCAAATTCCATAACACACCTGTATTCACAGGCAGATATGGTCTTGGTTCTAAAGATACAACTCCTGCACAGATCGTTGCAGTTTACAAGAACACAGCTAAGAAAGTATTCACAATCGGTATCGTGGATGACGTTACTAACCTTTCTTTGGAACTCGGTGAAAACCCCTCCACAACACCTGCTGATATCACAAGCTGTAAATTCTGGGGTCTTGGTGCTGACGGTACTGTTGGTGCTAACAAGAACTCCATCAAGATTATCGGTGACCACACTGATATGAATGCTCAGGCTTACTTTGATTACGACTCCAAGAAATCCGGTGGTGTTACAATTTCTCACCTCCGTTTCGGTAAGTCCAAGATCAAATCCACCTACCTCATCAACAAAGCAGACTTCGTTGCTTGTCACAACCCTGCTTATGTTACAAAATATGAGATGGTTGAAGATGTTAAACCCGGTGGAACATTCCTCTTAAACTGCGAATGGTCCGATGAAGAACTCGATAAGAACCTTCCTGGCCAGATGAAGAGATATATTGCTGAAAACGGCATTAAACTCTACACAATCGATGGTATCAAGATCGGTAAAGAAATCGGCCTCGGCGGAAGAATCAATACTGTATTGCAGTCTGCATTCTTCAAACTCGCTAACATCATTCCTTCTGATGATGCTATCAAATATATGAAAGATGCTGCTACTGCTTCTTACTCCAAGAAGGGTGAAGCTATCGTTAAGATGAACCACGATGCTATCGACCGTGGTGCAACTGATGTTCACGAAGTTAAAGTTCCCGATGCTTGGAAAAATGCTGCTGACACAGATCTCGTTGTTAAAGCAACAGGTGACAGAAAAGACGTTGTTGATTTCGTAAACGACATCGTAATTCCTGTTTCCCGTCAGAAAGGTAACGATTTGCCCGTTTCCACATTTACAGGCGACCGTACAGACGGTACATTCCCCCAGGGTACTGCTGCATTTGAAAAACGCGGTGTAGCTGTTGACGTTCCCGTATGGAAATCCGAAAACTGTATCCAGTGTGGTTTCTGTTCACTTGTTTGTCCTCACGCTGTTATCCGTCCTTACGCTGTAACAGAAGCTGAGGCTAATAACCTCCCCGCTGGTCAGGATGCTGTTGATATGACAGGTATGCCCGGTATGAAATTTGCTATCGGTATCTCTGTTCTCGACTGCCTCAACTGTGGCCTCTGTGCTAATGTATGTCCCGGTAAGAAGGGCGAAAAAGCTCTCGAAATGGTATCTCTTGACAGCCAGAGAGAAAAACAGAATGGATTTAACTATCTCTTCGATTTGCCCGAAAAACCCGAAGTATTTGAAAAATTCAAAGAAACAACAGTTAAGGGCAGCCAGTTCAAACAGCCCTTGCTCGAGTTCTCCGGTGCTTGTGCAGGTTGTGGTGAAACACCTTACGCTAAACTCGTAACTCAGCTTTACGGTGACAGAATGTATATTGCAAACGCTACAGGTTGTTCTTCTATCTGGGGCGGTTCCGCACCTTCTACTCCTTACACCGTTAACAAATCCGGTTTTGGTCCTGCTTGGGCTAACTCCCTCTTTGAAGATAACGCTGAATACGGTTACGGTATGTTCCTTGCTCAGGATACAATCAGAAAAGCTGCTATCGAAAAGATCAAAGCTTTGACTCCTGAAAAAGAAGATGTTAAAGAAGCTGTTAAGAACTACCTCGATACAGTTGACTGTGGCGCTTCCAACAGAGCTGCTGCTGACAAACTTATCGCTGCTTTGGAAAACTGCGGTTGCGATGCTGCTAAAGAAATCCTTAAATCCAAAGACTTCCTCGCTAAGAAATCCGTATGGATTCTCGGTGGTGACGGTTGGGCTTACGATATCGGTTTCGGTGGTCTTGACCATGTTATCGCTTCCGGTCAGGATGTAAACATCTTGGTATTCGATACTGAAGTTTACTCCAACACAGGCGGTCAGTCTTCTAAATCCACACCTACAGGTGCTATCGCTCAGTTCGCTGCTGCAGGTAAAGATGTTAAGAAGAAAGACCTCGCTGCTATCGCTATGAGCTACGGTTACGTTTACACTGCTCAGGTTTCTATGGGCGCAGACTACAACCAGTGCCTCAAAGCATTCGTTGAAGCTGAAAGCTACAACGGTCCTTCTCTCGTAATTGCTTACGCTCCTTGTATCAACCATGGTATCAAGGGTGGTATGGTTCAGGCTCAGGCTGAAGAAAAACGCGCTGTACAGTCCGGTTACTGGCACTTGTTCAGATTCGATCCTCGCCTCAAAGCTGAAGGAAAGAACCCCTTCCATCTTGATAGCAAGGCTCCCACAGCTGCTTACAAAGACTTCATTATGAACGAAGTTCGTTATAACTCTTTGGCTCGTGCTAACCCCGAACGTGCTGCTGCACTCTTCGAGAAAGCAGAAGAAGCTGCTGCTGATAAATACGCTCGCCTCGCTGCAATGAGCGAATAATTCTTAAAACTTAAAAGGACTGACCATTTGGTCAGTCCTTTTTCTTTTTATATTCGTATGGGGTGCAGCCGTAGTAATTTTTAAAAAGCTGAATGAAATAAGAATTGTCGTTGTAGCCGAGTTTTGTTCCCGTTTGCAGAACTGACTCGCCTGAATGTAGTAACTGTGCCGCTAAAATGAGCTTTTTCTTTTTAATGAATTCCAGTGGAGTGATGTTGAGGATTTCCTTGAAACGCCGTTCAAGGGTACTTTGACTTATATATAACTTACTTGAAATCTCCTTAACTGTAAGTTGCTCGTAAATGTGTTCGTCGATGTAGCTTACAATTTTACTGAGGTCTTGTGGCAACTTGGGGCTTATCTTTGTTCCCTCATTTTTGCTTTGCTTTAAGATGGCAAAAAATCTGAAAAACAGATAAATTTTTTCTTCTTCGGAAATCTGTTCATCTGTAAATGAATTGCAGATATCAAGCAATTCTTCTCTGAGTGTACCCTTGGGTGAAATATAATTATCGTTATAAAAAGGCTTTAAAAAATCAAGTAAATCACTGTTTTTTTCGCAGTCAAACAAAATCCAGAAGTGTCTGTGAGGTTTGTCACTGCGGTAAACGCAGTGGTGCAGTTCGCCGGGACGTGCTAAAATAACGTCACCTCTTGAAAGCAGATAAAGTGAATTTTCCACCAGAAAGGAAACGTCTCCCGAGAGATTAATATAAATCTCAAATTCATTATGAACGTGCAAATCTATCTGTTTTGTATGACTTTTTCTGTCAGTTTCGGTAAAGTGAATTTTAAAATCAAAAGAATTGAGATCAGGCATTTTTATTTTTGTAAATTTGCTATTCCACATAGTAACACCTCTTTTGACGATTATACCATATTTTATGACGAAAAATCAAGAGAAAAGCCGATAAATATATGGTATAATTTTCAAAAAATAAGAGGAGAATTATAGTGATTTGCGCAATTTTAACGTCAATTTCATCTATGGTGTTGCATAATAGTCTTTCAAATTATCTGGCTAAAAGAAAATTCACAACAAATCTTTCTGCAATTACCTTCAATTTTCTTTCATACATCGTTTGTATTGTTGCATTCGGCATACTTATGATTACGGATAATATTTCATTGTATACCGTTGTTATGGGTGTGATTTTTGGAGTTGTTACTCTTTTTGCAGCTCAGTATAAACTTCTGGCACTCAACAAAGGGCCCATGCATCTTACTTTACTTTTTACTACTTCTTCTATGATAATTCCGTCACTTTCAGGTGCTTTTTTTGGAGAGAAGTTAAGTATCTTTAAGGTTTTGACGATACTTGTACTTATTTTCTTTTTGTATTTATCTTTTGAGAAAAACAATTCAACAAAGGCTCAGAAATCATGGTTTTTCTTCACTTTTCTTGCCTTTTTGTTTCAGGGAGCAATCGGAATTTTGCAAAAAATACATCAGGCATCGGTGCACAAAGATGAAAGTTCGGGATTTTTATTCGTTGCTTTTATATGTGCCGTTGTTTTTTGCCTGATACAAAGCAAAGGAAAGCTTGATACTCAGGTTTCAGATAAAAAAGTATTGTTTATCTGTTTTATATGCGGCGTTTGTGTATTCATTATGAACTATATCAATTTAAAACTGTCGGGTATTATGCCGAGCCAGCTTTTCTTCCCGTTAATCAACGGAAGCACCATTGTGGCATCATCGTTAGTGTCAGTTTTTTTGTTTAAGGAAAAGCTTTCGCCACGGCAAAGCATCGGGATCATGGGTGGAATAATATCACTGATTGCAATATGTTTTGTGCAGTAATATTGCCTTTTTAAAAATTATTATGTAAAATGAAAATATAAAGTGAGGTAATTCTATGAAAAATTCTGTTCTACATTCTATCCGTCTTGCAGAGTACACATGGTACGATAATGAGAATTATTCATATTTTTTAAAGCTTCTTAAAAAATATGATTGCGGTATTTCTCAGATTGCTCTGTTTACGGCTACTACCCATATTCCTTTGACTTTTGAGGAACTCGACCGCCGTCTTGAAATCATAAAAGAGAGAATAGCCATTGCAAAAGCGGAAGGCTTCGAGGGCGGTATAAATATTTTAGCAACAATAGGTCACCACTGCGAACAGCTTGAAAACGGGCTTGGGGATAAGTATACCTATATGACCAATATCGATGGTGAAGTCTGCAAGGGCAGTTATTGTATGCGAAACGAAAAATACCTCAATGAATATGTAAAACCCGCGTATACAAGACTTTGCAAAGCAGACCCTGACTTTATCTGGATAGACGATGACGTGCGATATGGCCATATGCCGATAGGCTGGGGTTGTTTTTGCGATAACTGTATTGAAACTTTTAATAAGAAAAATGACTTCTCTTTTACAAGAGAAGAATTAAAGGTGGAACTTAATAAAGAAAATGTGCCGTTAAGAAAGCTCTGGCTTGACCACCAGAGCGATGCTATTGTAAATCTTCTTGCAACTATAGGAAAAACCATCAGAGATATTGATGAAGGCATCACTTTAGGTTTTATGACGGGTGAAAGATATTTTGAGGGTTATCAGTTTGAAAGATATGCGAACGCCCTTTCGGATAACGGAAAATATGAAATTATGTGGCGTCCGGGCGGTGGTGCTTACGAGGATGAAAACTACCGTAATCATATTGTAAGAAAACAAGAGCAGTCAGGCAGACAGAATGCCTATCTGCCATCCTGCGTTACTGTAATTCAGTCGGAAATTGAAAATTTCCCTCATCAACTTATCAAAAAAAGCCCCAAATCAACAGCAATTGAGGCTTCCATGAGTATGACAGTAGGTTGTACGGGTGCGGCATTCAATATCGTTCCCGGTGAGACGGGCGAAAAGGCGGAAACTGTTATTCCGCACCTGAAAGCTATAGCAAAACTCAATAAATTCTACAAAAAACAAGCAGAGCTTTTAAAAGGTCTTACCCCTGAGGGTGTTCATACCGGCTGGAGTATTTACAGTCAGTCTGCTGTTCCCGAGGGAAGATATTTTGACACCGACGGCGAAATGTACGCTACCTTTGCAAGGGAAATTTTCACTTTAGGTTTGCCTGAAGCTTATCATAAGGATAAAGCAAACCTTACGATGTTTAAGGGGAAGGCTCCACTTGCATATGAGAAACATGAACTTGAGAAAATTCTTTCGGGAGCTGTTTACCTTGATTCAAAAGCCCTTGATACATTAAATGAAATGGGATTTTCCGATTTAACTGGCTTTGAAACTGAAAAAGAAATTCCTGTTGACGCGAGGGAATATTATCTTTCTCACCCTATAAACGAGGGTATCGAAAAAGGTACAAGAAACGGCAGACAGGCTTTTCACCCGAACGATGCATACGGATTTAAGAAGGCAAAAGAAACTTACGAAAATCTCGCATCTATCGTCGATTATCGTGACGATGTGACAGCTGAGTGTTGCCTTGGTATCTATGAAAATCAAAAAGGCGGAAAGGTTTGTGTAGCGGGATATTATCCCTTTGACTGGGTTTCCGATACTTTTAAGGCAAAACAGTTAAAACGCCTTTTTGTATATCTTTCAAAAGGAAAACTTATTTCTTTTGTGGATAGTTATCACCTTATAAGAAATATAACTTTAACCGACGAAAACCGCATCTGCGTTACTTTATACAATACGACAAATGATGATTCGGGAAAGGTTATTGTTGCTGTGAGAACAGAGAAAAAATGCGGAAAGTTGCATTTTATGTATCAAAAGAGCAAAAAAATCAAATCCCGAAAACAAGATAATATATACGGCGGACTTTATCAGTTTTTTGAAATTGATAATATCAATCCGTTTGAAGGGGTTATAATTGAATTATGAAAATGAGCTGTGATAAAGGCTTCGATGTCAATTATGAGGAAATTCTGCAAAGTCACGATGTTGTTTTCAGGACTCCCTCGCACGATGCGACATACGGGCTTCCGATAGGCAACGGCGATATGGGGTGTCTTTTGTGGACTTCAGAGAACAAGATTAACATAGCCATCAATAAAACCGATTTATGGGATGATGCACCTGCACCCATAAATGAGGGCTGTGCGTCCCTCGACGTACCCTGGATTGAGGCGCCTTATGTTGAAGGTAGTGAAAATCTCACTACCTGTCGACACGGGGCAAGGGTTACTATTGACCTTAATTGCCCTGCGTTTGAATTTTTGTATCAGGAGAATTTCGAGGCGAGACTTTCTCTTTATGACGGTACTGCAAGGATATCGGCAGAAACTCCTTTTATGAACACCAGCGTAAACGCTTTTGTTTCAGATGATAAGGTAGCGGTTGTTCGTATGGAGGTTGAAAGCGAAGATGCGCTCCCTGTTTCTGCAAAACTTGAAAGATGGGGAAGCAGAACTATGTGGTTCTGGTATCTTTTTCACCGAAACGATAAAAGTATAGGGCTTTCAGGAACATCTTCTTTTGCGGATGAAAAAATAATAAAAATAGTACAGGAATTGAACGGCACAACTTTTTGTGTTGCATGTCTGCCTGTTTCAGACGACAAAATTGATCTAAAGACTATGGGTAAGCATTCTGCGACTGCTGAAACCGAACAGAGTAAAAAACACAGTATCACATATTTTGTTGCAATAGCTACGGGACACAGTAAGGAAGATGCGTCCAAAAAAGCGAAAATACTTGTAACCGATGCAGCCAAAAAAGGCTATGAAAAGCTTTACCTGGAACATTCGGTAAAATGGGCGGATTTCTGGAGCAAATCCTTCGTTTCGCTTCCTGCGGAAAATGATTATTGGGAAAATTTGTGGTACCTTAATCTTTATTATGCAAACAGTTCAATGAAGGGTGAATATCCTTCACATTTCTGTAATGGTTTATGGGGATTTTACCATGATTTTGTGCCGTGGAATCACTTTTTCCATTATAATATGCAACATGCTTGTCATCCGCTTGATGCGGCAAATCACCCCGAACTTCTTGAAACTTACTATGATTTCAGGATAAATCAGCTACCTCAGGCACAGAATTTTGCAAAAAAATATAAAAATTCAAAAGGAGCGTTTTATTGTGATATCTGTGACCGACTCGGACGGAATGATATCGAAGCAGGCAAGAATTTTACCCCGGGTGCACAGATTGCAATGATGCTTTACAGACATTATCTTTATAACGGAAATAAATCCTATCTTAAAAGGATAATGCCCGTTATGGAGTCTGTTGCGGAATTTTATATGGACAAGCTTAAAAAGGACGAAAACGGTTTTTATCGCATTTCGGAAAGCCTTTGCTATGAAGGCTCGCCTTTGTATGATGACAGTATTACCGATTACGCGATGATAGAGTCTCTTTTTAGCGCATTGATTACAGAAAAACAAGACAATAAAAAATATAAAGAAATTTTAGAAAACCTTTTCCCATACACGGAAACAACTCTGCCGATGCTTAATGATGAATACGAAAACGGAAAATTTTCAAGAGGCATCGGTAAAGGCTATGAGATAAAGGGTGATAAGGTTCTGGCAATTGGCAGGCTCACAGGTACTGATGAGCTTAAACGAAGAACCTTTGGGAACAGGGGACACGATACTTATGGTTTCCCTGATATCGAGATGTCGCTTTTATTCCCGTCGGGAAATATCGGAATAAAGGATAAGGGTACAGATATTTATAATCTTGTTTATAACAGTGTTTGTCTGCATGCACCGTGTGATGAAAATTCCGAGGACGGAAAGTGTATGCAATGGTGTATGGAGCCTATTTATCTTGCAAGGATGGGTATGTCGGATTTACTTGTCAAATATATTGAAAACACTATAAACACCTGGATGATTTATCCTCAGGGATTTGGTGCTGATTGCCCTGATGGACTTAACATTTATCATAATCCGTGGGACAGCTATCAGGTTGAAGATGATTACACAAAAGAAAAATTCTCTGCCCCCAAATATAATTTCAGGCACTTTGATTATGAAGCTTTGCCGATTATCGCAACCGCAACAAACGAGATGCTTTTGCAAAGTTATGATGGTACGGTAAGACTTTTCCCCGCTGTGAAAAAAGATAAAAGCTATGCTTTTTCGCTTGTAGCTCAGGGTGGTTTCAAGATTGAAGCTATTTATGATAAAGGTGAATTTTTTGCGAAGATAACCTCATTAAGGGGAGAAAAACTGTCAATTGCCTTTGAAAATACAAACAGTGTTATTTTCAAAACAGAGCTGCCTTTTAGTGAAGAAAACGGTGTGTTTTACCTTAATACCAGGGCAGGAGATGAGATATACGCTTTCAGTACTGAAAAGAAAGTTTCTTTTGACAGAGAGTATATCAAAAATAATCAGGTTAAATTGTTCCGTGATGTGAAACTCGGAAGTTAGGAGAAGAAAAATGAGTGAATTTTTATACGGACTTCATCAGAAAGTGGGACCTGCTCCCGTTATTAAAAAACTTGGTGCAATAAAACGCGGTATGGAGCAGACTCCGCTTATTTTTAAAGATACTCCCATGATTGTCGAGAGTATCGAGGCTGACGAAAAAGTTAACAAGCAGTATATAAGGGTAAGAAATTTAAAAACAAATGAGGTGTCCGAGCCTTTTGGTGAAAACTGCTATTTTGCATCAGGTTTTGTTGACGGGGATACACTTTATGCTTTTGCAACTTCAACCCATGATGACAAACCGATGACGATGTATACTACCGAAAATCAGGAAGAATGGCACGACTCCCGTGGTGGCCATACTGTAAAAATGTTTTACACAAAAGACCTTAAAAACTGGGAGAAGAAGGATGTTATAACCTGTCCTGACCGCAGATTGTGGAATACTTCTGTCTGCAAAGGTGACGGTAAGTATATTATGGCAATCGAGGTAAGCCCCGAAGAAGGTTTTGATATTCCTGAGATTGGGGTTTCCTTCACAACCTTTTTTGCGGAAAGTACAGACCTTTTAAACTGGAAAATGATGCCCGATAAATGCTCTTATACCAAGGAAAGGTATAATGCTTGTCCCGTTATACGATACGCAAACGGGTATTATTATATGATTTGTCTTGAAATTTTACCCGCTTGCAGATATGCACCTTATATTTACAGAACTAAAAATTTCGAAGATTGGGAAGTAGGATTTCATAACCCTGTTATGATGTACAGTGACGAGGACAGAATTCCCAAAGAAGGTATAACATTCTCTGATGAGGACTACGAAATTCTTCAGAGGGGGATAAATATCAACTGCAGTGACCTTGATTTGTTTGAATATGGGGGCAAAACTCATATCTATTATGCAAACGGTGACCAGATGACTTATTCCTTCCTTTGCGAAGCGGTGTACGATGGTACCGAAACCGAATTCTTGGAAGCATTTTTCAAATAAAAAAGTCAGGAACTTTTTGTTCCTGACTTTTAATTTTTAGTATCCTATGGATCTAAGATATTCACGGCTGAGTCTTGCGGCTTCTAATGCTGTATGTTCAGGCCATTCGTCTTGTTCAACACAGATTTCTTCAGCGCCGGTTTCTTCTGCCGCTTTGATAATAGCGGGGAAATCCTGCATACCGAGGCCTAAAGGTTTCAGACAGAAATTGTTAAGTTCTCTTGTGCTTTTCTGAACTTCGTTTCCGTTTTCATCAATAATGGTTTTGACAGCGTAGCAGGGTTCAAATCCTGTACTTACAAAATCTTTAAGATGAACAACAGGGTTTCTGCTGTTATATTTTCTCAGATACTCACAAGGGTCAGCACCGCCGAATTTTACCCAACAGGTATCAAACTCTGTCTTAAGCAAATCAGCAGGGATGGATTCATAAAGCCAATCGATAAGGCGCTTACCTTCATAAAAAGAAAGCTCAAATTCGTGGTTATGATAAAGGAAAACAATGCCGTTTTCCTTGAGCACTTCTGCGGTTTTTCTTATAGTTTCATAGTACTCTTCGCAGTTTTCTCCACCCATATGGCCGTCACGGCCCATATAAGGATAAGCAATGTATCTGATGCCGACATGTTTAAGGCCATCGATAAATTCCTGACCATTTTCAAGAATCTCTTTGGGCCATACATGGGCAGAAATGCATTTGAGTCCAAGTTCGTCAAGCATTTCTTTTACTTCATAGGCGTTGTACTTTCCGAAACCGGCAAACTGAACATAGTCATAGCCCATTTCTTTAACTGCCTTGAGAGTGCCGTACATATCAGCTTCCAATTCATTGCGAACGGAAAAAAGCTGTAAGCTGACTTTCAAATCACTCATTATTTAACCTCCGGGAGATTAAGTTCGATTTCTCTGCCGAGTTTATTGGATTTTACGATACCATCAATGATAGCCTGGTTGTAAAGAATCTGGCTTGTGGGAACGGGAGCCTCGCCACCTTCTTTGATAGCATCGAGGAAGGAGCGGATTTTGTAGTAGAAACCGTCTTTTTCAGGATAAGAGGGGCTATATTCCTTGGGAATAACTGTTTCAACCAAAGTACCATCAATTTCAGAGTGCAATACAAGGGGTTTATCCAATGTGCCGTTCCAGCAACCTGTGGAAGGAACGCGGAGAGAACCTTTTGTACCCATAATGATTGTGTCACCGGGGGTGTCAAGAACCATATGCCATGCAATTCTGAAGTCGAGAATGATACCGCCTTCAAGACGAACAAAAGCAGCTGCAAAATCGTCAACTCCGAATTTTTCAGCATATTCTGCAGGTTTGCCGTCAACGGTGTAATATTCGGGGTCCTTGCCGAAGAAATCGGACATATAACCTGTTACTGTCAAGGGTTTGGGATATCCGATAGCGTTAAGCACAAGGTCGAGAGAATAACATCCGATATCACCTACTGCACCGATGCAACCTGTATCTTTTTCGATAAATGTTGTACCGAAAGGTGTGGGGATACCACGGTTTCTGCCGCCGCCTGTCTGGATATAATAGATTTTACCTAAGATACCGGACTGAACGATTTTTTTGATTTTCTGCATATTGGGGTCAAGACGGGGCTGGAAGCCGATAGAAATGATTTTTCCGCTTTCTTTTTCAGCTTTCATAATGTCGAGAGCCTCTTCGGTTGTAACGCACATGGGTTTTTCCAAAAGTACGTTAACGCCCTGTTTGAGAGAATAGATTGCACATTCAGCGTGAGTTGCGTTGTATGTACAGATACTTACTGCATCAAGGTCTTTTTCTGCAGCAAACATATCTTCAATGCTTTCGTAAGCACGGGCACCTTCTACATTCCAGTCTTCAAGAAATTTCTTAGCTTTACCGGGAACGATATCTGCACCGGCAACGATTTCAACATCGGGCATCTGCTGATATCTCATAACATGAGCTTCAGCAATCCAGCCGGTACCGATAATACCTACTTTTAATTTTTTACTTACATCAATTTCTTTGTCATTTCCGCCTTTAGCCATAAAAGCGTCAAGATTACCTTTTGACATTTTGTATGTCTCCTTTCAAAATGTGTAATCGTTTACATTTCAGGAGAAAAAATTTTCTCCGTTGCCTTTATATTACCACATCAAATTTGAAAAATCAATATAAAAATTCAAGTTTTCCAAAAAAATCCGCACTTTTTAAGGTGCGGATTTTTGTTGCTTATATTATTTGAAATCAGGGAGGTTAAGTTCAATTTCTTTACCAATTTTATTGGATTTTACGATACCATCGATAATAGCCTGGTTGTAAAGAATCTGGCTTGGGGGAACGGGAGATTTGCGACCTTCTTTGATTGCATCGAGGAAGTCGCGCAATTTGTGGTAGAAAGCATCCTTTTCAGGATATCTGGGTGTATCAAGTTTTGGAATTTCACTATTAATGAGAGCTCTGTCGACTTCGGTATGTAGAATAGCGGGCTTGTCCCAATCGCCGTTAGGAATGCGAAGAGATCCTTTTGTACCCATAAAGAGAACATCGCAAGGGGCCTTTGTAACCATATGCCAGGAAATCTTGAAGTCCATTGTAAGATCGTTTTCAAAACGAACAAATCCTGTTGCAAAATCGTCTACACCAAAAATTTCAGCATATTCAGCCGGTTTCCCTTCTGCTGTAAAATATGCAGGATCTTTACCGAAGTAATTAGACATACGACCTGTTACTGTTAAAGGTTTGGGATAACCAACTGTGTCAAGAACAAAGTCAAGAGCATAACAACCGATATCGCCTACTGCACCAATAATGCCTTTATCATCTTCGATGAATGTTGTGCCGTATGGTGTAGGAATACCATGAAATCTACTCATACCTGATGTCTGGATATGATAAATTTTACCCAAAACGCCTGATTCAACAACCCTTTTGATTCTCTTTACATTTTCAGCATAACGGGGCTGGAACCCTACAGTGACAATTTTACCGCTTTCTTTTTCTGCTTCTATAATAGCCAGAGCTTCTTCGGTTGTAACGCACATAGGCTTTTCGAGCATTACATGAATGCCTTTTTTGAGTGCAGCAATTGTACATTCAGCATGGGTTGAGTTGTATGTACAAACACTTACTGCATCAAGTTCTTCATTTGCGAACATATCATCAATACTCTCATAAGAACGCGCACCTTCTACATTAAAATCTTTGAAGAACTTTTCAGCTTTTCCCGGGATAATATCAGCACCTGCTACTATTTCTACATCATCCATCTGCTGATATCTGAAAATGTGGGCTTCAGCAATCCAACCTGTACCGATGATACCCACTTTTAATTTTTTATTTGTGTCAATTTCTTTTGCCATTTTGAATTACTCCTTTAATTATACTTGAAAAGAATTTTCTTTTCACATCGCCTTTATATTATCACGCCCACATAAAAAATGCAATATAAATTTTTAAATTTATAACAAAAAAGTCAGGAGATTTATCTCCTGACTTTTTTACTAATATCCTAATGATTTCAGATATTCACGGCTTATTCTTGCTGCTTCTATTGATGTGTGTTCGGGCCAGTCGTCCTGCTCTACAACAATTTCTTCGGCGCCAGCTTCAATTGAAGCTTTAATTACTGCCTTAAAATCCATCTGCCCAAGTCCCAATGGTTTAAGGCAAAATCCGTTTTCTTCTCTTGCTTTCCCTTTTTCCACCTTTTCGATTTCGCCAAAAGCATTTGCATATCTGTTGCAGATAAAGTCTTTAAGGTGAACAACGGGGCTTCTGCCTTTATATTTTATTAAGTATTCACATGGGTCATATCCTGCGTACTGCACCCAGCAGGTATCAAACTCGGTATGGAGTATGTCGGGAAATTCCTCATAAAGCCAGTCGATAATTTTTTTGCCTTCATACTCATTGAATTCAAACTCGTGGTTGTGATAGAGGAGTTTAAGACCATTATCCTTAAGAACTTCTCCCGCTTTTTTAACTATTTCAACAGTTTCTTCCCACTTTTCTTCGCCTTTATGCCCTTCAACGGGAATACCGGGAATAGCCAGATATTTTATCCCGATTGACTTGAGATCATCAAAGACAGCCTTATCCTCGTAAGCAATATTTCTGTAACCATAGTGAATAGAAACACACTTAAGCCCCAGTTCCTCAAGTATTTTTTTGACTTCCTTTACGGAATAGCCATATAAACCCGAAAACTGGACATAATCGTATCCTGCTTCTTTTACCTTTTTAAGACCATTATAAAAATCTTTTTCCAGTTCATCGCGAACCGAATAAAGCTGCAGACTTACTTTTAAATCGTTCATTTTAAATCACCTTACTTGATAGTTGTATTATTTTTTCTGTCGGTGCTGATTATACAGATGTAGGTTTTACCGGGGTTCACTTTAAGATTTTCACCATTCTGGTTTGTGAAAACAAACTGATTTTGTGATGCACCTTTCTTCCACGAAATTTCTTCTCTGCCACCATTTGTGATATAATATCCATTTCCTGAGGAGAGGGAAACCTCACGCCTCAGTGCCTCGCCGTTGTAACTACCGATGCTTGTAAAGAGCACCAGGATATTTTTGTACTGAAGTACACTGCCGGTATCGGCATCTATATGGTTTGTTCCATTTCTTTTTTTAGAGTAAAGTCCTGTGGATTTATCGTATGTAAAAGTACTGCTTGCGGCTCCCGAAAATGAAGCGTGAACTTCGTTTGCAGATTTATTTTCGGGGAAATATTCTTTTTCATAAAACTCAAACGGCGCTTTTGTTTCCCCTTTTGTTTCATAGCCTGCCATTTCCATTAGCGGGAAGTATTCATCGGCACTTACAAAATAGCTGTGCTCTTTTCCTTTGGAGCTGGCGCGTGCCTTGTCCTGGTAAAAATCACGGCTGTATGTCATACCGTCAATGTTATTTATCCCTGTGGATTTAATTCTGTCATAACCTGCAGGACTACCGCCAAAATGCAGATAAATTGCATTATACGGAAGTGCGAAATCGACATAATAATGTCTTGAACTTCTTATGGGGCCAATATATGGCATATTTTTGGGGTTGCCGAAAACTGCCATCATTCTTGTGATCCCGCCCTCAACGACAACTTCATATATAATATCAGCTTTTGAAAGTCCACGATGGGGCAGTGCCGCCCCGATGTTGTTGATCATAGCGGCAATGGGTCTGTAATTCATTTCGTCCCTTGTTAAAACCGGATAACCGGTAAGCGGATTTTTGAAATATTCCACCTTTACTGTCTGTACAGGTTCTGTTACGGCAGGTTTGATTTCCTCTGCTTTTTGACAACTGCAAAGGCAGATTGAAATTAATGTCAGTATTGCTAAAATTTTTTTCATCAAAAACTCCACCTTTCTCAGATATCAAAGGAAATTTTTGCATTTTCACGCATTTTTTTCATAATTTCGCTGACTTTCAAAGTAAGTTTATTATTCTCGTGATATTCGTTTTTGTAATTCTCAAAATCGGTGATGTAATTATAAAAGCTTTTTGCTTCATAACTCATAAGAATGTGCTTTTCAATATCACCGACCAGGATTTCCTTTTCACCGGTATGCAAAATCAACTCCGAATCGGTAAGCTTTGAGATAGAAGAAATGGTTATAGTACCCTTGTCCCCCATAATTTCCGAGCCCAGATGACTTTGTCCGACTTTCGAACAGGAGATGTTAACTTGTTTATCGGGGTAGATGAAAACTGAGTTATCAACACTGTCGGCACCTGTATGCAAAAAGGTTGCTGTATTTAAAATTTCCTGAGGTTCACCGAAAAAATCAAGTGCGGGGTAAATACAATAAATCCCTAAATCCATAAGGCACCCTGTCGCCATTTTGGGGTTGAAAATATTAGGGATTTCTCCTTTTTGAAGAGCTTTGTATTTAGAAGAAAACTGTGAAAAATCAAATCTCGCCGAAGTGATTTTGCCGATTTTTTCAAGAGCTTTTTTAATTGATTTTCTTTGAGGAAGATGGAGCATCATAATGGCTTCCATATAGATGAGATTGTTTTTTTCAGCCAGGGCCTGAAGTTTTATGAGTTCTTCGGGTTCTACCGTTATCGGCTTTTCACAGATAATATGTTTTCCGTTTTCAAGGAAAAGCTTGCTTTGTTCATAGTGAAACGCATTGGGACTTGCGATATATGCAGCATCAATTTTATCAGATTGTGCCATTTCTGTAAGGTCTGTAAAAACAAACTCAGCACCATATTTTTCGGCAAAAGCTTTACCTTTTTCAGTATTTCTTGAGTAAACTGCAGTAAGTTTTAATCCATCAAAAGTTTGGGTTCCTTGTATAAATGATTCGGTAATCCAGCTTGTACCGATAACACCATAGCGCACCATAATATCACCTCATTTAATTCATTCTACCACTTTTTGAGATGTTTTTCAATAAAATTTGCATTTTTAATGGTTTTGCGGTATACTTAAACAAAGGAGGTATGTTTATGAAAACTTTTAAACGCCTTTTAATAATGGTTTCTGTTATAAGTGCGATACTTGCAACTTTGCTTATTGTTATAGATTTTCTTGCCGATAAAGTTGTGGGAATAAAGCGTTTTAAGACATATTTCGCAGGGCACAGATCGGCAACATATGTCATAGATAATGACGATGGCCCTGAAGCTATATTTATAAGCAATCGTATAAGACCTGACCAGAGCTATCTTGTAACAGGTGCTTTGGGACTATTTTCAGTTATCACCGGCGCTATTGCGTTTATCGCTGACCTTTTTATCGACAAAACCTCTGAAAATGGTGTAAAAAACCGCTGATACGGGAACGCTTAAAATCATTCCTGCTACGCCAAAAATACTGTTTCCGAGTACTACTGCGGACAGTACCCATATTCCCGGAAGCCCTATTGAATTTCCTACTACTCTGGGGTATATAAAGTTTCCTTCTATCTGTTGCAAAACAATAATGAAAACGATAAACCATAACGCGGTTACGGGGTTAATTACCAAAAGCAGTAAAACTCCGAACCCCGTGCCGATAAAAGCACCGAAAAATGGGATAAAAGCTGTTATGCTTATTATTACCGAGATTAAAAGTGCGTACGGCATCGAGAATATTTTCATACCTGTAAAACATAATACACCTATTATAATTACTTCGGTGAACTGTCCGAAAACAAATTTTGAAAAAATTTCGTTTGAAAGTCTGCCGAGAGCTGTTAAAAAATCAACCTTTTTGCTGTTTAAAAAAGCAAAAAGGATTTTTTTCAAGCTTTTACAGAGTTTTTCCTTTTGCAGAAGAATATAAACGGAAAAGACAAATCCTATCAGAATTTTTGCGACATAACCTATAAACGAGGTTACTATATTCATAGTGTTTCCCAGAACACGGGGCATACTTCTGCCTGCGTTTTCACTCATTGAACCGAAAAACATCTGCAGTTTATCCAAGTTTATTTCGGCAAAATTAAATCTTGTCTGAAGTTTTGAAAGCCAAAGTTCAAATTTTTCGATATAATCGGGCAGGTTTTTAATAAGAAGTTCAAAGCTTTTTTTGAATTCCGGTACTACGAAAAAATATATAAGAAGAATTACCGAGAAAAAAGAAAGATAGGTTATGGTAAGGCAAAGCGGTCTTTTGAATTTTTGGGAAATCGGCAGTTTTCTTTCAAAGAATTTTAACGGAACATTAAAAATAAAGGTGAAGCAAAGTCCGATAAAAAATGGTGAAAACACCGAAAAAATACTTTTGAAGACCCCTTTTACCTTTTCGGGGTTTTGTATCAGCACATATATAAAAATGATTGG
Organism: Fumia sp.; assembly: GCA_045615345.1. Classification (GTDB taxonomy): domain Bacteria; phylum Bacillota; class Clostridia; order Oscillospirales; family Ruminococcaceae; genus Fumia. The sequence goes on along the minus strand of JAZLER010000032.1, from coordinate 140,349 downwards.
TGTAGCATACAAAAGGATTTTTTTGATGACTTTTAAATTGTTTTCCGTATAAATCCCCCCTTTTCTCTTTAAAGAGTATTATCAGAGGGCACAATTTTATTCTAAAAAAAAGAAGGACACCAACGGCGCCTTCATTTAGGGATAATTCGCCCAAATCATTACTTGTTTTGCGAACTAATACATTAAAAGCCTATGATATGCGACAGCATTACCATAGGCTTTTTCCTTTTATTTCATCAAAAAAAGTTAATGATTTGGGTGCTTTGCAGTTTTGTAACGAATATATTTGCTTTGTATTGAAGTAGCAAAAACGCAGTAATACTTGATGTATTATAAGGTTTTGCTGCAATAATACGGAGCAAATATTCGTGAAAAACCAATTTCTCTCTAACTGAAGACGCCGAACAGGCGTCCTTCTTTTACAAAGCTGATTGATAATAGTTTCCCAAGAATTCTTTTGTGCGTTTATTGTCGGAGGTGAAGAGTTCTTCGGGAGTACCCTCATCAACAATAACGCCTCCGTCCATAAAGATAACTCTGTCAGCAACTTCTCTGGCAAAAGCCATTTCATGGGTTACAATTACCATTGTCATCTTTTCTTTGGCGAGTTCTTTGATAACCTTTAAGATTTCTCCTGTAAGCTCGGGGTCGAGTGCCGAAGTCGGTTCGTCAAAGAATAAAATCTTCGGATTTAATGCCATTGCCCTTGCAATCGAAACACGCTGTGCCTGACCACCCGAAAGCTGACAGGGGTAAGCGTTTTCCTTTTCGGAAAGCCCCATTTTTTTGAGAAGTTCACGGGCAATTTTTTCGGCTTCTTCCTTTTTCATTCCAAGTACTCTTACGGGTGCCTCGGTGATGTTCTGTAAAACAGAGAAATGCGGGAAAAGGTTATAGTTCTGGAAAACAAGCCCTGTGTTAAGGCGGATTTTTCTTAGTAAATCCTTGGTGGCATAAACGGGTTTTTCGCCTGTAACGAGGATATCGTCACAGATTTTTATTGTTCCGCCGTCTACCGTTTCAAGCATATTGATTGAACGGAGCAAGGTGGATTTTCCTGAACCCGAAGGACCGATAATTGCCAGAACTTCGCCGTCATTCAAGGAGAAAGAAATATCTTTTATAACTTCTAAATCGCCGAAGCTCTTTTTAACATTTTCGACAGTTAAAACGCTCATATCTTTCCTCCTTAATCGTAGTAGCTCAGGGATTTTTCCATCTTATTGAAAGCTATTGAAACAAGGCTGTTCATAACAAGATAGAAAATACCTGCAACAAAAATCGGTACGATAGAAAACTCCCTTGTGGTTGCTGTCTGCGCAAGTCTGAACATTTCGGCAACACCAATAGTTTGGGCAAGTGCTGTATCTTTTACGAGTGTCATACACTCACTTCCCATAGGGGGGAGAATTCTTTTAACAACCTGTGGTAAGGATATACGGAAGAAAGTCTGCGATTTATTAAATCCCAGAATAAAGGCGGCTTCATGCTGACCTACAGGGATAGATTCGATACCGCTTCTGAAAATTTCGCAAAAGTATGCGGCATAGTTCAAAACGAATGCTAAAATTGCAGCCCAGAATCTCGGGATTGTAATTCCGAAAAGACTTGCCGGCGCGAAATAGAAGAAAATAAGCTGCAAAATAAGCGGTGTACCGCGCATTATGAGAAGATAAAATTTTATTATTTCGCGGATAACAACATTTCTTGACATTCTGCCGAAGCATACTATGAATCCAAGCGGAATGGAAAGCGCTAAGGTGAGAAAGAATATCTCCACCGTTACGAGCGATGCTTTAAGCATCTGGGGAATGAGGTTTGAAAGCATATCAAAATCAATTGCTTTCAAAAACGCATCGAAATTCACATTCTTTCCTCCAATCTTTTAGTCAGGTGTAACCGACAAATTCATCGGTTACGCTTAAAACAGCAGGCAGTATGTACCGCCTGCTGTAAGACATTTTACAAATTTTTAATTATGCGATTGTTGTGATATCAGCGCCGAACCATTTTTCTGCGATTTCAGCGAGTTTGCCTTCTTCTTTCAAAGCTTTCAAAGCGAGTTCAACTTCGTCTTTGAGTTTGTCGTTGCCTTTTTTGAAGCCGATTACATATTCTTCGTCAGCAAGTTTTTCATCGAGCAAACGATATTTGCCTTCGGATTTAGCCATATAGTATCTTGCAACAACTTCGTCCATAACAACTGCGTCAGCACCTTCGATACCGAGGTCCATCATAGCTTTTACATTGTCGGAAATAGCAACGAGTTCTTTGAAGCTTGCTTTAACTTCGGGGATAGTGTCGATAGCAAGTTCAGCGGAAGAACCACTCTGTACATCAACAACTTTACCTGCGAGGTCAGCAATAGTATTGATATCGCTGTCAGCTAAAACTACTACAACCTGAGTGTTTTTCATATAAGGCATAGACAAAGTCATATTTTCGTCACGCTCGGGAGTTTTTGTGAAACCGTTCCAGATGCAGTCGATGTTGCCGGAGTTGAGTTCCTGTTCTTTAGCTGCCCAGTCAATAGGCTGGAGTTTGAGTTCAACACCCATTTTTTCAGCAACTGCTTTTGCTACATCTACATCGAAACCAACGATTTCTTCGTTGTCATCTCTGTAACCCATAGGAGGGAACGAATCATCAAGACCCATAACCAATGTTTTGGTGTCAGTGTTGTTACCACAACCTGTCAAAACGATACCAAGGGACATAACGAGTGCCATAAGTAAGCTCAATGTTTTTTTCATAAAAATCACCATTCTTTCAAAATTTTGAAAACAACTTTACGCTGTTTTTCATATTATAACACAAAAATTTAATAAAGTAAAGGGGTAATATGATAAAATATTTAAAAATATTTACACATACCGGAAAATATGGTAAAATCAATGCAAGGGAGATGATTTCTATGAATAAATTAAGAGAGATGCTTGAAACAGGCAAGAGAATAAACGGAACACTGTGTTGTCTTTCTGACCCTGCTATATGCGAAATTTTCGGTAATGTCGGATTTGACTGTGTATGGATTGATATGGAACATACATATATGTCATGTAAGGAGGTACTTTGCCACCTTAATGCCGCACGTTCTGCCGGTATCTGTTCGCTGGTGCGTGTCCCTCAGGACGATCTTACTTTTACAAAAAAGATTATGGAATTAGGTCCTGATGCGATGCTTTTTCCCTTTGTCCAGTCAAAAGAGGAAACTGAAAGACTTATAAAATATACCCTTTATCCACCCGATGGCACAAGAGGGTTCGGGCCTATGCGTGCGATTAAATACGGTGGTCTAGATGCAAAGGAATATGCAAAAAATCAAAGTTTTGAGATGCTGAGATTTGTGCAGATTGAAAGCAAAAACTTCATTGACGAACTTTCTGAAATTGTGAAAATTCCTTATCTTGACGGATTTATTTTTGGTCCGAATGACTTGTCGGGTTCTATCAATGAGTTTTTGGATGTTTTTGGAGAAAATACCGTCAGCGAAATAAACCGTGCAATGAAAATAATCAAAGAAAGCGGTAAATATGTGGGCCTTGCAGGCGGATTTGACGAGAAAACCGTTAAATTCTGGTCACAGTTTCAGTTTGATATGATTTTTGCAGGCGGCGACTGGAACTATATTTTCGATGCAGGCAAAAGAACTTTAGGTTATCTTAAGGATAATTTTTAAAATAAAGGGAGTAGGTAAGATGAAAAGTTACTGGATCTGGCATTATGGGGAATATGAAAATTATCATATAACTCAGGTGCATATGCGTCGAGAAGAACAAGAATACCATCGACCTGCGTTCTGGAGAATATCGCCACCATATGTCAATGTTAAATTCAGGAAAACTTTCATTTGCGATGGTGGTTATCTTATCTGTCACATGAACGGGAAAGGATATGTGGGTGTTGATTTTATAGCTCATCGTGCCGATGAACGTATTGAACTTACACCGGGCGAACATACAGTTGAAGTGTTTGTTTCAAATTATAGTGGGCTCCCTGCCATTTTCGTGGAAAGTGATGTTTGTCCCAGTGACGAAAGCTGGACTTGCAATCATTTTGCAGGTGATTTTGAGCCAGTGGGATATAATGTATATTTTGACAGCGCGGACAAAAATCCTGAAGTTTTTCCGTTTGAATATGAGAAAAAGATTCCCTTGAAAGTCAGTAAAACTGACATCGGAACTATATATGATTTTGGCACAGAGCTTTTTGGATTTATAGATATTACCGATGCCTCACCAGATAAGGAATACTTTGTTTGCTACGGAGAAAGCCCCGAGGAAGCACTTGATACCGAAAATTCTGTAATTTCCGAGCATATAAGAGGCAAATCAAGCTATCGTTTAAGACAGCGTGCTTTCAGATATATACATATAACCTGCGGTGAAGGTGAACTTTCGGTTGCTGCAGATTATGAGTATCTCCCACTTGAACAAAAAGGATTTTTTAAGTGTAATAATGAGCTTTTTAATAAAATTTACGATGTATCAAAATATACTTTTCAACTGAATTGTCGTGAGGGATTTTTTGACGGAATAAAAAGAGACCGTTGGATCTGGTCAGGTGATGCCTACCAGAGTGCAAAGGTGAATCGTTATCTTTTTGCAGATAAAGAGATAGAGCAGAGAACTCTGACAGGGCTTATTGGAAAAGAACCCTTTGAGCAACATATCAATACTATTCTTGATTATAGTCTGTTGTGGATAATAGGTCTTTACGAGCATTATGTAACATATGGGGATAAGATATACCTGAGTCGCATATATGATAAAGCTTGTAAACTCTTGCAGTTCTGTGAAACCCGTATAAATGCAGACGGATTTATTGAAGGAATCGGTGATGACTGGACTTTTATTGACTGGTCGGATATGGATAAGGAAGGTGCATTGTGCGCGGAGCAGATGCTTTTGATTAAAGTTTATTCCGTGATGGCTGATATTGCAGGTGTGCTCGGAAAAGAAAAATGTTTATTTGAGCAAAAGAGTGAAGTTCTTATTAAAAAGGTGAACGAATACTATTGGAATGAGGAAAAAGGTGCATTTATTGACAGCTATTCTTCCGGTAAGAAAAATGTGACAAGGCATGCCAACATTTTTGCAATAATGCATGGTATTGCAACCGAAAAACAGATTAAAAGCATTATGGATAATGTTCTTAAAAATGACAGTGTAACTAAAATCACAACTCCTTATTTTGAAGGCTATGAACTTGATGTTCTGGCAAAACTGGGCGATTTTTCAAAGGTTGAAGAAATGCTTACAAATTACTGGGGTGGTATGATAGAGCTTGGTGCACAGACTATTTGGGAAGAATACGATCCCACTATGAAAGGGATTGAGCATTATGCAATGTATGGCACAAAATTTGCAAAATCCCTTTGTCACGCTTGGGGTGCTACACCGATATATCTTTTTGGCAGATATTACCTTGGTGTTTATGCCACTTCACCTGCTTATGAAACTTTCTGTGTAAAACCAAATCTTGGTGGCCTTGAAAAAATAGAAGGTACCGTCCCTGTAAATGATGGCGAAGTAAGAGTTTGTTTTGATAAAAAAGAACTCTCTGTTGTTTCAACGATACCGGGCGGTACTCTTATCTTCAACGGAAAGGAATATAAGCTTGTTCCTCATGAGGAGAAGATCATAAATTATGAAAAGGATATCTGATTTTAAGACTAAAATTATAGTTTTTATAATTGTTTCCCTGTATGCGCTGGTTTTGTATTTTACATCGCTTGAATGTCCATTTTATACAATTTTTCGCCTCCCTTGTCCCGGGTGTGGAATGACAAGGGCATGGATTTCGGTTTTTAATTTTGATTTTGCAAAAGCCTTTTCCTATCATAAAATGTTCTGGGCGTTACCGTTGATGTTTGTCGCTTTTTTACGGGACGGCGGAATATTCAAAAATAAGAAATTAAATATTTTACTTTTTGCACTTATAGTTGCCGGTTTTATGATTAACTGGGCAGAAAATTTGACAAATAAAGCTTTTTTATGATAAAATAGCTTTAACAAATTTAAGGAGGTAATCCTATGTATTGTAAAAATTGTGGTGAAATTATGAATAATAACCAGGCTATCTGCGTTAAATGCGGAGTAAAAGTTGGTGAAGGAAATAATTACTGTGCCAACTGCGGTAAACAAATGACAGCAAACGCTGATGTTTGTCTTAACTGTGGTGTGGCAAATAAAAAAGCAAATGACAATAACTTAAATGGTCAGGATAAAGTGGTGATGATTCTTCTTGCTGTTTTTATTGGCGGACTTGGCATTCATAACTTTATGATGGGCGAAAGCAAAAAAGGTATTTTCAGAATTATTATGTCTTTCTTCTGCGGTTTAGGTTATATTTTTGCATTTATTGATGCAATTAAAATTGCTTGTGGCACCTATGTTGTAGACCCTAATAAGCTTGTTTAAATTCCAAAAAATCAAAGGCTCTTCGAACGGCGCCTTCAGTTAGGGATAATTCGCCCAAACCATTACTTTATTTGCGAACTGATATGTTAAAAGCCTATGGTATGCGTTAGCATTACCATAGGCTCTTGCCTTTTATTTCATCAAAAAAGTTAATGATTTGGGTGCTTAGCAGTTTTGTAACGAATATATTTGTTTTGCCTTGAAGTCACAAAAACGCAGTAATACTTGATGTCTTACAAGGTTTTGTGACAATAAGGCGGAGCAAATATTCGTGAAAAACCGATTTCTCCCTAATTGAAGACGCCGAAAGAAGAGCTTTTTTTATATCATTTTTAAGATTTCTTCGGCGTTTGTGTCGGGTTTTACTTTTGGCATAATATGCTCGATATTGCCGTTTTCATCAATAACAAATGTGGTACGAACCACACCCATACTCACTTTCCCGTAAAGTTTTTTCTCCTGCCATACTCCGTATGCCTGTATAGCCTGAAGCTCGGGGTCGGAAAGCAGAATAAACGGAAGATTATGCTTTTCAGCAAATTTTATGTGTGAAGATACGCTGTCTTTACTTATTCCTATTACCTCGATATTTTTATCCTGAAATTCTTTATAACTACCTGCAAAGGCACAAGCCTGGCGAGTGCACCCGGGGGTGTTATCCTTTGGATAGAAATAAAGAACTACCTTTTTACCTGAAAAATCAGAAAGAGAAACATTTTTACCATTCTTGTCCTGCAAGGTGAAATCAGGAGCCTTTTGTCCGGTTTCAAGCATAATTAACCTCCGAAATGATTTATATATTCTTCTGCAAATTGTACTGCTACTGCACCATCGGAAACGGCAGTAACTATCTGTCTTAACGCCTTGGTACGCACATCGCCTGCGGCAAAAACGCCCTCAACATTTGTCTTTGTTGATTCATCTGCGATGATGTAGCCGTTGCCATCAAGTTTCACTGCATTTTGCAAAAAGTTTGTAGCGGGATTTCTTCCGATACTGACAAAAAGTCCGTCACACAGAAGCTCCTTGCCACCATTCAAAATAATACCCTTGAATTTGTCGTCAGCGATTATCTGCGACACTGAGCTGTTCCATAAAAATTCAACATTGGACGCTTTCGTCAAAGGATCGTGGTAGATTCTGGTTGCCCTTAATGTGTCACGGCGATGGATAAGGTAAACCTTTTTTGCAATATTCGAAAGATAAAGTGCATCCGAAACTGCTGAGTTTCCTCCGCCAACCACCGCAACTATCTTGTCTTTGTAAAATCGCCCGTCACAGTGGGCACAATAATGAACGCCTCTGCCTGTAAGTTCTTTTTCAAGTGGAACATTGAGCTCGCGTGGGTTGGCACCGGTTGCTATTATTACGGCTTTTGAATGGTAAGTTTTATCGGTAGTTACGATTTTTTTGATTTTACCCGTGAAATCCACCGATAAGACTTCACTGTATTCGGTCTTAGCCCCGAAACGCTCAGCGCTCTGCTGCATTTTCATACCCAATGTAAAACCATCAATTCCCTCTTCAAAACCGGGATAGTTGTCTATAACATCGGTAAGGGTGAGCTGTCCACCGGGCGCTATACGCTCAATAACGAGAGTATCAAGACCTGCCCTTGACGAATAGAGTGCTGCAGAATACCCCGCAGGTCCTCCACCGATAATAATTATATCGTAAATTTTATCCATTATCAGTCCTCTAACATTTTGAGAATCTGTGCTTTGGGTTTTGCGCCGACAGAACTGTCTTTGATTTCACCTTTTTCCAAAACTACAAGCATCGGAATACTCATAACACCGAATTCGGAGGCAAGGTCAGGTTCTTCGTCAACATTGATTTTTCCTACGAGATAATCGGGGTTTTCCTCGGCAATTTCGTCAACTATCGGAGAAACCATTCTGCAGGGACCGCACCAGTCTGCATAAAAATCGAGCAAAACCTTTTTATCACTGTTTTTAATATCATTGAAATTTTCTTTATTAACTTTGATTACCATAATAATACTTCCTTTCTTTTTCGTTTATTGTAACATATATTTTTCCTGTTTTCTACTATAAAATTACAAAACTTGTAAAAAATGTGGACTTTAACTTAAAAATTTGGTATACTAACAAAAAACATCGTTTTAAAGGAGAAAATAAAATGTCCTCTACAAGAATACTGGAAATCTTTAAAGAAATCTGCGCTGTACCGCGCGGTTCGGGAAATATGGAGAAAATCTCACAGTACTGTGTAGATTTTGCAAAAAAGAATTCCCTCAGATATGTGCAAGATGACCTTAAAAATGTAATAATCTACAAAAACGGCACAAAAGGTTATGAAAATTCAGCTCCGATTATTTTACAGGGACATATCGATATGGTGTGCCAGAAAACTGAAGACAGTAAAACAGACTTTTTAAAAGACGGGATTGAAACTTTCCTTGACGGGGATGTGCTCCGTGCAAAAGGTACAACATTGGGCGCAGATAATGGTATTGCTGTTGCAATGATTATGGCAATTTTAGAAAGCGATAACATCCCTCACCCACCCATTGAAGCTGTTTTTACAACCGATGAAGAAATAGGTATGTATGGCGCACTGGCACTTGACGGAGCGCTCTTTAAATCCAAAAGAATGATTAACTTAGATGGCGAAGAACAGGATACAGTTATCGTTTCCTGTGCAGGCGGTACCGATGTAAAAGCTACTGTTAATGTGAAAAGAGAAAACAAAAAAGGCACTTTGGTTACTGTTTCCCTTAAAGGACTTAAAGGCGGACATTCGGGTGTTGAAATCAACAGCGGAAGAATTAACTCAAACATCTTAGCGGGAAGATTTTTGAATTATATGAACGGCGTTTGTGACTTTGATATAATTTCGTTAAACGGCGGCGATAAGAGCAACGCAATCCCCAATTGCACCGAGCTTAAACTCTGCGTTTATGAAAGGGACGAGTTTATTGCAAAATCAGACGAGTGCCTTGATGTAATTAAAAAAGAAATTTTGGACAGAGAACCGAATTTTGCCCCTGTTGTAACAGCGCTCAGTGAGGGTGAATACGAGGTTTTCGAAAAAACTTTAAAAGAAAAAATCATCTACAGTATGTCCTCTGCTTTCAATGGCGTTATGACTTTCAGCGTTAATATTGAAGGACTTGTGGAAACTTCCTTAAACTTTGGTATTCTTAAAACCGAAGAAGAAACTCTCACAATTTTATTCTCGCTCAGAAGCAGTAAGGGAAGTGCGATGGAAGCGCTGAAAAGAAAACTTACCACTTTCCTCTCCCTCGTTTCAGATAATATTGAGTCGAGCGGATATTATCCTCCTTGGGAATACAAACAGGATTCTTCTTTGAGAGAGCTTTACAAGGAAATTTATAAAGATTCTTTCGGGAAAGAACCCAAGGTCGAAGCTATTCATGCAGGGCTTGAGTGCGGAGTGTTTTCCTCAAAGATAGAAGGGCTTGACTGTATTTCCATCGGCCCCGATATGTGGGAGGTTCATACTGTGAATGAACGCCTCAGCATTTCCTCAACAATCCGTATGTTTAATCTTTTGTGTGAACTTTTATCAAGATGTAAATAATTTTTGTTGCATTTGTTAATTAATTATAGTATAATAATTTCAAACTAATTTCAGATTGGAGATAGTTATGGAAAACAAAAAAGAATTTAAGCCGTATGTTCCGGCAGACAAGGTAACTCCCGAAATTACAGTTACTTCCATTATTATGGGTATTCTCTTGTCGGTTATTTTCGGCGCAGCAAACGCTTATCTCGGACTCAGAGTAGGTATGACAGTGTCGGCTTCAATCCCTGCTGCAGTTATTGCAATGGGTGTTATCCGCATTATTATGCGTAAAAACTCTATCCTTGAAAGCAACATTGTTCAGACATTAGGTTCTGCAGGTGAATCATTGGCAGCAGGCGCTATTTTCACATTGCCCGCTCTCTTTTTGTGGGCTGCTGAAGGCAAAATGGACAAGCCCGATATCGTTGAAATCACCATAATTGCTTTAATCGGCGGTCTTTTAGGTGTATTCTTTATGGTTCCTTTGCGTAATGCGCTTATTGTAAAAGAACACGGAGTACTTCCTTACCCCGAAGGAACAGCTTGTGCTGAAGTTCTGCTTGCAGGTGAAGAAGGCGGCGCAAATGCTTCTACTGTATTTGCAGGTATGGGATTTGCGGCAATTTTCAAATTCATTATTGACGGACTCAAAGTTGTTGCAGGTGAGATTTCAGGTTCTGTAAAAGGTTTTGCAGGTGAAATCGGTACACAGATTTATCCCGCTGTAATGAGTGTTGGTTATATCTGTGGCGCAAGAATTTCCTCTTATATGTTCTCTGGCGGTGTTCTTGCATGGCTTGTAATCATTCCCTTGATCGTACTTTTCGGTGCTGATATTACTTTGTACCCCGGTACAGCGCCTATCAGCGAAATGTACGCAGCAGGTGGCGCAAGTGCTATCTGGAGCTCTTACATCAGATACATCGGTGCAGGTGCTCTCGCAGCAGGTGGTATCATCAGCCTTATCAAATCTCTGCCTCTTATTGTTAAAACATTCAGCGGCGCTATGAAGAGTATGAAAGGTTCTGCAAATGTTTCAAGCGAACGAACAGCACTTGATATGAACTTCAAGGTTGTTCTTATCGCTATAGCAATTCTTACATTGCTCGTATGGCTCGTTCCCACAATTCCTGTTTCCTTGCTTGGCGCAGTAATTGTAGTTGTATTCGGTTTCTTCTTTGCAACAGTTTCCTCCCGTATGGTAGGTCTTGTAGGAAGTTCTAACAACCCTGTTTCAGGTATGGCAATTGCTACACTTCTTATTGCAACACTTCTTTTGAAAGTTACAGGTACTACAGGTGTTGCAGGTATGATCAGTGCAATTTCAATCGGTTCTATCATCTGTATCGTTTCTGCTATCGCAGGTGATACTTCTCAGGATCTCAAGACAGGTTACCTTTTGGGTGCTACACCTAAAAAACAGCAGTATGCTGAAATCGTTGGTGTAATAGCTGCAGCATTCGCTATCGGCGGTACTTTGTACCTTCTTGACAGTGCTTGGGGCTTTGGTTCCGAACAGCTCGCTGCTCCTCAGGCTACACTTATGAAGCTCATTATCGAGGGCGTTATGGAAGGCAATCTCCCCTGGGCACTCGTATTTGTTGGTGTGTTTATTGCAGTTATTGTTGAAATGATTGGTATTCCCGTACTTCCTTTTGCTATCGGTGTTTACCTCCCTGTACAGCTTAACGCTTGTATTATGGTGGGTGGTCTTGTTCGTCTTGCTCTTGATAAGATGAAACGCCCTGAAGGCGAAAAGAAAGAAATCGTTAACGATGGTATCCTCTTCTGCTCCGGTATGATCGCAGGTGAAGGCTTGGTTGGTATATTGCTCGCATTGCTTGCTGTATTTGGTGTGGATACTGCTCTCGACCTTTCTGCAAGATTCGGACTTTCCGCTCCGTTTATGAACATCGGCGGTCTTGTTCTCTTTGCAATCATCATTCTCACATTGCTCAAGTTTACCGTATGGAAAAAACGCGTAAAGTAATATGAGTAAGAAAGCAAAGAACGAAAACTATCTTGAACGGATACCACGGCGTAATGAAAAGTATAACTGGACCGAAAAAGACGGTATTGTAACTCTGGAAATTGAAAACAAGGGCTTTTTCAACAAGATATGTCAGCTCATTCTTAAAAAACCCAAAGTGAGTTATGTTCATCTCGATGAGATGGGAAGCTTTGTATGGCCTCTTCTGAACGGTGAAAAAACCATTATGATGCTTGGCGAAGATGTCGATGCTCATTTTGGCGAGAAGGCACATCCTCTTTACGAAAGACTTGCAAAATATTTTCAGATTCTCGAAAGCTATGGTTTCATAGTCTGGAAAAAATAACAAGGACTCCTCTGGCTGTTATGTCAGAGGAGTTTTTTGGCATTTTTCGGATATAAAAATCTTTGTTTTGTTAAAATTGTGTATTTTGTTAAATTTTTGAAAAAAACAGATTGAAAAATTTTTTTGCAAAAACGCAGAAAAAATAGTCAAAAACATTAAATATTTTTAGAATTTCTTTAAGATTTTTACGAAACCAAAAAAACGGGTCAAAAAGGCCTAAAAATGTTCTTTACTTATAATTGAAAATGAAGTACAATTTATTATAAAGAGAGTTTATCTCTGTTTTATGTAGTTTACATTATGAGAATAAATTAGGAGGGACTTTGATGAATAAACTTTCACTTAAAAGCTTAAAGAGAGTAATCAGTGCATTTGTAGCGGCTGTACTCGTTTTAAGCACTATTCCGAACGGCATTGCTTTTGGTGCACTCGAAACGGAATACAGAAATGTGCTTGAAGGTGTGGCTTATAAAACATCTATTGCTGCACATACAAATTACCCTGATTCCGGCAGAGAGCTTACCGATGGTCATGAACCCGGGTACAGCTTCCACGATGGTGGCTGGTCTGCGTTCAAAGGTATTTCTGCAGGTAGTACATCTGATATTACCTTGGAACTTGATGATGTTTATGAAATCGACAAGTTTGCAGTTTACACACTTAACTCAAGAAACTCCGGTGGTATCGGTTACCCCCAGGGTGAGTTTGTGTTCTCTTATTCCACAGATGGCATAGAATATAAAGTGGCATACAAAGGAGCCATTCCCGAGGATGCTCCCGAGAACACAACATATATTTTTGAAATCCCACTCGATGTACCCGTTGAGGCTCAGTATATAAGAGTAGGTATTCCTGCTGCAAGCGGATGGTCCTTTATCGGTGAAATTTATGCATACGCAGATGCACCTGTAAAACCTCTGACTCCTTATATTGAATCTGACCTTGTAACTCTTAAGAATGTTGACGAAGGTGATTCTTTTACACTTTCCGTTGAAGCTTATAAATCAGACAGTGGTGTACTTTCTTATCAGTGGTATAAGGATGGCGAAAAAGTAGGCACAAACAGTGACACATTAACAGTTGATGCTGCTGCGGTTGCTGACAGCGGTGAATACTATGTAGAAGTAAGAAACACTCTGAACGGTTTTACAAAAACTGTTAAGAGTTCCGTATGTGAGGTAATTGTATTCCCTACAGGTCTTAACTTGCAGAAACCCTCTATTACAACGAATTTGCCCGCAACTATGTCTGCCAATGCAAAAGAACCCGTTATTCTGTATATCGGTTCCACATCCACAGATGGTGGAGTTCTTTCCTACCAGTGGTATAAAGATGGTGTAGCATTCGGTACAAACACTGATACTGTGGTTATCGACTCTGCTAAAGTTTCCGACAGTGGTAAATACAAGGTAGTTATCACAAATACAAAAGAAGGCTACTCTGATTCAATTGAAAGTGCTGAATGTACTCTTACAGTTGCTGCTGTTCAGAGTACCAATGTAATGCGCGGTGAAACTTACACAACAAATGGTACTTTCCACGGTACATATAAAGATACCTCTTACACAAAACTTACTGACGGCAATAAAACTACCTCCTGGAACTCGGGTACCGGATACAGTGTAGGTTTCAAAGGCGCAGGCGGTATGTTGCAGATAGCTTTTGATAACTTCACAACAGAAAAAACCTTTAAAGAAATCCAGATTGGTGTTATGAACGAAAAGAAATCCGGTATCGGCATCCCCGGTACTGTTCACATCGAAGGTCTTATCGGTGGTGAATGGACAAAGCTTTTCGAAGGTAATATCGACAGTGAGGGTGCAGGTTCTAAATACTTCCTCGTGTTCGTTGCAAAAGATAATGTTCCGATAACTGCCAATGGTCTGAGATTTAAATTCTCTAACATTACAAACTGGACATTCCTTGATGAAATTTATGCATATACCGAAGATACAGGTGAAACCCCTCACGGATATATGGAAGAATCTGCAGAAAACAATATTGCTTTGGGTAAACCCTACACAGTATCTGCTTCTGCAGGCCGCGACTATCCCGATACAGACGGAAAAGAACTTACTGATGGCGTATCCAGCAACTCCACCGAATGGCAGGCAGCTCCCTGGTCCGGATATAACGCAAAAGTACCCGTAGACTTTATCTTTGACCTCGGTGAAAAGATGACATTTGAAGAAATCCATGCAGGTTTCCTTTGGTCTTCTTCAGGTGCTATCAGAGGTACAAGAACTTTTGAAGTGTACGCTTCAAACGATAAAGAAAAATGGGAAAAACTCGGTGCAGATAACATTTCGGGATTCCCCACAGGTAACTACATATTCTCTCATAAGATGACAATGTACAAACCTGTCGATGCACAGTATGTTAAAATTACTATGTCTCCTGATGGATGGTTGTTCCTCGATGAAATTAAGATTCTTGCCAAATCCGAAGATAACCCCGATGCAAGTTCCAATAACCTTGCGAAGAAAAAGGAATATACATCCAATAACTCTGCAGATGTTGAAAAACTCACCAACACAAAACGTGGTGCATTCAACTCTGCTGACAGCGGATGGGTTGAGTACACAACTGATGCTGAAATTGTTATCGACCTTGAAAAAGTTCGCGATTTCAAACAGATTGAAGCTCGTTTCTTAAGTGATAAAGAAAACGGTTACAACTTCCCCGAAGAAGTAAATGTTTCTTTCTCTGATAACAAGGTTGACTGGTCTGCTCCTGAAAAGGCTGCAATCACTGATACAGAAGTGACCGATGCAGTTGCAACAAAGGCACAGCTTGTATGGCCTGAAGGCAAATCTGCAAGATATGTTAAGGTTACTTTCCCCGTAAACGGAAAAGTACTTATTGACGAAATCGAAGTTCTTAAGGAACAGACTGTATTTGCTCAGGATCCCGATGAAGAATATGTTGATACAAACAACATTGCCCTTAATGCTTCTTACACTACGTCATGGGAAGCAGGTATACCCATTGTTGTTGGTAAAGATAAAGATACAGGAAAAGATATAATTGAGATCATTTCTCTTGATGCAGATAAGAAAGAACTTACCGATGGTGTCCGCGGAACTGCACTTTACAGTGAAGCTGCGTGGTCAGGATATGGTGCATCTTCTTACGAAGAAGAAGCAAAAGACGGCTCCTTCTATACAAAATATCACGACTTCTCTGTAACACTTGATTTGGGTGAAGCTAAGACATTCGAACAGGTTCAGGTAGGTGTACTGGCATCAAGCACAAAACAGATGACAATTAAAGCTCCTTCTGTTATCAAGGTTGAATATTCCAATAATGGTACTTCCTGGAACTTGTTTACAATTGACAAAAATGTTACTGCTGAACTCGGTGTTAACCGTTTCAACTACTATATGAACACTGCTGTAACCGCACAGTATGTTAAGGTTACAATGAGTTCTGAAAGTGCAATTTACCTTGACGAAATCTCCGTTTATAAAGAAGCAATGCCTCATGGTGACTATGAGCTGGATCCCGATAAAGGTGCTACATTCAACCTCCTTTTGGGTGAAAGCTATGCGGTTTCCCGTCCTGCTGATTACAGAAGTACACCCGGCCTTTTTACAGACGGTATGTATATGCAGTCAGGTACATTGTTCGATGGAAACTGGTCAGGCTTCAAAAAGAGTGCTGACGAAAGTAAGAACAAGGTTGAAGTTACCTTCGATATGGGTTCATTCAACTCCATCAGCGAATTCTCACTTACTACAAGAAATGATGCATCCAACAATATCGCTGCTCCTCAGAATGTAACATTCTATTGTTCTTCTGACGGCAGCAACTGGTCCGCTATTTACACAGCTCCTTATAATGCTGCAGAGGGCGATGTAGAATACAAATGGGATTCCTCCATTGCATTCAATGGCTTTATCGAAGGCGCAACAGAAGTTTATGCAAGATACTTAAAGGTTTCCTTCGAAACAGTTGACGATGCAGATGTGTATGTAGCTGTTGACGAAATCAAAGCATTTGGTAAGAGAGGCAAAACCTCAAAAGCTTCCGAAGCAGTTTCTGATTCAGGTTATTATAACCTTGCGCTCAACAGACCTTATACATCCTACCCCGTTCAGGACAGGGACAACACTCAGCCTGATATCGGTTTGAAACAGCTTACTGACGGTATTTATGGTGTTGACGACACAAACGACCCTGCCTGGGTTAAATATACCGAAGGTTATAAGGTTGTTGCTGACGATCCTTCTACATCTCAGCAGAATCAGTCCATTATCTTTGATTTTGAAGAAGTAAAATCTGTGGTTTCTATCAAGCTTAATTCCAAAGGTACAGGATTTGGTGGCGTTTCCGAACATCCCTGGACAGTATTTACATATGCTTCCATGGATGGCGAAAACTGGTACCCCTTGTCAAGACAGTGGTACTATCAGCGTTGTTGGTGGGGCGGAATCTGCACATGGGGTTGGAGAATAGAGTCTCAGGGTATCCGTGACCTTGTACCTACAGAAGCTACTGCAGTAACTGCAAGATATGTTCGTGTTGATATCGAAATGGTTCGTACCAATATGATTGACGAAATCGAAGTTTATGGTTATGACGGCAAGATCGAAGGTGCTATTGATGCAAACGGTACAAGAAACCTCGACTCAGGCCGTGATTACCAGAAACCCGATGAAGAAACAAACTACATCAATGACCTTGTACTTTGCTACAATGGTTACTATGCATACAATGCTGCAACCGGCACCTTCCGTGGTAACTGGACAAAGGAAAGATTCCGTACATACCTCACATATGTTGATACAAACAACAAAGTTTTAGATACAATGTACGATGCTGTATGTCTTTTAGGTTTAAGAACTCCTTCCGGTACAGCGTATAACAAAGACGTAGGTACTTCTTACTGGGCACCCTCTGCTGATGATTGGTACTGGTATCTTGACAAGACCTTTAAAGACGGTGGCGATGTAGATGAATTAAACGAAGCAGCAAGAATTGCCCGTGAAGAGCTTATGGAAATTGATGCTGAAAAATACAAGGATTACAAAATTAAACTTGTTGTAATGCATC
Source organism: Fumia sp. (assembly GCA_045615345.1). Lineage (GTDB taxonomy): Bacteria > Bacillota > Clostridia > Oscillospirales > Ruminococcaceae > Fumia. Next base: position 122,984 of record JAZLER010000032.1, on the reverse strand, counting down.
CTGGTGCTGCAAGAGTTTCCACAGAAGACCCCAATTCCTTGAAATTCGGTCCTCTTGATGGTAAATACTACAACTGGACAGTAGTTGACCAGTATAATCCCAACGTAAGAAACGACTGGCAGGAATGTGTTGACTGGTGGTTCTACCAGGTACTTGAACGTTTTGAAGCAGGTAACTACGAATACATCGACTTCAGTGGTTTCTATTACCTCGGTGAGCAGGTAGGTTACATTCCTTCTTACCATATGTACTTCAACAACAAGGCTCATGAACTCGGTTACAAGACATACTGGATTCCTTTCCAGTACGCTAATGGTTACTTTATCCTCGATGATATCGGCTATGATGCTGTAGCAATTCAGCCTAACCACTTCTTCGGCGATATGTATACTCCCAATAGCCGTGAAGAAGTTGGAAACAACTGGCTCGATGCAGTTGCAAGAGATGCTAACTACGCTCAGGCAGGTCTTGAAATGGAATTCGATAACCGTGTATTTGAAGATCCTCACAGATACAACCTCTGGCTCGATTATTTAAACGGTGCTGTGAGAAATGGTATGGATGGTACTAATTCTTACAGAGCTTGGTATCAGGCTGTAGAAGGTATCCATCAGGGTGCTATCGCTACAAACTCCATTCATCGTTCCGTTTATGATTATTCTTATCAGCTCATCAAGGGCACATATACAGAAAAAGAACCTATCGAAAGCTTCTCCGAAGGTACAACTATTGATAATAAGATCGGTACTTACGGCGTTAACCAGCATCTCCATTCCGGTGGTGCTGGCGGTGGCGGAGGCGCTTACTACGATGATTCCAAGGAAGATATCGTAGAAACTGCAACTCCTTCCGAAGAAGGCTACACCTGGTTTACAGCTACAAACGGTTATAAACTTAAAGATGCTGAAGGTAATTTTGTAACCGGCTGGGCAGAAGTAAATGGCGACTGGTATTATCTCGGTACTGACGGATATCTCGCAACCGGCTGGGTTAAAGACGGTAGTACATGGTATTACTTGAAATCCAGTGGCGTTATGGTTGATAACGGATGGTACGAGGTAAATAATGTATGGTACTACTTCGGTTCAACAGGTGCTATGAAACTTGGTTGGGTACTTGACAACGGCAGATGGTATTATATGCAGTCAAGTGGTGCTATGACTAAATCCAACTGGGTAGAAGTGAATGGTAAATGGTATTACTTCACTCAGGGCGGCGCTATGGCAACAGGTTGGGTGCTTGATGGCGGCGACTGGTACTATCTCGAAGAATCAGGCGCTATGGCAACAGGCTGGAAAGCAGTAAAAGGTGTTTGGTATTACCTTGAACCTGCTAACGGCAAGATGGCAAAAAACACAACTGTTGACGGCTACAAATTAGGCGCTGACGGCGCATGGGTTAAATAACCCATATAAATTTTGCTAGTCCCCTTATATATATCTCTCTTTCTTCTGGGAAAAGGCTCTCTTTATGAGGGCCTTTTCCATTTTTATTGATATTTATAAAAATATTCCCATTGAGGAAATGTTTTGTAGGGGACTATGTCCACATCGTCCCAAAAGGACGACCAAAGGTCGCCCCTACAATTTTGCATGAAAATTGGCTATAATCATGTAGGGGCGAACTGTGTTCGCCCGCATAGACTTCCATTAAACACAATTTTTCTTTTTGTATTGTTTTTTATATTTTTATATGGTATAATCTTAATTGACAATATGCCTTATTTGTCCACGGTAAGGCTTTTCTTAAAATTTTGTGGTCAGAAAGGTCAATAATTATGACAAATCAGGAAATTTTAGCAAAAATCAAAGGTAAACTTATCGTTTCTTGTCAGGCTTTGCCCGATGAACCCCTGTATGGTTCTGAATTTATGGCAAAAATGGCATTTGCTGCAAAAGAAGGCGGCGCTGCAGGTATCCGTTGTAACACAGTAGTGGATATCCACGCTATCAAACAGGCTGTTGATTTGCCTACAATCGGTATCATCAAGGAAGTTTATGGTGATTGCGATGTATACATCACACCTACAATGAAGGAAGTTGATGCTCTGGTAGCTGAAGGTGTTTCCATTATCGCTATTGATGCTACAAACAGACTTCGCCCCGATGGAAGAACTTTAGAAGAATTTTTTAAAGAAGTTCGCGCTAAATACCCCGATCAGCTCTTTATGGCTGATGCTTCCTGCTATGAAGAAGGTATCAAAGCGGCAGAACTCGGATTTGACCTTGTTGGTACAACAATGCACGGTTACACTTCTTATACAAAAGGTGTTGAACTTCCCAACTACGACCTCATCAGACGCCTTTCCACAGAACTTTCTGTTCCCGTTATCGCAGAGGGTGGTATCTGGGTGCCCGAGCAGCTTAAAAAAGCACTCGATGCAGGTGCATTTGCTGCAGTAGTTGGTACTTCTATCACAAGACCCCGTGACATCACAAAACGCTTTGTTGCAGCTATTGAATAATCCGAGGTATTAAAATGAAGATACTTACACTCGATGTAGGCGGTACTGCGATTAAAACAGCCCTTATGGTTGACGGCAAGATGGAAAATGCTTACGAAATTCAGTCCGAAGCCAAAAAAGGTGCCGCAGTTTTGCTTAAAAACATTAGAAAAATTATCGATGCCTGTGAAGATTTTGATGCTATCGGAATCTCAACTGCAGGTCAGGTTGACAGCGAAAAAGGAAGCATTATTTTCGCAAACGAAAATATCCCCGATTATACAGGGACTGAGCTTAAAAGTATGCTTGAAGCTGAGTATAAAAAGCCTGTTTTCGTTGAAAATGATGTAAATGCAGCGGCTATCGGTGAGGCATATTACGGTGCCGCAGTGGGTGAAAAAGATTTTATTTGCCTTACCCATGGTACAGGTGTCGGTGGTGCTATCGTCATTGACGGTAAGGTTTACGGCGGTGCTAAAGGCGTTGCAGGCGAAATCGGACATATTTTAGTTCACCCTGACGGAAAAGAATGTGCCTGTGGTCAGAAAGGATGCTATGAGCAGTATGCTTCCTGTACAGCTCTTGTCAAAAATTCTTACGATGCCAATCCCGAATGGGGTAGCGGCAGAGTGATTTTCAGGGAGTTTTATGCAGGTCAGAAAAAAGCGGAAGAAATCATTAACGCCTGGATTGACGAAATTATTTTAGGCCTTGTAACTCTTACTCATATTTTCAATCCCACTTGTATCGTACTTGGTGGCGGAATTATGAATGAGCAGTACATAATTGACAGAATCAATGAGCTTTTGCCCGAAAAGATTATGCCGAGTTATCGTTGCGTTGAAGTAAGACACGCAAAACTCGGCAACAATGCAGGACTTTACGGTATGCTCGCAACAGTTGAGAATAAGATGAAATAACAAATAGCCGATGCTAAAAGCATCGGCTATTTTATTTTTACGATGAATGGTAAAATTCCGTTTTTCTCGATATCAATGATACCGTAAGACGGGGTGCTGTCACGGGGTACGGACGGACTTCCCGGGTTCAAGATATAAATTTCATCTTCATATCTGGTGTCACTTTTGTGGGTGTGGCCATATAATGCAATACGGCAATTTTCTTCCTTTGCCCGTTTTTTGAGATGCTCGAGCGTGCTTTTTACCCCAAGCGTAAAGCCGTGAGTGCAGAGAATTCTCTCATCACCTGCAAAAACAACACGAGTTTCGGGCTGCATTGAAGCATAGTCGCAGTTCCCTCTTACTGAAATGAGATTCAAGTCGGGGAAAAGGTCAAGCATATCCTCCACCTCTTTTTGCCCGTCACCTAAGTGAATAAACATAAAAGCTTCATTTTTGTGTTTTACAACTATGTCGTAAAGCGAATTAAAATGTCTGTGTGTGTCTGAAATAACAATTATACGCATAAAATTTCCTTTCGATAAAATAAATTCAACTTTCTTATCATAAGTATAATATAAACTTGCAAACAGGTCAAATGGAAAGGTGATAATATGAACAATAATCCTAATCTTGACAAACTCGTTAATATGGTAGGCGAAAAACTCGGAAAGGACCCGAAAATTTTAAAATCTCAGCTTGAAGCAGGAAAATTTGACAGCGTTTTAGGAAACTTGAATTCGGAGGAAAACAAGAAACTGCAGACTTTTCTTAAAAATCCTGCGCTTGCGCAGAAACTTATAAACACAAAAGAAGCACAGCAGACTCTCAAAAAAATACTCGGCGAATAGCTTTGGAAAGGGCGATTTTATGGAAGATTTAACCACTGCTTTGCAAAATTTTCTGGGAAGCGAAGAAGGTGCAAAACAGTTAAATGAACTTACAAAAATGTTAGGTTTTTCTTCCGAAGAGGAAAAAACTTCAGAAGAAAGTCCGTTTTCGCCCGATGATATTTTGAAACTTCAAAAGCTTATGGGTAGCTTTAATAAGGAAAATGCGAACACAACCCTCCTTAAATCTTTAAAACCGCTTTTGAAAAAAGAACGGCAGAAAAAAGTTGACGAAGCGGTAAAAATTATGAAACTGGTTTCTGTGTTTCCCGAACTCAAAGAAAGCGGAATACTTACTGATTTGTTAGGATAAATGTATGGCACAGTTTAACAGCGGTTATACCTCATCGGAAATTATGGCGATGCAACGCGATGCCGAAAAAAGGGTGCGCGAAATGCAAAAAAGGTCGGAAGAAAAGATAAAGAGCAGTAACATTACCTTTGATTTGCCAAAAAATCCCGTTAAAAATATGCTAAAAAGTATGGACAAAGACAGACTGATTTTGCTCTGTCTTTTTCTCCTGCTTATCGAAGAGGAGTCAGACCCTATGTTACTACTCGCCCTTGCTTATATTTTCTTTTAAAATTTGTCAAATTCCCGTTGTGTTTGACAAAAAAATATGTTACAATAATTCTGTATAAATATTTTGATGGGCGTGAGAATATGAAAAGAAACGATTTTAAAAGAAATGACTTCAGAAAACCTAAGAATTTTGCAAAAGAAGAGGAAAAAACTTCTTATGAAAATGTGGTGGCAGGCAGAAATGCAGTGCTCGAAGCATTAAACAGTGAGGACAAAGTTGATACTGTCTTTGTGGCAAGCGGACAGGCGACAGGTTCTGTTTTGAAAATTATCTCAATTGCAAAACAAAAAGGATACCCCGTAAAGGAAATTTCAGCACAAAAACTGTCATCTATGGCAGGCGATGTAAATCATCAGGGGGTTTTGCTTACTTTGTCTGCGGTGCAGTATCATACAGTTGAAGATATTCTTGAAAAAGCTGAGTCCTTAGGCGAAAAACCGTTTATTATTATTGCTGACGAAATTGAAGACCCTCATAATTTAGGTGCGCTTATAAGAACTGCTGAAACCGCAGGTGCGCACGGCGTTATTATCCCGAAACGCCGTAATGTGGGTGTTACTCCCGCTGTGTATAAGGCATCGGCAGGAGCTGCTGCCCATGTTTTTGTTGCGAGGGTTTCAAACCTTGCATCAACCGTGGACGAGCTTAAGGAAAAAGGTGTCTGGGTTTATGGCTGTGATATGGATGGTGAAACTTGGTGCCAGACTGATTTTTCAGGCGGAGTGGCTTTGGTTGTAGGCTCTGAAGGCAGAGGAATGAGCCGACTTTTAAAAGAAAAATGCGATGTACTTGTAACCTTGCCGATGAAAGGAAAAATCACATCACTGAATGCTTCTGTTGCAGGTGGAATAGTGATGTACGAGGTGGCAAGACAGCGCAGTAATCTCAAAGCATTTACACCAAAATAAAAAGGAGGATAAAAACCGAATGAACGATAAAGATTTTTCTCTGGATGATATTTTGTTGGAAGTCGGTTTGAAATCGACCCCCGAAGACTCACTTGATGTAGATGCATTGATTAATGATATTTCCACAGAAAAAAATGAAGATGTTACCGAAGAAGAGCTTCCCACAAAACGATTTGTGACTCAGAAGGCTGTTATGCGTAGTGACACAGTACAGATAAAGAAAGTATCTTCCGAAAAGGAAGTCCACAAAATCGAAAACAGCGGTCCTATATCAATAGATATCGAAACGATAAGGGATGGACAAAAACCTCCGAAACCCGTTGCAGCTGATGTAGAAAAGGAAGAAAACACCGAATCTTTACAGCTTCATTTTAACAGGGAACGCGAAGACCCCGATGCTGACCGCAGAATAGATGTTGCTCCTTCGTTTTCAAAACTTGTTGAAAAGATTAAGTCTTCACCTTTTGCGCAGTGGGAAAATATTATCTTAAGCGAAAAGAATGCGGCGGTAGCCAAAGGAATTTTACTTTTGGTGCTTTCGCTTTTATCCCTTGGTATGTCGATGATAATCTATTCAAATGCTGCGGCAGAGCTTTCGGATTCACCGCATATCACAATACTCCTGATAGCAGGTGTAATCGGGGTGGTTGCCGGAATTTTCAGTATACCGGTAATTATCAGCGGATTAAAATCTATAAGAAAAATGGAGGAAAACCGCGATATTATACCGACCGTTGCGTATATTTTCTGTATTTTACAGTATCTGACTCAGCTTGTTTTCCCGAAAGGTCTTACAAATGCAAATATTCATCAGTACCTGCCTGTCGGAATACTGATAATGGCGCTTTCGTATTTTGCAAAAAGTATGACTTTAAAAACAGCACTTACCAATATCAGAACCCTTAAAAATATGGACGATACATATGAAGGGCTTATCATCTGGGATAACCGTGCCGCAACAGAACTTGTAAAAGGGCTTGTTAATAATAATCATTACCCTGTCGTCAACAGGCGCGTTGAGGAGATTTCGGATTTTACCGAGCTTTCATTTTCTATGGACGCTACCGATAAAATGGCAAGGGATATAACGATATTTGGTACGGTTTGTGCATTGCTTGTTGCACTTTTTGTCTTCCTTTTTACATTACAGCAGCATCTTGCTATGACAGTGCTTACTGCTTTTGTATGTATATTCTCTTCTGCGGTAAACCTTTTTGCGGTTTGCTCGCCACTTTTAAAATGTTCAAAGGTAACTTCACTTTTTAACTGCCTTATAAGCGGTGAAAAAAGTGGCGTTGAATACAGTGATGTAAATGCTATGGTAACTGAGGCTAAGGAACTTTTTCCGCAGGAGTCGGTTGTTTTAAATGGGATTAAAACATTTGAAGGAATGCGTATTGACGAGGCTATTTTAGATGCCGCAAGCGTTCTTAACTGCGCCGACAGTATCCTCACACATACCTTTTTGAGAATAATAGAAGGCAAAACCGAGCTTTTGAGCCGTGCTGAAAATCTTCATTACGAGGATGGAAAGGGAATTTCTGCCTGGATAGATAACAGGCGCATTCTTATCGGTAACCGCGAGCTTATGGCAACTCATAACATCCGTGTTCCAAGCATCGATTACGAGAAAAGATTTACATCCGAGGGAAGTGACTTGGTTTATCTCTCGGCATCGGGTGAACTTACCGCCGTTTTTGTTTTCTCACTCCAGCCCACTATTGAAACCGAGGAAGCTGTCCGTATGATTTTTGAAAGCGATGTGGCGCTTGCCGTTAAAACTTCAGACTGTATCGTTACAAAAGAGCGACTGTCAAAAGTGTTCGGAATTGAGGCTGATTTCTTCAAAATTATGCCGACTAAACTCAATAAGCTTTATGAAGAATGCAGTCAGCCTGTAAAGGTGCGCCCTGCAGTTTCGGTAAATGACGGAACATTTTACTCTATGTCCTGTTCCGTTTCTGCCGCAAAAAAAGCAAGAGTTATGATGAAAATCGCTTTGATTGTCGCAATCTGCTCGGTAGCTTTAGGCGCATTGATTATTGCGGTTTTCGGATTTTTGGGCGCTACAAAACAGCTTACACCATTTGTAATGTATATTTATCCTTTAATCTGGCTTGTTATTCATTCACTTTTGCAGAAAATTATAAGGATTTAATGAAAGGACTTAAAATGAAAAAGATATTAAAGATATTTCCCATTTTGCTTGCTGTTATATTGCTTTCCGGTTGTATGGGAAATTCCGGCATAAACCCCGAAAGCATCAACTATATTCAGCTTGAAGAACCAAATGCAGGGGATGAAATTGCGATTTTTGACACAACTCTCGGTGAAGTGACAGTGCTGCTTTATACTGACGAGGTGCCCGAAATAGTGGAGAATTTCAAGGCTTTGGCAGAAAAAGGATATTATAATAACACAAACTTTTTCCGCATTGAACCCGAATATATGCTTTCTGCGTTCGGAAGCTCTGATAAAGAAGGCGCAGAAGCCGATAGTATTGACGGAAAGCCGCAGAAAGTACAGTATTCCAACAATCTCTGGCCTTTTGCGGGAAGTCTTTGCACCATAACTTATGGCAAGGGAGGACTTTTTGCTAATTATTACTACGATTCGCGCTCGTTCCTTCTCGGTGATATTGCGCTTACCGACTATGACCGTGAACAGATGGAAAACACAGGTTATCCGGTAATGCTTAAAGCTGCATTTGAAATTATGGGCGGCATACCTGCTTATTCACAGTATCATTCAGTGTTCGGAAAAGTTATCTCAGGTATGGATATTGTCAATGCTATGGCAAATGCCAGATATGTTGAAGACCTGATAACTGAAGAGGAACTCAAAAAAGCCGAGGAACAGGGCACAGAAATTCTTACAGTAAAACGCCCCAAAGAGGATATTGTCATAAAAAGTGTAGTCATTTCAACGTATGACCCTGCAAACTTTGAAAGTCTTGATAACTGCCTGAGCGCAGAAGAGATTGAAGCTTTTAAGAAAAAAGCAGCAGAAGAACAGGCTAAAATTGATGCAGCGGCTATCGGTGAAACAGAATAAAGGAGAATTATGATGGTAAATTTCAGAGAAACAAAAAAAGACGACAAAATTGCAGTTTTAGAAACAAATATGGGAACAATTGAGGTTTTGCTTTTCCCCGAAGTTGCTCCAAAAACCGTGGAAAACTTCGTGGGACTTATCGAAAAAGGCTATTATGACGGCATCATTTTCCATAGGGTTATCAAAGATTTTATGATTCAGGGCGGTGACCCTACCGGAACAGGTATGGGTGGCGAAAGTATCTGGGGTCATTCTTTTGAAGATGAGTTTTCCGATGAGGCAAGAAACTTCTGTGGTGCCCTTTCGATGGCAAATGCAGGTCCCAACACAAACGGAAGCCAGTTCTTTATAGTTCAGGCAGGCCCTGAAACAATGGACAAACGCCTTTTTACAATGCTTGAGCGTCAGGGCAAAGTGTTACCGCCCGATGTAAAAGAAATGTATCTCGAAAAAGGCGGTACTCCCTGGCTTGATGGTGCGCATACTGTTTTTGGTCAGGTTATAAATGGTATGGATGTGGTTAATAAAATTGCGGCACTCCGTGTTGACTATGCCGATAAGCCTTACGAAGAAGTAAAAATCGAAAAAGCAACCATTAAAACTGTATAATCTTAGCAAAATATACTTCAAGTATAAAAAATGTAGTTTTATTAACGATTTAGCTATTGATTTTTTGACAATTATATAATAAAATAATATTTGTGGAAAATTGGTAATTTTCGAATATATAAGTGAAAGGGGTAAATAAAATGCTTACCAATAACAAAAATGTATTGCAGTGGGTAGACGAAATGGTAGCTCTCTGCAAACCCGATAAGGTTGTATGGATCGATGGCAGTGATGAACAGCTTGATGGCTTGAAGAAAGAAGCTATCTCCACAGGCGAAATGATCGAACTCAACCAGGAAAAACTTCCCGGATGCTTGTACCACAGAACTCTTCCCAATGATGTTGCTCGTGTGGAAGACCGTACATTCATCTGCTCCACAAACAAAGAGGACGCAGGTCCCACAAACAACTGGAAAGATCCCAAAGAAATGCATGCAATGCTTGACCCTATGTATGATGGTGTTATGAAAGGAAGAACAATGTATGTTATTCCTTACTCCATGGGTCCCATCGGTTCCAAAATGTCCAAAGTGGGCGTTGAAGTAACTGACTCTATCTATGTTGTACTCAATATGGACATCATGACTCGTATGGGTAAACAGGCTTTTGTACAGCTCGGTGACGAATCCAACGACTTCGTTCGTGGCTTGCACTCCAAAGCTGATGTTGATCCCGAAAAACGTTATATCGTTCATTTCCCCGAAGAAAACACAATCTGCTCTATCAACTCTGCATACGGCGGAAACGTTTTGCTCGGTAAGAAATGTTTCGCTTTGAGAATTGCTTCCTATCAGGGTAAAAACGAAGGCTGGATGGCTGAGCATATGCTTATCCTCGGTATCGAAAATCCTGAAGGTGAAGTTAAATACATCTGTGCCGCTTTCCCCTCTGCTTGCGGTAAAACAAACCTCGCTATGCTTATTCCCCCCGAAGTTTACGCTAAGAAGGGTTATAAAGTATGGACAGTAGGTGACGATATCGCTTGGCTTCGTCAGGGTGATGACGGTCGTCTTTGGGCTATCAACCCCGAAAATGGTTTCTTCGGTGTTGCTCCCGGTACAAACCTCAAATCCAACCCCAATGCTCTTCGTTCTACTGAAAAGGGCACAATCTTCACAAACGTTGCTATCAACGATGATGATATGACTGTATGGTGGGAAGGCCTTGACAAGAATCCTCCCGTTAATGCAACTGAATGGAAAGGTGCTAAAGTAAATGGCCCTGAATATGTTGCTGACGGCAATAAACTTGCTCATCCTAACTCCAGATTTACAGCTCCTGCTAAAAACTGTCCTTGCATCAGTAAGGAATTTGATAATCCTACAGGTGTTCCGATTTCTGCTATCGTATTCGGCGGCAGACGCGCAAAAACAGCTCCTTTGGTATATCAGTCCTTTGACTGGGAACACGGTGTATTCGTAGGTTCTATCATGGCTTCCGAAACAACAGCTGCAGCTGCCGGTGCAGTTGGTGTAGTTCGTCGTGACCCCATGGCTATGCTTCCTTTCTGTGGTTACAATATGGGTGACTACTGGGCACACTGGCTCGAAATGGGTAAAAAACTTGGCGACAAAGCTCCCAAAGTGTTCAATGTAAACTGGTTCAGAACAGATGACGAAGGTCACTTTATCTGGCCCGGATTCGGCGACAATATGCGTGTTCTTATGTGGATTCTCAGCCGTTGTGACGGCGAAGCTGATGCAGTTGAAACTGCAATCGGTTACGAACCCAAACCTGAGGACATCAACATCGAAGGCCTTGATATCTCTGTTGATACAATCAAAGACCTCTTGAGCGTTGATAAAGATCTCTGGATGGAAGATGCTAAAGGCATCGAAGAATTCTATGCAAAATTCGGCGACAGACTCCCCAAAGAAATGGCAAAACAGCTTGAGGATATGAAAGCAAGACTTGCATAATTTGCGATTAAAAGCCCGAGGAAAACCCTCGGGCTTAATTTTTTTCAAAAAAATATATTTTTTTTGAAAAAAAGCTTGACAAATGGTTTGCTATATGGTAAACTATAAAAGCTGTCGATAATGACAAGCCACCAAAAACGGGGCGTAGCTCAGTTTGGTAGAGTGCTTGGTTTGGGACCAAGATGCCGCAGGTTCGAGTCCTGTCGCCCCGACCAAGAAAATATAAGCGCTGGTGTAGCTCAGTTGGTAGAGCAGCTGATTTGTAATCAGCAGGTCGGGGGTTCGAGTCCGTCCACCAGCTCCATTTTTTTCTTTTAATTTAATATTTGGGCGAGTTCCCGAGTGGCCAAAGGGGGCAGACTGTAAATCTGTTGCATCATTGCTTCGGTGGTCCGAATCCACCCTCGCCCACCAAGAAAAAGAAGATTGCTTTCGCAATCGTCTTTTTCAGTTATATTCGCCTTACGGTGAGTTATATTGCTTCGCAGTGATATTCGGCTAACGCCGAGTGATATTGGGCTTCGCCCAGTTCTATGGCGAATATAATATCACTGAAACCGCAGGTTTCAATATCACTTTCGCATAGCAAAAATATCACTGTGCCGTAGGCACAATATCACTAAAATCTCCGTCAAGGTGGATTCGGAGGGAGCGTATAAAAAATATGCCGGTGGCATATTTTTAGTGACCTGGACTTACTGTGGTTATGATTACAACAAAACCTATAAGAGAGAAAAACACCAAACGGTGTCTTTTTTATATTGAACTGCTTTATAAAAAATGCTATAATTTAATAAATAAGACACAAGGGGTGCTGATATGCATAATTTAAAACTGTTTTTCTCAGCTTTAACTGTAGCTTTTGCGGCTTTAGGAATAACAAAGGCGGTTTCTTACGATATTACAATGCCGATAACGTTTTTGTGCTTTACTGTTACAATATTTATTACTTCAAAAGAAAATAAAATTAAAGGACATAAAAAATCATCACTTTATTATTTATTATTGGGGATATTTTTGCTTGCGGTTACGGTATACAATACCTATGTGTCAGTTATATGAGATGTAAAACCACCGTTTTACGTCTTTTTTCTTTACAAAGCTTCATTTGTTTGCGTTTTTTCTGTATGTTCCTGGAGTTACTGAAAAAGCCTCCCTGAACTTATGGTAAAAATAACTTTTATCCGCAAAGGCAAGTTGCTGTGAAATTTCATCAACCGCAAGTGTGGTGTTTTTCAGCATAAATTTAGCAATCATCAGACGTTTCTTGTTAAGAAGTTCGTTAAAAGAGGTATTGAAAATCTTTTTAATAATGCGTTCTGTCTGTCGTTTGCTCAAATGTAGATGATCCGCCAGTTCTTCAAGATAAAGTTTTCTGTTGTAGTTTGCGGAGATAAATTCCTCTATCCGTTCGGATAAAATAATGAGGGAGTGATTTTCTTCGTGATCACCTATTTCGTTAGTGCCATCCATAACAGTTGCAATTTCATAAAGTGACAGGAAAAGCATTTCTGCAATTACAAAGTCCTGAACCGACTCGGATGCGAGATCACAGGCAACACTCAGATATTTCTTGTAAATATCATGGTTTTTGATTATGAAATAGTCTTTGACCGACCCGAAAGAGTGCTCAAAAAGTTTGTAAAGTTCTGCGGAATGTTTTGATAAAGCCGAAAAGGTAAACCGAAACCCTGTTTTGTGGGAGTCTTCCGTTTTATAAACGTAATGGACGGTATCGGGCGGAATTATGCAGATATCACCTTCGTTTAAAAGAATGGTGTCATCCTCAATCATAATGTTAGTCTGCCCTTTTATGGCAACGTGTACTTCATATGTCGAGTGAAAATGGTAATGGTCACTGTAGATATTGCCATCGCTGAAATTTTCCTTGATAATAAACTGGCATAATAGTCCGAGCTTGCGATTGCTCAGAATATGATAGCTTTGCAAAGCGTTTCTATTTGTACTCATTATTGGAAAAATACGACATACCTGAAAAATATATGTCGGCATCCTTTCTTGATTTTTCGGAATATAAAAACTAAAATAATTATAGTCTATTTAATTAAAACTGTCAACGAAAGGCGCAATTACTATGAATATTAAAGAAAAAATTACTGCTGTCAAAAAAGTTTGCGGAACCCATGTGAATTTATCGGATCCGATAGTATGTGAAATTATGTCATCTGTGGGATATGATTTTTTGTGGATTGATATGGAGCATACGGGTATGATGCCGAATGATGTTTATCATCATCTGCTTGCGTCAAAGCATGATAACACTCCTGTATTTGTAAGAGTGCCTTCAGATGACCTGACAATAACGAAAAAAGTTCTGGAAATGGGAATAGACGGAATAATTTTTCCTATGGTGCGTGACAGCAAGCACGCAAAACAGTTGCTTGAATACACCTTATATCCGCCATACGGAAAAAGGGGTTGCGGACCTAAGGGCGCTATAAGATATAATCCTGAAAACGAGGAATACTACTATGCTAATGGGCACTTGCAGATGTGCCGTTTTGTGCAGATAGAGCTAAAAAGTGCTGCGGAAGATGCTGCGCGGATAGCGGCAATACCGTATCTTGACGGATGTATTCTGGGAATGCACGATTTGTCAGGCTCGATAAGCAGACTTGGGGATGTATTCTGTGAAGAGAACTTAGCGCTTGCCGAAAAAGCTATTTCTGCTTTCAAAAAAGAGGGCAAAACAGTAGGTGTTTCCACTTTTGCAACCGATGAGGAAACTTTAAAGAGATACGATTCAATGGGAATCAATATGATTTCAACGGGTGCTGATTACGATTACATCCTTAAAAAGAGCAAGGAAACTCTCGGTACAATAAATAAAATACAAGACAGGAGATAATAAAATGAAATTTATAGATTTAGATGCCCAGACCTTCAGGCAGACTATAGTCGATAAAGAAGATGGCGTGTATTTAGGTCAGGTCAGCAGTGTTATGCTTGACGATAACAAAACTATCATAGCTTTTTATCCCAAGGGTCACGGCAGAGGAAGTCTTGTTATGAAGAAAAGCTTTGATGCAGGTATCACCTGGAGCGAAAGGCAAAATCTTCCCGAATCGTTCGTTACCTCGATGGAAGTTCCTACAGTTTACAGAACAACTGATGCTGACGGAAAGAAGCGTATTGTTTTATTTTCGGGGTTTTATCCTTTGAGAAAAGCTGTATCCGAAGACGAAGGTAACACCTGGACCGACCTTGAGGTAATGGGTGATTACGCAGGTATCTGTGCGATGGGTGACGTGGTGGCACTTGAAAACCCCGGAGAATATATGGCGCTTTTTCACGATGACAAAGATGCAGACCACACACAAAAAGGTGGCTCTTTCTACGAAATATGGCGATATACCGAAGAGGGAAAAAGCAAATATGTAAGAAAGACATATAATCAGGCAGAAGATGGCGGTATGGGAGAATGTGTTGAAACCGCTTTGTTAGACGGTGATGAAAATATCGCTGAAAATAATGGTACAATGATATATAAAGCCTATTTCAGCAATATGGATTGCGGTAAATCACTTGAAATTAAAAAGATGTATACTAAAGATGGTGGTTTGACCTGGAGCGATCCGATGCCCGTTATTTCCCACGAAACCGCCCATATCTGTGAACCCGGCACAATAAGGCTTAAAGATGGAACACTTGCGGTTTTAATGCGTGATAATTCACGCTTGCATAATTCCTTTATTATGTTCAGCAGTGATAACGGAGAGACTTTCGAAGGACTTCGTGAAATGCCCAAAGTGCTTACAGGCGACAGACATATCTGCAGAAGATTGAGTGACGGAAGAATTGTTGTTGCTTTCAGGGATATGTTAAAGGATGGTGAAACCTACGGCGACTGGGTTTTGTGGGTAGGTACCGATGACGACCTTACAGGCGGAAAAGAAGGTCAGTATAAATTCAGGCTTAAAGATAACAGTCACCCCTGGGATTGCGGATATTCAGGTCTTCATATCCTTCCTGACGATACCATAGTCGCTATAACTTACGGACGTTGGACAGAAGGCGAAAAACCATCTATATTGTCTGTAAGACTTAACTTGAGTGAATTTGAATAATAGGAAAAACGGTCAGTAGTTCACTGACCGTTTTTCCTTTACAAACTATCATTTTTTTGGTATTATGGATTTGAGGATGGTGATAATTATGGAAAAATTAGATAAAAGATATGGTTTGCCTATGGCAATATGTATGGTTGTAGGAACAGTAATCGGCTCGGGCCTTTTCTTTAAAGCACAAAGTGTTCTGGTTGCAACAGGCGGAAATATGCCGCTTGGCATTGTTGCATGGGTTGTAACAGGTGCGCTTATGATAATCTGTTCATTACAGTTTGCGATGATGGCAACAAAATACGAAAAAGTAAGTGGTGCTGTCGATTACGCTGAAGCAACCTGTGGCAGAGGTTATGCATATTATCTTGCGTGGTTTCTTGTGAACATATATTACCCCGGTATGACTTCGGTACTTGCGTGGGTTTCTGCAAGATATTTTGGTGCTCTGTTCGGCTGGAATCTTGCAGGTGCAGAGGTGCTTACCCTTTCGGGGTTCTTTCTTATAGGGACTTATGCCATAAATGTATTATCTCCAAAACTTGCAGGTAAAGTGCAGATAAGCGCTACTGTAATAAAGCTCATTCCTATTGCTCTGATGGCGGTTATAGGCACAACTGTGGGGCTTGTTAACGGCACATTGCCCGAAAACTTCACAACAGTGGTTACCGAAGTATCGGGTGGCAGGAGTGCAGGACTTTTTGCGGCAATTGTTGCTACTGCTTTTGCTTATGAAGGCTGGATTATTGCCACATCGATAAACGCAGAGCTTAAAGATGCCAAGAAAAATCTGCCGCTCGCTTTGGTTATAGGCTCGATAATTGTTATTGCAGCGTATGTATCTTATTATATCGGTGTTGCAGGTGGTGCTTCAAATGCAGTTTTGATGGAGGAAGGTTCTTTTACGGCATTTACCAATATCTTTGGTTCTGTGGGCGGAATGCTTCTTAATATCTGTATCGTAATTTCCTGTCTTGGTACGCTTAATGGCCTTATGGTAGCGACTACACGCGGTATGTACGCTATTGCCAGCCGTGATGAGGGACCTAAGCCCGATATGTTCAAACAGATTGACAAGGAAACCAATATGGTAACAAACTCTTCTGTCTGGGGTCTGTTTATGTGTAGTTTGTGGCTTGTTTATTTTTATGGTGCAAGCCTCACAAGCGGTTGGTTCGGACTTTTTAATTTTGACTCTTCCGAGCTCCCCATCGTTACAATTTATGCGTTTTATATTCCTATCTTTATTATGTGGATGAAAAAAGAAAAAGAAGAAAAATTTGCAAAACGCTTCCTTTTGCCGATACTTGCTATAATTTCTTGCCTCTTTATGGTGTTTGCAGCGGTTTACGCCCATGGTATCGTGCCTTATATGAATGCTAAAGCCAATGGTACTTTTACTTTCCCTGTTTTGTTTTATTTTATAGTTTTTGCGGTGATTATGGTTATCGGAGCATTTTTGAAAGGTAAAAAGAAATGATAAAAGATTTATGCTGGATAAGGGCACAAGGTATTGAAAAATCGGGCAGATGCCCTGTTTTTGTTAAAGTGTTTACAACCGAAAAACCCCTGAAAGCAACTCTTTCTATTACTGCAAAAGGGGTTTATGTCGCTTGCCTCAACTCGGAAAGAATCGGTGATTTCATTATGGCTCCGGGTTTTACCGAGTATAAATATCGCCACCAGTATCAGGTTTACGATGTTACCGATATGGTTGAGGATGGTGAAAATAAACTCGAAGTGACTGTTTCAGCAGGCTGGTATGCGGGACGCATAGTATCACGAAAAGGTGACTGGACTCCCGAAATTATTGCTGAGCTTGTTTTGACATTCGCTGACGGAAAAACTGAAATAATAAAGACAGATGAAAGCTGGATGTCGGGCGAAGGACCTTTGATTTTTTCGGACATTTACGATGGCGAAATTTACGATGCAACCCGTGGGGTGTCAGGACTTACTCCGGTTATCGGAATTTGTGATGGCAAAACCGATAACCTTATCCCTCAGGAGGGCGAAATTGTAAAAGAACAGGAGATTTTTAAACCCGTTTCAATTTTCACAACTCCAAAAGGCGAAAAAGTGATTGATTTCGGGCAAAATCTTGTGGGTTACCCGAAACTTACTGTAACTGCGAAAAAAGGAGAGGTTGTTTCTCTTTCTTTTGCGGAAGTTTTGGACAAAGATGGCAATTTTTACAATGAAAACTATCGCTCGGCGAAATGTCAATACAGATATATCTGTAAAGATGGGTATCAGACTTTCAAACCGAAATGCACATTTTATGGTTACAGATATATAAGAATTGACGAGTTTCCCGAAAGTGCCGTGTTGAAAGACGATACTTTTGAGTCGGTTGCGGTGTATTCCAAGATGAAAAGGACAGGAAATATCGTTACCTCAAACCCGAAACTTAACAGGCTTTTTTTCAATATCCTCTGGGGACAGCGTTCTAATTTTCTTGATATTCCTACCGATTGTCCGCAACGCGATGAGAGAAGAGGCTGGACAGGTGATGCTCAGGTTTTCTGCAAAACAGCGGGGTACAACTTCGATGTGTACAAGTTCTTTAAAAAATGGCTTCGTGATATGGATGTTGCCAGTCGTGAATTCGGTTCAGTAGGATTTATGATACCGGGTAACAACCCCGAGATTGCGGCGGCGTGGTCGGATGCGGCAGTCATTGTTCCATGGCAGATGTATCTTACATACGGTGACAAAGAGTTCTTAAGCGAAATGCTTGATATGATGATTTCACATATTGAAGCTATAAAAAATGACAGTGGATACGAGAACACATGGCGGGGTGGCAAAAAACTTTATCAGTTTGGCGACTGGCTTGCAACCGATACCCCGGGGGCAGACCGTGAGGCGGATTTTACAGGCCCTGCATATAATGGTGCTTCGCGTTTTGACTTTTTACAGGCGGCTTTTTATGCTTATGATATATCAATTGTTGTAAAAGCTTTGGATGTGCTTGGTAAGGATAACAGAGAATATATTGAACTTTTTGAGAAGGTAAAAGCTCAGTTCCAAAAGGATTTTCCCGAGTATTATACTCAGACAGAATGCGCTCTGGCGTTAAGATTTGATTTAACTCCTTTGCCTGAAGAAACCGTAAAGCTTCTGGCACAAAAAATTCATGAAAATGGTGACAGAATTTCAACGGGATTTGTGGGTACACCCCACATACTTCACGCATTGAGTGAAAACGGAGAATTAGCACTTGCCTATACACTCCTGCTTCAGGAAAAATATCCGTCATGGCTTTATCAGGTGAATCTTGGTGCTACTACAATGTGGGAGCACTGGGACAGTATAGATGAAAACGGCGATATGTGGTCACCGAAGATGAATTCCTTTAACCATTATGCCTATGGTGCTGTCGCTGACTGGATATACGAAGTCGCAGCAGGTATTAAGCAAGAGGAAAACAGTGCAGGCTTTGAAAAACTTGTTATAGCTCCTCATCCTGATGAACGCCTTGAGTTTTCAGATGTTTCATACGAAACAAAATACGGTACTGTGCGTTCAAAGTGGACTAACACAGAAAATGGTGTTAAGTACGAAATCAGCGTACCTTCTGATGCCGTGATCATTATTGACGGCAAAGAAAATAAAGTAAAATCAGGCAGTTATATTTTTTGAAGATAAAAATCCCGAAGTGAAATTCACTTCGGGATTTGTTTTAGCCTATTCTTGCGCCTTCAGAGTCAACTTTGTATCCATCGGGTGTTGTGGTGTTTATGTATTTTGCTCCGTCAGAGCCTACATAATAGAATTTGTTGTACCATTCAACCCAACGGTCGGTTGCAATTGAGCCATCTTCCTGCGCATAGTAAGATTTTCCATCTTTTTCAAGCCAGGTTTTAACTGCGGCAGCGCCGTAATCGTTGAAGAAATACCATTTTCCGTTTACTTTTGTCCAGCCTTTTGCCATTTTATAATACTGGTCGAAATAGTAAGTTTTTCCGTTTTCAAAGGTTTTCAAGCTATTGGACTGTATTCCGTAATAAGAAGCAATATTGCTTACAGGAACATGTTCAAGCTTTTCGTAAGCTCCGTCAATATAGGTGGTGTAAATACCCTGATAGTATTTCCATTCTTCCCACAAAGTTTCGTTGTTGCGGGAAGGAATCCAGATGGGATAGAATCCTTTTTGCTTATCCTCATAGCTTATATTACCTGCCGAAGTAACAGTATCAGGGATTACAAATTTAATATTTGTAGAAGGAGCATCAATGATGCTGTTGCCGAGCTGTGTAACACCCCAGGGGATAATTACGGTTTCAGCAGTTCCGCCTTCACCATCAGGACCGCAGTAACCATAGAATGCATGGTTTCCGATTTTTTGCAATCCCGGATAGAAGTCATTGGGAGCTTTGGTTTTCGGATATGCTAAAAGTTCTGCGAAATCTTTTGTATAAAGGGCATCATTGTATGAAGCATAGAAGGGGTTATCTTCGCTTACTTCATAAGCCCAGTCAGTTGTAATAAGTGAAGAAAGATTATTCATACTTCTTCCGATGACAACGCGGTTGCCGAATCTGAAAGAGTTGGAAACTCCTGTAATTCCGTCACCAAAAACAAGTGTATAATCTGCATATTTGCTGTCGGGATATTTGTTTTCATTTATCTGAGGAAGTTTTCCTATACCTTCAACGGTAATGATTTTTTCTTCCTGATTTACAGTCCATTTAAAGCCTTTTGCTGAACCGCAAGAGCTAAGGCAAACACAAAGCAAAAGAGAAATGATTAAGAATAAGCCAAGTTTTTTAGTAGATTTTTTCACAAAAATACCTCCTGTCATAAAAAACCAAACAATATTTTGTGCCTTCTGTTTATTGGCACAATGGTATTATAGCACAATCTTTTTGATTTGTCCAATCCGGGGCTTTTTAGTGTACATTTTATTGGACAGTTACATAAGAAAACAAACTGTAACAGGACATATTTTTTGAAATATGTCTACTTTTATATTGACTTTTTATTTTAATATGGTACGATAAAAAGGGTGATTTTTTGAACAGTTTAGTTGACAGCATTTCACTTGAATATGGTGATATGAAGATAACTTTTTTCGGGATAGAGGATATGGACATAGATACGGACTCCCCCGAATGGCACAGACACAATTATTATGAGCTTCATACTTTTGATAATGATGACTATGAATACAAATTTGACGGTAAAAAAGTTTCCTTTAAAAAAGGTGAATTTGTGCTGATACCCCCTTATGTGTCCCACAATACGATGGGTGCTTTTAAAGAAACCACATTACCCAAAGCAGTTGCTTTTACTGTTTCAAAAACAGAAAGTAAGTTGCATTTTTTTGAAAAGGTAATAAAAGAGCTTGACAGCAAATCGCTTACCCCATTTGTAATGTCGGATGTTTCGATATACGATATGGCGGTTTTGTCAAATACGAAGCTGTATAGCAGTTTTCACGGTATTTGCAAACTGAAAGAAACGGCTTCAAAAGTTATCTGCAATCTCTTTGAAACGGTTGTCGATGATATAGTTTTTGTGAATGACTGTCGCGAAAGTATACTTGTAATTATCGATAATCTTATAAACATCCCGAAATTTACACTTTCAGATATTGCAAAGGTGACAAGTTATTCGGAAAGACAGGTTTCAAGGATTATAAAACAGCATTATGGTCTGACTCTATCGGAGTTAAGACGGAGAATAAAAGAAGACAGCAAAAGAGGAGAATGAGTATGATAGGTAAAATTATAAAGGATTTTGCGCCGACAAAGGGCTCCAATCCCAGAAACAGCGAGGGCTCTTTTATCGAACTTCGTGACGGTAGAATTTTGTTTGCTTACTCCCGTTTTAAAGGTGCAGGCGTTGGCGAGGACCATGACCCTTCTGACATTTACGGTTGTATTTCCAATGATATGGGCGAAACCTTCGGCGATATTTTCCCGATTTTTAAATGTGACGAATTTGGTGCCGATAACATTATGTCTGTATCTTTGTTCAGATTCGGAAACGGCGATATCGCTCTTTTCTTCTTAATGAAAAAAGGCGCCGACTGTTTGGGTTATATCTCTCGTTCTGCAGATGAGGGCGAAACTTTCTCAAAACCTATACTCTGCACCAAGGATAAAGGACATATTGTTATTAACAATGATAGAATCATAACCTTGAAAAGTGGAAGAATTATTTTACCCGCTGCTTACCACGAGGCTGAATATGAAACCGACAAAAATGGTAAAACTGTTGTGGCAAGATTTACCCCCGGTACACTTTGCTTTTTTGCTTCCGATGATGATGGTTATACCTGGTATACTCTGGCAGAGGGTATTACAGTGCCTTATTCCAGAGGCTTTACAACAGGCGTAAATGAGCCGGGTGTTATTGAACTTAATGATGGCAGACTCTGGTGCTATATAAGAACCAATTCGGGAAGGCAGTATGAATGTTTTTCTTCCGATGATGGCAAGACATGGACAGAAACCTGTGCTTCTATCTTCACAAGTGCTTGTTCTCCCCTTTCGTCAAGACGCCTTACTGACGGCAGGATTGCACTTGTCTGGAACCCTGTTGCAAACTTCAACGGCTCACCTTATGAAGTGATTGAAGGCGCCTGGATTGCAGGAAGAAGTCCGCTTGTAATTTCTACAAGTGACAACGAGGTTGAAAGCTTCAAAAAGCCTGTTCCGATAGAAACCGATAAACGAAGTGGATATTGTTATGTGGCAATTTTTGAAACCAAAGATAATAGTATTCTTCTGGCGTATTGCGCAGGTTCAGTTGAAGACGGCGCTAACCTTAACCGCCTGAGAATTCGTAAAATCCGCATAGATGAACTCGATTCTGTGGATATGTCTACAATAAAATGGGGATAATCAGTTTACACTTAAATAAGGAGAAAACTATGGAACAAAGATATTCGGATATATTAAATGAAACTGAAGGAGCAAAATATTTACTCCATAAATATTGCAAAACTGATGTCAACATTGAGTTTTTGTATGAGAAAAGCATCGGTGATGATTACAGAACAGAAGTATGTAATGGTACTATAAAGGTTTTCGGAGAAACACCTGTAGCTTTCAATGCGGCAGTCGGAAAAATTCTCAGAAGCGATTTATCCGAACTTGATGGCTTTAAATGTCATTTTGAAAATGAGATACGCGGTACATATTTTGCGAATCATTTTTATAATTATTATCATGCTGCACCTGTAGAAGAAGTGTGCGAATATCTGGAATCACTTGCGTTATGGGGGCAGTCTGTAATTCAGCTCTGGTTTGATATGCACCATTTTCAGTCATTGAATGATGCTAAAGCCAAAGAAATGATACACAAAATGAAAGTAATATTCAAAAAGGCCAAAAGTCTTGGTATGAAAACTGCACTTTTAAGAGTTGCAAATGAATATTATGATATCGGTGAAAATGACTGTCTTGCGCAAAATTCCCTTGACAACAAATTATATAAAGCTAAACTTTGCGGCTATTTCTATACCGAGTTATGCCCGTCTAAAGAAGCAGGCAGAGAAATGTTAATAAACAGTGTGTCTGAATTGTTGTCCGAATTTTCCGATATTGGTCTTGACTATTTCAGCCTGTGGCCATATGACCAGGGCGGATGCACTTGTGAAGACTGCTATCCGTGGGGCGGAAACGGATATTATAAATTATCAAAAGAACTCGCTTTTGTTGCGAAGAAAATGTTTCCGGATATAAAGATTATTGCTTCCGCGTGGTTTTTTGATATGTTTACTGACGGTGAGTGGAATGCATTTATAGATGCCTGTGAAAAAGACGGTATATGGTTTGATTACATAATGGTTGATATATGCAGAGAAATTCCAACCCGTGTAAACGAATTCAACGCACCACTGTTATCATTCCCTGAAGTCAGTATGCAAGGAGCTACTCCATGGGGTGGATTCGGGGCGAATCCTCTTCCTGAAGCACTTAAAAAGCAGTTTGACAAATCAGGAAAATTCTGCGAAGGCGGAGTAATATATTCCGAAGGAATATTTGATGATATAAACAAGATCATATCTCTTGAATTGTTCAGAAATCCTAATTTGAACGTTGATGATATTTTACGCGAATATTGCTTGTTTTATTTCGGCGAAAAATATGCGGAGGACTTGACGCGTCTTATTAAGATGCTTGAGATTACCTTGCACAGAGGCCGATATGAAGCGGACGGCAAAAGAAATGATTATCCGTCCGGTGAGCAAATCCCTATTGCGGAAATCAGATTTAATAATCCCGAAATAATCGAAACCGTTAAAAATATGTTTTATGATTTTGATAAGCAGTTACCTGATGAAATTAAGAAAAATTGGCGCTATAAAATCTTGTGGATAAGAGCATTCGGTGATTACGAATTATTTAAGAATTCGGGCTTTGCCAATGAACAGACTGATGAAATATATGGTCAGCTTACTCGTATATATCACGGTGAAAAAGCACATAGCTTTCTTGCACCATATATAAGAAAAAATATTATCGAAAACAGAGGCCATATATAGGGAATAAAGATAATTTAAAAAAATCCGTCTTTTGACGGATTTTTTTGTTGCATTTTATTTTAAAGATGGTACAATGTATAGAGAGGTGATATTATGAAAATCAAATTTTTGGGTACTGCGGCAGCAGAAGCTGTTCCTGCACCTTTTTGTGAATGCGATGTATGCGAATACGCAAGAAAGCACAAAGGAAGAAATATAAGAACACGTTCACAATCAGTTGTTGACGAAAAGATTCTTATAGATTTTGGTCCCGATACGATGATGCATACTATAAACGAAGATTTAAAACTTTGTAAGCTTTCAGCTTGTATTATCACTCATCCGCATATGGATCATCTTTTCCCCGGAGATCTCTTCTGCAGAGTAGGCGGAGTGGCACATATGAAGGAAGAAAAGCCCTTTGTGATGTATGGTATGAAAGAAACTATCGATACTTTGTATGAAAAGGGTGAATATACCGAATATCTTATAAAAGAGGGTAAGCTTATCTTAAACGAGATTAAGGAATTTGTCCCGTTTGAAGTTGACGGATATAAGATAACTCCTTTAAAAGCTGACCACTCTACAAAAGAACCCGTTATTTATATGATTGAAAAAGACGGTAAAGCTTTGCTTTATGCTAATGATACGGGACTTTTCCCCGATGAAACCTATGAGTATTTAGAGAAAATTGATACTGTTTTCGACGTTGTTTCCTATGATTGCACCAACGTGCTTTTAGAATGGGACAATGCAAGACATATGGGACTTAATGGTAACGTTATCGTTCGTGATAAACTTCAGAAAATGGGAAGAATAAATGATAAAACCATCCACGTTGTCAACCATTTTTCTCACAACGGACTTGCAGGGTACGATGATTTAGTCCCCATTGCAGAAGAAAAAGGCTTTATTGTTGCTTTTGATGGAATGGAAACGGAGTTTTAAATGAGAAGATTTTTGAGAAATTCCAATGTGCTTGAAGGGCCGTTGCTTTCGCAAATTATATTTTATACTATACCGATTATGCTTTCGGGTGTTTTGCAGCTTTTATTTAACGCTGCCGACCTTGTAATTGTAGGAAGATTTTGCGGTAGTATTTCGGTTGCGGCAGTAGGTGCGACAGGCTCCCTCACCACCCTGATAGTAACGCTTTTTATGGGTTTTGCTACAGGTGCCGGTGTTGCAGTTTCCCATGCTTACGGGGCAGGAAATCGTGATGACGTGCATAAGGTTGTACACACCACAGTTCCGCTTGCCATTATTTTCGGTGCAGTGCTTACAGTTGTCGGTATAATTTTTTCTGACGATTTTCTGCATCTTATGGATACTCCCGAAAACATTTTGCCACTTGCCTCACTTTATATGAAGATATATTTCGGTGGTATTATATTTAATCTTCTTTACAACTTCTGTGCGGTAATTTTAAGAAGTGTCGGTGATACCAAAAGTCCGCTTATTTCACTTTTTATAGCAGGTTTTGTAAACGTTATATTAAACGTTATTTTTGTTACTGCATTTCATATGGATGTAGCGGGAGTAGCACTTGCCACTGTTATTTCACAGGCTGTTTCCGCAGTGCTCGTTGTTTATGCTCTGATGTGCAGGCACGACAGTACAAGACTTTTTTTGCGAGAATTAAAAATTTATAAGGATATGTTCTTTAAGATTTTAAGATTTGGTCTGCCTGCCGGTATTCAGGGCTCGGTGTTCGCGATATCCAATGTTATAATTCAGGCTTCTGTCAACTCATTTGGTGACCTTGCAGTATCGGGTAATGCGGCTGCCTCAAACATTGACGGCTTCGTTTATATCTGTATGAACGCATTTTATCATACAGTCCTTACCTTTGTAGGACAAAACTACGGCGCAAAACAGTTTGACAGAATCAAGAAATCTGTATGGATGTCTGTGGGACTTGTTACGGCTGTCGGTATTGCATTGGGAGGTCTTACATATCTTTTTGCTGAACCGTTGCTTTCAATTTATATCACCGACTCTGCAGGAGCTATATCTTTTGGTATGATAAGGCTTTTGTATATCGCTGTTCCTTATTTCCTCTGTGGACTTATGGAAACTTTTACGGGTGCTTTGAGAGGATTTGGCGTTTCTGTGGTTTCTATGATAATCTCGATACTCGGCGTATGCGGTGTCAGAATTATCTGGATTTATACTGTTTTTGTAAAATACCACACACTTGAGTGTTTGTATATGTCATACCACGCATCATGGATATTTACGGTTTTGGTTCAGTTTATTGTGTTCTGGTACATATTTAAAAAGAAAAGGGTGGCCGAAAATGTATAATGTAGCGATCATTGGCGCAGGGAAAAGAATGAAGGATGTAGTACCCCTTATCCTTAAAAAAGAAGGCTTTGTATTAAAGGCTATCTGCGACAACGACATTGAAACTGCAAAGGAACGATTTAAAGAGTTTGATGGCGTTGAGTATTTTACCGATGTCAATGAAATGCTTGAAAGTGGTAATTTTGACGGCGTTTTTATCGGTTCAAGATGTTCTTCTCACACAGATTATGCGACCCTTTGTGCAAAGAAAAATATACCGATATTTTTAGAAAAACCCGTTTGCATAAACTCAGAACAGTTAAAACGCCTTGAAGAAATCTCCGAAGAATACGACAAAAAGGTTGTAGTTTCTTTCCCTTTGCGCAAATCTGCAATAGTTTTAAAGGTAAAAGAGATAATCGAATCGGGAAAACTTGGCAAAATTCAGCACGTGCAGGCGTGGAATAATGTTTTTTACGGCAGAGGATATTATCATTACTGGTACAAGGATGAAAAAGAAACGGGTGGACTCTTTTTGCAAAAAGCCACCCACGATATTGATTACATTAACTTCCTTTTGGATGACAGAAAACCTGTGCGCCTTTGTGCAATGGAGTCAAAGCAGATTTATAAGGGTAATATGCCGAAAAATCTTCATTGTAAAGACTGTGACAAACAGGATATATGCCCTGAATCTTCAAAAAATGTTGCAACTTATGGTGAAAACTACGAAATAAATTTTGATGCTTTTACCTGTGCATTTGCCGAAGATACCGGAAACCACGACAGCGGAACAACTATCATTATGTACGATGATGGTATGCACGCTGTGTATTCCCAGAACTTTATTGTAAGGAAAGATGCAGGAAAACGCGGTGCAAGGCTTGTCGGATATTATGGTACTGTGGAGTTTGACTTCGGTAAGAGCAGCATTGATGTTTTTTATCATCTCGAGGACAAAAAAGAGCATTACGATATTGATACAAACGGTATTCACTTTGGCGGAGATGCACGCTTGGTGGATAACTTCGCAGATGTCATTATGGGTAAAGGAGTTTCGGACACTCCGCTTTCTTACGGAATTCTCAGTGCGAAGATGTGTATGCTTTGCAAGGAGTCTGCAAAAGAAAATCAATTCAAAGAAATATAAAAATGACCTCGGTTTTAAAACCGAGGTCTTATTTTTATTCTTCAAAGCAATCGTAAGTTTCAAGGATATATTTACCTGTTTCGTACATTAAATCCACTGCTTTTTGTTTAAGTGCTATTGAGGGGTTAGCAAGCTTTGTTACCTTTTTACCCTTGTAGATAAAGCTGTCACGGGGTGCAGGGCAATGTTCCTGCTGCATCAGTGAGTATGATGCTTCAAAGGTGAAGTAGCCATCGTAGTTTACATCGATAAGTCCCTGCATAACAGAGTCAAAGTTAGCAAGACCTGCAAAAGGCCAGGTGTGCTGATGCCAGTCCTTGATACCAAGGCAGTCTGCAATATGTACACCCTTAAGGTAATGACCTAAATCCTTGATGTTATCGTAATGACCGATTCTTCTTGCAACGGGCTCAAGCATACAATGGGAAGTATCCCAGCAGGCACCGAGCAAGGGGTGATCCATATAATCCAAAAAGTTTTTCATCTGCTTACCTGTGGAAATATGGGTTTCTTTAAAATCCCAGTTTTCAATTAAGATGCTGATACCATATTTTTCAGCGGTGGGCAGAAGTTTACGCAAAAACTTAGAGTTGTAATCGTAGAATTCTTCTTCGGTGAGCTGTAAGTTTGTGCAGTTGTGCACAACAATGCGGTCAACACCAAGACGATGGATAATCTCAAAGGAACGAAGCGTTGCCAAAATATCTCTGTCGTATTCTTCAGTACCTTCTTCGTGAAAAGCATAAAAACAAGGCGAATGAGAAACTACATAGTTTACCTTTGCATCCTCTCTTGCTCTTTCGAGTTCTTCTGTGAGGCGTTTCCACGCATCGTCATCGTCACCAAAGTAAACATCACGGTTTTTGGTAAGTTCAAGGTTTATGTTTTTGAATTTGGTGTCCTTAAAGCACATGATTGCATCATAATAATTGTCGTTAAGGAACCAGAAATCGCCTGTTGATGTAGCAAGTTTCATATATATCATCTCCCTGACTCAATTATATATGAGTCAGGGAGAAATGTCAACACTATCCTAAGTATTCAAGGCGCCTGATGATATGATTCTGATATGGTAAATCAAGCTCGTTGAAGTATCCGCTCCAGCCCCATACACGCACTATGAGGTTGGGATATTTCTCGGGGTGCTTCTGTGCATCTAAAAGTGTATCGCGGTTTATGGAATTAAGCTGTAGCTGATGCCCGCCTAAGTTTACAAACGCTTTTACGAGTTGTGCAGTTTTCTTGATACCGATATCGTTTCTTAAAACACTGTCGTGAATCTCAATGGTAAGAGGTCCGCCGTTTATGATGTTTTTAAGGTCGAACTTGGTAAACGACTGCAAAACTGACAACAAGCCACTCGGTTTTACATCAAGAGATGGTGAGAAACTTGATGCATACGGTTCAGAATCCTTTCTGCCGTCAGCAGTAGCAGGGCATATTCTGGATTTTAAGATATAATCCTGCGCACTTCCTGTACCTGCGCGCCAGATACCGCCAATGTGGTTTTTTCGATTATTCAGGTTGTCTGCAAAAAATCCCATAATATCACAAGCAATATCGTCAACATATTCATCGTTATCGCCCATTTTGGGACTTGATTTTAAAAGATTTCGGATTTCTTCATACCCTTCAAAGTTGTTTTCCAAAGCTTTTAAAAGGTCCTCTTTTGCAATATCTTTTTTATCAAAAATATGCTCTTTTACAGCAGCTAAAGCGTCTGCTGCATTTGCAATACCTGCTCCGTGACAACCAAAATTATTGTATTTCGCACCACCATACCACACATCGGTAAGGCTGTTGATACAATCGTCAGTGAAAACTGAAAGCAAAGGTCTTGTAGCTTTGAAGAATTTGAGGGATTCTTCAATTAAGAATTCAAGTTCATTTTTGATTTCTTCTTCCACATAGTCCATAAGGGTGTTAAATTTCTTGCATCGCAAAATGTTATTTACAATAGCCCTGTTTATAACAAGAGGAAAGTTCATAGTCTTATAATTGGGTACATCTGCACCTTTTCCGGGGATAATGTATTCCCAGCAGGCTGCTACTGTATAGTCATAAGCATCTTCGGGGTCGTAACCTAACTTGATAAGTCCGGGAATAACTATATCATCGTTGCAGTACTGGGGGAATCCAAGTCCCTGCTTTGTAAGAAGTGTTCCGAACTCGTAACGCTCGTCAGGAGTTTTTTTGCCAACTCGCAGATTGATTTTAGGGTCAATAACAGAAAGCTCCAGTGATGCCTGCATACAAAGCTGCGAAAGCTCGTTGTACATATCGTTTCCACCTTTGTCAAAACCACCAAGAGTCATACTCTGCCCGTTGTCCCCCTGCTGAACACCATCGTACAAATCACTGTCACGATTTAACGAGATGAAAAATTCTTCGATAATTTCCAAAAATTCTTCGTCAGTTACACCATTTTTCTTATCGTTAAGATAATAGGGGTACATATACTGGTCAAAACGCCCGAAACCTATATGGGAAAGTGAATTTAAACGCATAAAGAAAACAATTAGTTTTATGAAAACACAAGCTTCATAAAAAGTGTCGGCTTTCTTGTGGGGAACTTTTAAAAGTGCATTATAAAGTTTTTCGTTACCTTTTTCTTTGGCAAGGCTTTTGTATTGCTCACAAAGAGGGAAACAAAATTCCAACGATTTTATCATAGCCTTACCATATTCTTTTTTGTCGGGGTCGGGATTTTTCTCAATGCTTTCTTTGATTTCCTCAATAATTGCATCAAAACCTTTGGTAATAGCTTTATTCCAGTCCGGTGTTACGTTACCGCTTCCCCAGGGGAAGCCATCTATAACGACACTTCTGTTAAAACCAAAGCGGTCATCCTCAAAAAATACGGGGGACTCAAGGGCTAAAACATTTTCAACATGTTTAAGATGTTCGCTGGTGGAATCGTTAAATGTAGAAAAATCAATTCCTTTGATTTCTTTTCGTATTTTTCTGTATTCTTTGCTTTGTAAATTATCGAGTAAACGCTTTACTTTATCAGTCATTTTTTACACCTCACAAAACTTTGATTTTAATATTAAATTTGTCAAATATTTCTTCATTTGTCTTAACGGGAATGGTTTCGTCAAACATAGGTACCCATTCTCTGCCTGCAAGCTTGTATTTGCCACCTGCCATTTTATTGTATGGCATAAGTTCTGCATAGTTTACACCATTTTCTTTTAACAGTTTACAGATATCGGTTATATTCTCTTTTGTATCTGTAACAGCCGGGATAAGGGGAATTCTTATAACAAAATCCTTGTTACTGTTTGCTAAAATCTTAAAGTTATCCAAGATAAGCTCATTTGAAAGACCGGTGTACTTTTTATGAAGGTCTTGGTTTATGATTTTAAGGTCAAACAAAACGTAATCGACAAGAGAAAGAACCTGTTTGAAGGTTTCGGGATCACGCATGCCACTTGTTTGTACGGCTGTATGAAGCTTACCTTTCAGTTTTTCTAAGCAGTCAATCAAAAACAAGTGCTGTAAAAGAGGTTCTCCACCCGAAAATGTAACACCACCTCCGTCCGACAGGATGTTTTTATTTTTCAGGAGTCTATTGCAAAGAGCAGTACTTGTTATTTCCTCACCGCATACACGCAAAAGGTTTAAAGGACAGTTTTTAATACTTTGTTCAGTATATCCGTTTTTGTCCGCATACTTTTCACAGTTGCCGCAGTGGATGCATCCGTTGGGGCTTTTTACAATCTGAGGGTTGAATTCCAGCCCCTCAGGGTTGTGACACCAGTTGCATCTTAATGGGCAACCTTTAAGGAAAACTGTGGTTCTTATACCGGGACCGTCAAAAACGGAAAATTCCTCGATTGAGAAAATATTACCTCTCATAAAAACACCTCCTTCTTCATTGTATCAATAAACCGATTACTGTTAAATAACCAAAATAGTTGTAGTGGTGTATATTTTACAATATACCCAATTATAGAGTATCAAAGAACAGTTGACTTAACAAGAAAAATGTTATACAATTATAGACAAAAGTTAAGAAAAGGGTGAGAATATGCCTTTCCATCAGGACCATAACTCCAGGGAGAATTACAATTATAATGTACATATATATACCGATGCGAAATATGATGCTCATTTCCACGGAAATTATGAACTTATCTGTGGTCTCGAAGGCATTACCGAGTTTTCGGTAAATGGTAAAGAGGACACTTTACAGGAAGGTGAGATGATTTTAATATCCCCTTATGTAATCCACAGCGTTAAAATCAAAAATGCAACAACCTGGATAGGTGTCTTTTCAGAAGATTTTATCCCCGCTTTTTCGGAGAAAAACCGATATAAGAGATATTCAAAGTTTAAATGTGATGATAATATACAAAAGATTTTAAAAGATAATCTGTTTCTTGAAAAAAGGCCACCCCGTTACCTGCATATCGCATATCTTTATATGGTCTGCAATGAGTGTGAGAAGAACGCTTCCCTTATTTCACTTCAAAACGACAATGTCTTTATAAGGCGTGTTATCGAATATATTTCAGGAAATCTTAAGGAAAATTTAACCCTCTCGGATATTGCAAATGACTTAAATTACGAATACCATTATTTTTCCTCGATTTTTCATAAATGCTTTTCTATGAATTTTAAAAACTTCATAAATATCTTCAAGTTTGAAAACGCCTGCAAAATGCTCATTGAAAACCAAAAAGATATAACCGAAATCTGCAATGAATGTGGTTTCGGAAGTATCAGAAACTTCAATCGCGTTTTTAAATCATTAAGTGGCTTAACCCCCACAGAATACAAAAAGCTTTCAAGATGAGTATATAAAATAATGGGTTAAAACTCAATTATCGCACGAATAAATGAGCAAATGCTCATATTTATGCCATAATTATAGAGTATAAAAGGTAAAAACTCAATATTTGGCGAATATTTTGACAAATAATCACTTGGAAAGAAAGTTTCAGAAAATAAACGAAAACAAATGAAAAGGAAGATGTCGTATGACATCTTCCTTTTGGTTATTCCAGAACAAACTCCTTAAAATATTCACTGCGGTGGAAGTCGATATCGACAGGGTGCAAAGGGTAAAAAGAAAGGTAATGTTCTCTTTCGGTGTGCTCACCGCATTTGTAGAGATTTCCAAGCATTGTTTTTGTATGTGTGCTGAAAACTTCATCAATATAAGAAAACGGTATAGCGAACTGCAAGGTCCAGAATTTATCTGTGACCACACTCTGAACATTGAAAAAGTTTCTGTCTTTTTCGGGTTGGGTGGCATCATGGCGGTTACTTCTTATCGCAAAATACATAGTTCCGAAAGGATTGAATTCAAAATTCATATAGCGTTTGTCATTTTGGTTGGGGCAAAAGAAAAATTCCATACAGCTATCATCGCAGACCCTTGAGTTTTGTTCCGTATGCCTTGCAAGAAGCGGTTTTTCATCTGTCCACAACTTAACAAAAAGATATTCGTCATTATAAAGAAGTTTTGCGAAGGTACCGGGGACATATTCGAATTGTTTCCAGTTGTTTATATTGATATTGGCAACATTTGCTTTGTCCCATATGGCATCATTTATATCCACGATATTGTGGGAAACTTTTTTGATTATATACATTTTCAGCACCTCGGATTATGGATATATTTATTGTATAATAAAGTTGCGAAAATTTCAAGGCAAATTGAACCATTTATATTTTTGTGTTATAATTTTGGCAAATGATATTTATAAATAAGAATCCGGAGGGGTGAAGTTGAAGAAACATATTGCAAATACTATAACAGGCTGCCGTGTTTTATGCAGTATCTTAATGCTCTTTTTTTCAGTGCCTTCAGCTGGGCTTTATATCTTGTATCTTTTTTGCGGATTCAGTGATATGATAGATGGAACTATTGCAAAAAAGACCAACAGTATCAGCGAATTCGGAGTACGATTTGATACTGTTTCCGACTTCATATTTTTGGTTGTATCTTTGATTAAATTCTTACCGTTGATTTATATTCCAAAATGGCTGTGGATATGGATTGTTGTAATCGCAATCATTAAAATTGGTAATATTATATGGGGGTATGTTTTCAAAAAACAGTTTATATCCCTGCATACTGCAATGAACAAGATTACGGGACTGTTATTGTTTCTTTTGCCCTTGACCCTACATTTTATTGAATTTAAATACAGCTGCGTGGCAGTATGTCTGACAGCAACATTTTCGGCAATTCAGGAAGGATTTTATATTGCAACAGATGTTGCGACTTGATGCCATACGCCGTTGGCGATTACATACCAATTCTTTGGATTGGATAAAAACAAAGGGACTTTTAAAAAGTCCCTTTGTTTTTTGGGAAAGCCGAACCATAGGGATATTTACATTTTAATGAAATATCTCACTACGTTCGATATGAAATAATCCTTCGGATTATGAAATGTTTTTCTTTCAGAAAAATGTGAAATAAAATTTGCCTTTCTCATATGCCGTAAGGCATATTTCATACACGAAGTGTATTTCATAGTGAAGCTATTTCACTTGCCGTAGGCAAATTTCATTGAAAAAGCGACAGTAATCTGTCGATTACTGTCGCTTTTTCTGGAGCTGGTGATCGGACTTGAACCGACGACCTATTGATTACGAATCAATTGCGCTACCAACTGCGCCACACCAGCATAAAGTCGGGATATCCCGACTTAAAATCTGTAAACGGGGTCAATTTCCTGCAGCTCGGAGAGGGTATCGATTTCCATAATATCCTCGGGGTTGCATTCTCTTACCTCAATATAAAAATCTTTGTTGTAAACATCTAAAGGAACATTGTCCCAGTAATTTTCCTTGCCGCCGGGGGAGTTGTAAAGCTCGGGCAGATATTTTTCCATCTTTTCGCCATCTTCCTCGGTCCAGTAGGTTATGTTGAACATATGGTAACAGTCGGTGCCGCCTATCTTCATACCGGTAACTCTGCCGTTTTTCATAACAAGGCGCCAGTCATCGGTTTTCTCAGCATAAACACCAATATAGCTTGCACAGTATTCGTATTTCCTGATGAGTTCGGGGTTTTTGAGATAAAGGTCAGAATCAAGCACATAAGCGTTCCTGAAAAGATGCTTGACCTTCATTGCTGAAGAAATATTGTTGCTTTCCTTGTAGTCGGGGTTATCTATAAGAATGATATTCGGATATTTGTTTTTGAGAACATCAAACTGTTCGCCCAAGTATCCTCTTACGATATAAATTTCTTCGATTCCTGCGGCAACCACGGCATCTAAAATTGTTTCGATAAGCGGTTTGCCATGCACGCGCACTAAAGCCTTAGGGGTGTTAAGTGTGATAGGAACAAGCCTTGAACCAAAGCCTGCCGCCATAAATACAGCACGCTTAACCCTGTAAGGTTCAAGCTCCTCAAGGCCTTTATTGGTAACAAAGATGTTTTTATCTTTTATTTCGATAAGCTTTCTATCGGAAAGAGTCGGCAAGAGTTTATTTACAGCACCTAAAGAAAGGTGGGAGCCTGCGGAAATCTGCCTTTGGCTCAGTTTTTCGCCATTATGTCTTTCAACAAAGCATAAAATCTCAAATTCTTTTTTATTTATAGCCATATTATCACATCCTCTGTTCATATTTAAATAATAACACGGATTTTTGAACAAATCAAGTACTAATTTTAAATTAAAAATATATGTCAAAATATACAAAACGGGTCAGAAAAAGCATAACTTTCGTTTTTTAAAGAAATCAGGAGCATTTTAAAGAATTTAAAAGGAATAAACGGATAAATGAGAAAGGTTTTAGAAAAAAAGCGATAAAAATGCAAAATTTTTAAAAAATATGGATATTTTTTGAAAAATCTATTGACTTTAATGTCAATTAGCGATATATTATATTTGTTATTTTGTGTCTACTGTCAATCATTAATTCGTATCGGTCACTGTTAGGTTGATATTCAGCAGTCAGAAAGCCTTTTGCGGGCGGATGACCGAAAAAGAATTGGTGGGTACAGATGTACTAATTCCGCAAAGGGGGATGCAATAATGAGTAATATTATTGAACTTAAGAACATTATTCTCAGTTATGATGATGACAGAATTCTCGATAACGTTTCTCTGAAGATAGAGGACGGACAGTTTGTTACCTTGCTTGGACCTTCGGGTTGCGGTAAGACAACATTGCTTCGGATTATCGGTGGCTTTGTTTCTCCTGACGAGGGTGATGTTTTTTTAGATGGTAAAAAAATCAACGATTTACCACCTCACAAAAGACCTATTAACACTGTTTTCCAGCGTTATGCACTTTTTCCGCATCTTAATGTTTTTGATAATGTTGCTTTCGGACTTAAAATACAGAAAGTTGACAAAAAAGAGATTAAAGAACGCGTTTTGAAGATGCTTGAAATCGTTGACCTCAAAGGCTTTGAACGCCGTAAGGTTGCACGCCTTTCAGGTGGTCAGCAACAGCGTGTTGCAATAGCGCGTGCACTTGTAAACAACCCCAAAATTCTGCTTCTTGACGAGCCTTTGGGCGCACTTGACTTAAAGCTTCGTAAGGATATGCAGATTGAACTTATGCAAATTCAGAAGAAACTTAAAATTACCTTTATCTATGTTACCCACGACCAGGAAGAAGCGCTCACAATGAGTGATATGGTTGTGGTAATGAAGGATGGAGTTATTCAGCAGTCGGGCAAACCTGAGGATATCTATAATGAGCCTCAGAATGCTTTCGTTGCAGATTTCATCGGTGAAAGTAATATATTCGATGCTATAATGGTGCGCGACAAGCTTGTTGCTTTCTGCGGCGAAGAATTCGAGTGCCTTGACTCGGGCTTTGGTACAAATAAGCCTGTTGATGTTGTTTTGCGCCCCGAGGATATAAACTTGGTTGAGCCCGGTATGGCAAAACTCACGGGAACCGTTGAAAATGTTGTTTTCAAAGGTGTTCACTATGAGATGTCTGTAAAATGTGGCGGTCTTATCTGGCTTGTTCATTCCACAAAAATGCAGCCTGTCGGTGCTGTTGTCGGACTTGATTTCACTGTTGATGCAATTCACATTAT
Source organism: Fumia sp. (assembly GCA_045615345.1). Lineage (GTDB taxonomy): Bacteria > Bacillota > Clostridia > Oscillospirales > Ruminococcaceae > Fumia. The sequence goes on along the minus strand of JAZLER010000032.1, from coordinate 86,656 downwards.
GAAACGCCTTTTCGAAGATGACAAAAATGTTATCGAAGGCGAAGTAACATCCGAAAATACTGTAGAATTCCTTGGCGTTTCTTTTGAAAGAGAAGATTTAAGTCTTGAAGAAGGGACTAAGGTTTCGCTTACAATTTATCCTAAGGATATTGAAGTTGTATCGGTTGACCGCGCTGATATGACTGTTTACCTCGAGTCTTTGATTTATAAGGGCGATTATAATGAACTTGTGGTTTACACCTATGAGGGAAGAAGGAGTGTATTGCTTCATTCTTACCTTGACCAGCAGGTAGCAACCGATATCGGTATAAAATTCGATTTTGACAAGATAAAAATTACCCCCATTGAAGAAGTGGAGGTAGAAAATGAACAGTAAAAAAGCAGTTTTCGCATCTGTTCCGTATCTTGTATGGACTTTGATATTTATTTTAGTACCGCTTGCAATGGTTTTGTTTTTCGCCTTTACAGGCAGAGAAGGCGGTTTTACTTTTGAGAATATTCTTGGAATCGGAAAATACTCCCATGTATTTTTAAAGTCTATAAATCTTTCGGCAATCGCTACTGCAATATGCCTTGTTATCTCATTTCCCGTGGCTTTTATGATTTCGAGAATGGGCGAAGTGGCACAGCGTACAATGCTTATGCTTTTAATGCTCCCTATGTGGATGAGCTTTCTTTTGCGTACATACGCGTGGATGACCTTGCTTGAAAAAGAAGGCCTTATCAACAAGTTTTTAGAGCTTTTCGGAATAGGACCTTTTACCATGATAAATACTCCGGGCGCTGTTGTGCTCGGTATGGTTTATAACTATCTACCCTTTATGATTATGCCTTTGCATTCGATTATGGTGAAGATTGATAAATCTGTAATTGAAGCTGCTCAGGATTTAGGTGCTAACGGTTTCCACATTTTCGGAAAAATCCTGTTGCCTTTAAGTTTGCCGGGTATTATCACTGGTATTACTATGGTTTTTGTTCCGAGTGTATCGACCTTTATTATCTCGAGAATGCTTGGTGGCGGAAAACATCTGCTTATTGGTGACCTTATTGAGCAGCAGTTTCTGGGAAGTGTATATAACCCGAATGTCGGTTCTGCGATGTCACTGATTCTTATGGCGATTATTCTTATCATTATGGGTATTATCAACCGTTTCGATGACGAGGAAATGGAGGGTATGCTGATATGAAAAAGACAGGTATTTTTTCAAAGATTTACATCGGACTTATCTTTCTTTTTTTGTATGCGCCCATTATCGTTTTAATGGTGTTTTCCTTTAACGAGTCCAAATCCCGTGCATATTTCACGGGTTTCACCTTTAAATGGTATCGTCAGCTTTTTGAAAACGAACTTATTATGCAAAGCCTTTTTAACAGCCTTATTATGGCACTTTGTGCATCTGTTATCGCAACAATTGTGGGTACAATGGCGGCTGTTGGTATCAACAGAATGGGCAAACGCACAAGAAGTCTTATGATGAATGTTACATATCTCCCGGTTTTAAACCCTGAAATTGTAACAGGTATTTCGATGATGCTTTTGTTTGTGTGGTTTAAGAACACATTTAATGTGCCTTTGGGCTTTACAACAGTGCTTATCGCACACATTACATTCTGCCTGCCTTATGTTATCTTAAATGTTTTGCCAAAACTCAGGCAGATGGATATCAGCGTTTACGAGGCTGCTATGGATTTGGGCTGCACTCCCACAAAAGCCTTTTTCAAGGTTGTTATTCCGCAGATTATGACAGGAATAACATCAGGCTTTATGATGGCATTCACCTTTTCGCTTGATGATTTTGTTATCACATATTTCACAGCGGGTGACGGATTTAAAATGCTCCCGACAACCATCTATGCGATGGTAAGAAAAAAGGTAAATCCGCAGATAAATGCGCTTTCGACCATCATCTTTATGATTGTTCTGACACTTTTGATTGTTATGAATGTGATGGAAGCAAAAAAAGCTAAGAAACTTCAAAAGAATACACAGAAATTTTAAAGGAGACAGATAGATGAAAAAAATTATTGCAGTTTTAATTGCAGTTTTGACAATACTTTCCCTTACCGCCTGCGGCGGCGAGAAAAAACCCGTACTTAAGGTTTACAACTGGGGCGAATACATTTCTGACGGTACCGATGATACTCTCGATGTAATTGAGGCGTTTGAAAAAGAATACGGCGTTAAAGTCCAGTACGATATGTTTGCCACAAACGAAGAAATGTACACAAAAATCAAAAGTGGTTCTGTAAGCTATGATGTTATCATTCCTTCCGATTATATGATTTCCCGTATGATCAGTGAGGATATGCTTGAAGAACTTAACTTTGACAATATTCCCAATGTTCAGTATGTTATGGAGGACTTCAGAACTCCCGATTTCGACCCCGAAGGAAAATATACTGTACCCTATACATGGGGAACTGTAGGTCTTGTGTATAACAAAACTATGGTGGAAGGTACTCCGGACAGCTGGAATATTTTGTGGAACGAAAAATACAAAGACAATATCTTGATGTTTCTCAATTCCCGTGATGCTTTCGGTATCGCCGAAAAGCTTCTCGGTTATTCCCAGAACACAACAAACGAAGCTGAAATCAGGGAATGCGCTGAAGTTTTAAAACAGCAAAAGGATGTTTTGCAGACCTATGTAATGGATGAGATTTTCGATAAAATGGAAATCGGTGAAGCCGCAGTAGCTCCTTATTATGCAGGCGATGCTGTTACAATGATGGCTGAAAACCCAGACCTTCAGTTTGTAATTCCCAAGGAAGGAAGCAACATCTTTATTGATTCTATGTGTATCCCGAAAGGAAGCGAAAACAAGGAGCTCGCAGAAGCGTTTATAAACTTTATGTGCGAAACCGAAATCGGTAAAGCAAATATCGAAAAAATCTGCTACTCCACACCGCTTAATAATGTTTACGAGGCGCTTCCAGATGAAGTTAAAAACAACGAACACATCTATCCTTCAAGCGATGTGCTTAAAAACTGCGAAAGTTTTGCAAATCTTCCCGATGAAACAAATCTGCTGATGCAGGACCTCTGGAACGAAATCATAGCTTCATAAAACAAAACACGATGGCTTTCACCATCGTGTTTTTTATTTTAGTTCTGCTATTGTGACGCCTGTTTCGCCTTCACCGAAAACACCAAGACGGAATGTACGGATATTGGGGTGGTGGCGTAGATGTTGTTGTACAGCCGAACGCAGAGCACCTGTGCCCTTGCCGTGAATAATGGTAATCTGGTGAAGATTTGCCATAACTGCGTTGTCGATAAATGCATCTAAATCAACAAGTGCTTCTTCCACCATTTTGCCCCGCAAGTCACAGTCTGCAGATGCATTTCTCGTTGTCATACCTTTTGAGGGTTTGACAGTTGAACCTGAGAACTTGACTTTGGGTTTATTTTCGAGCAAACGCAGGTTGGACTGGTTGACCTTGGTTTTAATAATACCTGCCTGGACGATAACATTTCCTGCCTTGTCGGGGGCTTTGATTACAACGCCCTCTTTATCAATATCAAAAATCAGGACATCGTCACCGACTTTCAAGGGACGGGGGAGCGTATAACTCATATTCTCGCGTTTGGTGATAGGGTTTGCTGCATCGTGAATTTTGTTAAGCTTGTTTTTAAGCTGAGAACGGGCTTTTAAAACATTCTGCGAGAATTCTTCCTCATCTTTCTGGCGGCGAAGCTCCGATAGTTCGTCCACAAGCGCATCGGCTTTTGCCTGAACATCGGAAACAATCCGCATAGCCTTTGCTTTTGCATTTTCGATTTCTTTTGTTTTTTCAGCCTGCAGGCGTTCTTTGTGTTTCTTGATTTCAAGGCGGGTGGAGTCAATTTCCCTGCGAGCCTCGTCTAATTCATTTTTGAGTTTTTCATATTCAAGACGGGATTCTTCCAAAGAATCGATAACATCCTCAAATCGCCTGTTTTCGGTCTGTACCAAAGATTTTGCATCCTCGATTACATAATCGGGAAGCCCTAATTTCTGGGAAATCGCAAAAGCGTTTGAACGCCCGGGAACACCGATTAAAAGTCTGTAAGTAGGGCGTAAGCTTTCAACATCAAACTCACAGCAGGCGTTTTCAACATCATCTGTCTGCAAAGCGTACATTTTAAGTTCTGCATAGTGGGTGGTTGCAGCAATTTTAGCGCCCTTGTTACGCAAGGTTTCAAGGATAGAGGTAGCAAGTGCTGCACCCTCAACAGGGTCGGTTCCCGAGCCCAGCTCGTCGACTAAAACAAGGGACTTATGGTCAGCCTTATCAAGAATAGAAATAATATTAGTCATATGCGCCGAGAATGTTGAAAGTGATTGTTCGATACTCTGTTCATCACCGATATCGACTAAAATATTATCGAACACAGAAATTGTGGAATTATCGGCGACAGGGATTAAAAGTCCGCACATTGTCATTAAAGTCAGAAGACCGAGTGTTTTTAAGGTAACGGTTTTACCACCGGTATTAGGACCTGTAATTACAAGGCAGGAGAACTTGTCGCCTAAATATACATCGATAGGCACAACCTTTTTTGGGTCAATGAGGGGGTGCCTTGCTTTTTTTAAGTTTATAACGCCGTTATCAACAATTTTTGGTGCCTGAGCTTTCATAATCGATGCAAGGGTACTTTTTGCAAAAAGTACATTGAGGTCAACAATTTCCCTGAAAAGGATAGAAATATCTTCAGCGTATTCGGCGCAGTGTGCGGAAAGTTCTGCTAAAATTCTTTCGATTTCAGCTTGTTCTTTTGATTTTAATATTCTGATTTCGTTGTTTGCTTCGAGTACTGCAGTAGGCTCAATAAAATAAGTAGAGCCACTTCCCGATGTGTCGTGCACAAGACCGCTTATGTCATTTTTGTGTTCAGCCTTTACGGGAACAACAAATCTGCCCTCTCGGGTGGTGATAATATTATCCTGTAAAAACTTCTGGTAAGCGGGGGAACGGACAATATGCTCAAGTTTTTCTCTTGCTTTTAGTTCAGTCTGACGGATTTTTCGTCTTATTGCCGAAAGTTCGGACGATGCATTGTCGGAAATTTCCTCCTCGCTGATAATAGCAGAGGAGATTTCTTTCATAAGCGAATTATTCTGATATATTGAAAAAAGCTGTTCCGTTATGGAATTTTCCTCGTTTGAAAACTGATTAGCCCACTGGTTTAAAAGCTTACCCTGTCTTAAAATAGCTTCAATATTTAAAAGTTCTTTAGGGGACAGTACGCCACCTGCTTCGGCAATTTTCAAGCGACCGACAGGATTTTTAACTGCAGTAAAAGATGGCGTTCCAAAACGAACAGTAAGGTTAAAAGCATCGTTTGTGCGCAAAACCTCACGCCTTACATCAGAGATGTCGCAAGACGGTTCAAGGCTTTTTGCCAGCTCTTTTGCATCTTCGCAGACACAAAGGTCGGAAAGCATCAAAAGCACTTTATTAAGTTCAAGTGTGTTTTCGTACTTTTTGTTCATAATATTTCCTCAGACATTTATACTTTTGTAGAATTCAAGTGATTTAAAATTCCCTCCGATATGGTAGAGGGTAAAGGACTCGGACACTTTTTCTAAAAATTTTTCACCTTCATCTGTAAGTTTAAAGAAAAAAATCCTTGATTTATCTGCAGTGATGATGTGTTCCATCGCCTTCTTTATAGATAACGGCAATAAAATCTTTGAACCATTATAAGTTTTTTTTGCAAGACAGTTTTTGCAGATAAGTCTTCCTTCAACGGGAAGAAAATACACATCCTCTTTGATGTCACAACCACAGATGCAACATTCGGATAAATCGGGTGCAAATCCCGAAAGTGAGATAAGCCTTATTTCAAAAACAGACTTTAAAAACCGGAGAGAACGCTTTTTGTTTTCAAGAAGAAAAAGGGTGTTCATTAAAAGACTTAAAATTTCGTTTCCGTTATCTTCAGTCGGCATAACAAAACGGGTGAGTTCACAAAAATACCCTGCAAGTGAAAGCGAAAAAAGGTCTTCGCGTAAATGATAAAAATTATTTTCAAGGTCGGCAGAATTTACTATGTAGCCGCTTTTGCCCCTGAAAAGGCAAAACTCGCTGTACGCGAGTATTTCGCAAGCGGCAGAAAGCTTTGAACGGATACCTGAGGTGTTTTTTGCAACTGCCTCGATAAGCCCCATATCAGGTGTGAGGATTATAAGCTTTTTGTCCTGAGCACTCAGTGGAATTTGTGCAAGAACTATTCCGTGGGTTTTGACTGTCAAAAGCTTCTCCCTCCCTGAAAATATTTTTGTAAGTAAGATAATCTGAAATTTTGCCTGTTTTTTCAAATTGCTCCCAGGCTGATATAAAGTCTTTCATTTAAACCCCTCCTGCAAAAATATTTTTTGCATTTTGAAAGGGATTATTGCTTGGAAAAACTAACCTTCGAATTTAAGCCCAAGCGAACGAATAATATTTTCATTGTTGCGCCAGTCGTCTTTGACCTTAACCCAGCACTGCAAATTGATTTTCGCTTCCAAAAATTCTTCCAAGTCAGCTCGTGCCTCGGAAGCGATTTTTTTAAGCATAGAACCGCCTTTGCCGATGATCATACCTTTGTGGCTGTCTTTTTCGCAATAAATATATGCTTCGATATCGATGATATTTTTGCCCTCGCGTTCACGCATTTTTTCTATCATAACGGCAGTACCGTGAGGAATTTCATCACGCATATTGCGCAGAATTTTCTCCCTTATCACTTCACCTGCAATGATACGCTCGGGCTGGTCGGTCAAAGTATCATCTGGGAAATAATGAGGACCTTCTGGTGAGTTTTCGGAAAGTTCTTTCATTATATCCGAAAGTCCGTTGTTTTCGGTAACGCTTATAGGAATAACAGCTTTGAAATCATAAAGCGCGCTCACTTCGGCAATTCGGTTTAAAAGCTTATCCTTTTCGATAAGGTCGATTTTGTTTATGATAAGAAAAACAGGGAGTTTTCTTTGTTTAAAAGTTTCAATAAGGGTCAGTTCTTCTTCGTTTAAAGCACCTTCAGGCTCTACCAAGAACAATACCAAGTCAACATCACCGATACTTGTGGTAACGACTTTATTCATATGGCCGCTTAACTTTGTTTTGGCCTTGTGAAAGCCAGGAGTATCGAGGAAAACAAGCTGAAGTTCATCTTCGGTCAGAACCCCTGTGATGCGTGTGCGGGTGGTCTGCGGTTTAGATGAAACAATTGCGATTTTTTCACCCATAAGAGCATTTAAAAGTGAGGATTTTCCTACATTTGCCTTTCCTACGATGGCAACAAAAGCTGATTTTGTTTTCATATTTTTATCCTTTGCATTTTATTTTTTTAAATCCGAACGAAAAGAGCAATCCAAGAATAGTAAGTAATCCGAAAATTACAGCGAGGGTTTTATCGGTAACGATTTTTAAAAGAGTGTCTGTAAGTTTCGGGAAATGCAAAAAGAGGAAAAGGCCTACTGTAACACTTGTTATGGCAGAAACGAAAACTGCCCCTGCTGCGACATCTTTTCCTATTTTCGCAAGATTATGATAAGAAGGCATTTCTAAGTTTATTGCAACTTCTGTAGCAGTGTTGAACATCTCAGCCACAATTACAAAACCTGTTGTCAAAAATAAAATTGCATATTCTGCGGAGGTGAGTCCGTAAACGAAAGAAAACGCAGCAATAAAAACTGCTGCGCTTATATGTATGCGCATATTTCTTTCATTTCTGATGCAATATAAAATGCCTCTGAAAGCGTATACAAAGCTTTTTGTGAAACTTTTAAAACTCTTCATTTTCAAAAACATAGCTTGCACCTCGCGGAATGCCAAGCATTGTAAGTACTACTTCTTCCTTTTCGCGCATACGGACAGCTTCAATTCCCCCGTTTTCATGGTCATAACCTAAAAGGTGGAACATCGAATGCACTGTTAAAAAACCGATTTCGCGTTGCAATGAGTGACCGTAAATTTCAGCCTGCTCAATAGCTTTTTCAATGGAAATAACGATATCCCCCAGAAGATATGCACCGGTGGATTCGTTTTTGTCGTATTTTCCGTTTTCACCTAGGGGGAAAGAAAGAACATCGGTGGGCATATCCTTGTTTCGGTATTTTGCATTAAGCTCGTGAATTTCTTTGTTGTCCACAAAAGAAACAGCAACTTCTGCATCGTTTAAGAATTTTTCTTCTCTGAGTACTGCATTACAGCAACGCCTTACTAAGAGTCTTATACCTGTGGGGATCTTGATTTCATTCTGTCTGTTTGAGATGATGACTTTTACTTTATTCATGGTGTCTTTTTTTACCCTCCTCGTAGTATTTATCGTAAGCTTTTACGATGTCCTGTACAAGTTTGTGCCTTACAACATCTTTTTCGCTGAAACGCACAATTCCGATATCGTCAATGTTTTTCAGTACTTTCATGGCCTCTAAAAGTCCCGATTTCTTGTTGTCGGGGAGGTCAATCTGAGTAACATCACCGGTAATAATGATTTTTGAGCCGAAACCTAAACGGGTTAAGAACATTTTCATCTGTTCTCTTGTGGTATTCTGTGCTTCGTCAAGTATAATAAAGGACTCATCGAGTGTGCGTCCTCTCATATATGCCAAGGGTGCCACTTCTATATTGCCTCTTTCCTGATATTTAAGGAAGTTTTCAGCTCCCAAAAAATCAAAAAGAGCATCGTACAAAGGCCTTAAATACGGGTCAACCTTGTTTTGCAGATCGCCGGGGAGAAAACCCAACTTTTCGCCGGCTTCAACGGCAGGGCGTGTTAAAATGATCCTTTCAACAACACCTGCTTTGAAAGCTTTTACCGCCATTGCAACTGCAAGATAGGTTTTACCTGTACCTGCGGGACCTATGCCCAGAGTTATTGTGTTTTTTGAAATCGTGTTTATATATTTTTTCTGACCTACTGTTTTAGGGTAAACGGGTTTCCCTTTCTGGGTGATGCAGATACAATCATTTCCTAAGTCCTTAAGCTCCGAGGAAGCACCTTCTTCCTCCATAGACACTGCGTATCGCACATTGAGTTCATCAATATTTTTGCCTGAATTCATAAGCGACAAAATATTTTCAATCGCTTTCTTACAGCTTTCGGTATGGTTTTCCTCTCCCAGAATTTTAACTTCAAGGTCACGGATTACTATTTCAACGCCGTACTCTTTTTTGAGGACGTGTAAGTTTTTGTCATAATTTCCACAGAGTTCAGCAACCTGCCCTGCATTTTGTAAACTAATTATCTTTTCAGCCAAGTTTTACCGTCCTTTCCTTTTTTTATTATTATACCATAAAAATCCCTATTTGTATCTATGCAAAGTAAACAAATTTTGTTTTAAACATTTTACTTTTGCGCGGTAATTTGTCAAAGCAAATCAAGGCCTTGGCGGAATTTCAAAATCAAGATCGGTTTCGATTTCAACAGTTGATACAATATCTTCTATACAATGGTAGTTAATTTTGCATATGAGAGTATTATTTTCTTTTGATGCTGATATTTCACGGGAAATGATTTCGGCTTCTTTAAGGCTTTCTTTTTCATAGGCTTCAATACTTTTTTCGATAAGATTTAACGCATCTTCTTCCAAAAATGTTACAGTGTTTTCATCGTAAAAAATCAAAGTTTCCTTTTCAATTCCAAATGCCATAGGTGTTGATAATGTATCGTATTTAAGATTATAGGATTTTTTTATGTAAATCGGGATTTTTTTGCCGAAAAGCACGATGTTATATCTGGTTTTTTCTTTGCCTGTATATATTTTTTCTGTCTGGTTTAAACAGAATGAAAATTCTTTTTCAAATTTTGTTTCACCTTTTATTTTTGCAAGTGAGTGGGTATATATACTTTTTCCGTCCGCGGTTTCGATTATGCCACTTACTAAAAGGTCGCCTTTAAACACTGTGTCACCGTCTTTGAACATTTTCTGACCTGCATAGATTTCAGAATTGATTATTCTGGCGGTTTTCAGAGCAATTATGTTACAAGGAGTATTTTTGCTTATGATGTAAGGCTTGGGAACTTCCTCAGCTACTTCAATTTCAATTATGCTTCCGATTTTGTTAAGCGATAAAAAAGCTACAGAAGGGAGGTCTTTTAACATTGCAAGTTTTGTTTTTTCCAGGTTTTTGGTGGGGAGAAAAGTACCGATTTTTAATCCGTTCTGGAAAGCTATGTTCAATATTTGCGAGTCGGAAACGGTTTCGTTTCCGTTTATTTTTATTGTCCATACAAAGTTTTGCAAAAAAATCAGCAGAAAGGTTGCAACAATTACTGCAAGCATAAAGCCTTTTCTTTTTTTGTACCTTTTGAACCTGAAATAAATACCGTTTTTCCTGATGATTTTAAGGCGAATGCCGACAGCCTTTGCAAACTTTGAAGCCTTTTTATATTCTTTTGCTGAAACAAGACCTGTAGTTTCATTTATAGTCTTTTCGAAATTTCTGATATTTATGTTATTCTTTTTGCAAAGTGATAAAAACTTACCCGTTTCATCTCCGTATGCTTTGAAAAATACAGTGCTTGAAATCATAAAATCCACCTTTCCTTTTTTTATGTATATGCGTTTTTGTTTTGGAATATATATGAGAAGAGGTGGTGTAAATTGTCAAAAAGAATGCCGCGCAATCGATTTGGTTGCGAAAAATATATTGTTCACAAGAAAAAAAGGACTTCGTTTTTTGATGCGTTCAAAGAGAAAAAGGAAACTTTCGAAAACGAGGCACAGCTTGTTTTAAGTGGGAAGAGAGAAGTGTATATAGAAGGTTGCACCGATATTTCAGAGTATGACGACATTATGGTCAAACTCGACATCAAAGGTGAAAAACTGCTCATTTTCGGGAAAAATCTTTCGATTTCAGGGTTTACCGAATCGTCAATTACAGTTATGGGTGAAATTCGGAGTATGGAGTGGCTATGATGGTTTTTTCTTTTAAAAGTACAGGTGAAAAGTTTATAGGATTATCTGTTTTTGCAGTAGGTTTTTTTGTGCTCAAATATGCAAACCTTACGGCTGTCGGCGTAAAAAACGGAATAAATTTGTGCCTTGAAACTGTTATACCATCACTTTTTGTTTTTTCGGTTATTGCAGAATTCGTTTCAAGAACCGAGCTTTTTGAAGTGTTATTTTTCCCTTTAAGATTTATTACTTATCTTTTCAGGGTACCCGGCGAATGCGTTTCAGTTTTTGCATTAAGTCTGATTGGCGGATACCCCACGGGAGCACAGATGATAGCAAACCTCGTAAAAGACAAGAAAATTTCAAAAGAACTCGGAGAAATCCTTTTGTGCAGCTCGGTAAACTGCTCCCCGTCTTTCCTTATAGGAGCAGTGGGAGTGGGCGTTTTTAAAAGTCCCGAACTGGGTTTTGTGATTTATCTTTCCCAGGTGATCGCGGCGGTTATAATAGGGGCTATTATGGGTTTTTTTGTAAAAAAAGAGGACAGATGCTTTAATACTGATTTCAAGGATAGTGAAACCAATTATCCACAATGTTTTGTGGATTCGGTTTTATCGGCATCAAAAGTAATGTTTTCGATTTGCAGTTTTGTGGTTTTGTTTTCTGTTTTGCTTGTGTTTATGCAAAAAATTAAAGGGTTTGAGGTTTTAGCGGGGATCACGGAAGTGTCGGTCGGATGCTCGATACTTACAAGGAAAAGCTTTAAAACCGCACTTTTTCTCGCATCACTTTTTACTTCTTTTGGAGGATTTTGCGTTTTTGCACAGATAAAATCCTTTTTGCATAAATCAGGCGTTAAGATGGGAAAATTCTTCATTTCAAGGCTTTTTTATGTGGTTTTGAGCATCGGGTTTTCTTTTTATGGAGTCCGGTTTGTGGATTTGTCTGAAACTGTTTTCTCAAATGTTGCCGCAACAGTACCCTCAGGGGGCGGTAACTCTTTACTTGCATCCATTTTTCTTGTGTTCCTTTGTTTTATGCTATTGATTAGCCATAAGACTTGTGGTATAATGATTCCAACAAAGACCGAAAAGAGTTGATCTTTATCAAAAAGAAACTGTTTGGAAAAAATATAGAACCTCAGTGCGCTTATTGTGAATGGGGTAAGGCGAGTAAAGATGGGAGCAAGGTTATCTGCGGTTACAACGGAGTGGTGGCGCCTGAATATTCCTGCAGAAAATATGAGTATTCTCCACTTAAGAGAAAGCCTAAAGCAGCTCCATCTTTGCCGGAATACAACATAGAGGATTTTAAACTGTAATGAGAGAATTTGTTATAAATAAAAATGATGCCGATCAGCGCCTTGATAAATTTCTTTCAAAGGCTGTGAAGCTTCTTCCTAAAAATCTTCTTTATAAATATATCCGTCTTAAAAGAATTAAGGTAAACGGTAAGCGCACCGAAATAAGCTATCGCCTTGTGGAGGGGGATAAGATTTCCCTTTACATTAACGATGAGTTTTTCGAAAGCGAAAAACCTGTATTTTTGTATGCAAAGCCGCAGATAGATGTGGTTTACGAAGACGATAACATTATGCTTGTTGATAAAAAGTGCGGACTTATTGTTCATGAGGATGAGGGTGAAGATGTTGATACCCTGATAAACCGTGTCAAGCATTATCTTTATCTTAAAGGTGAATATCTTCCTGAAAAGGAAACCTCATTTGCTCCTGCTTTATGCAACAGAATTGACAGAAATACTGGCGGAATTGTAATTGTAGCAAAAACCGCTGAGGCTTTGCGCATCCTTAACGAAAAAATCAAGCTTCGTGAACTTCATAAGTTTTATCTTTGCCTTGTAAAGGGTGTGCCGCCCAAAAAAGAGGATACGCTGATTTCTTATCACCGTAAAAATGAAAAGGAAAATTTAGCTGAGGTTTTTGACAAGGCAAACAAAGACACCAAGACTATGATAACAAGCTATAATGTTTTAGAGAGCAATAAAAAATATTCACTTTTAGAAGTCGAGATTAAAACCGGGCGCTTCCACCAGATACGCGCACATATGGCACATATTGGTTGCCCTTTGGTCGGTGACGGCAAGTACGCGGAAAACTTAAAAGAAAGAAAGCTTGGGTTTAAATATCAGGCACTCTATTCGTATAAACTCATCTTTGATTTCAAAGACGAATGTGCACTTTCTTATCTCAATGGCAAAGTTTTTAAAGTCAGTGAAGTTCCATTTGCCAAAAACGGAATACCACCTGCCCTTTCTGAATAAAATGCATTAAGGGGGTGCCGCGAAATGATTAAGCTTCGTGATTTGCAGAAAAAAGAGCTTGTGAATATCAGTGATGGCACCAAGATAGGTTATGCCGATGATGTGGTAATAGATGCCGAAAATGCTACTGTCAAGTCGCTTGTCGTGTTTGGCAGACTAAGGCTTTTCGGGTTGCTTGGCAGACAGCCCGATGTTGTAATACGCTGGGAAAACATCGAGATTATCGGCGAGGATGCAATACTTGTATCGGTAGAAGATTTACCCCGTGAGTTTGTACGCAAAAGCAGACTTAAAGAACTTTTTGATGAATAAACGCCGTGTCTTACGACACGGCGTTTTTATTAAAGTACTTTTGATAAAAAGTCTTTTGCGCGCTGGCTTTTAGGGTTATCAAAGAATTCATCGGGAGTTGATTCTTCTTCGATAATGCCTTCGTCCATAAAAAGAATGCGTGTGCCGACTTCTTTTGCAAAGCCCATTTCGTGGGTAACAACTACCATTGTCATACCCTCGTGTGCAAGCTCTTTCATAAGCTCTAAAACTTCTCCGACCATTTCGGGGTCAAGTGCCGAGGTGGGTTCGTCAAAAAGCATAACTTCAGGGTTCATTGCAAGCGCCCTGATAATTGCGATACGCTGTTTCTGACCACCCGAAAGAGTATTGGGGTAAGCATCAGCTTTATCAGAAAGACCGATTCTCTCAAGGAGGCGCATAGCGTTTTCTTTTGCGTTTTCCTTGCTCTGGAGTTTGAGCTTAACAGGAGCGAGCATAATATTTTCAATTACAGTAAGGTGAGGGAAAAGATTAAAATGCTGGAACACCATACCCATTTTCTGCCTGTGAAGGTTTATGTTGGTTTTAGGGTTCGTGATATCTGTTCCGTCAAAAATTATAGTACCTGATGTAGGTGTTTCCAAGAGGTTCAGAGAACGCAGATATGTGGATTTACCTGAACCCGAAGGACCTACAATAACGACTACTTCACCTTTTTTTATATTGGCTGTAACGCCGTCTAATGCCTTTACTTTACCGCCGTTATAATGTTTGCAAAGGTCGGTTGTAGAAATCAAAAATTTATCGCTCATTTTTTCTCAACCTCTTTTCAAATATATTAAGCAGTTTTGTAAGGCCAACAACCATAATGAGATAAACGACAGCAACGAGTAAAATCGGGTTTATCTGGTCATAGGTTGTATTTTTAATCTGGTTACCTGCTTTTGTAAGCTCAATTACGGCAACATAACCTGCAACTGATGTTTCTTTTAAAAGGGCAATCATCTCATTACCGATAGCGGGGAGAATGTTCTTGAAAGCCTGGGGTAAAACGATAAGCCACATAGTCTGTACATTGGAAAATCCGAGCGAGCGCCCTGCTTCTGTCTGTCCCCCGTCAATAGCCATAATACCTGAACGGATAACTTCAGCAACATATGCACCGGAGTTTATACCGAAAGTAATAATTGCAACCCAGGTACCATCTTTTGAATTCACAAAAATGATAAAGAAGGAAATAAGAAGCTGAACAACTACAGGAGTTCCCCTGATAACAGTGAGGTAGATGTTACACAGCATATCAAAAATCTTAAGTTTTTTGTTGCGGTCAGCAAAAACCTTGATAATGGCAACAATAGTACCGATAACTACACCGATTAAAAGTGCGCCGATGGTAATGAGTATGGTCTTGTAAAGACCGTCTATCAGAATTTTATAACGGTCAGCGACAATAAAGGTGTTATATAATGTGTCTGTCCATTTAGAAAACCATTCCATAATAAAAACCTTTCTTGCATAAAAAAGCGGCGACTTGAAATCGCCGCTTTTAAGTTTAATGTGTCAATTATTCAGCATCGTAGGGAAGCTCGTATTTTGCAAAAATTTCAGCGAGTTTACCTTCAGCTTTGAGTTCGTCCAAAGCTGCGTTGATTTCATTGATGAGTTCATCGTTGCCGAGTTTTGTAACGATAGCGTAAGCTTCTTCTGTCAAAGCTTCTTCGAGTACTACTGTTTTGCCTTCCTGTTTAGCGGAAAGAGCTTTTGCAACAGCGTCATCGATTACAACAGCATCAACTTTGCCGGAAACGAGAGCTGTGATAGCTTCAGCACCTGTTTTGAAAGACTGTACAGCGTAGCCGTTGTCGAGCAAGAACTGTTCGCCTGTTGTACCTTCCTGGCAGGAAACTGTTTTGCCAGTGAGGTCTGCAGCAACTTTGATTTCGCTGTCAGCGTTAACGATGATAGCCTGAGAAGCTTTGTAATAGTCGTTACTAAAGCCCATATTCTGTCTTCTTTCGTCAGTAGCTGTAACGCCTGCGATTGCAACATCATATTTACCTGTTGCAGCTCCTGTCAAAGCAGCATCAAAGTCAATGTTTGTGATTTCCAAAGTTCTGCCCATTTTTTCAGCGAGTGCTTTAGCCATATCAACATCTGCACCAACGATTTCTTCACCTTCGAGATATTCAAAGGGAGGGAATTCAGCGTTTGTAGCCATTGTGAGTGTTGCTGTGTCACCATTTTCATCTGTTGCTCCACAACCAGCGAGGCAGCATACTGCTGTCAACATAGCGAGAGCCAATGCAATAATTTTTTTCATAATAAAGACCAACCTTTCTTTTTTGTTGATAACAATACTTTACCACAAAGTAAAAATAAATGCAAGTCTTTATACATAAAATTGCAGAATATTCATATGTTTATGCAAAAAAACCACCTGTAAAGGTGGTTTTTGTGATTATTTATACCAAATGTTATTCACATAATCCATAATACTGCGGTCAGCAGAGAAAAGACCTGAGTTTGCGATATTATGAAGTGACATCTTGTTCCAGAGCATCTTGTCACGGTAAGTGTCGTTGACAACCTGATGGATATTTTTGTAACTGTCGAAATCGGCAAGTGACATATATGTGTCTGTATTGAGGAGGTAATTTACGATTGTATCAAAGTTTTTACCTTCAACACCGCCTGATTTTATAAAATCAAGCACTTCACGCACATTCGGGTCAGCATCGTAAACGCCACGGGGCTGATAACCACGCGCTCTTAAATCATTTACTTCGGGTGTGTTCATACCGAAGATAAAGATGTTTTCAGGGCCTACCTGCTCGTAAATTTCGATGTTAGCGCCATCCATTGTGCCCAAAGTAAGGGCACCGTTTAACATCATCTTCATATTACCTGTACCGGAAGCTTCTTTACCTGCCTGGGAAATCTGTTCACTGATTTCAGCAGCGGGGTAAATCTTTTCAGCGAGGGATACTTTATAATCGGCAAGGAAGATAATCTTCAGCATACCATTAATACTGCTGTCCTTGTTGATCATATCAGCAAGGCCGCAGATAAATCTGATAATTTCTTTTGCCATAAAGTATCCGGGGGAAGCTTTTGCACCGAAGATAAAGGTACGGGGTTCCATAGTGTAACCATGGTTTTTGATCTGGAGATACAGATGGAGAATATGCAAAGCATTCATAAGCTGGCGCTTATATTCGTGCAGACGCTTTACCTGAACATCAAAAAGTGAATTCGGGTCAACATTTATGCCGTTTGCTTTTGAAATATACTGTGCAAGGATTTCTTTATTTGCTTTTTTGATTTCAGCAAGGCGGGTAAGAACAGCCTCATCCTTTTCGTAAGCTTCGAGTTTCTGAAGCTCATAGAGGTCTTTTTCAAATCCGTCACCGATGAGTTCTTTAATCATATCGGTAAGGAGCGGGTTGCCCTGACAGAGCCAGCGTCTTGCAGCAATACCGTTTGTAACATTTGTGAGCTTGCCGGGGTAGATATCGTTAAAGTCACGGAACAAATCGTCTTTTAAGATATCGGAATGGAGTTTGGATACGCCGTTTACTGAATAACAAGCGATAACACAGAGGTTTGCCATACGAACGCAACCGTCACCGATAGCCGCCATAGAAGGAATAGCACCGCGTTTTTCGGGGAATTTCTCGAAAATTTCGTTACAGAAACGGCGATTGATTTCTTCAACAATGGTAGTAATACGGGGAAGATGGGTTCTGAAAAGGTCAAGACTCCATTTTTCGAGCGCCTCGCTCATAACAGTGTGGTTGGTGTAAGCGAGTGTTCTGCAGGTGATATCCCATGCCTTATCCCACTGGTATCCGTATTCGTCCAGTAAAAGGCGCATAAGTTCGGGAACGCAGAGTGCAGGATGGGTATCATTGATGTGGATAACCACTTTTTCGGGGAGGTTATCAAGATTTTTGTTCTGACGCAAGTGGTCGCTGATAATATTCTGCAAGGAAGCACTTACAAAGAAATACTGCTGTTTTAAGCGGAGGCGTTTGCCCTCGATATGGTCATCAGCAGGGTATAAAACTTTGGAAATTGCGGCAGCTTTTGCATCGCTTTCCATAGATTTTACATATTCGCCACGGGAGAATTCGCTCATATCAAATGTATCAGCGGACTCGGCACGCCAGAGTCGCAAGCTGTTTACAGTATCGCTGTTGTGACCTGAAATAAGCAAATCGTAAGGCACTGCGCGTACGGAATAGTAATTGTTGTGAACTGTTTTAAGACCTTCGTTGCTCCATTGTTCTGTTACATTTCCGTCAAAATGCACTTCTACTGCTTCATCGTTTCGGGGAGCTAACCAGTAAGAACCCATTTCGAGCCAGTTGTCGGGGAATTCTACCTGCCATCCGTCAACGATTTTCTGTTTGAAAATACCGAATTCATAACGGATTGAAAAACCTGTTACGGGGTAGCCTAAAGTAGTCGCACCATCCATATAACAGCTTGCAAGACGGCCAAGACCACCATTTCCAAGACCTGCATCAGGTTCCATTTCGTAGATTTTTTCAAGGTCAAATCCAAGCTCCGCAACTGCTTTCTTCATAGCACTTTCCAAGTTTAAGTTGTAAAGGTTGTTTTTAAGTGAACGGCCTACTAAAAATTCCATTGACATATAGTAAATGCGCTTGGAATCTTTCTTCCTGAGGTTGTCGAGGTACTCACCGCGTTTTGATAAAAGCATTTCTTGTACCGATGTAAGCACAGCGCCGTACATCTGGCGTTCGGTTGCTTCCTCGGGAGTATAACCGTACTCACCTTTAAGTGTTTTAATAAGTTTCTGTTTGAGTTCTGCTACTGTTGGGTTCATTTAATTTCCTCCGAAAAAGTTTATTGATTATTACAAAACAGACTGATAAATTTTTATATACTCATCTGCTGAATTGTTCCAGGAATAATCTCCTGTCATTGCGTTGTGAAGTATTGACTTGCGCTGATTTTTGTCGTACCAGATAGTCATACCTCTGTAAATGGCATCAAGCATATCATATGCGTTGAATGACTGGAAAGTAACACCGTTTCCTGTGCCTTCTTTAGCTTCAAACGGAATTACTGTATCACGAAGTCCGCCTACTGCGTGGACAATCGGGATGGTACCGTATCGTAAAGCTATCATCTGCGCCAGACCGCAAGGCTCGGTTCTTGACGGCATTAAGAACATATCAGCACCTGCGTAAATTTTCTGTGCGAGGGCCGATGAGAACATAATGCAGGAACGAACTTTGTCGCGATATTTATGTTCACAGTATTTAAAGAAGTTTTCGTAGTCGGCATAACCTGTACCGAGCACCACAATCTGAACATCGCTTTCTAAAAGCTTGTCGATAACCTGTTCAAGCAAATCGACACCCTTTTGAGGTGTAAGGCGTGTTACCATACCGATAAGGGGAATATCGTTCCTTTCAGGAAGTCCGAGTTCGCGCTGTAAGTCGCGTTTATTGAAACGCTTGTTAGCGGGAGTTTTTGCAGTAAAGTTTGTGTGGATATTTTTGTCGGTAGCGGGGTTGAACAAATCCATATCGATACCATTCACAATACCGCTTAACTTATACTGTCGTTCTTTTAAAATCGGGTCTAAGCCGTAAGAAAAATACGGGTTTAAGATTTCGTTTGCGTAGCTTCTTGAAACGGTTGTTACGGCGTTGGAACACTCAATAGCGCCTTTCATAAGGTTCAAGCAACCATCGTGTTCCAAAAGCGAAGCCTGACCTTTATAAATGCCGAAAACATTCTCAAGGATATCAAGACCATATTTGCCCTGAAATTCAATATTGTGGATTGAAAAGACAGTTTTGATATTTTTGTATCCGTCAATCAGGCGATACTGGGTGTCAAGATAAACCGAAACGAGTGCGGTGTGCCAGTCGTTTGCGTGAATGATATCGGGATAGAAATCAATCTGTGGCAAAATTTCAAGTACTGCTTTTGAAAAATAAGCAAAGCGCTCACCATCGTCAAACTCACCATAAGGGTTCGGGCGTTTGAAATACTGCTCGTTATCGATAAGATAGTAGGTGACACCATCTACAACTGCTGTAAAAATACCGCAGTAGCTGTTGCGCCAGCCGAATGTGAAGTAAAAATTTTTTGTGTAGCTGATACTTTCTTTAAGTTCAGGTTTTATAGAAGAATAAAGAGGTATCACAACACGCACATCGTGTCCTTTTTTTACAAGTTCTTTTGGAAGTGCGCCCGCTACATCGCCCAAGCCTCCCACCTTCACAAAGGGGAGAGCTTCACTTGCAGCGAATAATATTTTCATAGAAATCCTCCTATACGGTCTTGCCTTTGGAGATTACAAAGGGGTAAGTTTCGTATCCTGATAAAATGTGGTTATCTTCAACAATTACATCCTTGTCAGCTATAACGCAATTGAGCCTTGCGTTTTCACCGATTTCGGACTGCTGCATAATTATGCAGTTATTTAAAACAGCACCTTTTTTGACTTTGACACCACGGAAAACTATACAGTTGTTAAGCTCACCGTTGATTTCACAACCATCGGCAATAAGGCTGTTTTTAACTTTTCCGTCAAAGCCGTAAGTTGTGGGGATACTGTTTTTAACACGGGTGAGGATAGGTGCATCGGAATAGAAAAGTTCTTTTCGTATATCGGTTCTGATAAGGTCCATACTTGCTTTATAGTAATCTGCAACAGTGTTTACAATAGCGCTGTAACCTTTATGTTCGAATGCGAAAATATTGAGAGTTCCGATGTTTCGTGTGATAAAATCACGGGTCAAGTCTGTCCAGCCGTAGGTGTATGCCTTATCAAGCAGAGAAAGAAGAAGATCCCTGTTAAAGATAGCTACATTGAGCATTACTTTACCTGTTGCACCAAATTTTGCATCGGTAACTTTTCCTTCTTCGTCACATTCGATGACGAGGCCGTTTGAAGGCTCAGAAACCTCTCTGTAAAGGATGGTAATATCGGCTTCTGTTTTCTTATGTGCCTTTATCATAGCTTTAAAATCAAGATTTAAAACCTGATTTGTATCGGAAAGGATTATATAGTCCGCATCACCTTTTTTAAGGTAGCCTTTTGCGGAAAGCAAAGCGTCAACCTCACTCCTGTTACGGGTGAGCGCTGATTCTTCTTTTGCAAAAGGAGTAAGGATTTTAAGACCTGCATCTCTTCTGTCAAGACCCCAGTCTTTGCCGTATCCGATATGGTCCTGCAGAGAACCGTAGTGTTCTTTTGTAAGTATACCGATGTCGGTGATATTTGCATTAACAAGAGAAGACAAGATAAAGTCAATAAGACGATAACGACCTCCGAAAGGAATAGTCGCAAGGGTTCTGCTTACAGCGAGTTCGTTCTGGGTACCGCCGTAACTTTCAGAGAATAAAACACATTTTGTACGAGTAGCCATAATAAAACCTCCTATCTTCCTGTGTCGGGTTCAATCATTTCGTTAGGCTTTACAACCTGACCTTTTTTAACGATGGCACCTCTGCCTACAACTGCAATTCCCCATTCGGAACGGTCTGGGTAGTTACAGGGGTCATCTCCAACAACAGCACCCTCTTCAATGATTGCATCTTCGGCGATTATTGCGTATTTAACGACAGCGCCTTCTTTAATGACACTGTTGCTCATTACAACTGCGGAATTAAGCTCTGCATCTTTTTCAACGGTAACATTTGAGAACAAAACGCTGTACCAGAGTTTACCGTCAATGTAACAACCTTCTGTTATCATAGACTCCACAACATCTGCGTTTTCGCTGATAAAGTGGGGAGGCAAGGGTTTGTTTCGTGCGTAAATTTTCCACTGGTCGCCGTCTAAATTTATATTGCTCTTGGGGTTGAGAAGGTCCATATTGGCTTCCCACAAACTTTCTATAGTTCCAACATCTTTCCAGTATCCGTCAAACTCATAAGCTACCATCTTTTCGCCATTGCCGAGCATAGCGGGGATGATATTTTTACCGAAGTCGTTATCACTGTCGGGGTTTTCTTCGTCTTTTATGAGATATTCACGGAGCTTTTTCCAGTTAAAGATGTAAATACCCATTGAAGCTTTTGTGGATTTAGGGTTTTTTGGTTTTTCTTCAAATTCGTAAATTGTGCCGTCCTCGGTTGTGTTCATAATACCAAAACGGGAAGCTTCCTCAATAGGTACATTTAAAACAGCAATTGTAGCGGTTGCTTCGTTTTTTACATGATGCTCAAGCATCTTTGAATAATCCATCTTGTAAATATGGTCACCCGAAAGTATCAAAACATTCTCGGGATCGTATTTTTCGATGAAATTAATATTCTGATAAATAGCATCGGCAGTGCCGTTATACCATTTACCTTCTTTTCCGCTGACATAAGGCGGCAGAATATAAACGCCTCCGTTCATACGGTCGAGGTCCCACGGTTTACCGTTTCCTATATAGGAGTTAAGCTCCAAAGGACGGTACTGTGTGAGAACGCCTACAGTGTCAATACCTGAGTTTACGCAGTTTGAAAGGGGAAAATCGATAATACGGTATTTCCCTCCGAAGGGTACAGCCGGTTTTGCTACCTCTTTGGTCAGAACATAGAGTCTTGTGCCTTGTCCTCCTGCAAGGAGCATAGTAACAATGTCTTTCTTCTGTTTCATGCCAACACCTCATTTGTATTTTTGTTTTTGCCTTTTTTGTACATATAAATTGTGGAAAATGGCGGTAGTGTAAGAGAAAGGGAGTAATCTTTCCCGTGCATCGGCGAGAGTTTTGAGAAAACTTCACCGTTTTTAATTCCGTTTCCGCCATAAAGGGAATTATCTGTTGTGAAAATCTCAGTGTACTTTCCGCGACTCGGAACTCCGATGAGATAATCAGAAAGAGTAAGCGAAGAGAAATTGCAGACAATTACAAGTTCACTGCCTTTTTTGTCCTTTCGCATAAAGGAAATTACATTCTGGTCTGCATTGTCACAGGATATCCAGTCAAAGCCCTGCCAGTCAGTGTCTATTTCCCAGAGTGCGGGTGTTTTAAGATAAAGAGCGTTAAGTTCTTTTACGAACTTCTGGTATTTTCTGTGCATCTCGTAATCGAGTAAAAGCCAGTCAAGTTCTTTTTCCTCGTTCCACTCAATAAACTGAGCAAATTCCTGACCCATAAAGGTGAGCTTTTTGCCCGGATGCGCAAACATATAAGCAATGTACGCTCTTAAATTTTTAAACTTTTCATTATATTCGCCCGGCATCTTATTTATGAGTGAACATTTTCCGTGCACCACTTCATCGTGCGATAAAGGGAGAATATAGTTTTCCGAAAAAGCGTAAGTCATACTGAAAGTCATATTGTTATGCACGCCTTTTCTGAAAAACGGGTCGGTCTGCATATATCTTATCGAGTCGTTCATCCAGCCCATATTCCATTTGAAGGTAAACCCGAGCCCGTCATATTCAACAGGGGCGGTTACTTTAGGAAAAGCAGTGGATTCTTCTGCTATCATAACAGTACCTTTGTAGTTTTCGGTAACAGTTTTGTTAAGCAGTTTTAAAAACTCAATAGCTTCAAGGTTGCCGTTTCCGCCATATTTATTGGGAATCCATTCACCATCTTTTTTGCCGTAATCGAGATAGAGCATACTCGCTACTGCATCAACCCTGAGCCCGTCAATGTGATAGTTTTCAATCCAGTTGCATGCACTTGATACAAGAAAACTTCTTACTTCGGGTCTGCCATAGTCAAAAATCATTGTACCCCAGTCGGGATGCTCGCCTTTTTTAGGGTCTTCATACTCGAAACAAGGTTCACCGTCAAACTTAAAAAGACCAAAAGCATCTTTCGGGAAATGAGCAGGTACCCAGTCTAAAATAACGCCTATATTATTCTGATGGCAGTGGTCAACAAACTCCATAAAATCTTTTGGTGTGCCATATCGCGAAGTGGGAGCAAAATATCCCGTTACCTGATATCCCCAGGATTTGTCAAAAGGATATTCACCGATCGGCATAAGCTCTATGTGAGTGTATCCCATCTCTTTTATATAAGGAATGAGCTCCTCAGCAAGTTTTAAATAAGAGAACGGTTCGCCATCGGGATAAGTGCGCCACGAGGAGGCGTGAAGCTCGTAGATATTAAGAGGTTTGTCAAAAAGGTTCCCGTTTTCCTTTTTGTTCTGCCATTTTTGGTCTTTCCAGGAATAACCCGAAATCTCGTAGATTTTCGAAGCAGTTCCGGGACGGGTTTCGGCGTGTGTTGCGAAGGGGTCGGCTTTGAAAACAATCTCATCATCTTTTGTTTTAAGCACAAATTTATATGCATCGTACTCTGAGAGGTTTTCAATTCTGCATTCAAAAATCCCGTTTTCGGTAATTTTTTCAGCTTTGTGTGCAAATGGTTCCCAGTTTGCAAAACTGCCGGTTACGAAAACTTCCTTCGCGTGGGGTGCCCATACGCGGAAGATATAAAAATTATCCTCTTGATGGCATCCTAAATAGTCAAAAGCACGATAATTTGTGCCTTCGTGGAAAAGGTATGCAGCAGGATTTTTCGGTATATTTTTAATAATAATCACCACCTGTATTTTTAGTAGTCAATATATACAAACACATTATATCACTAAATGTCCCTTTTGTAAATATTAACCTAAGCAAAATTTTAAGTTTTTTAGTAGAAAGTTATGGAATATCTTTGTAAATATTGCTAAAAAATAATAAGCACTTGAGAAATCTCAACTTTTGTAGTAAAATATTCATATAAATATTGGTAGCAGGTGATTTTTTGCAAAATACTGTTTTTTATAATTCAAGAGATTTATTTTATAAAACTCCTTTTGGCGCAGTCAGTGAGGATACGAATATAACTTTAAGGGTCAAGGTGTCTGTTTTATCGGGCGCTAAAAATATTATACTCGTTTTAAGGAAAGATAAGCTTGACGAGGCGGTTCGACATATTTTTACTCTGGAAAAAACAGACGGAGATTTTGATACATATATTCTCAAATTTTCGGTAGCTGAAAAAGGACTTTATTTTTACAGGTTTGAAATTGAAACCGACAACGGATTTTTATTTGTTGGCAAGGATGAAAATAATAATGCGGTTGCGGGTGATTTTCTGCCCGAATGGCAGCTTACAATTTTTGATAAAAATTTCAAAACACCGGACAGCTTTAAAAAAGGCATAATGTACCAGATTTTTCCTGACAGGTTCTGCAATAAGGATAACATTTTTCCCGATGCTAAAAATCAGCGGTTTTTGCATAATAACTGGTACGAAAGGCCACATTTTTTACAGGATGACCCGAATTATGAAGCTACCGACTTTTTTGGTGGTAACTTTAAAGGAATAACCGAAAAGCTTCCGCTTTTAAAGGAAATGGGGGTTACGATGCTTTATCTTAATCCCATTTTTGAGTCGGCGGCAAACCACAGATATAATACAGGTAACTATCTTGCAACAGACCCGTATCTCGGTACCGATAAGGATTTTGAGGAACTTATCGACAATGCGGAAAAATTTGGGATTTCTGTTATTTTAGATGGCGTTTTTTCGCATACAGGTTCCGACAGCGTTTATTTTAACAAAGAGGGGCATTATGATTCTGTTGGTGCTTTTCAGTCTGCTGACTCCCCTTATTCGAGCTGGTACAGATTTTCCGAAAACCGCGACAAATACGAGTGCTGGTGGGGATTTAAAACTCTCCCGAATATAGAAGAAACAGACGAAAATTATCTTCAGTTTATCTGCGGTGAAAATGGTGTTCTTGCACATTGGATGAAAAAAGGCCTCAAAGGTTGGCGTCTTGATGTTGCCGATGAGCTTCCCGATGTTTTTCTTGAAAGGCTGAGGGAAAGGGTAAAAAAAGAAAATCCCGAGGCTCTGATAATCGGCGAAGTCTGGGAAGATGCCTCAAATAAGGAAAGTTACGGTCAAAGAAGACCTTACCTCCTGGGCGGACAGCTTGATACCGTTATGAATTACCCCTGGCGCACAGCTGTTCTTGATTTTATCAAGTCTTCCGATGCAAAGCTCTTTTTTGAGAGGATTATGAGTATTTACGAAAACTATCCGTTGCCGTCACTTAATACTCTTATGAATTCGCTTTCAACCCATGACACGCCCCGTGTCATTAACTGCCTTGGTGTCGACAGAAATGTTCCCGAAAATGAGCAGGGAGATTATAAGCTGACCGTGGAAGAATATGAAAAAGGAAGAAAGCTTTTTATCCTTGCATCTGTTTTGCAGTTTACTTTACCCGGTATTCCCTGTATCTATTATGGTGATGAAGTGGGGCTCACGGGATTTAAAGACCCATGGAACAGAAGATGTTATCCCTGGGGATATGAGGACGAACTCCTTGCTCGTCACTTTAAAATTTTAGGCAGAGTAAGAAAAGAAAATTCCAGAAATTTTGAAAAAGAACTGAATTTTGTCTTTGTGCGTGAGGGAACAGTCGCTTTCACAAGAGGAAATATTCTTGTTGTTGTGAATACGAGCGAGAAAGATGTATGCGTTCCTGTTGATGTAAAAGAACTGCTTTTTACAACGGGTAACTGTACTCTGGAAAAAAACCGGATAACCATTTCCCCGAAGACGGCATTGATATTGAAAAAATAACCCATACAAATCAAAATCCGCCCACATCGAGTGAGCGGATTTTTTGTCGATATGCAAACTTTGTTTGCCCGATATTTTCACTTCGTGAAATCGATATATTTTTTCGGGTTGATGTGGGCATCAACCCTTACAAAATTCGATATGATATAAATCTCGTTGCATCAGCAACATATCGAGTCGATGACATATCGAATCTGTTAAGATATATCGAAAATCCCGACAGGGATTTATATCAATGCGTTGCTACGCAACGCTTATGCTATTTTATCAAAAATTGATGTCAGATTTGTAATCTTACGGTTTATCTGCAAGATGTCGGTACTGTTGATAATCTTATCTGTTCCTGTAACAGCTGTGAGATTTGCAACTTTAAATCTGTAATCAGCGTTTGCAGCCTGATTGAACAAGGAAGAAAGGTTTGCAACTTTGCGGTTCATCTGTAATGTATCGGTGCTGTTTATGATACCATCAGCAGTAACATCGCCATAAAGCCAGATAGCTAAATTTTGTGTAACATCTGCATCACCAACAGTGATTTCATATTCGCGGGGGGCGTGCTTAGTTTTGAAAACTCTTACAGTGTATGTACCTGCTTCAACTTCCTCAAAAGCATATGTACCCGAGTTCCCTGTAACGGTTTTGGTATCAACAACTACGCTATCCTTAATAAGTTCAATAGTCATTTCTTTTGAGGTATCGCCGAAAGATGCTATATTTCCCGAAATGATAATTCCGGATTCATCATCAATACAATGAATATTGGCATTCTGGAGATACTCATTGCCGGTTTTTATCGAAATTTTATTCCATTCTTCTCTTGTACCGCTGTAGTATACATCTGTAAGCGATGTGCAACCATAAAAAGCATTATCACCTATGCTTGTGACCCACCACGGGATGTCGATTGTTTCAAGCGTATCACAAGAAGAGAAAGTATAAGACATAATCGATCTTACAAATAAAGGAATGGTCGCCTTTTTTATAGAAGAACCGGCAAACGGACCATTATAACCATTCCTCTTGACAGTTGAAAATTTTTTAGGGACATTGATTTCTGTTAAGCTTGTACATCCCTCAAAAATATTATAGTTCAACTGCTCAATACTGTCGGGCAATACTAAGTCTGTCAACGAGGAACAGCCCTTAAATGCCATTGTCCCTATAAGCATCATACTGTCAGGTAGTGACAAGTTTGTTAATGACGAACAACCGCTGAAAGCAGAATCATATATTTGCTTGAGATTATCGGGCAAGGTTACATCTGCCAACAAAACACAGTCTTTAAAAGCAGTATATCCTATAGATGTAACATTATCCGGAATATTAATGGAAGCGAGTGATTTGCAGTTTCTGAAAGTTGAAGTTCCTATAGTCGTAATGCTATTGGACAATACTACGCTTGTCAATGCTGAGCAGCCATCAAAAACGCTGTCGCCCATACTTGTAACACTATCGGGGATTGAAACAGAAGTAAGGGAAGTACAACTGCTGAAAACAGAACCGGATATTTTTGTAACGCTATTGGGAATCTCGATAGAAACAAGTGATTTGCACTCAGAAAAAGCAGCAGTTCCTATGGATACAACACCATCCGGAATTTTAAAAGAAGTAAATGTACATCTATAAAAAGCGCTGGGACCTATAGTTGTGATGCCTTTGCCTAATTCTATTGAAACCAGAGATTCACAAGAATTGAAAGCTGAAGTTCCTATGGACGTAACACTATCCGGGATTTTAATGGCGGAAAGGGCTTTACAATTGTTGAAAACACCATCCCCCATATGTGTGACATTTTCCGGTATATCTATTGAAGTAAGTTTTTTGCAGTTCGAAAAAGCATGTTCACCAATGCTTGTAACGGTATCGGAGATTTCTACCGATGAAATTAAATCACACATATAAAAAGCATAATTTCCTATATTTGTAATACCATTTTCTATAATTACAGCCTTTATAGTTGAGTGATAAGAATACCAGGGAGCATGAGAATATTGCGTATAATCTTCCATCTCGCCCTCACCACTAATGGTCAGAACTCCGTCAGAGTCGAGTGTCCAGGTGAGGTTATCACCACAAGTGCCGGAAGAAGTTACATCAGCGGCATTTGCGGTAAGTCCACAAAAGGCAGTGGTTACCATTGCTAAAACAAATATAAATCCCAGAATTTTTTTCATAAAATTTCCTCCGTAATCAAATTTCGCATACAAGCAATATTTTACACCCCCAAATTTAAAAAGTCAACAAAAAACCGCCTTGCAAAACAAGGCGGGGTGGGCTTATGTATTAAATAAGCCCGAAGCTTATGGAGATGGCTGAGTCGACATGGTTCATATCCTCGGTTGTCAGTTCACCCATCTTTTCTTTAAGGCGTTTTTTGTCTATTGTACGAACCTGTTCCAAAAGCACCACGGAGTTTTTTGCAAGTCCGCAACTTTCGGCGTTGAGTTCAATATGGGTCGGCAATTTTGCTTTGTCGCTTCTGCTTGTTATGGCGGCGGCGATAACGGTGGGACTGTATTTGTTTCCAACATCGTTTTGTACTATTAAAACGGGTCTTATGCCGCCTTGTTCAGAGCCTATTACGGGACTTAAATCAGCGTAATAAATTTCCCCTCTTTTTACAAGCACATGATACACTCCTTTTTTGATTTGTGCTTTTATTATTCACTTAAAAAATTATCTTCATACAGACTTTTAAAATTTCTTTTTTCCATATTATCCCTGAAGATGAAAAAGTGTACCGAATTAAAAAAAGAGCGGTATTCGGCACCTTCAATTAGGGAAAATCGGTTTTTCACGAATATTTGCTCCGCCTTATTGTCACAAAACCTTGTAAGACATCAAGTATTACTGCGTTTTTGTGACTTCAAGGCAAAACAAGTAATGATTTGGGCGAATTCTCCCTAAATGAAGGCGCCGTTTTCAGCGCTTTGATATTTGTCCGTCAGAGATTTTTACAACTCTTTCGGCAAAGGAGGCGATTTTCAGGTCGTGGGTTATTATAATAACAGTCTTGCCGTCACGATGAAGGTCAGAGAGAAGACTCATAACATCTTCACCTGTTCTGGAGTCGAGATTTCCTGTTGGCTCGTCTGCGAGAATCACGGGAGGATTTCCTGCCACGGCACGGGCAATGGCGACCCTTTGTTGCTGACCTCCCGACATCTCACAGGGCTTGTGGTGAAGCCTTTCGGAAAGCCCCATTTTATTTAAGATATCAATGGCAAGTGCTCTGCGTTTTTCTTTTGAAAAACCTCTGTAAAGCAAGGGAAGTTCGACATTTTCAACTGCTGTCAGATCGTTTATAAGGTTAAAACCCTGAAAAACAAAACCGATTTTTTTGTTGCGTATTTCGGAAAGTTTATTTTCGCTCAGTGTGGAAACATCTTGGTTATCAAGATAATATTCACCCGATGTGGGCGTATCAAGGCAGCCTAAAATGTTCATAAGGGTGGATTTTCCCGACCCCGATGAACCGATAATAGCTATGAGTTCTCCTTTTTTAATGGTGAGGTTTATATTTTTGAGGGCTTCGACCCTGTTTTCATAAGTTTTGCAGATGTTTTTAAGCTCAATTAAATTTTGCATAATAACCTCCTTGTTAAACCTTAAAAAATTTGGTATAATGATTTTAATATATATCCGAAAGTGGGAAAAATACAGATGATTTTAAATATTGTACTGGTAGAACCTCAGATTCCGCAGAATACGGGGAATATCGCAAGAACCTGTTCGGTAACGGGTGCAAGACTTCATATCATAAAGCCGATGGGGTTTGAAATTGATGATAAAAAGTTAAAAAGAGCAGGGCTTGATTACTGGCACGAGCTTGATATTACTTATTATGAGAATTTAAACGACTTTTTTGCAAAAAATAAGGGTGAGTTTTATTTCTTTACCACTAAGGCGCGCCATAATTACTGCGATGTTGCTTATCCTGATAATGCTTATCTCTTTTTCGGAAGGGAGGACGCAGGGCTTCCCGAGGAACTTTTAAAGGAAAACCCCGATACCTGCCTTAGAATTCCTATGCGAAAAAACATCAGGAGTTTAAATCTTTCAAACAGCGTTGCCATCGGTGTTTATGAGGTGTTAAGGCAATGGGATTTCCCTGAACTTGAGGAAAAAGGAAATTTAGCAAGGCTAAGATGGGAAGATTAATTAAAAATTTTCAAAATACTATTGCAAAAAAACTCAAAATGTTGTAAAATAATCAGTGGATTGTTTTGTATTTAACAAACTAAAAATATTTTAATCTGGAAGGATGAATTAAAATGACTTCTTACAACAAGAAAAATGTAGAAGATATTGATGTTCGCGGCAAAAAAGTTTTAGTTCGTTGCGACTTCAATGTACCGCTTAACGAAGGTGAAATCACCGATGACAAGCGTATCCGTGAATCCCTTAAAACTCTTAAGTATCTTTTGGATAACGGCGCTGCTGTAATCGCTTGTTCTCACCTTGGTCGTCCCAAAGACGGATTCGATATGAAATACTCTCTTGCACCTGTTGCAAAACGCATTTCCGAACTCCTCAATATGGATGTTATTATGGCTAAAGATGTTATCGGCGAAGATGCAAAAGCTAAAGCTGAAAGCTTAAAAGGTGGCGAACTTATGCTTCTTGAAAACGTTCGCTTCCACAAAGAAGAAAAGAAAAACGACCCCGAATTTGCAAAAGAACTCGCTTCCATGGCTGAAGTTTATGTAAATGATGCTTTCGGTACTGCTCACCGTGCACACGCTTCTACAGCTGGTGTTGCTGATTATCTCCCTGCTGTATGCGGTTACCTCATTCAGAAAGAAATTTCTATTATGGGTGGGGCTTTGAGCGAACCCAAACGCCCCTTCGTGGCTATCCTCGGTGGTGCTAAGGTTTCCGACAAAATCGGCGTTATCAACAACCTTCTTGAAAAAGTTGATGTTTTGATCGTTGGTGGCGGTATGGCTTACACATTCAACAAAGCAAATGGTTACAACATCGGTAACTCTCTCTGCGAAGAAGACAAAATCGACCTCGCTAAAGATATGATGAAAAAAGCTGAAGATAAAGGCGTTAAATTCTTGCTTCCCCTCGATAACAAAGCAGGTGACGAATACGCTCCCGACTGTAACACAGTTATGGTTGATTCCGATAACATTCCCGATGGTTATATGGGTCTTGATATCGGTCCTAAATCTCAGGAACTCTTTGCTGATGCTATCAAAGGCGCAGGAACAGTAGTATGGAACGGTCCTATGGGCGTTTCCGAATGGGAAAACTTTGCAGCAGGTACAATCGCAGTAGCAAAAGCTGTTGCTGACAGTGGTGCTATTTCCATCATCGGCGGTGGTGACTCCGCAGCAGCTGTTGAAAAACTCGGTTTTGCTGACAAAATGACTCACATCTCTACAGGTGGCGGTGCTTCCCTTGAATTCCTTGAAGGCTTGGAACTTCCCGGTATCGCTTGCTTGCAGGATAAATAATTAAAAAATATTTCCGCCGCCAATAAAGGCGGCGGAAGTTTTGTGTAGGAGGAATATAAAATGAATAAATCTTTGCGTAAGGCAGTTATCGCAGGTAACTGGAAAATGAACAAAACCCGTCCCGAAGCAAAAGCTTTGATTGAAGAACTCAAACCTTTGGTAGCTAATGCAACTTGTGATGTTGTTGCTTGTGTACCTTTTACAAACCTTGAAACCGCTTTGGATGCTGCAAAAGGCTCCAACATCAAAATCGGTGCTCAGAACTGCCATTTTGAAAAATCCGGTGCATTCACAGGTGAAATCTCTGCTGATATGCTCAAGGAAATGGGCGTTGAATATGTTGTAACCGGTCACTCCGAAAGAAGACAGTACTTCGGTGAAACTGATGTGACAGTTAACAAACGCACAAAAGCAGCTCTTGCCGCAGGCCTTACAGTAATTCTTTGTGTTGGTGAAATGCTCGAAGACCGTGAAAATGGTATCACAGAAGAACTCGTTGCTCTTCAGACAAAAATCGCTCTCAAAGATGTTTCCAAGGACGAACTTAAGAATGTAATCATCGCTTACGAACCCGTTTAGGCTATCGGCACAGGTAAAACTGCTAATGCTGACCAGGCTAACGAAGTTTGCGAAGTTATCCGTAATGTTATTGCAAAAATTTACGATAAAGATGCTGCTGATGGTATCACAATTCAGTATGGTGGTTCTATGAACGCAGGCAACGCTGCTGAGCTTCTAGCTAAACCCGATGTAGACGGCGGCCTTATCGGTGGTGCTTCTCTTAAAGCTCCCGATTTCGCAGTTATTGTAGATGCAGCAACAAAAGGTTAATAGAGGTACTTAGTATGAGTAAAAAACCTGTTGCACTTTTGATTTTAGATGGTTACGGCAAAAATGAGTCTGATTACGGTAACGCAATCGCTCAGGCTAATACCCCTAACTTAGATAAACTTATGGCTGAGTGCCCCAATACTCTTATCGGTGCAAGCGGACTTGATGTCGGCTTGCCTGACGGACAGATGGGTAACTCCGAAGTAGGACATACAAATATCGGTGCAGGCCGTGTTGTATATCAGGAACTTGTGCGTATCACAAAGTCTTTTGAAAGTGAAGATGCGCTCAAAAATGAAGCTTTTCTTGCAGCAATTGAAAACTGCAAAAAGAATAATTCTGCTTTGCATCTTATGGGACTTCTCTCAAATGGCGGTGTACACAGCCATCAGGAACACCTTTACGGTCTCCTTAAAATGGCTAAAAAGCTTGGTGTTAATGAAGTTTACATCCACGCTTTCTTGGACGGCCGTGATGTTCCTCCTTCTTCCGGTGCTGATTTTATGAGAGAACTCGTTGCTGAGGCAGAAAAAATCGGCGTTGGTAAAGTGGCTTCCGTTATGGGAAGATTTTACGCTATGGACAGAGATAACGCATGGGACCGTGTTGAAAAAGCCTATGCTGCTATGGTTTACGGCGAAGGCAACAAAGCTTCCTGCCCCGTTCAGGCAATTGAAGATTCCTACAAAGCAGATGCTACCGATGAATTCGTAGTTCCCGTTGTAATCGATGGTACAAAGAGAATTAAAGAAAATGACAGCGTTATCTTCTTTAACTTCCGTCCTGACCGTGCAAGACAGATTACAAGATGCTATGTTGATGCTGATTTCAAGGGATTTGAACGCAAAAATGGTTTCTTTCCCCTTACTTTTGTTTGTATGACACAGTACGATGCTACTATGCCTAATGTGCTTGTTGCATATACTCCCAAGGAACTCACAATGACTTTCGGCGAGTATGTAAGCCTTAAAGGTCTTACACAGCTTCGAATCGCTGAAACCCAGAAATATGCTCATGTTACCTTCTTCTTTAACGGCGGTGAGGAAAAAACTTTCCCCGGTGAGGACAGAATTTTGGTTCCTTCTCCCAATGTTGAAACCTTCGATTTGAAGCCTGAAATGAGTGCTTACGAGGTTACAGACAAGGTTGTAGAGGCTATTGAAGCTGATAAATATGATGTAATCATCTTAAACTGGGCTAACTGCGATATGGTAGGTCATACAGGATTTATGGATGCTGCAAAAGCTGCAGTTGAAGCAGTTGACACCTGTGTTGGCAGAACTGTCGAAGCTATCAAGGCAAAAGGCGGTGTTGCTCTTATCACCGCTGACCATGGTAACGCTGAAAAGATGTATGAACCCGATGGTTCCCCTTTTACAGCTCACACCATCAACCCCGTTCCTTTGATTGTTGCAGGATATGACTGCGAGCTCAAAGAAGGCGGACGACTTGCTGATTTGGCACCCACTATGCTCCAGCTTTTAGAGCTTCCCAAACCCGAAGAAATGGACGGAGAAAGCTTAATTAAGTAAGATTTCTGGAAAATAAAAAATAAGCTGGCATAAGACAGCGGATTTTTTGCTTTTAAGATTATTCAGCAGCGGGAGCTTCAACAGGGCAAACACCTGCACAAGCGCCACATTCGATGCACTGATCAGCATCGATAACGTATTTGTCATCACCTGCAGAAATACAGGAAACAGGACATTCAGCTTCGCAAGCACCACAAGAGATGCATTCATCACTAATTACGTATGCCATATCGGATTTACACCTCCTTCAAGTTGGACGGATGAATTCCGCCTACTGATACTATTCTAACATATTTTCGCTAAAATGCAATACATTTTTTAAAAAATTATTCTTTTTCCAGATTTTTAAGCTCCTGAAGCTCGGATTTATCCACTTTTATAGTTGCATCTTTAAGGATTTTCACTTCATCTCTTGTGCAAACTTTGGGTGCGGCATCGGGTTTATTCTGGAGTGATACCTTCAAAACACCGGTGAGAAGATTTACATCGACTACTGTGCCGGTACCTTCATCTGTCTGTACCAGAGCACCATTTTTAGGGGTGATTTTAAGTAAAGACTCGTAAGCATCCTGTTCATATTTAAGGCAACACATAAGTCTTCCGCAAGTACCCGAAATCTTTGTGGGATTGAGGGAAAGCCCTTGTTCCTTAGCCATTTTTATTGAAACAGGCTGGAAGTCAGCCAAAAATGAGTTACAGCAGAAAGGTCTGCCACAGATACCAAGACCACCAAGCATTTTGGATTCGTCACGGACACCGATTTGTCTGAGCTCAATTCTGGTACGGAAAACAGAAGCTAAATCTTTAACAAGTTCCCTGAAATCCACTCTGCCGTCAGCGGTAAAGTAAAAGAGAATTTTGTTTCCGTCAAAAGTGTATTCAACATCGACAAGGTTCATCTCAAGACCATGTGCCGCGATTTTTTCTTCACAGGTTTTGAAAGCTTCCTTTTCCTTTGCACGATTTTCTTCCATCTGAATCAAATCGTTTTCGGTTGCAATGCGTACAACGGGTTTTAACGGAGAAATGATTTCATTTTCGTCAACCATACGGTTAGGTATAACAACATCGCCGCATTCAAGCCCGCGTGCGGTTTCAACGATAACTTTGTCGGAATGTGCAATTGTATTCCCGTTGGGGGAAAAGTAATAGGTTTTTCCGTTGTTTTTAAAACGGACACCGATGATTTCAATCATAAAATATATTGCCTTTCTTTAGTTATTCCATAATGCTTTTGAGTCCTGCAGAAAACACACTCTGGATAAGACTCAGATTTCCGTTAGCCATAATCTTAAATCGGGTTTCATCGATAAGATTATGAATTTTAACGGCCTTTAGGGGGGGGATATCACGGGATAAATTATCGCGCGAAAAAGCTACCCCTGACATAATTATATCAAGGTCTGAAAGCAAAAGCAAGAAGCCTTCTTTATCGCCGTCAAAGGAACTCAGTGAGCTGAGAATGCTGTATTCGCTTTCTTTGGTAATACTTTCAGCCAAGGCTTTCGCTTTTAAAAATCTTTCTTTGCATTTCTCGTCTTCAAGGAAACTTATTGCTCTGCCGATATTTCCGTTTCCGTAACGAATTGCATCGTCAAGAAAATCATTGTCGGGAAAGTGTTTGAAAAGAAAGTTTTTAGCATCTTCTTCGGAAACTTCGTGAGTTTCAAGACAGATACACCTCGAAGCGATGGTTTCGGGAAGTCTTGAAATATTATTGCATGTGAGAATGAAAATAATATGCTGAGGAGGCTCTTCAAGTACTTTCAGAAGAGCATTTGCTGCAGCTAAATTCATATCTTCACTGTTTTCAATGATAACAACGCGGTATTTTGATTCGTTGGGGCGTATAAACGCCTGCTCTCTCAAAAAACGGATTTTGTCAACTGAAATTCCCTGTTTGCCTTCGTCTTTTTTTATTATTTCAAGGTCGGGGTGGATGCCTTTATCGACCTTCATACAGGAAACGCAAGCTTTACAAGGGGCGTTTTCATTTTCACAGAGGATAGCTTTTGAAAGCTCAATGGCGATAGTTTTCTTGCCCGTTCCTTTTTCACCGGCTATAAGATAAGCATGGCTGAAACTTCCACACGCAATGCTGTTGTTTAACATCTGCAGAGTGCGGAAGTTGCCTAAGATATTTTCAAATGCCATCAGATTTTTTCGAAACGCTCTACATCGGTTACGATGATTGTAGCGCCACCTACTGTAACTTCAACGGGGAAGGGAGTATAGCCCTGCATTCCGCTGTAAGCTGTGGTGGAAACCATCTGTTTGCGTTTTTTGGAATGTTCGGAAATAATTGCGATTGCACGGTCTACATTTTCATCTTCGGTACAAATGAGGAATGTAGTGTTGCCTGCTCTCAAAAATCCACCTGTAGAAGCGAGTTTTGTAGCAAAGAATCCATCCTTCATAAGCATTTCGGAAACTTTGTAACTGTCATCACTGCTGACGATTGCATAAATAAGTTTCATAAAAATATACCTGACCTTTCATTATTTTTTTATTACCAATTTCATTTTACCACTTTTATTGATAAAATGCCACTGTTTTTGAGAAGTTTTTTTTCATTTTCACCGATTTTTTCTCCTGCGACCACTATCGGGATACCCGGAGGGCAGGTGATTTTATTTTCTGCGGCTATTTTTCCCACCGAATTTTCGATATTTTCAAAATAAGACGGGGCAAATCTTGCACTTCTTATGTCCAGTACTTTTTCGGGAATTGTGTCAAATTCCGGGTAGGGAACCTCAGGTTTTACAGGCAGTTTTAACGCCGATACTATTTTTTCAAAATCTTCATCGGTGTTAAATGGTGACGGCATTAAAACTATCTTACCACCGCCTGAGTATTCGGGCTCTATATTGTTTTGCCTTAAAATCTCCGAGATTTCATCATCGGTATATCCGAAATTCTGACAATCAATTGTGATTTTGGTTATATCTGTTTTTCTGTCAAGGAGTGTGACACCATTTTCTTTTAAAAGTTTCTCGGTATTTTCAACTTTTTTCTCAAGTTTTGCAAAATCCGGTTTTGCACGGGTTTTAAGATAAGTGTTGCAGATGTCAAGCGATGCCATTATGAGGTAGGAGGGACTTGTAGAACCGAAAAGTGCCATTTTCCCCTTTATTTCCGCCTTGGGAATATCAAGGTTTGAATGAATATAACTTCCACCTGTGAGCACGGGGAGTGTTTTGTGAGGACTGTCGCAACAGATATCTGCTCCCAGAGTCATAGGGTGAATATCGGTTTTGCAAAATTTAAGGTGGGTGCCGTGGGCATTGTCGACCATTAAAATTGCTCCGTGTTTATGTACGGTATCAGCAATTCCCTTAATGTCTGCTATAACGCCATAATAATCAGGGCTTGTGATGTAAACAGCCTTGATATCGGGGTTTTCGGCAAGTGCTACGGATATTTCTTCGGCTGTAACAGGCAGACAAAGTCCAGTAGTTTTATCGTATTTGGGGAAAATCCATAAAGGTTCAACACCGGTAAGAGCGCAGGCATTTACAAAGGCGATATGACTGTTTCTTACAGCGAGAATGCGGGTTGTAAAGCCTGATGCCACTGCTACCATAGCTAAAATCGACAGTGTAGAACCGCCTGCCGAAAAGCAGGTGTTTTTTACATTGAAAATTTCACTTGCGATACTTTCGGATTCGCCGATTACTCCATCAGCTTCAAAAAGGGCGTCAGCCCCTTTTATCTCGGTGATATCAAAAGGTATTACGCTTTTGAATTCCTCGGGATAAATGTCGCTATTGCCTTTGTGACCCGGCATATGAAGTCTTTTTACATTTTTTTCTTTATAGCTTTTGATAAAAGAATAAAGCGGAGAGAATTCCATATTAAGATTCCTTTCGCTATGTTATACTAAAACACAAAACAGCGAGTAATTATACTCGCTGTAATCATTTAAACATCTTAAATTTGATAAGAATTCCGAGTGCTCCGAGTGCTATTACAAGTGAAAGCAGAGTCGGAAACCACATCTGCGGTAACGGCAGAGGAACATTCATACCGTAATAACTGAAGACCATCGTGGGGATTGCCATTAAAATTGTGATGGCAGTCAGCACTTTCATAACACCGTTAAGATTGTTATTGATAATGGAAGCGAGTGTATCCATTGTACTTGAAAGGATGTTGGAGTAAATACCTGACATCTCAATCGCCTGATTGAACTCAATAAGAGTATCCTGGAGTAAATCTTCATCCTCATCATAGAGGGGAATAATTCGTCCACGGGTGAGCTTTTTAAGTGTTGTTTCGTTGGAACGAAGCGATGTCGAGAAGTAAACAAGCGACTTTTTGAGTCCTAAAAGCTGTATCAGAGCTTCGTTTTTAGTGGAGTCTGTGAACTGATTTTCCATCTGCGAGGAAAGGCGTTCGATTTGTTTTAAGTAAAGCAAAAATCGCTGTGCAATTCTTAAAAGCAGAGTTAAAAGGAAACGCGTGCGGTATTTTGTTTCGATGTTTTTTACAAATCCTTCAACTATTTCGTCAATTATTGCTGTTCTTCTGGAACTGATGGTTACAAAATATTTAGGAGTAACGATGATACCAAGAGGAATAGTAATGTATGTTATCGTTGCTTCTTCGTCCTCTACACGATAGGGAACGTCAACTACCACGAATGTCTGGTCATCTTCTTTTTCAACACGGGAAGCTTCTTCTTCGTCAAGTGAAGCGCTTACAAATCCCGCATCCAGACAAAGCTTTTCTGTGAGGTATTGAATTTCTTCCTTGCTGGGACTTATAGCACTTACCCAGCATCCTTCTTCTTCTTCGGGCAACGATATAAGCTTATTATCAACAGTTTTGTAAAAATTCAGCATTGCGTACCTCCTTATATTTTAGTCATTTTTTACCTCATTTTCTTCTGTATTAAGTTCTATCGGGAATTCTCCCTGAACTCCTTCAGTGCTGTCCGATTTGAAAAGAACTTTCGCCGTCTGGAGTATAAGTTTCAAATCAAGCCAGATGCTGTACTGTTCAATATACATAAGGTCAAGGATAAGTTTGTCTTTGGGGGTCGTGTTGTACTTTCCAAGAATCTGTGCAAGACCTGTAAGGCCGGCTTTAACCTTAAGACGGTACTGGAATTCAGGAAGAATTTCAACATATTTTTCGGTGATTTCAACCTGTTCGGGTCTGGGACCTACGATGCTCATTTCACCTTTTAAGATGTTGATAAACTGCGGAAGTTCATCAATACGCAGTTTTCTTAAAATATTACCGACTTTTGTTATGCGTTTGTCACCCTCGGAAGCGAGGATTTTTTTATCTTTATCGGCATCTACTACCATTGTACGGAATTTAAGCACATTAAATGCCTTGCCGTCTTTTGTAACTCGTGGCTGTTTGAAAAATACGGGTCCACCATCTTCAAGTTTGATAGCAAGAGCTTCAATAAGCATAACGGGAGAAGCGATGATAAGCCCTATACCGGAAATGATGATGTCACAGGTACGCTTGAGGATACTCTGTTCAAATGTAAGGCCGCCGACACGGGACTCAAATACCGTTACATCGTCAACAAGGGTACGGATAGAATGTTTTATAATAATGTCCGAAAGGTCGGGAGTTACAAAAGTGGTCTTATTATGACGGAAACAGAATTCCTGAATCTTACGCTTTTCGATATCGGAAAGCGAATAAAGGAAAATCATAGAGTTTTCATGAATTAAATTTTCTAAGTTTTCGTCTTTTACACTTACAACGGAGTTGATTTTATACTGTTTTTTGTATTTGTTGATTTTGAAAACGAAGTTTTCGATACCTTCTTTTTCGCCGTAAATTACCAGAACATCTGCGGGGGGATTTATTACAAAGTACAAAAAGTTTCCTAAATAGGAGAAAAGGTTTATAGCTATAATCTGCAGGATAACTATTCCTGTTAAAGCAAAAATGTCATGCAGGAAATTTACATTGGGGAAATTGATTCTCATAATACTGAGTTCAAAATAAGCAATGACATCGGTTATAAAGGTAGCAAGAAAAACCGAAGAAACGATATCTTTGGTTTTCTTTATGCCGATGGAAAATCCGCCGTAAATCTTGATAAGGCAGATTTCAGCTATCACGAAAGTTGTCATTGATATACCGGCTGTTCTTGAAAGTCTTAAAAGTTCAGGCTCTACAAGGCCGAGTAATCCGAAAAATATAAGGAACAAAACTACGAACAGCAGTGCCTTGAATGTGAGTAAGAATGTGCGTTGTAATCTTTTGATGAAATTCTTTATCATAGAAAAAGGTCCTCCCTGTTTTGTCGGTTACGACTACGCTAAAAATCTTAAAGAAGATGTGATAAAAATTAAACTTCAATCATTATATCACACTTTTTGCAGATATGCAACTTTTTAAGATTCAAAAGGTTCAGGGGCAATTGATTTTGCAAAAATATCACAGATAACATCTGCGTTTAAATATTCCTGCCAATATGAGAACGCAGCATTTTGTTTTTTGAGAATACTTGCTTTGTTGATACGGCAAAGTGATTCAAGTACCGATGTCAGCTTTTCCAGAGTTATGTCAGCAGGCATAAGAATGCCGTTTTTGTTATTTATAACATCGCTGACGCTGTCAACATCGGTTGCGACAACGAAAATTCTGTTTGCCATAGCTTCCATCATTGCGGTAGGTACACTTTCAGATACACTGACACTTATAAATGCATCAACATAAGTGTCGCGATAGAAATTATAAATCTCTTCGTGGCTCAGTTTACCAAAGAATTTGTACCTGATGCCTTCTTTGTTGCCGAGTTTTTCCTTAGCGTACTGCATAAGTTCATTTTTGCCGGTGCCACTTCCGATATGGTCCCATTCAATGCAACCGAAATTCACACGGCTTAACGCATCAATCAGGAATTTAAGGCGCTTGTCCTCTTCAATGGGACTGCAGCTGACAATACGGATACAATACTCTTCAAGGGGGATTTTGTCAGAAGTTTCTCCACCCTTTACGCTGATGGGTGAAATTTTGAATTTTGAAAAATCGCAATCGGGTGTAGTAAAGTGTTCGGTGTATTTTTCCTTACAGCGCTCACTTTCAAAATAAATATCATCAATAGAGTGGTTGATGATGTAGTTTAAGGTATCACGGCGGTGGTGTGTTATGGGGTCGTACATATTTGCGTTATGGCAACGCGCCACAACCTTTATGTTATCGGAAAAATGTTTAAGACAGCAAAGACCGTAAACATAATTATTAAGGTTTGCACTGTAAATTGTGAGAGGTTTTTCTTCTTCAAAGAAGTCAAGCCCCTTCACATACTCAAACATAATACGGCTCTCAACAAGTGCATCAAGAAGGTCGCTCTGATATTTTTTGCTCCATACACCGCGCTGTTCAGCCTGATATTTTTCATCTTTATAGCCTTCGCTCATCAGGCAAAGAAATTTGTAAAAGGTTTTTTTGATAATCCCCACTTTTTCAGCAGGCCTTGAAAAAGTTACCTCTTTTGGAAGTGTACGGGTCATCATACGGTCGGTGTCGGTTGTAATTATATGAACATTATAGTATTTTGTAAGATGCTCGATTTCAGTTTCAAGATAGCTTTCCTGTGCACCGCAAGGGTAATGTTCGGTGACAAGCAATAAATTTTGTTCTTTTGACATAATTTCCCCTCCAATACTTAAATGATACCACATTTTAAGCGGTTTTTAAAGGTGTTAATGTTAAATTTACAATTTAATTTCCTTGTTAAGATACAAAGAGTATATTATGCACTCTTTTATACCGTCTGGAAATAACTTTTCAAGGGTGCGCTTATAAAGTGAAAGCTGTTCCTTATATCTGTTTTTAAGGACCTTTATATCGGATACTTTGTCGGTTTTGAAGTCTATAATGACTCCTTTTCCGTTTTCTTCGATAATGCAGTCGGCTATACCCTGTATCAGTATTTCACTGTCGCCTTCAAAACCTGCATCACTTGCTGTGATGGTATCAAAAAACTTGTATTCCCTCAGTACGCGGTCGGCTTTTAAAATTCTTCCGGTAAGGTCAGAGTTAAAGAAAGCCTCGAGTTTTTTTATATCGATTGCGGAAAATTCAGCTTCGGTAAGATAATTTGCGTCTTTAAGGCGCATAAGTTCTTTTTTTGCATCTTCTCTTCCAAGTGAGAAATCAGCAAATTGCAAAACCCTATGGAAAATACTTCCTTTTTGTGCAGCTGAAAAGCCTTCTTTCAGCATAAATTTTGGGGAAGAAAGGAAAACATCCTTATTTTCTTTATGCGTTATCTGGGTCACAGAAAGTTTTGCCGGAATTTTAGTTTCCGCCTCATAAGGGTACTCATAAAATATTTTTTCTCTTAAATTATTGAGGATTTCAGGGTCGGGTTTAGCTTTTTTTGATTTCAGGGCTATGGCTGTAATAGTTTCCTCAGCGGGAGTGAGAACATCGAAAGCAGCCCCTGTTTTTCTGGCTGATACAACGCCATATTTCCGGCGTATTTCCGAGAAGGATTCAAGGGTCATAACACTCAGCAAAATCCAGTCCGAATAGCTTAAGCATTTTGAAGCTACATAAGGCGCTATGTCACCATTGCTGTCAAGCATAAATTCAAGTTTCTGCGTGAGTTTGGTTTTAAGATTTTCTTCGGTTATATTAAGTATAAGTTTTTCCTTTGCACGGGTAAGGGCTACATACAAAAGGCGCATTTCTTCACTCAAAAGGCACTGCTTTTCATATGTTTTTATCGCAGTTTCAGGGATTGTCGGGTATTTTAAAAGATTTTCCCTGTCGATAAATGTGAACCCTACACCGAGTTTTGAGTTGAATGTGATATTGTCGCGTGTATCCATAAGATTATGAAGTTTTGAACAGTTTGCTACAATTACAATCGGGAATTCAAGTCCTTTTGACTTGTGGATTGTCATAATTTTTACAGCTTTGGATGACTGGATTGCAGGTGTTGCCACCTTGAAATCACTTTCGGTTTCAACAAGGGAATCGATATAGAGGATGAAGTTTGAAAGCTCGTTGTTACCCAAAGCTTCAAAATCGAGCGCGTATTTTAAAAGAAGTTTTAAGTTTGCAACACGGACCGAAGCCCCTTCCATACCGGAAACTACCTCGATAAAATCGGTGGTGTCGTAGATGTACTGTATGAGCTTCTGAACGGTCATCACGGCACTTTTTTCACGGAGCGAACGGAAAGTCTTTATAAAGCTTTTTGCTTTTTTGTTGCCGCGTTCTGCTTCGGACAAAAGTGAAGAATATATGCTTTTATGCGGATTGTAGACAAAAAGTGAAGCAAGCTCGTTACAGGTGAACGAGAACATCGGCGAAAGTAAAACTGCCGCCATTTCTATATCGGACATCGGATTGTCGAGCACCTTAAGAAGGCTTATCATCACCGATACTTCTCTTGAGTCGAAGTAACCTGCACTTGAGTCAAGGTCGGCGCTGATGTTTTCTTCCTCCAGAGCCTTTGCAAGATAAGTTGCCACATCGCTTTTTGTACTTCTTAAAAGCACTGCAAAGTCAGCACCGCGGCAGGGCCTCAACAGTCCGTTTTCAGTAACGGGTGTCTTTTCGCGTATCATTTTTGCGATTTGTTTTGCTGTTTCGGTAGCCTCTGCCAGTGCTTTGTGAACATCGTTGTCACCTTCTGCTATATCTATAACCTGTAAGGCGACTTCGCAATCAGGGTTTTCGGGATATGTTGCACCAAAATTAAGCTTTTCTGTATCGTTATAGGCAACATCTCCGAGTTCTTCGCTCATAATCGGATGAAAAACAGAGTTTATGAAATCGGTGACACCTTTTCTGCTCCTGAAGTTTTTTGAGAGCATAATTGTGGCAGGGAAATTGCCGGTTTCAACAGGTGAAAAAGCATCTTTTTTATTCTTGAAAACATCGGGGTCGGCATTCCTGAAGCGATAGATACTTTGCTTTAAATCTCCTACAAAGAAAAGGTTTTTATTATCTTTTGAAATACAGCTGAATATCAGGTCTTGCAAGGGGTTTGTATCCTGATACTCATCGAGCAGAATTTCTTCAAACTGCGATGAAATGGCTTTTGCAAATTCGGTAGGATTTCCGTTTTCGTCCGCTACAAGTTTTAATGTAAGGTAGGCAAAATCCGAAAAATCACCTATGTTAAGTTCTGTTTTCTCTTCATCAAGCTTTTTGTAAAATCTTTTTATAACATCGGCAAAAGCTTCCATAATAACCGACTGCACTTGCATATCCGAAAGATAATTTTCTTCTGTGCAGCAGATAAGTTTCCCCAGTGTTTCAATTTCACTTTTAAGCATTTTTCTGAGCTTTGTAAAACGATCCTTTAATTCGGGGAGGCAATCTCTGGCGCTGCTCAGCCTTACAAAGTTAAAACTGCCGAGAACATCATAAACATCGTTCCAGCTGCCTTTATGACATGCTGATTTAAGACGGCTCAGTTCGTCACCGTCTGCAATGCAGGCAGGCATATAAGCACTTTCAAGGGTAGCATCGCTTTTTATAAAGAATATCATTCTGTCAAGAAGTTGTTCACAGAACTCAGTACCCTGACGGATTTTTTGGAGTATCGTTTTGCCCCATACAGTTTCTGCTACGGGAATGTCACTTTTATAAAGAGAAACTACATCGTCAAGCCATTTTAAGGGAAAGGGCAAAGACCTGATTTTGTTGTAAATAAGGAGAGCTTTATTTTTAAGTTCGCTATCATCCTGAGAACCGAAATAATCAACAAGTTTTAAGAATTTTTCATCTTTTTCTGCGTATTTTTCCTCTAAAACTTCGTCCATAACTTCTGATTTTATCTGTATAAGCAAGGAGTCATCGGCAACTCTCAAGGTGGGAGAGATGCCTAAAATTTCAAAGTTTTCCCGCACTATATTCGAGAAAAAAGAGTCAATTGTACAGATTTGTGCCTGTTCCAAAAGTAAAATCTGGTGCTGTAAAAAAGTATCGGAAGGATTTTCTTCAAGGAGCTCACGAAGTCTTTTTGAAACTCTTTCGTGCATTTCGGATGCTGCAGCTTTTGTAAAAGTAACAACCAAAAATTTATCGGCATCAACAGGGTTTTCTCTGTCGGTTATTTTTTTAA
Source organism: Fumia sp. (assembly GCA_045615345.1). GTDB lineage: Bacteria > Bacillota > Clostridia > Oscillospirales > Ruminococcaceae > Fumia. The sequence goes on along the minus strand of JAZLER010000032.1, from coordinate 41,752 downwards.
TAAGGCGTTCAACAAGCACTGCAGTTTTACCGCTTCCTGCGGCGGCAGAAACAAGTAAACTACCACCCTTTGTATCGATAGCCTGCATTTGTTCTTTTGTCCAGTTTCTTGCCATAACAAGCTCCTTTCTTTAGTTTTCCGTGATGTCTTCGAGGCTTTTTGTTTCAACTGTTCTGCAGGGTTCGTTGAGCTCTCTTCCGCAGATACTCTTGTAACCGCAGAAAGCACAGGGCGGTTTTTGACCTGTCTGGACGGGGTCGGGGGTGATGTTACCGTTAAGCAGATTATCGCCCATTTCACGCACTAAGTTTTTGGTGTATTTTTCGATTTCTTCAAACTGGCTTAATGTTACAAGAAGTTTGCCTTTAAGTCCGCCTGAAGATTTTGATACGGGCAGGAATTTACCTTCAAGATTTTTTTCCATAGCGGTAAGCACCTGCTCGTTATTGAGCAGAACACCGTTCATAACAAAGGATTTTTGCCTTGTATCATTTATTTTTTTCTCATCGGGGTCGCGGGAAAGCGAGGGGGACGGGTTGCCTGCAGGCATATACAGAATTCCTGCAGGGGTTATGTTTTTATATTTGTCATTGCTTGTGCGCCATATTGCAAAAAGGTACAAAAGCATCTGTAGATTAAGTCCCATTGCCATCTGACTTATATCAAAGGTTTTGGAACCTGATTTGTAGTCAACAATGCGCACAAAATTGCTGTTGTCGATACTGCACATATCAACGCGGTCAATTTTACCGGTAACAAGGATGCCATGTTCCTTGTCGACAGGAATGGAAATCGGCATAATTTCTCCGCCTTCGCGGATAACTTCTTCAAGTCCTGTTACTTTGAATTCTGTCTGTGAGAATTCATCTTTAAGTGCCACAAAAATGTTATGCAATGTATAACGGAGTTTGCGGTAGAAGTAAATGAATTTCTGGGATTTCTCCTTTTCGCCGCCCATAACACGGTTTAAATATTCGTCAAGATAATGGTCGGTGATTTTTTTGATTTCGGTATCTGAAAGAGTTGTGATATCATAATTTTTAAGAATATTGTCAAGGATATAATGAATTATATTGCCTCGGCTTAAAGGATTGAGTTCCGCTTTCTTTGGCGCATAAAGCCCAAGCCCGTAACTGCAAAAATGCTGAAACGGACAGGTGTAATATTTCTCAACCTGTGATGGTGAAAGCTTATTTGTTCTGTAACCTAAAGCAGAAAGCTTTTCCTTTTCTTTTACGGAATAGTTTTTTGCTTCATATGGTTTAAGGGAAACTTTTTTTGTGAGGTATTTTTTTCTGATAAGCGGACGGCTGAAAAGTTCTGTGCAAAGTGAGCGGTCAGTCAAGATAAGGTCATCTTTAAAGAGTTTTTCAAGTTTTCGGAGTTTTGTTTTATACATATTTTCAGTTTTGAAAAGCTCTTTTGCAGTGGCGTAGAATACAGCATTGCTTCCTTCGGCGTCTTTGCCGATTTTGGCGGCATGGTTAAAAACAGTGGGAAGATTGTGGCAGAAATAAGAACGGTCGATATTTTTCTGGTATACTACTTCGGTATCGGGGAAAACTTTTTTAAACCCCGAAATGATTACTGACGGGTATTTTTCGCTTCCGCTGATATCACCGAAAGGATAGGTGATTATAAGCTTTTCGGAAGCGGAAGTGAGTGCTTTATAAGCCACAAAGCGCTCGTCAATAAGCCTTTGCGATGTAAGATTATAGACTTCGAGTCCGTCTTTATTCAGTGCTTTTCTTTCGTTGTCGGTAAGCATTCCGCCCGATGATGGAACACAGGGGAAAATCTTATCATTTGCACCGATTATTATGGTGGCTTTCTTTTCGTTTATGCGAATTCTTTCGGCGCTTCCGATGAGAACGCTGTCAAGTGTCTGCGGACGGTGAGAAAGCTCATAGCCTGCGGCACTTAAATTAAACATCTCCTTATATTCTCTGAAGTTTAATTTGTGGTCGGAAAAAGAAACTTCAAGGGCATCGAGGATTTCCATAAGTACATCCCAGACGCGCTTTTCATTTTCTACAGCTGTAACATCCTTTGTGTTTTTTATCCGTTCTGAAATGATACCCGGTATGGAAAGACTGATCAATGAATTGTAAATTGCCTTGCCGACTGAATCGGTTTCTGTTGCGGTTTTTTTGAAATCCTCTATGAGTTTTACGCAAAATCTGCGTACTTTTTCTGCGTTTTTAAGGGCCGATTTTTCACGGTTTGACATCTCAAATTCGGAAAATCCCGATGGATTCAAAGTAAAACTGTTGTTGAAAGAGTTTTTGTCGATATTCCATACATAGACATATTTTTCAAAGTCGTTTATCTCGGTGAGGGTAAAGTAAGACAGTCCACACTTCATCAAGGGAATGAGTTCTTTTTTGCTCATTCCTGTAATAACGGCACCTAAAAGGTGATTTACAAATCTTATAAGCGGCATACTGCTTATTGTGTCAGCGCGATCAAGAAAATAAGGAATGCCATATTTTTCAAAAACCGATTCGATGATATAACTATAATCCGAGAGATTTCTTCCGATTACAACGATGTCTTCAAAACGGTAGTTTTCATTTTTTACAAGTTCAAGAATTTTTGAAGCCACAAACTCAGTTTCGTCAAATTCATTTAAAAGTCCATAGCAGGAAACGGAGTTGTTTTCACCTTTGAAAGGCACGGGGTTATTCTTTAACGCTTCGTTCCCGAAATGGATAAGAGCATCGTTTTTAAAACGCACGGGGGTGGTGAGTGTTATAGGTGGTAATACCCTGCAATCTGCTTTATAAGCTAAGGCTTTTACAGACTTTTCAGCATCCTTTAAGATGTCAAAGATGCCGTATTCATTGCTTTCTTCAGGAATGCAAAGGGAGATATTTACGCTTTCAGCCTGTTTTAAAGCAAGGGAGAGGATTTGCTTCTGGATACCTGTAAAGTTTGAAAATTCATCAAAATACACATAATGGTTTTTAAAATATCCGTTTTGGGCGATGAGTTTTCTTGCCTCATCCAGGGTGTCGGAGGGGTCGGAGAATTTCTGTTTGAGCAAGGCTTCATAGCAACCGAAAATCATAGAGAAATCCGAAAGCTTGTCCTTTAAAATTCCGTTTCCTGTTTTATCGGACTGTTCTTTTAAGATTTCATAATTAATACCTGCGTTTTTAAGCTCTTTTGAGATATTCAGCATCGAAAGGATAAAATCGGGGTTTATGTAGTTTTTGCCGTAAAGGGCGAGATTTTCCCTGCATACTTTCAATGCTTCACGCATTGCGAGGATTTCTATTGTTTCGGAAGCATAGTTTCCTGCAACTCCTCCGTAAAGCCTGAAAACATCGTCACAAAGACGATTGAAGCTTAAAACTTTGACATTTTCTGATTTTTCGGCTCCGAGGAGATAATAATATTCTCTTTCGGACTCAAATAAAAACTGTTCGGGGACTATAAGAATTATCTGTCTTTTGTCTGCTGTATTTTTGATTTCGTTTTGAATAAAAGTTGATTTCCCGGTACCTGAAGCACCTTTGATAAACCGTAACATAGCTTTTCCCCTCTCTTTAGAATTCTACAATTATATTATACCCTTTCAGAAGCTTTATGGCAAGTAAAAAAGCCTTTTTGAAATCCAAAAAGGCTTAAAAATTTTTCATTTTTTCAAAAAGCTCCACAATAAAGAATTTTATTTCATAATCAGGGGTATTTTCGATGATATCAAGCTCAGTTTCAGTGAAAGTTTCATCCAGCTTTGTGACTGCGGGGATGCAAAGCCCCGGGTACAGAACACACCACCAGTTTTTACCACGGCCTTCACCGATTATGATCCTCACAGCATCATATTTCCCTGCAGGGAGAGTGTAATTATCATAGACTCTTGTATTGAAAAACATATTTGAAAATTCAGCTTTTGCGTTTGGTTCAAGACCGTTTTTTATGAGTTCATTATTTGCAATTCTTTCGATGTATTCAAGGTTTTCAAGGGCTTTTTCCTTTGCCGATAAAACACTCTCATCGGTGTAAAAGAGATTTTCGCTTTCTTTAAGGATGCGGTCTCGGATTTTAAGCTTTATTTCCTGGTCATACGCACTGTCGGAATTTGCGATGATGTGAAGCCGCAGTACCTTTTCACGGATATTTTCACAGGACGCGGAAAACTCAGAAAAGCTGTCGATAAAAAAAGCCAGAGATATGAAAACCATAAAAATTAAAATTTTTGAAATCGCTTTATTTTGTTGCATAAAAAAGTCCATCCTTTCGCTTAAAGGATGGACAGTATTTTTGAAAAATAATCATTCTTTCGAAATTATTTTAACTCCACAAGGAATAGGCTCAGCCATAAATGAATAAAAATCGTCTTTAAATCTTGCTTTTGCAGACAAAGCAAGGATAAGTGAATGGAAAACCCCGAAAACTGCGGCACCGCTTCCTGTCATCATAGCTTTGTCAGCACCGTATTCCAGAAGTTTTTGCTCGATTTTTGCGATTTCATCAAGGGGTGCAACTTCTTCTAAAACATTATGCATATTCTCACAAAACGCAAAAACATCTTCTTTTTCAATTGCAGATACAAGTTTTTCGGTGTCAGGGTGTTTTTTAGCACCATCCTTGTCATATGCTTTGTAAGCTTCCTTTGTGCTGATACCTTTGCCTTTTGGCATAACTACCACAAAACGCAAAAAGTTTATAGTGGGTAATTCTTCTAAAATTTCGCCTATTCCCTTAACGCGTACGCTTCCGCCTTTTATGCAAAAAGGTACATCTGCACCGACCAAAACGCCGATATCCTGCATTTCTTTTACAGAAAGCCCGGTGCTAAAAAGCTCGTTTAATCCTACGATTACTGCGGCGGCATCGGCACTTCCGCCACCCATACCTGCTTCGGACGGGATATTCTTTTTAATATGAATATCAACGCCTGAAACAATTTTTGTTTTTTCAAAAAAGTGTATTGCGGCTTTACAGGCAGTATTGCTTAAATCGGTGGGAACATTCGGATTGTCGGATGAAATCGAGATACCTTCAGCTTTTTTTACAAGAGTTATTTCATCGAAAATATCAATACTCTGGAAAATTGAGTCAAGCAGATGGTATCCGTCAGCTCGCAGTCCTGTTATGTCAAGCGAAAGATTAAGTTTTGCGAAAGCTTTAAGTGCAATTTTTTCCATAAAAACCTCTCTTTAAAACAAAGCGGGCGAAAGCCCGCTTTTAATCGTTGTGTTTGCCCGCTTTGATTTCCTTTACAAATTCGCCAATGCGTTTTAACGCTTCGTTTAAATGGTTCACAGAATATGAGTAGGAAACTCGTATAAATCCTTCACCACTATCACCAAAGGCGGTGCCCGGAACGACCGCTACTTTTTTGCTGTACAAAAGCTTTTCACAGAATTCGTTTGAGGATAAACCTGTGCTTTTTATACAGGGGAACACATAAAATGCACCCTCAGGCTCAAAAGTGTCAAGCCCGATTTTATTAAATCCGTCTACCACAAATCTGCGGCGCATATTGTATTCGTCACGCATCTGGCAAATGTTTTCCTCGCAGTGGTCAAGCGCTTCAACAGCGGCATACTGTGCAGTTGTGGGAGCACTCATAATAGCGAACTGATGGATTTTTGTCATCTGTTTTATTGCATCGGCAGGACCTGTTGCAAAACCTAAACGCCAGCCTGTCATTGCAAAGGTTTTTGAAAATCCGTTTACTATAACGGTGCGCTCTTTCATACCGTCAAGTTCGGCAATGGAAACATGCTTGCCGTTATATGTAAGCTCGGCATAAATTTCGTCAGACAAAACGATAATGTTATGTTTTCTTAAAACTTCTGCGATTTCCTCGAGATGTTCACGGCGCATAACCGCACCTGTGGGGTTGTTGGGAAAAGGCAAAACCAGAACCTTGGTCTTTTCGGTAATAGCTTCCTCAAGCTGTCTTGCTGTGAGGCGGAACTGGTCTTCAGCTCTTGTCTTAATCGGAACGGGAACACCGCTTGTCAGGGTAACTATAGGAGAGTACGCAACAAAGCAGGGTTCGGGGATTAAAACCTCTTCACCAGGGTTTACAAAAGCGCGTATGCAAAGGTCGATAGCTTCAGAACCACCGACTGTAACGATAACCTCAGATTTCGGGTCATAGTTTAAATTGAATTTTCTTTCCATATAGCGGGAGATTGCCGAACGCAACTCCATAAGTCCTGAGTTTGCCGTATAGGAAGTTTTACCCATCTGCAGGTTTTCTATACCTGCAAGGCGTACCGAATACGGGGTTTTGAAATCAGGTTCACCAACACCGAGCGAAATGACATTGTCCATTTCGTTTGCAATGTCGAAAAAACGCCTGATTCCTGACGGCTTTATCGAGGACGTTCTGTCGGAAATGAGTTTTTCTATATTTATCACAGAGAAACGTTCCTCCTCTCGTCTGTACCGTTTTCTGCCATCATAATACCACGGTCCTTATAACGGGAAAGTACAAAGTGGGTGGCAGTCGAAACAACACCATCTAAAACGGCAAGACGCTGAGCAACAAAGAGAGCAATATCCTTGAAGGTTTTTCCAACAACCTGAACATGCAAATCGTATCCGCCACTCATAAGAAATACACTGTCAACTTCGGGGTAACTGCTGATTTTATGTGCGATTTCTTCAAATCCGAAATCGCGTTTGGGAGTTACTTTGAGTTCAATTACAGCTTCAACATACTGTGTATCAATTTTATTGTAATCAAGTAAAGGCTTGTATCCGCGAATGATGCCTTTTCCCTCATAATCGGCAATGGCCGCTTCAACCTGTTCCTCTGTCATATCAAGCATAACCGCGATTTTTTCGGTTTCCATACGGGCGTTTGAGTCCAAAATTTTAAGTAATTTATCCATACTGGCATTCATTCCTTTCTTTCTGCTTTCTTACAGTATACCAAAAATTTCTTAAAAAGCAAAGCTTTTTTTAAAAATAAATGCGGAGAAAGACCAATTCTCCGCATTTACTGTCAAAGTAAGGGTTTTAAATACTGTCCTGTATAGGATGCCTTTGCTTTCGCTACTTCCTCGGGTGTGCCTTTTGCAACTACGGTACCGCCGTTGTTGCCACCCTCGGGACCTAAATCTATGATATGGTCAGCAGTCTTAAGCACATCTAAGTTGTGTTCGATTACAACTACGGTATTGCCTGCTTCAACGAGCCTTTGCAAAACATCGATAAGCTTGTGTACATCGTAAGAATGGAGTCCTGTTGTAGGCTCATCAAGGATATAAATGGTCTTGCCGGTACTTCTTTTTGAAAGCTCGGTTGCGAGTTTTACACGCTGTGCCTCGCCACCTGAAAGAGTGGTTGCCGGTTGACCGAGTGTTATATATCCGAGTCCCACTTCGTAAAGCGTTTCGATGCGTTTTTTGATTTTAGGGATGTTATCAAAAAAGTGAAGTGCTTCTTCAACTGTCATTTCAAGGACATCGTGAATGTTTTTCCCTTTGTATTTCACTTCTAAAGTTTCTCTGTTATAGCGTTTGCCTTTGCAGACTTCACAGGGAACATAAATATCGGGTAAAAAGTGCATTGCGATTTCCAAAATGCCGTCACCCTGACAAGCTTCACAGCGCCCACCTTTTACATTAAAGGAAAAACGGCTTGCAGTGTAGCCTTTGATTTTAGCTTCCTGAGTCTGAGCAAAAAGCTCTCTTATGTCGGTGAAAACGCCTGTATAGGTTGCAGGGTTGGACCTCGGGGTTCTGCCGATAGGGGACTGGTCGATTTCAATCACCTTGTCAATATGCTCTTTTCCGAGGATTTCCTTATGCTTACCGGGACGGATTTTAGAACTTGACATTTCGTGAGCAAGTGCTTTGTAGAGGATTTCGTTTACAAGGCTTGATTTACCTGACCCCGATACACCTGAAACACAAGTGAAAGTTCCAAGCGGAATTTCAACATCGATGTCTTTGAGGTTGTTTTCACAAGCCCCTTTTATAACAAGGCTTTCACCATTTCCTTTACGGCGTTTTTTGGGAACATCAATCTTCCTCTTACCCGAAAGATACTGACCTGTAAGGGATTTTTCACAGTTCATAATGTCTTTTAACGAACCTGCACATACAATTTCACCGCCGTGAACCCCTGCTTTGGGGCCGACATCAATGATATAATCGGCTTCGCGCATTGTGTCCTCATCGTGTTCAACAACAATAAGGGTGTTGCCGAGGTCGCGGAGCCTTTTTAAGGTAGCGAGCAGTTTATCGTTATCACGCTGATGAAGCCCGATACTCGGTTCGTCAAGGATATAAAGTACGCCCATAAGGGAAGAACCTATCTGGGTTGCAAGTCTTATGCGCTGACTTTCGCCGCCCGAAAGGCTTGCCGATGAACGGGAAAGTGTGAGGTATTCAAGACCCACCGACTGTAAAAATCCGAGGCGTTCTTTGATTTCCTTGAAAACCTGAGAAGCTATCATAGTTTCTTTTTCGGTGAGGGTGATGTTGTTTATAAAATCCAGAGCATCGCTTACCGAAAGTTTACAGAAATCGCTGATGTTTTTATCACCGACAGTAACCGAGAGAAATTCTTTCTTCAAGCGTTCACCGTTACAGTCGGGACAGGGAACAGAACTCATAACATGTGAGATTTCTTCCCTTATAAAGCTTGACTGGGTTTCCCTGAAACGGCGTTCCAGGTTGTTTACAATTCCTTCAAATTCGGTGTCGTAAGTGCCCGTGCCGTATTCGTTTTTACGCACCATACGGATGCGTTTGCCTTTTGTTCCGTAAAGTATGACATCAAGCTGTGTTTTGGTTAAATCCTTTACGGGAGTATCAAGGGTGAAACCATAGGCTTCTGCCAGTGCCTCGTAATACATCTGTGCAATAGTTCCGCTGTCACCGATGTACCATCCGCTTGCTTTAACGGCACCCTGACGGATAGAAAGATTTTTATTAGGAATAATCATATCGGGGTCCACTTTCATAAAGGTACCAAGCCCTGTACAGGTGGGACAGGCACCGATGGGGTTGTTGAAAGAGAACATTCTCGGAACAAGCTCTTCGATTGAAATTCCGTGGTCGGGGCAGGCGTAATTTTGTGAAAAAAGCATTTCTTCGCCGTCAATAACATCGGCAATTACAAGCCCTCCCGAAAGGTGAAGAGCTGTTTCAACCGAATCGGTAAGACGGGATTTTATATTTTCGTTTATTGCAATTCTGTCCACTACGATTTCAATGCTGTGCTTGATATTTTTATCAAGTTTTATTTCCTCGGACAAATCGTAAAGGTTTCCGTCAACACGCACTCTTACAAAACCCGATTTCCTCGCTGATTCAAATTCTTTCTGGTGTTCGCCTTTTCTTGAACGGACAACGGGGGCCAAAATCTGTATTTTTGTTTTTTCGGGAAGTGATAGGAGTTTATCCACAATCTGGTCTATTGTCTGCTGAGTGATTTCTTTTCCGCAGACGGGACAGTGAGGGATACCTATTCTTGCATATAAAAGTCTTAAATAATCGTAAATTTCTGTTACGGTGCCGACAGTCGAACGGGGGTTTTTGGAGGTGGTTTTCTGGTCGATTGAAATAGCGGGAGAAAGCCCTTCGATGTAATCAACATCGGGCTTTTCCATCTGTCCCAAAAACTGCCTGGCATAAGAAGAAACACTTTCCATATATCTTCTCTGACCGTCAGCATAAATTGTATCGAAAGCAAGAGATGATTTGCCCGAACCCGAAAGTCCTGTCAGGACTACAAGCTTATCGCGCGGGATTTCGACATCAACATTTTTAAGGTTATGTTCCCTTGCCCCTTTGATGATGATTTTATCGTTAGCCATATTAACCTTCCAATTCTTCTTTAAGTTTATTTATCTTATCGCGCAGGAATGCCGCCTGTTCAAATTCAAGCAGTTTTGCCGCCTGTTTCATCTCGGCTGTAAGCGCTTTTATGAGCTTTTGCTTTTCGGCGTCCGATAAGCGTTTGCCTTTTTTGTCAATGGTATCCTTTTCGGAAATTTCAAGGATTTCAGCAACCGATTTTATGATGGTTTTCGGCGTGATGCCGTGTTCCTTATTATATGCCATTTGGATTTCACGGCGGCGGTTTGTTTCGATTATAGCGCGCTCCATCGAGCCTGTTACCGAGTCGGCGTACATAATTACCTTACCTTCTGAGTTTCGTGCGGCACGACCTATTGTCTGCACCAGTGAGGTTTCACTCCTTAAAAATCCTTCCTTGTCGGCATCTAAAATTGCAACAAGGCTTACTTCGGGAATATCAAGGCCTTCACGCAAAAGGTTGATACCAACTAAGACATCGAATTTTCCAAGGCGCAGGTCTCTTACAATTTCCATACGCTCGATGGTGTCAATATCGTGGTGCATATACCTTACCTTTACGCCCATATCTTCAAGGTAAGAGGTTAAGTCCTCCGCCATTTTCTTTGTGAGGGTTGTGACGAGTACTCTTTCTCTTTTTTCCACGCGGAGGTTTATTTCAAAGAGAAGGTCATCAATCTGTCCTTCGACAGGTTTTACGATTACTTCGGGGTCAACAAGCCCAGTGGGACGGATTACCTGCTCTGCAATATTTACGCTTTGTTCCTTTTCGTACTCCGCAGGGGTTGCGGAAACGAAAATCACCTGATTGATTTTATCGGTGAATTCGCTGAAATTAAGAGGTCTGTTGTCAAAAGCGGACGGCAAACGGAAGCCGTACTCTACAAGAGTTTCTTTTCTTGCGCGGTCGCCGAAATACATTCCCCTGACCTGTGGTACTGTAACATGGGACTCGTCTATAAACATTAAAAAATCGCCACCGAAATGGTCAAGTAGGGTATAAGGTGTGCTTCCCGGTTTTCTGCCAGAAAGAACCCTTGAATAGTTCTCAATGCCCTTGCAAAATCCGATTTCCTCGAGCATTTCTATATCGTATTTTGTTCGCTGTTCGATGCGCTGTGCTTCCAAAAGCATCTCTCTTTCCTTGAAGAATTTCACCCTGTCTATCATCTCAAGCTCGATTTCTTCTATTGCTTTTTTCATCTTTTCATAAGGGGTGATGAAGTGAGATGCAGGGAAAATTGCAATATGGGAAATGTTATTCTTAACTTCGCCCGTTAATGGGTTTATCTCGGAAATTCTGTCAATTTCATCGCCGAAGAATTCAACTCTTACAGCGGTGTCACCACTGCCTGCAGGGAAGATTTCGACAGTATCCCCACGCACCCTGAATTTATTTCTTATGAAATTTATATCGTTTCTGTCGTACTGGATATCAACTAAACGCCTTAAAAGTTCATCGCGTTCTATCTCCATTCCCGTTCTCAGGGAAATTACCATACTGCGGTAGTCAATGGGGCTTCCGAGGGAGTAAATACAGGAAACAGATGCAACGATAATAACATCGTTGCGTTCAGCTAAAGCACAGGTTGCCGAGTGCCTTAATTTGTCGATTTCATCGTTTATCGAGCTGTCCTTTTCGATATAGGTATCAGTGCCGGGGATATATGCTTCGGGCTGATAGTAATCGTAATAGGAAACAAAATATTCTACCGCATTTTCGGGGAAGAATTCACGGAATTCGGTGCAGAGCTGTGCCGCAAGGGTTTTGTTATGAGCGAGAACAAGAGTGGGTTTGTTAACTTTTGCGATAACATTAGCCATAGTAAAAGTTTTGCCTGAACCTGTGACACCGAGTAAAGTCTGGGCGCGGTCGCCTTTTAAAATGCCGTTTGCAAGGCTTTCGATTGCCTTCGGCTGGTCGCCCATTGGCTTGTAATCTGAATGTAAAATAAATTTATCCATCCTGTTCACCTCATTTCTTCAACAAATATATTGTAACACAAATAATTTAATAAGTAAATCGAAGATTTTGACATATTTTTTTCTTAAAGGCTAAAAGAGTTGCAAAATCTTTCAAGTTGGTTTTTGTCTATTGAAAAATGTTTTCAAAGATATATAATATAATTAAATTTTGCAAAAGGAGATAATTTTATGTACAGAGAAGCCATAAAATCCGAATGGTTTTTAAGAGATGTAACAGAAAATGGAGATAAAATCAAAGCTACTGTTCCCGGTGACATACATAATGATTTGTTTAAAGCAGGGCTTATTCCTGACCCTGATATTGAGGATAACGCAAGAAAAGCGTATTATGTTTCCGACCATAGGTGGGAATATACCACAATCTTTACTCCGGGCAAGATTTCGGGACAGACAAGACTTCATTTTGACCGCATTGATGGTGCTTGCACTGTCTTTTTGAACGAAGAGGAACTTGGTAAAATTGAAAATGTTTTCAGACCTCATATTTTTGATGTTACAGAAAAACTTCTGGATGGCGAGAACACACTTCGTATGCTCTTTTATCCTATTGCAGAGTTTGGCGAACGCGATGACGATGAGCTTATGCCGTGGTGGAATACCCGTGCTAAACTTCGCAGAACGCAGTTTAACTGCGCTATGGACTGGGCTTTGCCTTTGCCTTCTATGGGAATAGGTGCAGATATTTACATCGAATGTGATACCGAGTATGAAATTATTAACTATAATGTAAGACCTTTTGTTTCGGGCAGAGTTGACTTTTTGTTTGAAATAAGTGATCCGTCTTATGTGAATGGTGATTATATCGAGCTTACTGTTGATGACAATGGCGAAAAAACAAAGCATATCATAGAACTTGATAACAGACGCATATTAAGAACTGTCAATATAGAAAATCCGAAGCTTTGGTATCCTAACGGATATGGTGAGCAACCGCTTTATAATTGGGAAGCAAAACTCATTATCAAAGGCAAATGCCGTGATGTTAAAAAAGGTCGTTTTGGTATCAGGGAAATCAAAAAGGTTGAAGAACCTTTTTCAAAGAACCCTGAAAACGGGTATTCCTTTGGCTTGTCGGTAAACGGAGTTTATGTGTTCTGTAAGGGCGGTAACTGGGTTCCTATGGAAAAATGGCCCGGTTGTATCAAAGATGAAGACTACGATTACTATCTCCGTATGGCAAAGGAAGCTAACTTCACTATGCTCAGAGTGTGGGGCGGTGGACTTTACGAACACGAGCGTTTTTATGAACTGTGCGATGAGTATGGTATTATGATATGGCAGGATTTTATGTATGAATCCCATGTATATCCGATAGTTGACCTCCACGATGAGATTCAGAAAGAAGCAGACTATCAGTTAAGGCGTTTAAGACTTCATCCGTCTGTTTGTTTGTGGTGCGGATGCAACGAAAACATAAACTCATGGAGATATCAGCGCGATATTCTCTGGCGCCAGGACAACGATATAACAATCGACATAGTAAATGCCAATATGCAAAATGATGACACGGCACAGATTGAAAGCGTAGTACTTTTTGACAGAGGTAAGATAGACACCGAACTTTTTGATGTATGGCTTCGTGGGTTTACTGCAAAATTATCTCCCGATACACCTTATATCCAGGCTAGCCCCATATCTCTTGCTGATGTCGGTAACGACCCGACCTCTGGTAACTGTCATATTTCTTGCTGGAAGTATTCTTTGTTTGAAACAAATGAAAACTATGCCGACTGGCGAAAACATTTCGATCAGGCTTGTTCTTTCGATTCGGAATTTTGTATTCAGGGTCCTTGCAGTGTACATATGATTAAGGGGATGTTTTCCGAAAAGAATCACTGGCCACCAAACGATATTTGGAGTTACAGAATAAACCTGGGACATGCGAAACTTCCTCATTATCTGCAGACTATGTGGATTGCAGGAGCTACTATCGGCGAAATTGATTCTTTGCAGAAGTTTGTAAAGCACGGTCAGGCAACCCATGTTGAAATGATGCGTGCAGAGTTTGATTCGGCTCGTTTTGACCACCCCGATAATGGTGGAACGCTGATGTGGATGTATAACGATTGTGCTCCTACTTCGAACTGGTCAATCATTCCTTATGACAAGGTGCCGAAACCTTCATATTATTCTGCAAAACGCGCATGCGCACCTGTTTCACCGATACTGTTTGAACGCAAGGGCATTTTGTATGTTGCGATAAGTAACCAGACTACAAACGAATTTGAAGGTGCTGCTGTATTTGGTGAGCAGAAATTTGACGGAACTATCCTTAACAGCTCATCTGCATCATTTAAAGCTAAAGTTGGGGAAACTGTTGTTATATCACAGATTGAAAAGTCAGAGCTTGATAAAAATGCTGATTTTTATTATCTTGATGTTGAGGGGCTGCCAAGAGTGATATATTTCCCGAACGGTTGGCATGAGCTCCCTTATCCGGAACCTGAGTTTGAAGTATCTGCTGAAGTTTCAGAGGTTTGTGACAAGTGGAAGATGACAATAAAAGTAGACGCTAAAAGCTTTATCCGCTTTTTCCATATTGCTTACAAAGACAGAAGCGTTCATCCGATATATTCTGACAACTATTTTGATATGACAAAAGGTGAAACGAGAACCATTACTGTTGAGTTTGACTTTTGCCCTGATGTGTCAATGATGCACTTCGGACATTGGATGACCGACTGGGATTAATTAAAAAGGTCTGAATTCGTTTGAATTCAGACCTTTTGTTATTTAATAAACTGAATGCCCTCAATAGGCATATTGATTATACTGTTTGTCGCTAAAAATCCGAGCTCAACCATTGAAACAGCTTCATTGTCTGCAATAATGAAGTGGTCTACCAGATTAATTCTGAGGCTTGTGAGAATTTCGTCAAGTCTGCGGGTTGTTTCCTTATCGGAAAGAGAAGGCATTTTTGAACCATCGGGGTGGTTGTGCGCAAGTACCACTATTTTTGCATTACACTGCAATGCGGTTTCAACTATTTCCCTCATATCAACAGAAGAAGTGCTTTCGTTTCCTTTGCCTATGGCTTTTTCCTTTAAAAGCTTGAATTTATGGTCCAGACACAAAAGGTATACCGTTTCCTTTGTAAGTCCTGCAAATTTCGGCAAAAGATATTCTTTGAGTTTGTCGGTAGAGTTGAGAAATTCTTCCGGTTCGGTACTTTCTTCAAGATATTTTCTGTATATTTCGGGGATAAGTTTTATGAGTACTGCGGCATTTCTTGTCATACCCTTTACTGAAGCAAGCTGTCTTAAAGGGGCTTTGAAAACTTTATCAAAACCGCCGAAAGTGCGGATAAGCTCGTGTGCCAACGGATTTGTATCCTTTTGCGGAACGCCGAAAAACAAGAGAAGTTCGAGGATGTTATGAAGCTCAAAGTTGTCAAGATTTCCTTCTTTTACAAAACGCTCCTTAAGCCTCATCCTGTGTCCTGCGTGAGGATTTTCTTCTTTATTTGATTTGTTTTTGCTGTAAAAATTCTGTAAATCACTGAGTTTTGCCATTGCTTTCATCCTTTTTTGAGTATTACAGTTATTATATCACAATAAATGGGTATTGTAAATTGTGATATTTTTTAAAAAAGTATGGTATTTTTTCAAAAGATGTAGTATAATTAATTTGATTATGCGTTAAATTTTGAAAGGAGGGCATTGGTTTGGAAATATATCTTGATAACTGCGCTACAACAAAAGTGTGCGATGAAGCGGTTAAGGCAGCTTTGAAAGCTATGACTGATGATTACGGGAACCCGTCCTCCCTGCATAAAAAAGGTATGGAAGCTGAAGCTTTGATAACCTCGGCGCGAAAGACTGTTGCGGGTGTTTTAAACTGCGAAGCGGACAATATAATTTTCACATCGGGTGCTACCGAGAGTAATAATATGGCTATTCTTGGTGGCATAAACGCCAGAAAACGCGGAGGTAAAACCATTGTTACCGATACCATAGAGCATCCGTCTGTATCAAACGCTGTGGCGTTTTTTGAAAAAGAGGGTTATAAAATTAAAAAAGTTGCTCCGCAAAAGGATGGTAACTTTCTGGCTGAAGACTTTGTAAATGCTGTTGATGACGATACTGTTTTACTTACCTTTATGATGGTAAATAACGAGCTTGGTACAGTTTTTCCGTATGAGGAAATTGTAAAAAAGGTTCGTAAAAAACGCCCCGATGTGCTTATTCATATTGATGCTGTCCAGGGATTTACAAAATTCCCTTTGAATGTTAAAAAAGTTGATGTCGATTTTGTGTCTTTCAGCGGTCACAAGATTTATGCGCCAAAAGGTATCGGTGGACTTTACATCAAAAAAGGCGTGCGTATTGAGCCTGTTGTTCACGGCGGAGGTCAGGAAAAGAATTTAAGAAGCGGTACTCAGTCCACCCCGATGATTGCAGGACTTGAGGCTGCTGTTAAGCTTTGCTGTGAGCATAGCAAAGAAATAGCAGAAAACTATAAATTCTGCAACGGATATCTTAAAAATGCGTTTAAGGATATAAATGAAATTGTCATAAATTCTCCCGAAAACGCATCAGACCATGTGTTGAATATCTCAGTACCGGGTATTCCATCCGAGATAATGCTCCACTTTTTAGAGCAGAGCGAAATCTATGTTTCAAGTGGTTCTGCCTGCGCTAAGGGAGAGAAAAGTACAGTTTTAAAATCCGCCGGAGTTTCCGATGAAAGGGTGAAATCGGCGCTCAGGATAAGTTTTTCAAAAGACACAACAAAAGAAGAACTCGATATCTTTATCGATGTATTAAAACAGGGAATCAAACGATTTAAATCGGTTATAAAATAGAAAGGATACGCCAGATGAAAGAATTAATTTTGATTAAAAACGGTGAAATCGCTCTTAAGGGGTTAAACCGTGGTAACTTTGAAGATATTCTTATCAGAAATATCCGTTGGCGCCTTAAGGATTTAGGCGATTTTAAAATTAAAAAGGCTCAGTCTACTATATATTTTGAGCCTGCCGACTGCGAAAATTTTGATTTTGATGAAGCTATCTGCCGTTTGCAGAAAATTTTCGGCATTGCTATGATTTCGAGAGCGCTTGTTGTCGAAAAGGATATGGATGCAATAAAGTCGGTGGTTGCTGATTATGTCGAAGAAGCACTTGAGGGTGCTAAGACTTTTAAAGTTGAGTCAAAACGCGCAGACAAGCGTTTCCCGCTTACTTCTTTGCAGATTTCAGCCGAGGTCGGCGGTGCAATACTCAGCCGTTTTCATCACCTTAAAGTTGATGTGCATAATCCCGATGTCACCGTTATGGTTGAGATAAGGGATTTCGGTGCTTATATCCACGCAGGGAAAATCCCGGGTGCAGGCGGTATGCCTGTATCTTCAAGTGGCAGAGCGATGATTCTTATCTCCGGTGGTCTGGACAGCCCCGTTGCCGCTTATATGATGGCAAAAAGAGGACTTGCACTTTCTGCCGTGCATTTTGTGAGCCCGCCCTACACAAGTGACCGCGCTTTGCAGAAAGTTGAAACGCTTTGCGAAAAACTTACAGCTTATACAGGTAAAATCAAATTTTACTGCGTTCCTTTTACCGAAATTCAGGAAGCTATAAAGGAACATTGCCCCGAAGAACTTTTTACCATTATAATGCGCCGTATTATGATGAGAGTTGCTACGATTTTAGCCAAAAAAGAGGAAATCAGGGCACTTGTTACGGGTGAAAGTCTGGCACAGGTTGCAAGTCAGACCCTTGATGCGCTTCACTGTACCGATGTTGCTACCGACCTTGTGGTTTTAAGACCGCTTATCGGTATGGACAAAACTGAAATTATCGACATAGCCTATAAGATTGATACTTTTGAAACATCAATACTTCCGTATGAGGATTGTTGTACTGTATTTACTCCGAAGCATCCAAGAACAAAGCCGAAACTTTATTTTGTGGAACAGGGTGAAGCAAGATTTGACTTTGCTCCGCTTATTGAAAAAGCTGTCAATGAAACCGAAATTAAGATAATTGATTAGGGGAAAAGACCATGAAAAAACTTTTAAAAAAGCTTAAAGAAGCCACATGGATTCAGATTATAGTAACTGCTGTTATAGTTTTCTGTTTTACTGTTTCTGCCTCAAACGCCCTTTCTCTTGTCAGGGGCACCGAGATGGAGAATGTTGTTGAAATAAGCGGAGATTTCGAAGAAAGTGGTGCTTTCGGAAACTGGGAAGAGTTTTCTGATTTTTATGAGGAAAGCTATTATGCCGTTCCCGATACGCCCTCACGACCTGCAGTTTCTGAGGAAATTGCAGTTTCCGAAACCGGTGAGGAAATTCCCGGAACATCCGAAGTTTCAGAGCCTTTAACTGAAATTTCAGAGCCCGGTATTGTAATCACTCCCGGAGTTTCATTCGAAAGTGTGGAAAGCGGTATTTCCCCGGAAATATCGGTTGAAACTGAAGCTTCCGAAGAAATTATTGCTCCTGCTCCTGAAATATCCGAACCACCTTCCACCGATTCACCTATAAATGCTCCGAGCATTACAACTCCCGGATTTGAAACTTCTGTGGCTGAGTAAGGAGGCTTCTTATGAGGCGAAAAAATATTTTGTTATTGGTTGGAGCTTTTCTTTCGGTTGGATGCTTTTTGACTTCCATTGCTTTTGTAAGCGATATTTTTGCAGATGCAAATGCTGTTATAGTTGAAAGTATATACGACCCCGATTCCTTTATAAATGCGCCTGAAAATGAGGGCGGAGTCCCTTTTTTAGAGGAGTCATCTGAATCTTCTGAAGAGTCAGGCGAGGAAATTTCCGAAGAGGAGTCTTCATGCGCTGAAAGTAAAGAAGAGTCTTCAAAACCTGAGAGTCGCGAGGAGCCATCAAAACCCGAGAGCAAACCTGAAAGTAAACCCGAGAGCAAACCCGGACCTCAGGATGCGCCTGAGCACAGTACCCCGTCATCTGTCCCGGAGGTTTCTTCAAAGCCTGAGTCGTCAAAACCCGAGAGTAAACCTGAAAGTAAGCCTGAAAGTGTTCCCGAATCATCAAAACCATCGGAACCACCTGTCACATCTGAACCTGAAAGTGATATAATGGTAAAGGTTAAGGTTTCGGGTGAAACTGTTGAGATGTCGGCACTCGATGCTATCAGTAAAATTGTAGAAGGCGAAATGGGTTCATCTTTCAGTGTTGAAGCGCTGAAGGCACAGGCGGTTGCGGCGTATACTTATGTAAAGTATCAGAATAAGTCAGGTTCTGTTCCGTCACTTCCAATGAAAAATCCGACCGATAAAGTGAAAAATGCGGTAGCTTCTGTATTGGGAGAAGCTTTGTATTATAACGGAAGTTATGCATTTACTCCATATCATGCAACTTCCTCGGGAAGAACAAATTCGTCAGCAGAAGTATGGGGCGGAAGTTACAGCTATCTTACAAATGTAGTCAGTGCTTACGACCCGACTGCTTCTTACAAAAACCGTGAAACGGTTGTGGATATGGCGACTGTAAAGGCAAAAACGGAGAGTTTCCTTGGCATAACATTAGATGAAAACGACCCCGAAGGCTGGTTTGAGATTACAAGTACCAATTCGGGTGGATATGTCTTGAAAATGACGGTTACCGATATTGACGGAAATACCCAAACTATTACAGGAAGAAAGCTTCGCGAAAATATATTGGAATATGTTCTTAAGAGTCACGCGTTTACATTTACATATTCAGGCGGCAACTTTGTATTTGTGACCAATGGTTACGGACATGGTGTCGGTATGAGCCAGACGGGCGCCAACGGATATGCAAATAACGAGGGATGGACATACAGGGATATACTTTCCCATTACTATCCCGGAACAACGATAAAATAAAAATCTGAGAGGATTTTCCTCTCAGATTTTTTTTGATGGCAAACTGCCGAATATCTTTTTATAAGTTCTTGTGAAGTAGGAAAGATTTTTAAATCCGCTGAGTTCAGCACTTTCGCTGACATTGTATTTTCCCGACAAAATGAGGTTTCTTGCGTTATGGCAACGGACAAAATTTATGTATTCAACGGGAGTTCTGTGGGTGATTTCCTTGAAAACCCTACAGAAATAATATTTGCTGAGGCCGATATGACCACAGATATCATCGATGGTTATTTCTTTGTTGAAGTGGGTCCTGATATAGCTGATTGCGGATTTTACAGTTTCGATACGCTTATCATTGAATGAACTCTTTGAAGTCTTTTCTTCGATATGATTACGACTGAGGTATAATAGAAGGTCCAGTGAATAAAGCTTTATAGCAGACAAAAAATGTTCTTTTTCTTCTTGCCATTCCTTTATTATTTTTTTGTAAAGCAAAACCGCCCCGTTGTCCCGTATTACTTCATTAAAGAACATTCTCCCTGCCTGAATTCCAAATGCTTCATAAAGTGATTTGTCTATTATAAGGCAGTAATACTTGCAGACATCGGTAGCAGAATCGAAGCCGTGCAGGGTATTGGAATTTACTACTGCGATATCACCTTTTTGGGTGTGGATTTCCTCCGAACCCAAATGAAGTATACCTTCCCCTTCGACAAAGTACAGAATTTCAATGTTCTCATGCCAGTGCTGGTATTTTGAAAAGGGAACTCCTTTAGGGCATACATCAAAATGAAAAGCGATCGGAAACTGTGAATTGAAAAAAGAATGGTCTTCATAATATGTGATAAATTCAGTTTTTTGTGGTGACATATGACCCTCCTTGTTAAAAATGGCAATATAGTGTTAATTTTAAGCAAAATTTTTGCTTTACTTTTTTCTATGTTATTATACAATAAATATAAGAAGTAGTCAACAATTGCTGACTGCGTAATTTATTTTTTCAGAATGAAAGGAAGAAAATTATGTATCAATTTCCGATAGGTGTACTTTTAAACTCTTTCCGTATGGAAACACCTGACGCTTTAAAAAAAGCCTCTGAACTCGGACTTCAGGGTATTCAGGTGCCTGCCGCTTTCGGTGAGCTTTCTCCCTGGGAGCTTAAGGGCGAAAAGAAAACGGAGTTCCTGAAAATGGTTCAGGATAACGGACTTGTTATCTCTGCTTTGTGCGGTGACCTTGGGCATGGTTTTGGTGACCCTGAGAAAAACCCCAAGCTTATTGATGATTCAAAACGCATTCTTGACCTTGCAAAAGAACTGGGTACAGATATCGTTACAACTCATATCGGTGTTGTTCCTTCTGACCCCGGTCATGACCGTTATAAAATTATGCAGGAGGCTTGCTTTGAACTTTCGCAGTATGCGGATTCTATGAACGCGCATTTTGCTATCGAAACAGGTCCTGAAACCGCAGTGGTTTTAAAAGGTTTCCTTGATACTTTGCATTCCACAGGCGTTGCAGTAAACTTGGACCCTGCAAACCTTATGATGGTAACAGAAGACGACCCCGTTCAGGCGGTATATACCCTGAAAGACTACATTGTGCATACTCATGCAAAAGACGGCAGAAGAAATTACTATCTTGATCCTGAAATTGTTTACGGGCTTGTAGAAGCAGAAATGCTTGAAAGCCCCTCATTCACAGAGCTTCCTTTGGGTGAAGGTAAAGTGGATTTCCCCAATTACCTGAAAGCTTTAGAGGATATCGGATATAAGGGATTTTTGACAATTGAAAGAGAAGTAGGCGACAATCCTGCCAAGGATATTGTGACTGCTGCAGACTTTTTGAGAAATATTATCGGATAGGAGAATTATTATGGCTAAAATTAAAGTAGGCGTTATCGGTGTAGGTAACATTTCAAATGAACATATCTCAGGATATATTGCAAATCCTGATGTAGAACTTTATGCATTTTGCGATATCAACGAAACTCAGCTTAACAAAATGGGTGAAAAGTACGGAGTTACAAGGCTTTATACTGATATCAACGAATTTTTGAAACTCGATATCGATGCAGTGAGCGTATGTACATGGAACTCTGCTCATGCACCCTGTACAATTGCGGCTTTAAACGCGGGTAAACATGTTTTGTGTGAAAAACCTATGGCTACTTCCGAAAAAGAAGCTAAAGAAATGCTTGAAGCTGCAAAGAAAAATAACAAGCTTCTGATGATTGGTTTTGTTCGCCGTTACGGCAATGACTGCGCAGTTGTTCAGGATTTCATTAAAAATGACAACTTAGGTGATATCTATTACGCTAAAGCTACATATACACGCCGTAATGGTAATCCCGGTGGCTGGTTCGGCGATAAATCCCGTTCTGCAGGTGGTCCTCTCATCGACCTCGGTGTTCATGTTATTGACCTTACCCGTTATCTTATGGGTAATCCCAAACCCGTTTCTGTTTATGGTGCAACATTCCAGAAACTTTTCAACCGTCCCCATATCAAGGGCGCTGACGGATATAAATCCATCTCTGCAGGCAAAGATGATATCTGCGATGTAGAAGATGCAGTAACTGCACTCGTGCGTTATGATAATGGCGCTGTATTGTCGGTTGAGGCGAGCTTCACACTCAATGTCAAAAAGGATGACGGCAAGATTGAGCTCTTTGGTTCAAAGGGCGGTGTTCAGCTTAATCCCGAGGTTGAGCTTTATACTGAAATGAATGATTACCTTGTAAACGTTGCTTTTGATATGCCCACAGCCCTTGACTTTACAGGCCTTTTCCAGAATGAAATTGACCACTATGTAGACTGCATTGTTAACGGTGCTGAATGCAAATCACCTGCAGAGGACGGCGTTCAAATTATGAGAATTCTCGATGCAATTTATGAATCCGCCGAAACAGGCCACGAAGTGATTTTAGGATAGGAGAAGATTATGAAAATTTCTGTAAGTTCTTATAGCCTTAACCGATATTATGCAGACGGGACCCTCAATCAGCTTTCTTTTATACAGTTTGCAAAGGATATGGGCTTTGATGCAGTTGAGTTTACCGACTTGAATCCTCATGACGGTTCAACCGAGATAGAATATGCAAAAAAAATCAAGGCAGAATGCGACCGTCTTGGAATGGTAATTTCAAACTATACAATCGGCGCAGATTTTTTGAATTCCGCCGGCGGAAGTTTGGAAAGCGAAATTGAAAGATTAAAAACCAAAGTTGACGTGGCAGAAGTTTTAGGTACTAAAAGTATGCGTCACGATGCAAGCGGAGGAAAAGGATTTAAACCCGGAGAAAGAAAATATCGCGGTTTTGACGACGTTTTGCCAATAATTGCAAAAGGATGCAGGGAAGTTACCGAGTATGCCGCTACAAAAGGCATCAGAACAATGGTTGAAAATCATGGATTTTTCTGTCAGGACAGCAGACGCGTTGAAAAACTCGTAAACACTGTAGCACACGAAAATTTCGGACTTCTTTGCGATATGGGTAACTTCACCTGTGCCGATGAAGACCCCGCAATTTCTTTCGGCAGAGTTGCACCTTATGCTTTCTATATCCATGCAAAGGATTTTCATATCAAGAGTGGTAACGGACATAACCCCGGTGAAGGATTTTTCCAGAGCAGAAACGGTTCCTTCTTAAGAGGTGCTATTATCGGACATGGTGACGTTCCTGTATTAAACTGCCTCAGAGCGTTGAAACAGGCAGACTATGACGGATATATAGGTGTTGAGTTTGAAGGTATTGAAGATCCGATGATAGGTGTTAAAATAGGCCTTGCAAACTTAAGAAAAATGGTAAAAGAAGTTTACGGTGAATAAAAAATTTACAAAAACCCGACAATTTTGTCGGGTTTTTTCATTGTAAAGATAACAGTTTTGTTGTATAATGGATATATAAAATATTAAGAGGTAAAAATATGCTTTACAATAAAGAAGAATTTGTGAATTTAAAAAGAAAAGCCCTTGAAAAAAGGTTTTCGCATATGAACCCTATGCAGGCACAGGCTGTTTTTAATGTAAATGGCCCTTTGCTTATATTAGCGGGGGCAGGCAGCGGAAAAACAACCGTTATTATCAACAGAATTGCATATATGATAAAGTTTGGTGATGCGTATAACAATGATTATATTCCATCAAATGCCGATATTGAAGTTTTTAAAAGTTATCTTGATGGCGAAAATGTTTCGGATGAAGTTTTAGCTGAAAATATGGGCGTGTTTTCGGTAAGACCCTGGAATATCCTTGCAATTACCTTTACTAACAAGGCTGCAAATGAGCTTAAAGAAAGGCTTTCCCTTATGCTTGGGGAAGAAGCAAACGATGTTCAGGCTTCCACCTTCCATTCTGCCTGTGTGAGAATTTTAAGGCGTGATATTGAGCGCCTCGGATATTCAAGGAGCTTTACAATTTACGATGCTGACGACAGTTTAAGGGTTATTAAAGATGTTATGTCAGACCTTAAAATTGACGACAAGATGTTTAAGCCCAAATCTGTCCAGGCGGAGATAAGCAACGCAAAGGACAGCATGGTGTCGGAAAATGAGTATATGGCATCTGTCGGAAGCGATTTCAGAAAACAGCAGATAGCAAGAATTTATGTAAATTATCAGTTAAGACTAAAACAGGCGAATGCAGTTGACTTTGATGATATTATCTGCAAAACAGTGGAACTTTTTGAAGAAAATCCCGATGTTCTGGAATACTATCAGAACAGGTTTAAATATCTGCTTGTGGACGAGTATCAGGATACAAACCACGCCCAGTATCGCCTTGTAAGTCTGCTCGCTGACAAACATCAGAACATCTGCGTTGTAGGTGATGATGACCAGAGTATCTATAAATTCCGCGGAGCTACCATTGAGAATATCTTAAGCTTTGAAAATCAGTTCAAGGATGCAAAGGTAATAAGACTTGAGCAGAACTATCGCTCTACCCAGACAATTCTTGATGCTGCTAACGAGGTTATCAAAAATAATGTCGGCAGAAAGGGCAAAAATCTCTGGACCGAAAACGGCGAGGGTGATAAAATTTCCCTCATAAAGGTAAATGATGAACGCGCTGAGGCGAAATTTATTGCCGATACCATTGAAGACAATGTCGCAGACGGCAATAAATATTCCGACCACGCGGTTTTGTACCGTATGAATGCGCAGTCGGGTGTGATTGAACAGTATTTTATCAAATCGGGTATACCGTATAAACTTTTCGGCGGTATCAAGTTCTTTGAACGCAAGGAAGTTAAGGATATCGTTGCATACTTAAGTATCATCAGTAATCCCAATGATACCGTAAGGCTTAAAAGAGTTATTAATGAACCCAAGCGTTCTATCGGTGATGCTACCGTAACTGCCATTGAACAGATTGCTTTTCAGACTAAAACCCCTGTATTTGAGGTGCTCAGAAATGCTGACAACTATGGCGTTTTAGCGAGAAAGGCTACCGTTTTAATGCAGTTTGCCAATATGATAGAAAAGCTTCGTGACACAGCACTTAACGAACCACTTGATGTGCTTCTGGACAGGGTACTTGAAGAAACAGGGTACAGTATGATGCTTTTATCCCTTGGCGAAGAAGGGAAAATGCGCGAAGAAAATATCGGTGAACTTAAATCGACTATTGTGAAATATGAGCAGGCAAACCCCGATATAGCCACACTTGAAGGGTTCTTGGAAGAAATTGCCCTTTATACAGACCTTGACAATCTGAATTCTTCCGATGACTGCGTTGTTCTTATGACAATGCATTCGGCAAAAGGTCTTGAATTTCCCGTAGTTTTCTTGCCCGGTATGGAGGACGGAATTTTTCCGTCAACGCGTACATTGTTTGACCCAACTGAACTTGAGGAAGAACGAAGACTTGCCTATGTTGGCATCACAAGAGCCAAGAAAAAACTTTTCCTTTCTTACGCAAGAGAGAGAATGGTGTTCGGTTCCACGAACAGAAATCGCATTTCCCGTTTTGCTGAGGAAATCCCTGACAACAAGCTTGAAAAGGCGGATGAAACAATGTCCTTTGCAAGTTTTACATCATATTCGGGAAATACATTCCAAAAACCTGTAACACCCATTTCAAAACCTGTAGCATCGGTTGGCACCAAAGAAAAGGTGCAGACTGTTTCTATTGACTTTTCTGTCGGCGACAGAGTGCGCCACAAGGTTTTCGGTGAGGGCACCGTACTTTCGATTACAAATATGGGTAATGATAATCTTATCGAAACTGCTTTTGATAAGATAGGCACCAAGAAAATTATGGCGAATTTTGCAAAACTTGTGAAAATTTAAGGAGTGTTGTTTATGGCAAAAAGAAGACGCCGCAGGCTGAGAAAAGGCCGTATTGCGTTAGCGCTTATTATACTTATAGCGGTTATATATGGCATTGTAGCTTTGATTACTTCTCTGACAAAAAAAGACCCTGTTGTGCCTGAATACGCACCTTTCCCGAGTTTTGATAACTATGGTTATAAGCTTGTTACTATGGCTGAAAGCGAAATTCATAAAGGCGAGCTTGCGCTTGTGAATTACGATTATCATTATACTGCACCTGCACCCGAGGACCTTGTTTCGGTTTCTGCTAACAGGACAAAAAGCTATTCTGTCAAAGATGATTCTGTTCAGGTGCGCGAGATAATAATCCCGTCTTTTAACAGTATGATGGACGATTTTGTCAAGGCAACGGGGCTTAAAAATGTTGTGGTTATAAGTGGTCACCGTACAGTTGAGTATCAGCAGATGCTGTATGACCGCGAGCTTGAGAAAACGGGTAATGATTCCTCCGATGAGGTAGCACGCCCCGGTGAAAGCGAGCATCATACAGGGCTTGTTGTTGACCTTGCTGTTATGCTTGAAAACGATACTTCAAAATTCTTTGACGGTGAGGGCGACTATGGCTGGGTTAATGAAAACTGCCATAAGTATGGTTTTGTTATCCGTTATCCCGATGAGAAAAAGGATATCACAAAGATTATCCCCGAACCCTGGCATTACAGATATGTGGGCAATGTTCACTCCAAGGTTATGACCGATAATAACTTATGCCTTGAAGAGTATATTGATTTTCTTAAAAAATATCCTTATGACGGCGAACATCTTGAGATAACTGTGGACGATAAAAATTATGAAGTTTATTATTTCGCTTCTCAGGGAGAGAGTACACAGGTTTATGTGCCTTTAAACGAACCTTACACTGTTTCAGGCAACAATGTTGACGGATTTGTTGTGACAGTTGAGCTTGGGAGAGAAGAAGTTGTATCGGAAGAAAATTCCGACATATAGAAATTAAAGCAAGAGTGAAAATCACTCTTGCTTTTTGTTTGAATTATGGAGTGGGTTAATTTCCATCTGCTCCGACTTATGTAGACGGCTTATCTCTTGGCGGGGAGAGCCGTCTTCCATTTCATGGTAAACTTTTGTTCTATTTATACGATAACACGACTTTTTTGAATTGTCAACAAGAAATATTTGGCAGTATAGTTTATTTCAGAGCACTCCATATGCGTATACAATTTTTACTATCGCCTAAAATTGGGTCAAATTTCCATACTAACAATTTGTCTAGCATACTCCATTCACCATTTGGTTCTCGGTATTGTAACAACGTTAATTCTTTTGATAAGTCTGGGTGCATATTTTTTAAATTTCTTTCAATAACTTTACAAGCTCTTATCCTGATATTACACCCGTCTTCATGGGTAACTAAAGGTTTGTGTGTTTTAGTTGAAGATAAGAAACCGTTTTGGGCTAGAATTGACCGAATATAAGCGGGGCGTTCGTTATCAACTTCCTGTGATGGGTATAATAGATCTATGCCACAAGAGGCAGCGTTAATATCATACTCATTTTTGGGACGGATCGTTTGGTCTACATAGCCTTTTGAAGACAACCAAACTTCATACGCTATTCCCCAAGGGCTTCTAAACGAGTTTGTTATATCAGGTTTCAGATAAACACCGTATTCTTCATTAAAAAATATTTTCCAGTCCTCTCCGAAGATATATACTAAATCGTTTTTGACCGATTCAATCATTTCCCATCGCTCTTCGGATGTCGTTGGTGGGGGTATTTTACACCCAGTACCTCCGATACGATTGTTACACGATATTACACACAGAATTTCCTTTTCTCTCTTTTCCTTCTGAGCCAAATCGAATGAACTGGCTCTGTCACCTATAAATCTACCAGAAAAAACAATTCCAACTATAATCAAAAAGAATAACGCTCCCACAACTTATCCCCTCGCTTCCGATAAACTATCCTCTACACTAGCCAACTCACTAAGAGCATCATTAAGCCTGTCTATAGCAGCCTCCATACTTTCATATCTGTCGCTGTACTGTAAATTCTCAGGCATATTATCTAAGCAATCCTGCTCTTCGTCTATCACATCAGAAATTATATCTGATGCTCTGGACAATAAGCTACTTGCTTCAGACAATCTTTTTCTTCTCTTATCGTTCATCAAATCCTCCTATACTTTATCCCAAACAGGAGGGAATACAAAGTTTATATTCAATCTTCCACTTTCAGAAACAGAAAAATCAAAAGAAATTGCTCGTTCTGCCAATGGCAAAAAGGGATGTTTATCGCTATCAACAATCATACACTCACATTCTAATGTTATAGAGATCGTCATTTTAATATCGTGAACTTCTACATCATATGAAACTCCGCCCGACTCCTTAGCAATCATATCGATCGCCTTACAATATTCTTCGAGTATGGAGTAGTTCTCCTCATTCAATTTAAAAAGTGGTGCAAATTGTCTGGTTGCTTCTTCGCAAACCATAGAAACCACATCAAAACATTTAACAAAACTCATTTTAACATTCCTCCTGTTTTTTGTCAATTGTTGTTGTCAGACCGTGAAATGTGAAGTTTATCTCAACAGTACCATCTGTTCTTGGGCAGACATCAAAATTGTCACACAGCTCTACTGCTTCAAAGAAAACCTTCGGATCTTTAAACGAAATGTTTTTACCTTCAACGATTACATAACCCATACTTTTAATCGGTTCGTACATCTTATAGCTAACTTCAACACCGGTCCCTTTAAATACCGATTTTAAAGCTTTATAAAGATATAACACCAATTTTACTCTGGATGGGTTAACCATCGCATCTTTGTTTTCTTCTTCGAGCAAGCTTTCTCCAAAAGCTTCTACACAGGCATCTGCAAATTCTTGTTCTTGATCTGTAACAAAATCATAAAAATTCATAGTTTTACTTCTCCTTTTAATTTTATTTGTTGCTTTACGGTGCCTTTCACCTCCTTTGCCGTAAATGCGGTTGACTTGTAATTTGCTTCACTTCCCTGTCCGCAAAGGGTGTAGTTCACTAACCTTTGCGCAGTGGTTGCGGTGCGGTCTTTCCGTTCCGTACACCCTTAACCGCAAAGGTACAAGTATCCTCTTGCGGTGCGTATGCGGTGCGGTCTGTCCGTCCGTTCACCCTTAACCGCACCCCCCCTAAAAGTCGGTGGTGGTGTGCGTGGGCAGTCGGTCAGTTCCGTGTTTGCTTATAAGGTTGCCACAGTCTTAACGGCTCACCCTCAAAGGCGTTAAGCCGTTCCGTGACTGCTTATAAGGTGACAACAGTGTCCCCTGCCCACTATATATCCGAAAGGGGGGACCCAGCTCCGCAAAAGTACAGGCAAAAACGGTAAAAATCCCCTCAAAATGATGATTTTAAAGGGAATTTTTATAAAAGGGGAAAATGAAAACTGCGAAAAAATTGTGGAATATTAATAATTTGAAAATCTTGAGCAAGACTATAATATGTGCAAAACAGAGAAAATTTAATGATTTTTACAAAAAATCACAATTTCACGAATTACAGACCGTTTTTTGGTTTTTAACGGTAATCTTCGGTTATCCATTGTACAAAACAAAGGAGAATAAATCCCAATTCAAGTGCATTCCATGCCGCATCGAATCCGTAGCCGGAAAAAAGGCATCCTAAAGCCACTATGACTGTTATGATTACAACTGTTATTCCGGGACCTCTCAACAGGAAAAAAGGTGGTTTTTTATAACTCATAAAACAACACTCCGTTTACAAATTGAATTATTTTCTTGTTATATTCATTATAAAACAAGAACTGTCCGATAAAACGGATTTTAAAAAGCCCATCTTCCGATGGGCTTTTGTTATATTTTTATCTTCATAAGGCCGTGTTTGTTGCAGTAAAAATAAATATATCCGTGACCTCTGGGATTAAAACGGGTTTCGGCGTTCCCCTCAGGGTAGAGCTTTTTGAAATCCATCTTATCGGGAGTCACGCACGCCATAAAGGAAATAAAATGCTCCTTTGTCATATCGTGGTGAATGGTTACAAATTTTTCATCCTCAACTATTTCTATGGTGATTTGGTGGCCTGCATCAGCTTCCTCTGCCTCAAGGGGAGGGAGGGTAATTCCGCAACAGCTGACAACAGTTTCTCCCGTTGAATGTATGATATTGCCGCATACGGGGCAGACATAGAATTTTGACCTTAACATATTTGAAGCCACATTTTTGTTGATGACTGTATTGCCCGACATAAGCTCCATAACCGAAACCGAAAGTGCTTCCGCAAGTGGCTCAAGCAGGGTAATGTCAGGTAACCCTTTGGCTGTTTCCCATTTTGAAACGGCCTTGGAACTGACACCTATCATTTCTCCGAGTTGTTCCTGAGTTATTCCTTTTGCCTCTCGCAAGCGTTTGATGGTGGAGCCTGTTATATAGTTGTCCATTTTTATCACCTCAGGGAAATTATACTATGTTGTTATAAAAACCACAACCTACTTGTCGTTGACAAGGCTAAAACTCAATAACGCGGACAATTTCGTGGTCTAACTCCTCGGAAGGAGGATAGCCGAAATATTTTTTATAAGCTCGATAGAATGAGGAGTAATCATAAAATCCGCATTTATTATAAATATCGGTAGGTTTTTTGAGGTTTCTTATCTCTTTTTGAGCCATAAGTAAACGCTTTTCGGCTATATATTTCTGGGGAGTTGTCTGCATATGCTTTGAAAAAAGTCCGTGCAGGTGGCTTTTTGATATAAAAAGCTTTTTGCAGATATCTTCGATATTGAAAGGTTCTGCTATATTGTCATTTATAAATTCAACGGCAGAAGCGATTACGGGATTTGCTGAATAATTTCCGTTGATATTGTTCTGGGAAAAGTTTTCTAAAACTATAATGATGTTATAAATAATTTCTTCTACGATGTTTGAGAGAATATTTTTAAGCTCATCGCCTTTAAAATGTTGAGAGTAAAAATCTGCCTTCGTGAAAATTTTAAGTATTTCAGGATAATTGGTTAAGTTTATGACATTCATCTCGGGCGAAAGTCTGTCGAAAACCGTGTCTTTGACAAGGCTGTTTTCAAACAAAAATGCGTGGCGGTCATAAATTTCGGGAGAATTTACATTTATCGAATGGATGAGAAAAGGTTTTGCCAAAATAACATTGTTTTTCTTGATGTGATACCTTTTGCCCTCGATGTTATAGGTAAGGTCGCCGTTCTTAAGGTATATAATTTCAAAAATATCGTGGCAGTGCGGCTCAATAACATATGGTTCAATTTCTGTGTGTATAACATGGTTGTAAGCGATATTATCACTCCTGAAGTCACATACCATTTGTGTTTTCATAAAACTCCTCCTTTTTTTAAATAGTAACACAATTGTGGACTATTTGCAATATAAATATCCACTTTTTACAATTTACATAGCAAATAAAACGATTATAATGTAAGTATACCTTTGAAAAGGAGAGAGTTTTATGAAATTCAGACTTGGTATAATCGGCGTAGGCGGTATGGGTTCGGTGCATATTAAAAATATCATAAACGAACTTGGTGATATGATAAAGATAACAGCACTTTGTGATATCGACCCTGACCATATGCTTGCTTGCAAGCATTTATTTGAAGATGAGGAAGTTTCTTTCTTTGAGGATAGCAACGACCTTATTCACTCGGGACTTGTTGATGGCGTTATTGTTGCTACACCTCATTACGATCATCCCTCGATTTCTATGGAGGCACTCAATGCAGGACTTCACGTTTTCTGCGAAAAACCCGTGGGCGTTTACACTAAAAATATCCGTGAGCTTAACGAAATTGCAAAAAAAAACGAGAAAAAATTTCAGGTTAATTTTATGATGAGATCGCTTTTGCCTTTTAAGAAAATAAAAGAGCTTATTGACGATGGCAAAATCGGAACACCCAGAAGACTTACCTGGATAATCACCACATGGTACCGTACACAGGCTTACTATAACTCGGGTGGATGGCGTGCAACCTGGGAAGGTGAAGGCGGAGGAACACTTTTGAACCAGAATCCGCATCAGCTTGACCTTGTTCAGTGGTTTATCGGTGTGCCTGACCGTATCAGAGGTTTTTGTTATTTCGGCAAAAGGCGTGATATAGAGGTTGAGGACGAGGCTACCATCTATATGGAATATAAAAACGGACTTACTGCTACTTATATAACCTGCGTTTCTGAATTCCCCGGTACAAATCGTCTTGAAATTGCAGGTAACAAGGGCAAGATTGTTTACGAAAACGATAAAATTACTCTCACAAGCTACGATATTACAGAAGAAGAATATAACTCAACCACTACTTGCCCGTGGGGTGACATCGAGTATACTACCGAAGAGTTTACCGTACCGTTTGACGTTAACGAAGGTCAGATTGCAATGGTTAAAAACTTTGTTCTGGCAGCACAGAATAAAGAAAAACTTATCTCCCCCGGTTTTGATGGTATCAACAGCCTTTCAATTTCCAATGCGGCTTATCTTTCAAGCTGGACAGATGACTGGGTAACACTTCCCATTGATGATAATAAGTTTTTGGAAGAGCTTAATAAACGCATCGAAACTTCAACTTTTATAAAGAAAAATGTGACCAACAAAGTTGTCGATGCAAGTACTACTATGTAAGAAAACCCCGTGAACATAAAGTTCACGGGGTTTGTTTTATGCTTTCTTTTTAAGTGATGTTATGAGGCTTACAATCGCTATGACAGCGCAGAATGCGGATATTGAAACAAATACTGCGTTCCAGTTGCCATTGCCTAAGATAGAACCGTAAACAGTAGCCTGGATTGCGGCACCCATATAAGCGGCAAAGTCCAGTATTCCCGAAGCAGTGCTTGCGAAAACGCGTCCGCCTACATCGGCAGCATATGCCCAGACAATACCATTGATTGCATAGATGAAGAAACCTGCAAGGAAAAGGCAGATGAGCATTAATGCAAACTGGAAGCTGTTATTGGGGTTTAAAAAAGCAACACCTGCAACGCATAGAGCGGATATAATACCGCTTACAACACCTGCCCAAAGACGATTGTTGGGGCAGAATTTATCGGTAAGGGTTGGAATAACAAGGGTACCAATTCCCATACCAATCGGTAAAATGGTTGAGGTCAGAAGGCTGACAACAGCGCCAAGGTCAGTAGTTTCGTTGAGGTATTTGGGTATCCAGGTTACAAGTCCGTAACGAGCAACACCCGAAGCGAAAACAACAAAAATCCATACTAAGAATATCGGGTTTTTAAGAAGATGGAAAAAAGGATAAAGGACACCTTTTTCCTTTACAATCTTCTTCATTTCATCTTCATTGTCAGCTTTTGTGCCTTCTTCTGTATAATCGGGAAGTCCGATGTCACGGGGACCTGATTTTGCAAAAATCCAGTATACAATAAGCATCAGTATGGGTAATACAGTGGGTACAAAGAATGCTGAACGCCAGCCGAGATTTGGCAAAACTACAAAACCAAGGGCTACCATAAGTGTTGCCACTACCTGACCGAAGCCCGAAAAGGCGTTTGCAAATCCTGTTGCAAAACCACGCTTGTCACCGGGCCACCAAGCAGTAAGAGAGGATATCCCCGGCGACCATGCCATTGACTGGAAGAAGCCGTTAAATCCCCAGACGATAGCCATTGCTATAATTGATGACTGAAATCCCATAACAATATTGCAGACAACCGACAGAATAACCGATAACATAATAAATCTGCGAACACCGAAAATTTCACCGAGCCTGCCGTTTATAAGATGTCCCACTCCATAACTCCAGAAAAGGACAGAGCTTAAAAGTCCGATGTTTTCACTTGTGAATTCGGTCATATAAACCTGTGCGTTGCCGATGTTCAGGCGTGTGCAGTAATGTGCACAGTATAAGAGTGAAAAAAGGATAAGATATCGCCATGCGCCTGATAAGAACTTTTTGTATTCGGATTTGTTATATCCGTATTTTTGAGTTTCCATAGCTTGCCTCCTGTATGTATTTGAGAAAATTATACCATAAAAATAATATATTTGCAATATTGATAAAAACAAAGTAATATTTTTGTTGACAAACAGATTTGCGTACTGTAATATTTAAGCAAAGAGATTATACGAGGTGAAAGCTATGCTGTCAAAAGAAGTAATTGAGCGCCAGCAACAAAAGGCGTATGATATCTGCGAAAAGCGTAAAAGCCTGCGGATAGATGACGATATTGTTTTAAATGAAACATTCCTTAAACATAAGGATTTGATGTCCCACGAAATCATAATGGCAAATGTTGAAGCCGCACTTTTAGATAATGTAAAACCCATTATTGACCCCGATGACCTTATTGCAGGTCGCTTGGATCTTGAATGGCGTGCGGAAAATGACGAAAAACGCGCCGAGATGGCCAAGCGTTGTGAGGCGCGTGGTGAGTATGACAGAGGTGTTACTCCAAGCTCCAACGGCCATATGACGACCGACCATGAAAAATTACTTAAAAAGGGTATCGGCGGTGTTTTAAAAGAAGTAAAAGAGCGTCTTGCCGAAGTGCGATTTGATGACCCTGATGGTATCGAAAAACGCAAATTTTACGAAGCTGCAATCATAAGCCTTGAGGCGGCTGAGCGTTTACAGCAAAGATATTGTGAAGAAGCTTTGCGCCTTGCAGAGAAAGAAAAAGACCCCAAAAGGGAAAAAGAACTTAAACGAATGGCAGATGCCCTGAAAAAAGTTCCCTTTGAACCTGCCGAAACTTTCTTTGAAGCGTTACAGGCACTCTGGTTTTATCAGATGATGGCATGGGTAGTGCGCGAATTTGTTCAGGCAGGCAGACCTGACCATCTTTTGTATCCATATTACAAAAAGGATATCGAAGAAGGGAGAATTACTCCCGATGAGGCAATGAGCCTTATCGAGGACTGGTATTTAAGGCTTAACTATCATTACAGCGTTAAACGAAGTGCACCTACCTCTCTGATGGTTGGCGGCAGGGACAGACAGGGCAATACTGTCTGCAACGAGCTTTCCTATATGTTTGTGCGGGCTATTGAAACGACAGGGGTTTTGAATCCTTCTGTCGGACTTGCTTATAATAGTGAAATCCCTGATGATTTGCTCGACTTGTGTATCGAAATGAACGCGAAAGGTTATACCAGACCTTCGATTTTCAATGACGATATCGTAATAAAAGGTCTTAAAGAGGCAGGGGTAAGTGACGAGGATGCAAACTACTACATCCACAGTACCTGTGTTGAGATTACCACTATCGGTACTTCGAATATCTGGGTTGCATCAAAATATATGAACCTTAATAAGATTTTTGAGTATCTGTTAAACGATGGCGAGCAGATTGTAAAAGGCGAGGGACTTCGGTTTTTCACTCCTTTTGATTCGGATATCAGAAAGCTTGATACCTTTGAGAAGTTTTATGCCGAGATTAAGAAAATCATCGACAATGTAATAAAGGGGGAGCTTGTTTTACAGCAGGAACGCTTGCTGTTGCTTAAACGATATGCATCAAAACCGCTTGTCGACTGCTTTATAGACGACTGTGTTAAAAAAGGTAAAAACAGTGTTGCGGATGGTGCGCGTTACAGATTTATTTATCCGTCTTTCCTTGGCTTTTCAAACTTCGTTGATGCTGTTGTGGCGATTAAAAAAGCAGTTTACGATGAAAAGGTTATCACATTTGATGAGCTTTCGGAGGCTCTCAAAAATAACTTTGTGGGTTATGAAAGAATTCACGCATATCTGCTTAACAAGTGTCCCAAATTTGGTAATAATCTGAATGAAGCTGATGATATTGCTGAGGATTTGTTTACATATATCCGCGATGAGCTGAAGATGTTCAAAGGCTGTGCGCCAAATACGACTTTCCATTTCAGCTGTTTTGCGTACCTGCATCACGGCAGACTCGGTTTGGAGGCATCGGCATCTCCTGACGGAAGACTTAAGGGTGAGGCCATTTCCGAATGTATGGGTGCCGTACAGGGAATGGACCGCAACGGGCCTCTGGCGCTTATTAACTCGATTTCAAGACTTCCTCAGCAATGCGGAATTGGTGGAATTGCTACCAATTTCCGTTTCAGCAAAAAGATTATGCGTGAGCATAAAGAGGAAATCAGGGCGCTGGTCAAAACCTTTATGGATAAAGGCAATTTCGAAATGCAGTTTAATGTTGTTGACCAGAAAACGCTTGAAGATGCAAAGAAACATCCCGAAAAATACAGAAGCCTTATGGTGCGTATAGCAGGGTATAGCGACTATTTCGTTCTGCTCCCACCCGAAGTTCAGGACGAAGTTATGAAACGCTTAGAGCATGATGAATTATAAGAAATACCCCCTCGGATTCCCGAGGGGGTTATTCGTTTTCTTCATCATCTTCTTGTTCTTCAAGCATTGTGCAAAGGTTATGGTAGTTGTCGTAATCGTATTCCCAGTAATTAGATTCTCTGCCCGTAATAGTGTCTTTTATTGTAGATATTAATGCAAGGAGTAGCGTTAATAAACCTATTTTTCTCACCTCTTGAAGATATTGTATCATAATATCTGTCCGATAAAAAGGACTTTGTAAATAAAAAATCCCCTCGGAGCAATCCGAGGGGATGATTTTATATATGAAATTATTTCATATCTTTGATAGCTGCCTGTGCAGTATAGCATCAAGGGATGACTTTTTACCACACTTACCAACGGTTGTGATTATACCATTCTGATTTTCGTTTTTCAATAGGTTCGGGAAATATTGTTGTAATTCAGTCAAACCGATTACATCCCCGATATGTAGAGGAGGTTCATCCTCCTCGTCATCATTGAAACTGATAACGGCATTGTTTTTTCTACCCTCTGTTACCATATCCAATGTTGTGGTATCTTTTCCGTCTAAATTCATATACCAACGAAAATGATTTCTACCGTTTGGCACGATCTTGGAAACAAACTTACGAATGATGTGTCGGTCAATTTGCGGGTTGGAAAAGTCTATCATAGCGTCGAGAGAAGATTGTATTTCATCCCAACATATATCAGGATTTTGTATTGCATCTTCGGTTGCAAGCATACGCTCATATTCTTCCGTGAGTTCCAAAAGAGCTTTTTCAATTTTCTCTTTTTGCTCTTTATATTCCTCTTTGCTAATTTCACCGTCTGTTCTCATCTCAAGCAGCGTGTTCTTCTTGTTTTTATAACGCTCTATTTGAGCTACAATTCCGGTCAAATTAACCTTCTTAGGCTTCTCAACCTGATAGCACTCCTTGATTAGCTTGCAGACTGTATCGACCGTTTCTTTTCTTTCTTGCCATATCTGCTCAAAGATCATCTTTGCCATCATTTCAAGTTTCCAATCGGCAATCATTGATTGGTCGCAATATCCGGTATCATCAGCTCCCGCTTTTCTTCGTTGACTTGCCGAACCATTGTTAAGTTGATTGTAGCATTGATAACCATACGACCAAGGCATACCTTTGTTTTTGTGCCATCTGTTTTTTCTGAAAGAGTGACCGCAAGTGCAGAGAAGTTTGCTGCCCCACAAGTCTTTGTTTTCCTTAATTCCGTGAGTGGATTTTTTCTTCTGTGTGGCTTCATTAGCACTCTTAAATGAAGTCCTTACTCTGCGAGCTTTAATCTCTTGACACTTATGCCATTCTTCCTCTGATACAATCGGTTCAAAATCTGCTTTAACACACATATAAGTAGAAGCATCGTGATTATTGACTCTCTTTTGCTCCAAGTAGTTATTGCTATACGACTTGCCGTATGCCATAACCCCCATATATGTTTGGTTATTAAGAATACGGGAAACCACTCCTGCGTTCCACTTGACTAAGCCTGAAGCGTTTAGGCGTTGCAGACGAGTAAGTTCATTCGCAATAACCATAGTACCTTTTCCACTAAGGTACATATCATAAATCATCCTGACAGTTTCGGATTGGTCGGGGTTCTTAACATAAGTATCTCCCACACGGTCATAACCGAGGATATTTCCGCATCCATAAATCGTGCCGTTAATTCTGCTGATCTGTTGTCCCGCTTTCACTCTTTCGGAAACCTTGCGGCTTTCTTCCTGCGCCAACGTTGCCATAATGGTTAAGCGAAGTTCTCCATCGCCATCCATAGTCCAAATATTGTCCTCTACAAAATACACTTCCACGCCAATGTTCTTCAATTCTCTTGTTGTAACAAGTGTATCTACGGTGTTTCGAGCAAATCGGCAAACCTCACGTGTAACGATAAGGTCAAACTTTCCTGCTTTGGCATCTTCAATCATTTGCAAAAAAGCAGGTCTTTTTTTAGCTTGTGTTCCGGTTATGCCCTCATCAATGTATTTATTGAGAACATTCCAATTAGGATGATATTTTGCTTGGTCATCGTACCATTGGATCTGATTTTCAAGGGCAGATAACTGAGCTTCGTGTTCTGTTGATACTCGACCATAAAAGACCATATCTCTTGTTCTGTTACGGTCTAAAAAAGCGTAAGGGTTTCCAACCCTTTGTGGACTGTTTACATTTAACATCTTTATTACCTCCTTTGTTCTGAGTCTATTATAGAAATTATTTAGAGGTTTGTGAAATGTGCGATTGCTCGTCTTGCAGCTGTTGTTTGATTGCTCTAAGTGTAGGCTCGTTTATTAGCTTTTGTTCAAACAATATTTCTGCTAAGGCAATTACCGCATAAGTTCTGTCGATTTTCTTATCCATCACAACACCCCTCAGATGTTGAAGTGCGAGGTTTCTTTTTTATGATAAGATAATCATATCCAAAGGAAGTTTGGCATTTATCGCACCTCTCCTTATCTACTTGAAGCGGATCAACACGGCGTAAGATATTCTCAGGAATATTCATAAACTCAGCTCTGCATTTAGGACAGAGTGTTAATATCAGTCCGGTTCGTCTTGGCTGCGGTCTTTTAATCAGTCCAAATTCGGTTAAAACACCTTGCTTAATTGCATATATGGTTTTTTCATCTCGAACTTCACCAATGTATTCAAGCAGTTCTTTTTCCTTGTCAACAGTTCGGATCTGTTCGAGCATTACAACGGAATCCTCTCTTAATCCGCAAGATGTATCAAGTAAAATATGTGTGGGTTGATTTAATTTTTTCAAAACGCTTGAGATAGTTGCAACAACAGTAGTTGGACCATTATTGTTTCCAATGTTATTTTGAAGAACAAGTACAGGTCTTTTGCCCGACTGAACCGAGCCTTTATTGCTTCCGAGATCACAAAGATAAATCTCGCCCCACTTTACGTTAGTTATGTTTGCATTTTTCATAGGTTTAACCTCATCTTCCATTTTTTATGGAAGGGGGCTGTTCGTATCCGGAGTTGAATACCCCCTTCACTTATTTGCAATGGGAAGGGGTATTTTTTAAGTCTGTTCGAGAAACTTTTTCAAATTTTTTATTCCGCATTGGATTGAATAATAAACTGCGGCACAACTCGTCTTATCCTCATCTGCAATTTCTTGTAACGTTTTTTCTTGAAAAAAGTACCGAACAATTCGACTCTTTTGAAGCTCGCTCAAAGTGTTAATGGCTACTTTAATAAAGTCCATTTCTTCCTTTTGGACAATGTTTTCTAATAAGTCATTTTCAATTAGTTCGGGATGATATGCTTCAATACCATCTTCTGCACTATAAACATCACCGTACAATTTTCTTCTCATTTCGTGTTTATGCTCGTTACGGATATAAGTATCTCGCACTTTACCAAATGCGGATGATAAAACGACGAAAGGTCTAAACGTAGCTACTTGTTCGGCATATTTAGCACAAAGTTCTTCTTCAGATAAGTCCGTTATAATCGCCCATTGTTCAATCCCCGTGTAACCGGGATACTCATATTTAAGGTTGATAACCTTGCAGTCTTTTTTGAATTGCTCATCAAGAGCAGAAATAATTATGTTATTCATTATGTAATCTCCTTGAAATTTGAATTTTTGATATAAAAGGTTGAAATCAAAAATTCGGAGATTACGGGTACTTAGCTATGTAACAGAGCCATTTCTTGAACATAAAAAATCCTTTCTGCTTTTAGGCAGAAAGGATGCTTAAATAGAAAAAGAGCATAACAATACAGCCTAAAAGCTGTTTGTCATGCTCTAACTCGAAAGTCCTCGTTCTCACCTTGTAAGGTGGATGCAGGCTCTTTTCCGGCTTCTATACTGATAATACTCAGCTTGTCCGGCGGTTGAACTATGTACGAAACATAATCAATTTTCTTTAGATAGATGTATTATAAATTTTTGTGAGCATTTCGGACACTTGAGTATTATCCTGCTGCTTGTCCGTTCAGAGTGACCGGACTTCAAAGCGATCACCGTCGCTTTTTCGCCAATGGGTTTGTCACATAGCCTTCCTCGTTTGCAAGAAGGACACCTGACATAGTCACTCTTGATATTGCTTTTTTCGTAGACTTGTTCAATGAACAACATTCCGATCACTTCCTTTATATTGAGATATGAGGATATTTTTTCGACCAATGCTGATAAATCCTCCCTTGTTTTTCATATTGGCATTGCCTAAAAAACCTTAGTTTTGATAAGAAGTCAGCAATAGCATTATATTTCGAGCCTATCCTCACTATCATTATACATAAATGATTGGTAGAAATTTGTTGAGTTGTGTAACCGAAAGCGACATTTTTTTCGATTTTTATCTGTTATAATGAGGCGGCTCCTTTTATGTTCAGTAAAAACTGAACGCTATGGGCAAAAAAAGCCGTTTTACCGGCTTTAGATCAAGTGATGCTCTTTCAATCGAATTTCCATCGCTTGTTTTGATACACCGAATTGGTTGGCTAACTTCAAAACTCGATCATCACCTGATGTTCGATAAAACGCTTTTTTTACTTGGCAGATAGGAAGCAGCAACGCACTTCCAAGCATATCTGCTTGTCTTTCAATGTACTTGTCTGCATCGGAACTTTTGGAAATGCTTTTTAACATAGCCGCCATATCTCCCGTGCCTGAGTACAGTTCTTGATGTATCAGCCAATGTGCAAGCTCGTGAGCTGCGGTGAAACGTAATCGCCCTTGAGTTCTACATCTGAGCAGGCTTGCATCAAGAATTATAGTACCTCTCTCAACAAAAATGAGTTCGTACTGTTTGGCTTCCATATTGTAAATAGGAATGTAGTCATCATCAAAAACGGTTTCTCCAAGTATACGACCGTTCTTACGAATGTATTGATATTCAAGTGTCAGACCAAGACTTTCAATTATGTCCTCGATGGGAACACTCTTTGCTTCATAACCGAGAATCAGGCTTGAGTCATATTTCTTTAGGGTATTGCGAGCAATGGCTTCAAGCAATTCCGGTCGAAGGTATTTGATTTCTGTCATCATTTGCCCTCCTGAA
This sequence comes from Fumia sp., assembly GCA_045615345.1. Taxonomy (GTDB): domain Bacteria; phylum Bacillota; class Clostridia; order Oscillospirales; family Ruminococcaceae; genus Fumia. Next base: position 530 of record JAZLER010000032.1, on the reverse strand, counting down.
TTTTCCTCCTACGCTCCTCCAAACGAGCAATAAATTCTTGCCATTCCTCATCGGTGGCATCCACATCTTTTGCCGTTCTTAGAGCAACACGGACAATATCTCTGTCCATAATGTACTCCGGTAGATCTTGAGAAATGGTCGGATTGCTTTTTGCTTTGGCAGCAAGGTCATAAAGTTCTGCCGTTTCCGTATCATTTAACATAAGCAACCTTGCCATATTGGAAATAATATCGTCTTTCGGGGCGGGATTACGATCCTTTTCAATATTGCAGAGGTAAACCGGAGATATATCAAGCAACTCGGCAAATTTACGCAGTGAGATTTGCTTTGCCAAGCGTTTGTCCTTTATATAGGTTCCAAATGTATGGTTTATGTTCATAGAGATGCTCCTTTCTATGATGTGTTCAATCAAAACTGAACATCGTAGGTATATTATAATCGAACACTTGTTCTGATGCAATAGGTTTTAGGAAAACAAAAATGAGATGACGGTTTTTGCCATCATCTCATTTCTTTCATATCTTTTTTAT
>JAZLER010000031.1:0-107480 GCA_045615345.1 Fumia sp. | reverse complement strand
CTGTATACTTAACGAATGCTACGAAGTTACCTTCAGATTTAAATCTTCTGGATTCAAAGTTCGAGTATACAACGTAACCGGAAACACTGTTGAGTGTGGGATATACTTTACCCATTTCAACGAATTCGTTCCAGTTGTCTTCACCAACAACGAATTCCTGATCGCCGATGTATGCTACACCAACTCTTACAGATTCTGCACTGTTCTTGTTAACTGTCAATGTGTTATCTGCAAAGTCAAATGTGGGAGCTACGAATTCGTCAGCAGGATCAGAGGGTTCTACGGGATCTTCGGAAGGTTCTTCAGAAGGTTCAACAGGATCTTCAGAGGGTTCTTCGGAAGGTTCAACGGGATCTTCAGAAGGTTCTTCGGAAGGTTCTTCAGAAGGAACTTCGAGAACTGTTACTGTAGCTGTAGCAGAAGCGGATTCAACTTTTTCATACAATGTGTTTGTAACTGTAACTGTGTATTCACCAGCTTCTGTTACTTCGAGAGTTGCAGTATCGCCAACAACTTCACCATTGAATGTCCATTCGTAATCAACTTCGCCGTTAGCGTTTTCAACTACTGCTTCGAGTGTAGCTGTTTCGCCTTCGTAGATTGTTGCATCTTCAACTGTTACTACAGGAACTGTAGCGTTTTCAAGAACTGTTACTGTTACTGTAGCGGAAGCTTCAGCAGATGTTTCATTTTTGCTGTTTGTTACTACAACTGTGTATTCACCAGCTTCAGTTACTTCAACAGAAGCATCTGTGCCGATTACTTCGCCGTCAAAGTACCAAGCATATGCGAGATCACCGTTAGCTTCAGCTACAACTGTCAATGTAGCTGTGTCGCCTTCGTACATTGTAACGCTGTCAGGAGCTGTGATTACGGGAGCATCAGCTTTTTCAAGAACTGTTACTGTAGCAGTAGCAGAAGCTTTAGCTGTTGTGCCGTTTTTGCTGTTTGTTACTTCAACTGTGTATTCACCAGCTTCAGTAGCTGTAACAGAAGCATCTGTACCGATTACTTCGCCTTTGAAGTACCAAGCGTATGTGAGTTTGCCGTTAGCTGTAGCTGTAGCTGTCAATGTAGCTGCTTCGCCAGCGTAAACTGTAGCGTTGTTAACTGTTACTACAGGAGCATCAGCTTTTTCAAGAACTGTTACTGTAACTGTAGCTTCAGCTGTTTCTGCTGTGTCGTTCAAAGAGTTTGTTACAACAACTTTGTATGTACCAGCTTCTGTTGCTTCGAGAGTAGCAAGGTTGTTGATTTCAACATCACCTTTGTACCAAGCGTATGTGAGTTCACCGTTACCTGTAGCGGAAGCTGTGAATGTAGCTGTTTCACCTTCAAGGATTGTTGCTTCTGTCTTATCCAATGTGATTACAGGAACTTCAGCAACTTCAACGGGTTCTTCGGAAGGTTCTTCGGAAGGTTCGCTACCGATTGTGATGATAGCAGTTCTTTCGCCCATATCAGGAGTGATATTTTCGGGTTCGAATGTTTCTTCGTTGAATACGCCTGTTGCATTGAAGTCAAACAATTCAAAAGTTTTAGCGCCTGCTGTTGCAGTTTCCAAAGCTTTGAATGTTACGTTAAGTACTACAGTACCTGCTTCAATTGTTGTGTTAGCATCATATGTGGGGTCACAGTAAGAGAATGCTACGTTTGCATTTTTGTTACAACCTGCAAGGTTAGGCTGCATATCTGCATAAGGAACATTTTCGATAGTTGTGATTTCGAATGCTGTGTTATCGAAGTTTACTGTTGCACCAAGGCTGGATACAACCAATGTTTCGGGCAATGTAAGAGTCATTACGAACTCTTCGCCGAAATCAACTGTTGTTTTGCTGAATGCCCAGGGACCTTTAGTTCCTTCTTCAGAAGGTTCTTCGGAAGGTTCTTCGGAAGGCAATTCATCAACGATAGAAATCACTTTTGTTCTTTCGCCCATATCAGGAGTGATATTTTCGGGTTCAAATGTTTCTTCGTTGAATACACCAGTTGCGTTAAAGTCATACAATTCAAAAGTTTTGTCGCCGAGTGTAGCAGCTTCTTTTGCTTTGAATGTTACATTAAGCACTACAGTACCTGCAGCGATTTCTGTGTTAGCATCATATGTGGGGTCACAATAAGAGAATGCTACGTTTGCATTGTTGTTACAACCAGCAAGGTTAGGCTGCATATCTGCATAAGGAACCTTTTCAATAGTTGTGATTTCGAATGCTGTGTTATCAAAGTTTACTGTTGCACCAAGGCTGGATACAACCAAAGTTTCGGGCAATGTGAGAGTCATTACGAATTCATCACCAGGCAAAACTGTTGTTTTGCTGAATGCCCAGGGTTCAGCTGAGTTGCCTGCAAATGCTGTAGGCATTACACTCATAGCGATGAGTACGGAAAGCACTACAGAAAGCAAGCGTTTTGTAATTTTTTTCATACAATTACCTCCAATTTTTTTTTTGGCATTTCTACCTTTGTTAAAAGAAATAAAAATTAAAAATTTACCTCCTCCCCTATTGCGGCACAAATGCCGTTTGCCACAATAAAAATGTTTTACGCATTATGTAAATGTAAAAACATTTAACAACTGATTCTAAATTGTTATTATTCTAACAATACATAATATCGGTAATTAACATTATAGCACCAAAAGAGCAAATTGTAAATAAATTTAACTAAAACATAATGCACAAAAAACAAAGAGGTTTTTTGTGCATTTCTGCAAAAGATGCTTATATTCCCAGAATTCTTTTTATAAAACGCATTACATAGCGTTCCGGTCTGTATCTGCCATACTTTCTGGCAACGCCGATAAACCCACGATTCTTGTAGGTTTTCCAGAAATCATCAACACTTCCCGGAGCTTTTGCCGGAAATGATAAACTGGGATTTTTTCTCGCAGCATTTTCATAGCTTTCTTCACGGATTTCAAGAAAATCCTTGCATTTTTCAAAATGCGTTCTTCCCTTTTCGGTATTTACCATAACAAGGGATACACCTTTATTATCAACAAAATCCGGATTACTTTTTTCTATTCCCCAGAAATCCGCCATCAGAATGTCAGAAACTCTGTTTTTAGTTGCATACTTACAACTGTAACAGTTTTCTCTTAACGCAGCGCCGGTATGATAAATCGCTCTCCATATATCAACTAAAACCGTCTGGCCTTCACTACTTCCGTCTTCAAAAACTGCCTTCTCATCATTTCCCCAGCCATAGTCTTTGGTGCGATGATAATAGGCTTTTACTTTCTTCTGTCTTTTATTTTCGATAAAATCAATGAATTCAGAAAAAAGTTTCGGGCTCATAATACCATAACAAAGTATTTCTACGAGTAAAAGATTATCATTTTCACCGATATAACGCTTTATGGCGTCTACCTGACATGCAGTTCCGGTAAAAAGAACCTGTCTTCCGTTTTCAAGGTCTGATTTAATACTCTCAAAAACCTCGCCCATATCACTCTGTGAGTATTTTGAGCCACGGCACAAATCACGCGCAGTTTTATCCTCAGCGCGTATGTGTAAAGCTTTTAGCTTGTCATCAAAAGCTACACCGTATACTACTCCCCCATTTTCGAGCACCATATCGGAAATCACAGTAAATGCGCCACCTGATGAGCTTACTTCTCTTATAGAATCAGAAGCTTTTACAGCATAGACATCCAGAGGAGTGTTATATAACGAGTCGTTCTGATAAGCGCATACCTTTTTACAAAGTCCACAATCGATACAGTCTTCCGAAATACGAGGATACAGAAACCCCTTTTCATCATACTGCATTGTAATTGCATTTTTAGGGCATATATTCTTGCATCCGCCACAACCGCAGCATTTACTTTTGCTCTCTGAAAGATTTATCATTTTTTCTCCTTACTCACCTTTAATAAAAGCATGAAGATTTTCAGTTGCTTTTTCAAGGTCGTAGATATAATACCATGTGCCGTTTATCATAGCATCATTACCGCTTTTGGGTTTACAATCAGCTGTTGGCAGGCTGAAACTTTCAATGCTTGGTAGATTTTTTGCAGTCCAGAGTCCAATATCAAAAATCTCATAGTCATTAAGACTTGTCTTACAGTTTTCGCAAAGCATCTTGATAATCTTCTCGTAATCCAAGAATTTATTCATTTTCTTAACTCTTTCATACGCCGCCATCAGAACCTCTTTTTGCCTGTTTCCGCGTGCTATATCACCACCCGGGCTGTAACGATTTCTTGCATACGCTAAAGCCTGGGCACCCGATAAAACCTGCTTACCCGTTTCCTTTATATCTTCGCAGGGTACCCCTGTAGACCTTAAACTATGGATATAATTATTTGCTACACGCATTTCACTTTCATCCACATCAATTTCAACACCGCCAATGTAGTCGATTATCTTGGCAAACTGCATATAGTTTACAGAAACATAATCAGTAATATCCATATTGAAATTCTGGTTAATTGTTTTAACAGCAAGCTCAGCGCCGCCATAAGAATGTGCGTGAGTTATCTTATCGTTGAAAGCATATCCCGGTGTTTTTTCAATTTTCACATAACTGTCCCTTGCGATTGAAGAGAGCTTAAGTTTATTATTCTCCCTGTCAATGGTAAGAATTATAATAGCATCAGAACGGCCATTCCTGTCACCGAAATCTCTCTTGATATCAAGACCGAGTAAAGCAATATTGGTAACCTTATGATTTTCAAACGGCACCATATTCACTGCAAGATTTTTAGGGTTGAATTCCTTATCCTGCACCTTACCGACATAATTCAGTTTTATCCAGAGTAAAGCGCCTGAAATTATTGCCGCAATAATCAATAAAATAATAAGGAGTGCTATAAGAATCTTTTTCTTGGCTTTCATACCTACACCTCTAAAAGTTAATTATTTTAATTATATCACATTTTTTTAAAAGTTACAAGGGGCGAATACTTATTTCCCCGCCGATTACTTTTTTCCCGGTACCATCAGATGTCATAACCTCAAGATAACCATTTTCATCAATTCCGAGAAGTATTGCTTCATAACTTTTTTCAAGCTCTATAACCCGTACTTTTTCGTTAAGCCAGCAAAGCCTTTGTGAATAGTCACAAAGCATTTCAGCTTTATTTTCAGGGAATGATTTATAGTATTTATCAAAATTTTCAAGAAGGCGTGCCGTAAACTCCGCCCTGTCACAATATTTTTCGGTTTCAACAAGCAAAGAAGTGGCAATGCCAGAAAGTTCATCAGGAAAATCATCCCTGCCGTGAAGGATATTTACCCCTATCCCCACAACAATATAATCGACAGTTGCATCAGCTTTAAGGGTCGACTCAGTAAGTATTCCGCAAATTTTCTTTCCGTTTAAATAAATATCATTTGGCCATTTGATATGTGGTTTTTTCCCCGTCAGTTCAAAAACCGTATCATAAACCGCCATAGCAGACAAAAGTGTAACGGCATTCACTTCACAAACCGGAAAATGTGGGCGCAAAATTAAGGAAAGATAAACGCCCTTGCCCGCTAAGGATAAAAAGCTTCTGTCAAGCCGTCCTCGCCCTTTACTCTGGCTGTCGGCTATCACAACTGTATTCTCCGGAACACCATCCTGAGCAAGGCATTTTGCAAAGGTATTTGTAGAATCGGTGTTTTCTAAAAACACAATGTCAAACTTATCATCTTCGAGATAAGACTTAATTTTTTCTGCAGAATATTTTTCCATATAATACTCCTATTTATCAAAAATCAACTTTATTATATCACAATTCTTTTACTTTTTCAAAAAAATATAAAATATAACATTTTAAAGCTGACAATCTTTTCATTTTTGTTTTAGTAAAATGGTACTAAGTCAAAAAGAAAGGTTGTAAAATTATGAAAAGTGTTCCCTTTTTTAAAACAAAATCCGATACTGCTACCGAAAACTTAAGATACATATTCGTATCACTGTTTTCTTTACTTATTTCGAGTGTCAGTCTACTGTCGTCATTATCACCGTTTGCTGTCGCTTTTTCGGCAGCCTTGCCGTTAAACTATTCCATCAGTGCTGTTATCGGCGCTGTGACGGGTTATGGAGTTTTCGGAAACTTCCCCGAAAACCTTGTTTATATTGCCGCTTTGTTTGCAATAGTGGGTGTAAAGAGTATTACTTTACAGATTGGAAAACTCAAGAGTCATCCTGTTTTTCAGTCCATTGTCTGTATGGCAACGCTCGGATTTTTTCTTGTAACGAGAAATGTTATTTTAAACAAAGGAACCATTGATCTCATATTCTGCATCTGCGAAAGTATACTGGGTGGTGCTTTTACATATTTTTCTTTCTTTGCTTTCAGAACTGTATTGTCAGGGCGGAAACTTTATGATGGTGCAACTATCGAAAGGACAAGCAGTCTTATTCTGTTACTTACAGGTCTTTTAAGTCTTTGCAAAGTATCTGTTTCGCCATTCAATCTTGGAAGAATAGTAACAGTCCCCCTCCTTTTAGCTGTCGCAAGAAAAAAAGGTGTCGCACCTACTGCTGTCACAGGGTTATTATTTTCGGTGGTTTTAACATTGCATTCGCCCGAATTCGCACTGCCTGCAGGTATTTTTGCGGTATCAGCTTTAATATCTGCATACTTTGCACATTTCGGAAAACTTACACAAAATGCTTTCTTTATTCTTACATACACTGTCGGAATAATGGTAACCCAAAATACACCCACCACAATTGAAGGTGCTTTTGATATGCTCTCAGGTTCAGGGATTTTTATGGTTTTACCTGAAACTCTTCTGGAAAAAATAGGAAAAACCGCAAATCAATATAAACAATTAAGCTGTAGTGAAAACAAAAGAACCTGTTCAAAACTTTTATTCGCTTCAAAAACCTTAAGCGATATGCATAAATCAGTGGAAGCTGTTTCCGAAAAGCTTAAAAACACGGGTATTACCAATATCTCAAAGGTATATGAAAAAACAGCTGATACGGTATGCAAAAGGTGTGGTCTTAAGCTTTTCTGCTGGGAAACCAACTACAACACTACCCTTGATTCTTTTTATAAGTTTAACGATATTCTTGAAAAGAATTCTGAAATCACAAAAGACGATCTTTCTGCTTTTTTCAATACCCAATGTGCAAAGCCGGAGGATATTGTCCGCACAGTGAACGGATATTATCGTGACTACCTTTCGGGCAAGAACGCAACGCGGAAAATAATGAACGCAAAACAGGTAGCTGCCGAGCAACTGGAAGGTATCGCCGATATGCTTTCCGAGATGAGTGAGGAAATAAGTGAAACTTCTTTCATAAACCCGAAACTTTCCGAAAGAGCATTTGGTATTTTGGCAGAACTCGGTGAAGCTCCTGATGAAGTTTACTGTATCACAGACCGATATGACAGAATGAGAGTGGAAGTCTACAAAAAATCCCGCCTTGAAACGAATACAGAGCTGCTTACCGGAGAACTAAGCTACGCACTGAACCGTGATTTTTCCCCCCCAAGTATTGTAACCGCCGAAGATACTACCAAAATCTCTTTTTCCGAAAAGGCAAAATACAGTCTTGATTTTGCCGCAGGACAGATAAATTCAAAAAATCAGAAGATTTCAGGTGACTGCTACGAATATTTCACCGATGGAAGAGGCTTTGCCCATCTTATCTTAAGCGATGGTATGGGTAATGGCGGGCGTGCAGCGGTGGACTCGATTATGACCTGTAATTTTATATTAAAACTCCTTAAGGCAGGTTTTGGTTTTAACGCCGCACTTAAGCTTATAAACAGTGCCCTTCTGGTAAAAGCGGGAGAAGAATCGCTTGCAACTCTCGATATCGGATGCATCGACCTTTATACAGGAGTTACCCGTTTCCTTAAAGCAGGTGCCTGCGTTTCCTTTATAACCCGTAACAAAAAGACTGTTATGGTGGGGGCAGATTCCCTTCCTGTGGGAATTCTTCAGGGGATTTCCTACAACGAGAACGAAATAAAGCTTCAGGAAAATGACCTTATTGTTATGGTGACAGACGGAGCTGTATCGATAACTCCGGAATGGCTGAAGGACGAAATCTCCCTTATATCCGAACTTCCGCCAAAAGAAATCGCATCTAAAATTGCCATTTTAGCTAAAAAACGAAACGGAGAAAACGAAGATGATATAACAGTTTTAGTTGCAAAAATTAAAGTGGTGTAGATTTCTACACCACTTTTTATGTACTATTCAACTACTGTAACGGGAGGCTCACGATTTACATAAACCTCCACAAGTCCATCAGATTTTTTGTACTTGCTTCCCACTTCGTGGTCAATACCGGTAACATATCCTGTCGGATAGCCCTCCTCCCAGCGATACTGGATAATATAGGAAATACCGAGTTCATCAAGTACGCGCGTGTACTCTTCCTGGGTCCTCTTTTCGAATGACGGGATAACAACGCCCTCGGAACCATTGCTTACAGTGAAAGTAATTGAAACAGGTACTTCCTGCTCAGTTCCGACTTCCACATTCTGTTTCACAATAGCGCCTTTGGGATATGCATCATCAAAAACATATTCCGGTTCTTCAAAAACATAAACCTCAAGATTTTTTTCGTTAGTGGTAACAATTTCATAAGCCTGACCGACAAAGTTGTCAACTCTGTGCAAAACAACACTTTCTTCGGAAACTTCTGAGCTTTCTTCAAAGCTTTCGGAGAAAATTCCGGACGGCTCAAGGTTTTCGAAACTTTCTATCGAATAATCGGATTCGCTGTTTACAGGTTTTTCGCCTCTGTTACCGAATAAAATCCAGAAAGTAAAAATCAAAATTACAAGCAAAATCGGTAAAGTTATCAATGCACTGAACACAACAACGCGTTTGCTACCCTGTTCTTTTTTATCTTCTTCGGATTTTTCCTTGACATCTTTTTGTACAGGTATCATAACGGTAGGCTCATCATTCGATACAGTTTTATCAGAGTTTAACGGACTTCCGATTTTTCTTAAAAGTGCGCTTATACTCTGTATACGACCTGAGGTAGAAAGCGAAAGTCCTTCGCTTATAGCATCGGAAACTTCAGCCGGCACAGTTTCGTTACGGTCCCTGACAGGAGTGAGTTCTTTATACTGCGAACGCAAAAGAGCTTCCTCGGGGGACTTTCCTGTAAGGCAGGCATACATAACAGCACATACAGCGTAAACATCAGTCCACGGACCATGAGGGCTGACCTCAGAATACTGCTCAGGAGCAGAAAATCCCGGAAAAAGCTCTGCTGAAAGCTCGGTACCTGAAGCACGCACAGCACTTATTGAAAATCTGTCAATTTTTGCAACGCCACTACGGCTTAAAACTATATTACCGGTACAGATTCCTCTGTGAATGATTCCGTCTTCATGTGCTGCTGAAAGAGTTTTAATGAGAGGAATAAGCAAATCCGAAGTTTCGGACCAACTTAGCATAGAATTTCTTTTTTCTAGATATCTTTCAAGTGAAATTCCCTCAACATACTCGGAAATCGAATAAACTGTTCCATTCTGATAGCAAACAGAGTAAACCTGAGTAATGCAAGGGAGAGTTCTCATTCTTGAAAGCTTCTGCGCAATCTCGATAAAGTCGCTCATATATGCTTTAAACTGAATCTGGGAATTGGAGTTTACAGAAACTCCTTTACCATCGGACGCGCGTCTTACTAAGGCTTCGGGAAAATACTCGCAGATTTTAACTTTTCTGTTAGCTATTGTATCAAAACCAAGGTAAGTAACACTTTCACCATTCGATGAAAGCACCTTACCGATAATGTATCTTTCGTTTATAACAGTGTGGGGTGTGAGATGTGACGGATAAAGATTAGCATCTTCTGAATATCCGCAATGAGGACAAAAATCGCTGTCGCCTTTGTCCTTCATACAACCCATACACAAATTGTATTTCATTTTCTTACCCCCTATTCTTAATTCTGCCCAGAAAAATGTATTCTATATCTGTTATCCATTATACAAAAATCCGTTGACATTGTCAACGGATTTTATCTTAAATATTATTCTGAATTTTTGCAGCTGTAACAGTGTTTTGCATAAGTGTAGCAATAGTCATCGGACCTACTCCTCCGGGGACGGGAGTAATATATCCTGCAATATCTTTAACAGCTTCAAAATCAACATCGCCACAGAGTTTTCCGTTCTCATCACGGTTCATACCGACATCGATTACAACAGCGCCCTCTTTGACCATATCAGCGGTCACGAATTTAGCTCTGCCGACAGCAGCAACTAAAATATCTGCGTTCTTACAGATTTCTTTTAAGTTCTGAGTTTTGGAATGGCAGATTGTAACGGTACCGTTTCTGTGAAGCAAAAGCATTGCCATAGGTTTACCGACTATATTGCTTCTTCCGATCACAACACAGTTTTTACCCGCAATCTCAACGCCTGTGGAATCAATAAGTTCCATACAGCCTGACGGTGTACAGGGAAGGAAATCAAAGTCCCCTATCATAATCTTACCGACATTGACAGCATGAAAAGCATCAACATCCTTCAAAGGAGAAATTGCAGCAATTACTTTATGGTCGTCAATATGTTCAGGTACGGGAAGCTGTACTAAAATTCCGTGAACTTCGGGAGAATTGTTAAGTTTTTCAACAAGCTCAAGAAGTTCTTCTTCGGAAGTTTCTTTGGGAAGTGCGTATTCAAAAGATCTGATACCGCAACGCTCACAGGCCTTCTTTTTGTTGTTTACATAAACTCTGGATGCAGGGTCATCGCCTACAATAACAACCGCAAGACCTACCTCAATTCCCTTTTCTTTAAGCAATTTTACTTCATTGCTTACTCTGTCCTTTACCTGTTCGGAAATCTGTTTTCCATCAATCAGTCTGCTCATCTTTTTTCTCCTTTTTATTCTTTTTGTCCTGATATTCAGATAACTCCTGCTGATATTCTTCGGTATCAACATAAAGCTTTAAGTAATTTTCATCGTGAAGGCGTTTCTTCTTTGAACGGACAGAGATAAGTATTACAATCGCAACAACCACCAGAAGTATCGCCAAAAGCTGTGAAACACGGATACTGCCAATAAGCAGACTGTCGGTTCTCAAGCCCTCTATAACGCTTCTGCCAAGTCCGTACCAGGCTGTGTACATAAGGAAAATTTCACCATCAAATTTTCTGTGTTTCGAGTATAAAAACAACACTAAAAATCCCAGAGCACACCAGAGTGACTCATACAAAAAACAAGGGTGGACAGGAGCTGTGGCATCAACGGTAACACCGAGTTTATTAAGAGCTTCAATGTTAGAAGCATCACTCAAATAAGAGGTAATTCTTGCACTTGTCATACCCCACGGCAAGGTAGTGTTCGAGCCGAACGCTTCAACATTCACAAAGTTACCCCATCTGCCGATGGACTGACCAATTAAAAAACCTAAAGATGCAATATCGAGTGTGGGTAAAAGCTTCATCTTATTCACTTTTACAACCACAATACCCACCAAGATGGCGCCGATAAGACCGCCATAAATTGCCAGACCACCTTCCCAGGTTTTGAAAATTGAAGCAAGGTCATTTTTATAGCTGTCCCAGCTGAAAGCCACATAATAAAGTCTTGCGCCTAAAATTCCACCGACTACACCAAAAAGTGCAACATCGATAAGTTTATCGGAAACAACACCGAATTTCTTTGCCTGAGTAGTGGCAAATACCATAGCAAGTATAATTCCGAGTGTTATGAGTATCCCATACCATGTAACGCTCAGAGAACCGATGCTGAGCGCCACGCGTTTTAAAGTAAACTCAAGTCCGAGTGCGGGAAATGCAACAACATTCATTTTATTCACATCCTTTTCTTAATTTGTCGTTTTAGGGTAAACAATGGAAAGTGACTGACTTTCATCGTTAAAATCCTTTTCAAAACGGTTTTTGATATCCTCAAATGTAATTTCAGAAATTACCTTTATCATATCAAAAATTCCGACATCCATCATTTCATAGGAAATCATTGCAGTTGCTGTATTTTCAGCATCGTTTATCCCCTTTAATGCCTTTCCGTAAAGAGCATTTCTGCAGGAAAGAAAATCTTCTTCCGAAAGACCGGTACTGCGTTTTTCATCTATCATTTCATTAAACGCAGACAAAACAGCTTCAGGGTCTTTTGACTCACCGCCGAACATAGTTGCAATAAAACCTCTTCCGCCGAAAACTTCAGTTCCGAAGTTTATATTAATAAGACCTTTTTCATACATATCGTTATAAAAGTCAGAAGTCTGACCTGCAAGCATATCAAGTAAAATTTCAAGTTCAATTTGCTGACAAAGATTTTTATAAGGATCTGTTTCAGGCTTTACTTTGTAACCGAAATAGAAAAGCGGAATAGACACATCGAGGTTTTGCGTAACCTTCTTTTTGTTTGCAGTAAGCGGTTCATCAGGTATTTTTCTTTCTATTTTTACGGGTTCTGACTCCTTAAGATTTTCAAGGATTATCTTCTGTGCAACATCGGGGTCAAAATTGCCCGCTACCGAAATTACCATATTGGAAAGATTATAGAAAGTGTTGTAACATCTGTAAAGCAAATTTGCATCAATTTTTGCAATACTTTCCACAGTTCCTGCAATATCAACCTTTACAGGGTGGTTATGATAAAGGCCATCGAGGAGATTGAACATAACTCTCCAGCTTGGTAAATCCTCGTACATTCTTATTTCCTGACCTATAATTCCCTGCTCTTTCTCCACAGTCTGCTCAGTAAAATACGGCGCCTGAACAAAGGTAAGAAGTGCTTGTAAAGATTCTTCAAATTTATCTGTACAGGAAAAGAGATAGCAAGTCTTGTCAAAGGAAGTAAAAGCATTCGCCTCTGCACCTGTTTTTGCAAAAAGAGTAAATGCATCACCATCTTCACTCTCAAAGAGCTTATGCTCTAAAAAGTGGGCAATTCCATCGGGAACATCAGCAAAATCACTCTCGGAATCCGTTTTAAAAGAATTATCAACAGAACCATATTTGGTGCCAAAAAGCGCATACGCTGTGCTGAATCCCTTCATCGGATAAAGTAAAATCACAAGTCCCGAATCGTGTTCTATACGGATATATTCTTCACAGATGCGTGAGTTCTTTATTATTTCTTTTTTCATTACAAATCTCCTTTCTTATTAGTAAGAAGATATACTGTATGAAGTTTTAAAAGCTTTGCTGCTTTTACAATATCCTCTTTTGTAACCTTTTCTAAAAGCTCAATTTCCTTTTCGGGCGTATTGAAAGTTTCAAGTAAAACATTTGTAAGATAATAAGTTGCAACAGAATAAACACTTTCCCCTACCGAATTAAAGGCATTTTTAAGGCTTAACAGTGCAAATTCCATATCGGTATCCGTGAAATCACCTTTACACAAATCGGAAAGCTGTTCCAAAATAGCATCTTTTGCATCAGTTATTTTATCGTGCTCAACACCACTGTCGATAAGCATTATTCCCTTTGTCTTATCATAATGCGCGGCACAGTAATAGCAAAGGCTCTTCTTCTCCCTTACATTGAGGAAAAGTTTTGATGTGGGGGTTCCACCCAGAACAGCAACTGCAAGTCGCATAGGATACAGCATTTCGTTGTCAGGGCCTATACCGGTTTTAAATCCGAAGCAAAGCTTGGACTGGGTAACATCAAAATATTCAGTTTCATTTATTGTTTCGCCATCAGCAGTTGTAATTCTGGTCTTTGGAAGCGTGACAGGGTTTCTTTTAAGAGGTTTGAAAGATTTTGCAAAAATTTCTTTTGCAGTTTCGGAATTTCCCATACCAATATGGATAATTTCAATGGTTGCCTCATCTAAAATACGGCGATAAGCATCCGAAACCTGCTGTAAAGTAATTTCCTTTGCAGCCTCTACAGTGCCGCATTTATCGGCTCCGTAGTCTTCATCACCAAACATTAAAGAAACTGTCTTTTTCTTGGCATAACGGCGTTTATTGTTTATCTCAGCCTCAATAGTATCGATAAGAAAACTGCGCTGGAGTTCAAAAGTCTGCTCATCGAAAAGCCCGTCTTTCATATTTGGTCTTAAAAGCATTCCGCATAAAACTTCAGCACTTTCTTTCAAAAGTTCTTCACCATTTAAAGCAAATGTATCATCAATAGAAGAAATACTCAGCGTTATCACCGCTTTATCCCCTGTTTTAGAAACACTTCCCGATACTGAAGCTCCATACATAAGATTTAACTTTTTGGAAAAATCCTTTAATGTCTTATAATCTTCAAAACCTTTTTCAAGTATAAGGGAAACCATCGCATTTTCTGTCATAGTTTCCTTCTTAAGCGGTAATACAAGATGAAAAGCTAAAAGATTAGTTTTATACCTTTCATCTCTCATACTGCCAAAATATACATTTTCTGCAATTTTTTCACGCAAAAAAGGAGTTTTCATTACATCAGTCCTTCATAGTTTAATACTTATCTTTAAGTATACCATATTATCGCCAAGAAAATAAGACTTTTTTATAAATATTTTAAATAAAATTCAAAAAAATTAATAATTACACTTTCTTCTTTCAAAATTTATGGATTTTTTCCTCAAAAGGTTGACCTTAAGCCACAATAATTATATAATAATTATTAAAGTTTAATATTTATTCTTCAGGAGGTATTTTTATGGCAGTATTGGTAACAGGCGGTGCAGGATATATCGGTTCCCATACCTGCGTTGAGCTTTTGGATGCAGGTGAAGAAATTATCATCGTTGATAATTTTATCAACTCAAAACCCGAAGCTTTAAACCGTATTAAGAAAATTACAGGTAAAGATTTCAAGTTTTATGAAGTGGACTTGCTTGACCGTGAAAACCTCGAGAAAGTTTTTGAACAGAACGAAATTGATGCAGTAATCCATTTTGCAGGCCTTAAAGCTGTAGGCGAAAGTGTTTCAAAACCTATCTGGTATTATCATAACAACATCACAGGAACTTTGATTTTGTGTGAACTTATGCAAAAATACAATGTAAAGAAAATGGTATTCAGTTCTTCTGCAACTGTCTATGGTTCTCCCAAATCCGTTCCGATTAAAGAGGATTTCCCTCTTTCCACAACAAATCCCTATGGTTCTACAAAGCTTATGATTGAAGGCATTCTGCGTGACCTTTATGTTGCAGACAAGGATTGGTCTGTTGCATTGCTCCGTTACTTTAACCCCATCGGTGCTCACAAAAGTGGACTTATCGGTGAAGATCCAAACGGAATTCCCAACAACCTTCTTCCCTATATAGCTCAGGTAGCTTCGGGAAAACTTCCCTGCCTCTCGGTTTACGGAAATGACTATGACACCAAAGATGGTACAGGTGTGCGTGACTATATCCATGTTGTTGACTTGGCTCTCGGTCACCTCAAAGCCCTTGAAAAGGTAAGAAAAGATAAAGGCGTTGACGCTTATAACTTAGGTACAGGTACAGGTTACTCTGTTTTGCAGATGGTAGATGCTTTTGAAAAAGCAAGCGGAAGAAAGGTAAATTATAAAATTACCGACCGCCGCCCGGGTGACATTGCAGAATGTTACGCAGACCCCAGAAAAGCAAAAGAACTCCTCAACTGGGAAGCAAAACGCGGAGTTAAAGAAATGTGTGAAGATTCCTGGAACTTCACAGCAAATAACCCTAACGGACTTTAATAGAAAGCCGTGTGGAATTTCCACACGGCTTTTAATTTTTTATAACTTGACTTTTAATAGTCACACTTGGTATAATTATTTTAACATGACATAAAGGAGAATTTTTATGATTTCACAGGAATTAATCGACAAATATGTATCTGAAATCAACGATACCTTTGCTACAGAGGACAGGGATAAATATTTTGAAATAGCTAACAAGCTTTACAAAGAAACCAATCAGAAAAACTCGTATTTTCTTGGTGCCGCTTATCTTAACGGTTGGGGTACACAGATTGACAACAACTATGCATGTTTACTTTTAACAGGTGCCGCAGATAACAACGACAACTACGACTATGCTTGTTATCTTGCAGCAATTGCTTACTACCGTTGTAATGACTTTTTTAAAGCTTTTGACTGGTTCTGTAAAGCAGAAAAAGCAGGAGTACGCGACAGCATTGCATTATTTGCAGATTCTGCAGCAGGCTGTACATTCAATCTCTGGAATGAAGTAAGACATCAGCTTTCACAGAGTACTGTTACTCAGGGTGCGGCAAGGGTTAAAAACTATATGGCTGTCGCAATTGAGCTCTATATGGAAGCAGCAGAAAAAACACCCGAAGCAATGGATGCAACCCTTTACAGCGGTTATGCAAAACTTATGATACTTATGTATAATATGGCTACCACCGGTATGTTGGATATGGATGTTGTAGCTTTTGATTCGCTGAGCGGAACAGTTGCCGGAGGTATTGAAGCACTTAAGAAAATGCTGGATACTGAAGCACATAATGAAACACTTGCTAAATGTATCATCGGTGCTCATTTTATCGAAGAACATGGTTATCCTCTGGTTGCCGAATATCTGCGTGCTCAGCTTGCAGTTATGGAAAGTTTAAGAGATCGTTCAGCTCACGCTTTCTATCGTGCAAGATGGCATATGATAAGAATAGGTCAGTTACAGAATACCACAGCTGATGCTGCACTGGTAGCGAATATCTTTGCTGAAATGAATGACGATTATCGTAATGCAGAAAACAAATATGGTGCAACTGTAATGAATATGATGAAAATGGGTCAGATGCCCGACCTTACAAAATCTTTCCTGCCTGATAATGCACCCGCACCCGAGAGTTGTGAAAATTTTATGAATGTATGCCGACAGCTTCAGGCTGATACACAAAATCAGGCTCCTGTAAACAAACCGGGCGGATTCCTTAAAAATCTCTTTAAGTTCTGAGGTGTAATCAAATGACCTTCTTAATTGCTGTAATTATTTTAATAATACTTTCTGCGTTCTTTTTAGGGCTCAGAGCATACTTAGGTTTTTGTGCGTTAGTCGTGGGTTTTGCCATGACGCTTACCGGTTTGTTTGGTGAAAAAGAAATGCTTTTTATCGGACTTTGCGCACTTACATACTCCCTCTTATCCGCGTATTTTACCATTCGCAAATCGCCAAGAGGAATGATTCGCCTGCAGATACTGAGGTTTTATGGATATGGTTTGTTTTTGTTCCTTAAGGTAACAATGACGATGCTGATTATATTTGCATCTTTGGCCAGTGTTTGTGGTACTGTCGCTGAAAGCTACAGAGAGGTAATGATTATAGACTGTATGGGAAGAGAAGTCGGCAGAACAATGGTTGACAGCCATAACAGAGGACCAAACGGAGAACGGTACACTCCTACTGATAAAACACTGAACCTATGAGTCCGGTACAAAACCGGACTCTTTTCTATTTTTTCCCGCTTGAAGTAATTCCCTTTTTATGCTATAATTAAGAAAATCGGGCGTTGAAAGGAGAAATATATGAAACGTTTTATATCACTGATTACTTTAATTGCCTTATGCCTTTCGGCAGTTCCTGCCTCGGCAGCTGAAAAAGATACATTTAAGGGTGTATGGGTTTCAACAGTTTATAACCTTGACTATCCTTCAAAGGCTACAATCGATGCAAACACCTTAATGGCTGAAGCTGATAAAATTCTTGACAACTGTAAAGAAATGGGTATGACGGCAGTTTTCCTGCAGGTACGCCCATCGGGAGATGCACTTTATGAGTCTGATATCTACCCGTGGAGTAAATATTTAACGGGTACGCAAGGCTTTGCTCCTTCAAACAACTTTGACCCTCTTACATACTGGATAAAAGGTGCTCATAAAAGAGGAATGGAACTTCACGCTTGGCTTAATCCTTACAGAGTTACCAAAGGCGGCGACAGCGAATGGAATTCCCTTTCCCCCGACAATCCCGCTAAGCTTCACCCTGAATGGGCAGTTAAATACTCCCCTGACGGAAACTATTACTTAAATCCCGGACTTCCCGAAGTAAGACAGCTTGTAATTGACGGCATCGTTGAAATCGTAAAAAACTATGATGTTGACGGAATTCATTTCGATGATTACTTCTACCCCGGTCAGAACTTTAATGATAATGACAGCTTTATCCTGTACGGAAAAGATTTCCCCACTCTCGATGAATGGCGTATAAACAATGTTGATGTGCTTATCAAAGGGGTTTATGATGCAATAAAGAAAATCGACAAAAATGTAGCTTTCGGTGTAAGCCCACAGGGTATCTGGGCTAACAAAAATAACCGTCCTGAAGGCTCCGATACTACTGGAAGCCAGAGTATTAACCATTACGCCGATACAAGAAAATGGGTAAAGGATGGTATTATTGACTACATTTGTCCGCAGATTTACTGGTACATAGGTCAGAAAGGTGCTGACTACGAAGTTGTTGCAAAATGGTGGGCAGATGTTGTAAAAAACACAAAGGTAAAACTTTATATCGGTATGGCTGACTACAAAGCTAACAGCACCAACCCCACAGACACGTGGTACGGGATTACTGCAATTGAAAACCAGATTGCTTTAAACCGCACTATCCCCGAGGTTGATGGCGAAATTCATTTCAGATACAAGTTTTTAATCGATAATCAGAATCTTTTCGATTTCTATAAAAATGAGGGTAAAACAGAAACCGAACCTGAAATAAAACCCGAAACAAAGCCCGAAACAGAAAACAAAACCGAGAACGAAGTTTCACTCATAAAATCGCGCACTCCTGCAAAAGACAAAAGCGGTACCTGGATACTCTTAAATGACGGAAACTATAAGTTTGCCAATAATCAGGGTGCTTACACTGTTGGCTGGCAGAAAGCTGACGGCAGCTGGTTTTACTTTAACAGCGATGGTATTATGCAAAAAGGCTGGCAGAAGATTGACGGCAGCTGGTTTTTCTTCAACGGTGGAGGATATATGAAGACAGGCTGGCTCAAAAATGGCGGTAAATGGTATTTCTTCAATGGTGGAGGATATATGAAAACCGGCTGGGTTAAAACCGGTGGAAAATGGTACTACTTTATGCCGGACGGCGATATGGCATTTGATACCATAACCCCTGATGGTTACAGATTAGGCAAAGATGGTGCTATGATGTAAAAAAGCAAAGACCTGAGAAAAGCTCTCAGGTCTTTTGTTATGCCAATTTTTCAACTTTGCGTTTTGTAACTTTAGGTTTTGCTTTTTTCTCAACCACATCAGCGTTTATGATTACCTTTTTGATAGTTTCATCGGAGGGTACTGTAAACATAAGCTCCATAAGGATTTCTTCCATAATGTTACGAAGACCTCTCGCACCTGTTTTTCTCTTGATAGCTTCTTTTGCAATAGCTTTCAAAGCTTCATTGTCAATTGAAAGCTCGACATTATCAAGGTCAAACATACTGCTGTACTGGCGCAAAAGTGAGTTTTTAGGCTCTGTGAGTACCGCCACAAGCTGTTCTTCATTCAAATCCTCAAGGGTTGTGATTACAGGCAAGCGACCGACAAGTTCGGGAATTATTCCGAATTTCACAAGGTCAGACGGGATAATTTCCTTCAAAAGCTCGCCTTTACCTTTATCTGTATGCTTTTCAACCTTGGCGCCAAAACCCATTGAAGAAGAATCAGTTCTTTTTTCAATAATCTTTTCGATACCTTCGAAAGCACCGCCACAGATAAAAAGGATGTTCTTGGTATCGAGCTGAATAAATTCCTGATGGGGATGCTTTCTTCCACCCTGAGGAGGAACATTTGAAATAGTACCTTCAAGGATTTTAAGGAGCGCCTGCTGAACGCCTTCACCACTTACATCACGGGTTATTGAAGTGTTCTCGGATTTACGGGTAATCTTATCAATCTCATCAATATAGATGATACCACGCTCTGCAGCTTCAACATCAAAATCAGCAGCCTGTAAAAGTCTTACAAGTACATTTTCAACATCGTCACCGACATAACCTGCCTCTGTGAGAGTAGTGGCATCAGCAATAGCAAAAGGTACATTGAGAGTCTTTGCCAGAGTCTGTGCAAGCAAGGTTTTACCGACACCGGTAGGACCTAAAAGCAACACATTACTTTTCTGGATTTCAACATCATTGTCCTTTGCAAGAAAAATTCTTTTATAGTGGTTATAAACTGCAACCGAGAGGCTTATTTTTGCCTTTTCCTGACCAATAACATATCGGTCAAGTACCTCTTTTATTTCCACGGGTTTCAAAAGCTTGGGAGCTTTATTATACGCATTATCGGGAAGTTTGGCTTCGTTGTGACGGGGTTCAAAAAGTCCCTCATCAGCCAGAAGGTCATAGCAAAGCTCAACACAGTTATCACAGATGTTGGCATGCTGGGAATGCAGCATTCTCTCAACATTCTGCTCACTTTTTCCGCAGAAACTGCACCTTACCGGTTCTTTTTCGTTAAAATCAGCCATATATTAGTCCCTTTTCACGATAACCTTATCAATAAGGCCGTATTCTTTTGCTTCTTCGGCAGACATAAAGTTGTCGCGTTCACAATCTTTTTCGATAGTTGCGATATCTTTGCCTGTATTGGAAGCCAAAATTTCATTGAGGTGCTTTTTCATTCTGAGAATTCTCTCAGCCTGAATTGCAATATCAGTAGCCTGACCCTGTGCACCGCCCAAAGGTTGATGAATCATAACTTCACTGTTGGGAAGTGCAAGGCGTTTGCCTTTGGCACCTGAAGACAACAAAAATGCTCCCATAGAAGCCGCCATACCGATACAGATTGTAGATACATCGCATTTGATATACTGCATTGTATCGTAAATTGCCATACCTGCGGTAATAGAACCACCGGGGCTGTTGATATAAAGATAAATATCTTTGTCGGGGTCCTGGCTTTCAAGATACAGAAGCTGTGCTACAACAAGTGAAGCAGTAACATCGTTAACCTGGTCAGAAAGCATAATAATTCTGTCGTTTAAAAGTCTTGAATAAATGTCGTAAGAACGTTCACCTCTACTTGTTTGCTCTACGACCATTGGTACTAAACTCACAAAAAATTCCTCCAATCAAAAAAACTGTCGGGTGAGGAGTATACACTCCCCACCCTTCGGTATTTTCAGTTTAGCCTAAAATAATGAACTAATCCTTAAGAGATTTAAGTCATTTTATAAATTATGCATCAACTGCGTTAGCTTTAATCAAATCGATAGCTTTATTTACTGCAACATCTGCTTTAAGGTCGTCAGCAGGAATCATTGCTTTAACCTTGTCAGCTTCCATATTGTAAGCTTCAGCAATGCGTGCGTATTCTTTTTCGAGGTCTTTATCTGTAACCTTAATATCTTCGAGTTCTACAATCTTTTCAAGTGCAAGACGGATTTTAACCTGTTTTTCAGCCTGTTCTTTGAAAGTCATTCTGAAAGAAGAAGCCTCCATACCTGTGTACTGTAAGTAAAGTTCAAGGTTCATACCCTGACTCTGCAAACGATAGTCGAAATCACGAACCATTTCGTCAATTCTGCTTTCGTACATTTCTTCGGGAATTTCGCCTTCCATATTTGCAATAACTTCATCGATAAGCTTGTTTTCAAACTCAGTTGTAGCAGCTTTATCGTTCTGCTCTTTGATTTTCTTTTTGATATCGTTTTTGAGGTCTTCCAGAGTATCGAATTCACTTACATCTTTTGCAAATTCATCGTCAGCTTCGGGAAGTTCTTTAGCATTGATTTCGTGGATTTTTACCTTGAATACGGAATCTTTGCCTTTAAGTTCTTCAGCATGATATTCTTCGGGGAATTTAACATTTACATCAAATTCATCGCCGATGTTGTGACCGATAATCTGGTCTTCAAAACCGGGGATAAACTGACCTGAACCCAATGTAAGGTCAAATTTTTCAGCTTTACCACCGTCAAAAGGAACACCATCAACGGAACCATCAAAATCGATAACAACGATATCATCTTTTGCTGCTGCACGGTCTGTAACAGCAATAGTTCTTGCGTTGCGTTCTCTCAAACGGTCAATTTCAGCAGTAATTTCTTTAGCAGTTACGCGTTTTACTGTTTTCTTTGCTTTGATGCCTTTGTAATCTTTAACTGTTACTTCGGGTTTAACAACGCAAATTGCTTTGAATTTGTAACCCTCTTCTTTGGAAACATCAAGGATTTCAACTTCAGGAGGAGCTACGAGGTCGAGTTCTGCCTCTTTTACAGCTTCTTCCAAAGCATCAGCATAAGTAGAATTTACTGCATCTTCAAAGAAAATGCCTTCGCCGTAAAGCTTTTCAATCATTTTTCTGGGAGCTTTTCCCTTACGGAAACCGGGAACTTCAATTTTCTTACCTCTTCTCAAAAAAGCTGTCTGACATGCTTTTTCGAAAACTTCAGCAGAAACCTGAATTTCAAGCTCAAATTTGTTTGTTGCCACATTTGTTTTTGATACTAAACTCATCAAAACTTCCTCCTAAAATAAACCGCACAGCGGTACATTTAATACTATGTTATAATTGTAACACATATTTATAAATTTTTCCAGTACTTATTCACGCTTTTACAGTTTTTTACAAATTATATTATTTTTTTGGGAGAAAACTGCAAAAAATCACAAGAAATAAGTCTGAAATCAATGCCATTTCTCTCACCATTAATAGCGTGCCCCAGAGAATACCCGTGAATATGTCCATAAAATACATTTTTGATATTGTATTCTGTCAGGACTTCTAAAATCTCATAGCATTCGCTTCCCCCGTAAACGGGCGGATAATGCAAAAACACCACCGGTTCTTTCCCTGTCTTCTTTGCCGCTTCAAGTGAAAGACGAAGTCTTCCGCATTCACGGAGCAGAACTTTTTTATCCGTCTGGTCATTCATCCAGCCTCTTGTTCCGCAAATTGCAAAGTCACCATACTCAAAAGCATTGTTGAATAAAATTTTAATAGTCTTTATTCCCCATGCTTCAAGTTCTTTTTCAACCTTGGTTTTAGTCGAAAACCAGTAATCGTGATTGCCTTTCAAGATAATCTTAGTACCCGGAAGCGAGTCGAGATATTCAAAATCTTTTCTGCTTTCTTCCATTATGAGTCCCCAGGATATATCCCCCGCTATTACAACGGTATCTTCGGGCTTCACAAGGTTTTTCCAGTTCTCAGTAAGTCGCTCAACATAATTTTCCCAGCCCGGGAAAACATCCATCGGCTTGTTTACACCAAGGGATAAATGCAAATCGGCAATTGCAAATAAACTCATATTAATTTCCTTATTTAAGCATTCCGATTACTTTGTCTACCATCTGTTCTTTACTCACACTGTCTGTAAAGCGAACTTCTTTACACTTAAGGTCGAGCAGTGACTGAGGCGGTGTCATACGGCTTAAATCTGCGAGCATCTCAACCTGAGCAAAATCGTCATCGGGAAGAGTTTCATCTGTAATACCCTTGAGAACATCAGCAGTAAACTTGTAAGGAGAAGCAGTGGAAGCAATGATTGTCTTTGTTTCATCGCCTGTCTTTTCACAGTAATCGTTATATACCTTTACAGCAACTGCGGTATGAGTATCACAGAGATAACTGTACTTACTGAATGTTTCACCGATTGTCTTTTTGGTATCTTCGTCATCACAGTATCCACCATAAAAGCCTTCGCAAAGTTTAGCTTTTACATCAGCTGTAACTTCGTATTTTCCGTCTTTTGAAAGTTTTGTAAACCAGTCTGTGATAACTTTATCGTCCTCACCGCAAAGGTCATAGAGAAGTCTTTCAAGGTTAGAAGAAATGAGAATATCCATTGAAGGAGAAGAAGTAGCGAAAAATTCGCGGTTTTTATCGTATACACCTGTTTCAATAAAATCAGTGAGTACTTTGTTTTTGTTGGATGCACAGATAAGTTTTGCAAAAGGAAGTCCCATTTTCTTTGCATAGTAAGCCGCTAAGATGTTGCCAAAGTTACCTGTAGGAACACAGATGTTAACCTTTTCGCCAAGTTTGATTTCTTCGCGTTCCACCATTGTTGCATAAGCCGCGATATAATAAACAATCTGAGGAACAAGTCTGCCCCAGTTAATGGAGTTTGCAGAAGAAAACATCTGGTTGTTCTTTTTGAGTTCTTCGATGATTACAGGGTCAGTGAAAATCTTCTTGACACCGCTCTGAGCATCGTCAAAGTTACCTTTGATAGCACAAACAGAAACATTGTTACCTTCCTGAGTTGTCATCTGGAGTTTCTGCATATTGCTTACACCGTGTTCAGGATAGAAAACAAGCATCTTTGTTTTGGGAACATCTTTAAATCCTTCGAGTGCTGCTTTTCCTGTATCACCAGAAGTTGCTACCAGAACAACAATTTCCTTATCGGGGAAAGTTTTGTTTGCAGATGTTGTAAGAAGATAGGGCAAAAGCTGTAAAGCCATATCCTTAAATGCACATGTAGGACCATGCCAGAGTTCTAAAAGATATGCTTTTTCCCCTACTTTTGCAATTTCTGAAATATTCTCAGAATCGAATTTTTTGTCTGTGTAAGCATTGTCAACACAGTAATCGAGTTCTTCTTTTGTAAAGTCTGTCAAAAACTTTGAAAGTACTTTTTTAGCCTTTTCGTTATAGCTTAATGAAACCATTGAAGAGATATCATCAAGAGTAAACTGAGGTAAAGTTTCGGGAACAAAAAGTCCACCCTCTTTTGAGATACCCTGCGCAATAGCTTCAGCAGAAGTAACTTTACAAGCTGAATTTCTGGTACTGTTGTAATACATATTAATTCTCCTTTATTCGTATTTCGAGCCCGACAGGCTTATTCAAAAGCATTTTCAATATGCTCAATATTAACTAACTTTTTATTTTCATCGAGTATTACCTCGATAATATCAAAACGGGGTTGCAGTTTTGTATTATAAAGATATCTTACTGCAGTCTTTTTGATTTTATCCTGTTTTAAGAATGTCACTGCTTCTCTGGGAGCGGCGATTGTATTTTCGTTTCGGGTCTTAACCTCAACAAAAGCCACAATATCGCCCTTTTGTGCGATAACATCAATCTCGCCCTCAGGACCGTGATAATTCATATCAAGGATTTTGTATCTTTTCTTTTTAAGATATTTTGCCGCAAGCTTTTCGCCTGTTTCTCCCGAAACTGCGGTGTCGGACTTACTTGCAAAATATTTTTTGAGAAAGCTCATTCGGTGCACATCGGAAACGCCGTATTTGTCAAGCATTTCATAATGAAGCTCGGTGCCATACCCTTTGTGTTTATCAAAAAGATATTCAGGGTAATCTTTTGCTATTTTCTTCATATAGCGGTCTCTTTCAACCTTTGCAAGGATGGAAGCCGCCGCAATGGATGCTGAAGTCGCATCACCCTTTATAAGAAATCTGCTCGGTACTGAAACATCAGGGTTTTTGTTTCCGTCAATAAGTGCAAATTTAGGTTTCACCTTAAGCCCTTCGACAGCTCTTCTCATAGCAAGAAAAGTAGCATTGAGAATATTAAGCTCATCTATTTCCGCTATAGAAGCAGTAGCAACGCAGTATGCGATAGCCTTCTCCTTAATTTCGAGATATAATGCTTCACGCTTCTTTTCGGTAAGTTTTTTGCTGTCGTTAAGTCCTTCTATCGGATTATCGGGGTCTAAGATAACTGCCGCTGCGTAAACATCGCCTGCAAGCGGGCCTCTGCCTGCCTCGTCAACACCGCAAAAACAGTCAATTCCAAGGGACATATCATATTCGTAAAGTGTCAAACAAAACACCTCCCTCAGTTTTCGGGAACTTCAAGCGACATTTTGCCGAATTTTCCGCCTCGATACTCGTCAAGCACCATAGTGGCTGCACGCAAAGTATCAATTTCACCGCCTGAAATGAGCATTCCCCTCTTTTTACCTACAAGACACAAAAGGTCATACGGTTCAAGGTCACACATTTCGTCTTCGGTTATTTTAAATCTTTCAAGCAAAGCGCTTTTGTATTCGCTTCTCATAAACTCCAGAAGTCGCATAGCCAAAAGCTCAACATCAAGCACCTGGTCTTTGACAGCTCCCGTAAACGCAAGCTTTTCGCCAACAGACGGATCTTCAAACTTAGGCCAGAGAACACCCGGCATATCCAGAAGCTCAACATCACGGCTGACAGTCACCCACTGTTTGCCTCGTGTTACACCCGGACGGTCTTCAACTTTAGCTCGTTTTTCTTTTGCGAGTTTATTTATAAAAGAAGATTTTCCGACATTCGGGATACCAACCACCATCATACGAAGGGGTCTGCCTGCCATTCCTTTTTCAGCCCGTCTTGCAAGTACTTCAGAAAGCGCTTGTTGTACTGTCGGTAAGAATTTATCAAATCCCTTACCTGTCTTTGCATCAGTAGCAATTGCTAAAATTCCTTCGTTTTTATAGTAATCAAGCCAACGGGAAGTAATTCTCTGGTCAGCGGTATCACATTTATTCAAGACCACAAGTCTTTTTTTGTTTCCTATCCATTTATGGAGTTCGGGGTTACCGGAACTGAGCGGAATACGGGCATCGCGCAATTCAACAACAATATCAACAAGCGAAAGATTATCCTTAATCATTCTGCGTGTTTTCGCCATATGGCCCGGAAACCACTGTACAGATGCCTGTTCCGTCACGGAAAACACCTCCTATTTTACTATTCCAATATCAGAAAAAGGATACATTCTGAATACAACTTTTCCTATAATTGTATCTGTATCTACAAAAGAAATTTTTTCAAATCTGCTGTCTGTCGAATGATTTCTGTTATCACCCATTACAAAAACACAGCCTTCAGGAACTGTTACAGGATAGTTATGAAAACCTGTACTGTGTTTAGTGTGAGGTTCTGCGATATAATCCTCAGAAAGTTCTTTGCCATCTACCAAAACCCTGCCGTCCTCTGTAACATCGACAGTCTGACCTTCAAGCGCAATAACTCTCTTCACAAGAGCGGTATTAAGTCCTGAATTTTCATCAAGGATTACTATATCCCCCTGTTTTGGCTCATACATAAGCTTATATGCAATAAGTCTGTCCTCATGGTGCAAAGTAGGTTCCATAGAAGAACCGTCAACCCTTATAGAGCTGATAATAAATCCAAAAACTATACCAACAATAATAGCAGCGCCGACTATGGACTTAGCCCAATCGATAAGTTCTGCTACTAATTTACTCTGTTTTTTCTCAGTATTTTCAATAACTTCTTCATAGTTTTCCATAATATGTCCTCACTATCTGATAACACCTGCATTTTTAAGCGTAAGGAGTCTGAAAAATCCCTATCTCCACACCCAAGAATAGCAGAAAAAGGGGCGTTACCGCCCCTTTCCTCGTGTTCTTATACGATTTTTTCTCTAACTCTGGCTGCTTTACCAACTCTGTTACGCAAGTAGTAAAGTTTAGCACGTCTTACACGACCGTGACGGAGAACTTCAACGTCAACAACGTTGGGAGAATGTACAGGGAATACTCTTTCGATACCAACACCGTGAGCAATGCGTCTTACGGTAAAGGTTTCAGAAATTCCACCGTGCTTCATAGAGATGATTGTTCCCTCGAAAGCCTGAATTCTTTCTTTGTCGCCTTCACGGATTTTAACAGCAACTCTTACATAGTCACCGACCTGAAGCTCAGGTTTTACTTCCTTCATGCTGGACTGGCTGATAAGTTTTAATGCGTCCATAATTTTCCTCCTAAGTTTTCAGACATTCTTGCATCCAAGGCTAAACCCGTGCAGAGGACTGCCCGCTTTAATGTTAAACATTAATCCCCACTTGGGTAAAAATACCACAAGCGGAACATTATCTAATACATATTACCACAACATTTCAAAAATTGCAAGAGTTTTTTTAAAAAAATTTGCATTTTTCGCGATAAAACAAGGATTTCAGCAAGTTTTACCAAAATAATTGTGGCTTATCCTTAGTTATTACACCAAATGACGGATAAGTTTTTCTCTGTCACCAGGTAACAAATCGATAACCGGGATTTCGATAAGAGTGTATGCACCGGGGTTCTGCTTCATTGTAGCTCTTGCGGAAGATACCAGCACCTGACCTGTCAAGGCGGGGTTATTTATCTTCATATTGAACTCAAAAAGCTGATTGGGAGTTTTGCCTGATACACCTTTTCGTGTCAAGTTTACTCCGTGGCCCATATCGAGCAAATCGTCAACAGAGTCAACCTGAATTACATGAGTTTCATCATTTACAAAATATGCATCATTTTTGATTTTATCTGCAACTTCATTAAAATCATAGCCGTCTTTAAGCTCAATATAAACCATTCTTCTGTGAATGGAAGTGCCAAGCGGAATAGTCATTGAAAGTGCTTCTTTAACGCCTTCAACAGCTTTAACTGCAACGGTGTGACCCATACTCATACCGGGACCGAAGTTTGTATAGGTAAGACCTTTTGGAGCACATGCTTCGAGTAAGGTACGCACCACCGAGTCAGAACCGGGGTCCCAGCCTGCAGAGATAACAGAAACTGTACCATTTTCTTTGCAAGCTTTATCAAGGGATTCACGCAGATCCCAGATTTTTGTATGGATATCAAAACTGTCAACAGTATTGATTTTGTTTTTAATGCAATCGAGTGCAAACTCCTCGACAGAGCGCGTAGGAGTTGCCAAAATTGCCACATCGGGTTTCTCGGAAAGTTTTGTCACATGGTCAACAACCTCATAACCTGCAAGCTCTGAAGGCTGAGTACCGTTTGCATTTCTACGGACAACGCCGACACATTTCATATCACTTGCCGCTTCAATTGCTTCAAGTGCGTATTTTCCTATATTTCCGTAGCCAATAATTGCTGCTTTAATCATAAATACCTCCATTAAAGAGAAGCTTTGTGGAATACTTTTTTACCTTTTTTAATTACTACAAATTCCTCGATTTTAACCATAGCTTTGGGGTCTGTAACCTTTTCACCATCAACAGAGATACCACCCTGCTGTACAAGTCGTCTTGCCTCACCGTTAGAGGGTGCAAGATTACATTTTACAAGCAAGTTAAGAATTCCGATTTCGCCATTTTCAAGGTCAGCTGCATCAAGAGTAGTTGTGGGCATATCATCGGAATTTGCAGCAGATGAGAACACCTGTCGTGCAGCTTCCAATGCTTTTGTAGCCTCTTCTTCGCCATGTACCATCTTGGTAACTTCGAAAGCGAGTCTTTCCTTAACAGGGTTAAGCTCTGCACCTTCGAATTTTTCCATTTCTTCGATTTCTTCGATAGGTACGAAGGTGAGAAGTTTCATACAGTTGATAACATCATCGTCACCAACGTTTCTCCAGTACTGGAAGAACTCGTAAGGAGAGGTCTTTTCAGGGTCAAGCCACAAAGCACCTTTTTCGGTTTTACCCATCTTCTTGCCTTCTTTTGTGGTAAGGAGAGTAAATGTCATACCATAAACTTCTTCGCCCTCAACACGGCGGACAAGGTCAACACCGCCAAGGATATTACTCCACTGGTCATCACCGCCGAGCTCCATCTTACAGCCTTCTGTACGGTAAAGGTGCAAGAAGTCGTAGCTTTGCATAATCATATAGTTGAATTCAAGGAAGCTTAAACCTCTTTCAAGACGGGACTTGAAGCATTCTGCAGTAAGCATTTTATTTACAGAGAAGTGTCTTCCTACATCACGCAAAAGGTCAAGATATTTGAATTCGCAAAGCCAGTCGCCATTCTTAACGATTTCAGCCTTGCCGTCACCAAAGTCAACAAATTTTGACATCTGTTTGCGGAAGCATTCAGCGTTGTATGCAATCTGCTCGTGTGTAAGCATAGGACGCATATCAGTTTTACCTGTGGGGTCACCGATAAGTGTTGTACCTGTACCGAGCAAAGCAATAGGACGGTGTCCTGCAAGCTGGAGGCGTTTCATAACAACAAGCTGCAAGAAATGTCCTACATGCAAGCTGTCAGCAGTTGCGTCAAAGCCGATATAAAAGCTTACTTTTTCGTTGTTTAAAAGTTCTTCGATTTTTTCCTCGTGGGTCATCTGTGCGATAAGCCCTCTGCGTTTAAGTTCTTCAAATACAGTCATTTTATACTGCTCCTTTCAAATAAAAAATCCTCTACCCCATATGGGATAGAGGACGAATAAATCGTGGTACCACCTCTGTTCGCCTTTGCCTCACGACAAAAGCCTCATCCGGTACTTAATACCGTAACGCTGTAACGGGCGTGCCCGACAAACCCTACTGCGAGTTCAGGCCGTGGCTCCAAGAGGTATTTGTAACAGAATTCTTATGCCCTCGCACCAACCGGACACTCTCTTGAAAGAAATTTCTGAAACTACTTGTTCTTTTCAAAACCTTCTAAAATATTTTACTATACTTTTTTAATAAAGTCAATACTTAATCACAAAATCTTCCCTCATATACTGTCCCTGAGTTAAAGCAGGGGTAGTTATGGGGCGGACGTAACGCACTGCGTTTTTAATAACTTTCTGAATAGACTTATTATAATAAGTAGGCACTGTTTCGTGGCCGGGCTGGAAGTAGAAAATCTTACCCTTTCCCCTCTTATAACAAAGACCGCTTCTGAAAACTGCACCGCATTCAAACCAACTTATAAACACTGTTTCGTCAGGTGTCGGGACAGAAAAAGGTTCTCCGTAGATTTCTTCCTTTTCAAGGACAATTTTTTCATCGTCTAAATTTTCGGAAATCGGGTGACTTCTGTCCACAAGCCAGATGATTTCTTTCATCTCGGTACCCCATTTAAGCTCGGTGGTATCGGTGCCCAGAAGTTTTTTAAAGGGTTTTGATGCGTGGGCAGAATGTAGAAAAATCATTCCCATACCATCCTGAACACGCCTGTAAACACGCTCAACTATTTCATCGGATACATACTCGTGTCTTACATGCCCCCACCAGATAAGTACATCGGTATCGTTTAAAACTTCCTCGGTAAGTCCGTGCTCAGGCATCTCCAGAGTTGCAGTTCTTATTTCAAAATCTGCCTCTTCGCCTAAAAAGTCAGCAATACACTTATGAATACCCTCGGGGTAAACATTTCTTACATTATCTTCAATCTGTTCGTGGTAAAATTCATTCCAGACAGTAACTTTAATCATATTATCACCTCGATTTTTATTTTACATAATACAACTTCAAAATGCAATAGATTTCTTGATTTTTATATCGTAAAATGATAAAATAAACTAAAGGCGGTATGAATATGCTAAGAGAAATTACTGTAAAGGATTTTACTTTACAATACGAGCTCACTTATAAAAAAGTCAGGAATATAAACCTTTACATCGGTCCGGACAGCGTAGTTAAAGTGTCTGCAAGCCGATTTGTTCCCCTTTCTGCTATAGAAAGTTTTATTATATCCAAATGGGATTTTATCCTGAAAGCGCTTAAAAAATATGAAAATGTAAAGCAGATTACTTTTACAGGCGGTGAAAAGATTTCTCTCCTTGGAAAGGAGAAAACATTATCGGTAATAAAGGGGGACAAAAACTTTTTATCCCTTACCGATGATAATTTGATTATGTCTGTCAAAAATCCTGAAGATTTTGAGCTCAAGCAAAAAACTTTCGATAACTGGCTTAAAGCCGAGGCTAAGATTATTATAACCAATTTAGTGGAAAGTATATATCCTGATTTTCAGGATGTTACTCCCCTCCCCACTTTGAAATTCCGTAAAATGAAAACCCGTTGGGGGAGCTGTCAGCCAAAGAAAAATATTCTGACTTTTAATACGTGGCTTTTGACAAAGCCATATGAAAGTATTAAATATGTCGTGATACACGAGTTTTGTCACTTTATACACGCTGACCATTCGAAAAGTTTTTACAGTGAACTGGAAAAACATATGCCGGATTACAAAGTACACAGGAAGAATTTAAAATAGAGGTGTTATTATGCAGGAAATCAAATGTCCTAATTGTGGCGAATACTTTACAATTGACGAATCAGGTTATGCATCAATTGCAAAACAAGTGCGCGACCACGAATTTGCAAAAGACTTAAAAGAACGCGAAACACAGATTGAACAAAATAAAGAAAAAGACATCAAGCTTGCTTTGTCCGAAAAGGACAAGGAGATAAACGAGCTTAAATCAAAGCTTGAAATTATGGAGTCTGCGAGAAAGCTTGAAATCAGTGAAGCAGTTCTTGAAAAAGAGCGTGAAATTTCCGAGCATAAGGAAAAAATCGCCCTTTTAAACGGACAGATTGAGAACAACGAAAAGTCTGCAAAACTCAAAGAGCAGACTATCAAGGAAAACTATGAAGAAAAGCTCAAAACCAAAGATGAGCAGATTGCCTATTATAAGGATTTCAAGGCGCGTCAGTCCACCAAAATGGTTGGCGAAAGCCTTGAACAGCATTGTGAAATTGAGTTTAACAAGCTTCGTGCCACAGGTTTTCAGAATGCCTATTTTGAAAAGGATAACGATGCTAAAACCGGCAGTAAAGGTGACTTTATCTTCCGTGAAATGTCAGAAGACGGTACCGAGTTCATTTCTATTATGTTTGAAATGAAAAACGAAATGGACGAAACTGCAACAAAGCACAAAAATGAAGATTTCTTAAAAGAACTCGACAAAGACCGCAACGAAAAAGGCTGTGAGTACGCAGTGCTTGTGTCAATGCTTGAAGCAGACAGCGAGTTTTACAACACAGGTATTGTCGATATGTCCCACAGATATCCTAAAATGTATGTTATCCGTCCGCAGTTTTTCATTCCCATTATCACACTTTTAAGAAATGCGGCACTCAATTCCCTCTCTTATAAAAAGGAGCTTGCAGTTATCAAAAATCAGCATATTGATGTTTCTAATTTTGAAGCTGAGATGAATGATTTCAAGGATAAATTTGCCCGTAACTATCGCCTTGCAAGCGAAAAATTCCAGAAAGCAATTGACGAAATCGACAAGACTATCGACCATTTGCAGAAAACAAAAGATGCGCTTTTATCTTCCGAAAACAATCTCCGTCTTGCAAACAACAAGGCTGAAGATTTGTCGATAAAACGCTTGACCCGTAATAATCCCACAATGGCGGCAAAATTTGAGGAACTTAAAAAGTAATATGAACACATTTGAGATAATTTATGAGGTTGTGAAGAGTATTCCGAAAGGGCGTGTTGCGACCTATGGGCAGGTTGCCCGTCTTGCAGGGAACCCCAGATGGAGCCGTGTAGTTGGGTATGCTTTGCATGTAAACCCTGCCCCGGGTATTATCCCCTGTCACAGGGTGGTAAACCGCGAAGGGAAATTAGCCCCGTCTTTTGCTTTCGGCGGTAGTGAAATTCAAAGAGAACTGCTCGAGGCAGAAGGTATTGTTTTTGAGGAAGATGGCACCATCGACCTTGAAAAATATGGCATTTAACGGAGAGAAATTATGACAACAAAACTCTTTTTTCGGGCGATTTTCAAGATAGCACTTGGCATTATTCTATTGTGTTTACTCATTTTTTTGCCTGCAGGAGAATTTTACTTTAACGGACAGGTTCTGATGATAATCCTTTTTGTGCCGATGTTTATTGCAGGTGTTGTGATGATGTTTACAAACACTGAGCTTTTGAAGCGCCGTCTTAATGCAAAAGAAAAACAGAAAGAACAGGCTTTGGTTGTAAAGCTATCGGCTTTGATGTTTATCACGGGATTTGTTGTTTCGGGGCTTGATTACAGGTTTTCGTGGAGCCATTTGCCAAAAGGTATTATAATTACGGCGGTTATAATTTTTCTTGTTTCTTATCTTCTTTATGCCGAGGTTATAAGGGAAAATACTTACCTTTCCCGTACCATTGAAGTGCAACAAAACCAGAAAGTCATAGACACGGGACTTTACTCTGTTGTAAGGCACCCGATGTATTTTGCAACTGTTTTTCTGTTTTTGGCGATGCCGGTAATCTTAGGCTCAGTTTACGGGTTTTTGATTTTCCTTATATACCCTTTTATTATTGCAAAAAGGATTAAATCCGAGGAAACATTCCTTGAAAATAATCTTGACGGATATATTGATTATAAGAAAAAAGTCAGGTATCGCCTGATACCGTTCATATGGTGAGGTTGTTATGAAAAAGATATTTTGTATTTTATCAGTTTGCATTTTACTTGCTTCGTGTGGAAATGATAGTACTATTGGAATTATCGGTGGCGCTGATGGTCCTACCTCAATTTTTATCGCAAAGCAAGGAGAGAAAGTTATGTACGAACAGATTACCCAGCAAAAAGCAAAAGAAATTATGGACTCGGGTGAAGAGTGTATTATCCTCGATGTAAGGGAACAGGAAGAATTTGACGAAGGGCATATCCCAGGCGCTGTACTTCTACCCTACACTGAGATTGATGAGAAAGCCGAAACTATCCTCCCCGACAAAGACATACCTTTACTTGTATATTGCCGTTCGGGGCGAAGAAGCAAAATTGCCGCTGAAAGTTTATCAGCTCTTGGTTATTCAAATGTCAAGGAATTCGGCGGAATAATCGACTGGAAATATGAGATAGAAAAATAAATCCGTTTTATTGGACACAAAATGTTATAAAATGTCATTATCATTCCTTAGGAGGATTAAACTATGAAAAAAATCAATTCTTTTACTAACTGTTATCCCATATCAAAAACTTTAAGGTTTTCGTTGCTCCCAATAGGAAAAACAGAAGAAAACTTTAACAACAAACTTTTACTTGAAACCGATAAAAAAAGAGCAGAAGAATATAAAACGGTCAAAAAACTCATTGACAGATATCATAAATTTTTTATTGAGCAGGTATTATCCGGTATTTATCTGGAAGATGTAAAAGAATATGCTTCCCTATACTACAAGTCTATAAAAACAGATAATGATGTTTCAATTATTGAAGAACTTGAAAGTAAAATGCGTAAAGCAATTGCAAAAGCTTTTACAAGCAACAAAAATTTCAATTCACTTTTTGGTAAAGAAATAATTCAAACAATTTTACCGGAATTTTTATCTTCTGATACCGAAATAGAGTCCGTGAAAATGTTCCACAATTTCACTACATATTTTACAGGGTTTCACGAGAACAGGAAGAATATGTATACGAGCGAACCACAGACCACTGCTATATCTTTCAGGTGTATAAATGACAATCTTCCAAAGTTCCTTGATAATGCTCTTTCTTCCAAAAAAATCCTCGCAAATCTGTCTGAGGAAGTACAAAATAGGCTTAATGATGAATGTTTGAAACTTAATGGTGTTTTCCTTAAGGATATTTTTGATACAGATTTTTTCAGTTTGGTTTTGTCTCAGTCAGGTATTGACAAATACAATAGCATAATCGGCGGATATACAACTGACAATGGCATTAAAGTGCAAGGGATAAACGAATATATTAATTTATATAATCAACAAGTAGCCAAAACAGATAAATCCAAACGACTTCCTCTTTTGAAGGTATTATACAAACAGATACTCTCAGACAAGGAATCTATTTCATTTATTCCTGAAAGTTTCAATTCAGATAATGAAGTTATAGAATCAATCAGAACTTTCTTTAATTCCGATATACTCGAAGAAATAAAGAAAATCCCTGAACTTTTCGACCAAATCGAAAGTTATAACCACAAAGGTATCTTTGTTAAATCAGGATTGCCTGTAACAGAACTCTCTAATTTCGTATTCGGAGATTGGAGTGCCGTTTCGCGTGCATGGAACTTAGAATATGAAGAAAAACACCCCTTGAAAAATATTAAAAATCCAGATAAATATTACGAAGAGCAAAGAAATGAGTATAAAAAAATTAAAAGCTTTTCTGTTTTTGAGTTGCAAAGACTGGGTGATATAACTAAATCTGAAAACACTTTGGGGAACATCCCGAAATACTACAAAGAAACTATAAAAGAAAAAGTTGAAAACATATTGGATAAATATGATATCGCTACTATGTTGCTTAACCAGAATTATGAAGAAAACAATGACAAAAAACTTTCCAAAAATGACAATGCTATAAGTGTTATAAAAGAACTCCTTGATTCTGTAAAAGAGCTTGAAAAACTTATGAAGCCTTTGCTTGGAACAGGTAAAGAAGTAAAGGATGAACTTTTTTACGGAGAATTTTTACCTAAGTATGATTCTGTTGCTGAAATTGATAAACTCTACGATAAAGTACGTAATTATATCACTAAAAAGCCTTATTCCACGGATAAAATCAAGCTTAATTTTGATAACCCACAACTTTTGGGCGGTTGGGATAAGAATAAAGAGAGGGACTATCGTACAGTTATTTTGAGGAAAAACGAAAAATATTTTCTCGCCATTATGGATAAATGCAATAGTAAAGCATTTATAAATATTCCTAAATCAGATGAACAGGAATATTACGAAAAAATTGAGTATAAACTTTTGCCTGGTCCCAATAAAATGCTCCCAAAAGTATTCTTTGCTGCATCAAACATAGATACATTTGCTCCTGATAAAAGCATCCTGGAAATCAGAGCAAAAGAATCTTTTAAAAAAGGTGCAAACTTCAGTTTAGACGACTGTCATAAGTTCATAGACTTTTTCAAAAAATCCATCGAAAAGCATCCCGACTGGTCACAGTTTGGATTTGAATTCTCCCCCACTGATTCCTATAAAGATATCAGCGAATTCTACAATGAAGTTAAGTCGCAGGGGTACTCTATAAAATTTGCCTCTGTCCCCGAATCATATATAAACGGACTTGTTGATAAAGGGGATTTATATTTATTCCAGATATACAACAAGGATTTTTCCGAGTACAGCCACGGCAAAAAGAATTTGCATACTATGTATTTCGAAATGCTTTTTAATGAAGATAACCTTAAGAATGTTGTATACCAGTTGAATGGTGGAGCAGAAATGTTCTATCGCGAGGCAAGTATCAGGAAAAATGAAAGAGTTATTCACCCCGCTAATCAGCCTGTCAAAAATAAAAATATTTCCAACAGCAAAAAAGAAAGTGTATTCGAATACGATATTGTAAAGGATAAACGTTATACTAAGCGTCAGTTCTCCCTGCATCTTCCTATTACACTTAATTTTAAAGCTGATGGAAAAGCTTATTTGAATAACGATGTAAGAAAAGTATTGAAAGACTCTCCTGATAACTATGTAATAGGTATAGACAGAGGTGAAAGAAATCTCCTCTACATTTCTGTAGTAAATGGTAAGGGAGAAATTGTCGAACAAAAATCACTCAATGAGATAATATCAGGCAATGGATATAGTGTTGACTATCACGACTTGCTCGATAAAAAAGAAAAGGAACGCGAAAGTGCACGTGTCAACTGGGGTACCATTGAGAACATCAAAGAACTCAAAGAAGGTTATCTGAGCCAGGTTGTGCACGAAATCTGCAATCTTGTTTTAAAATACGATGCCATTGTTGCAATGGAAGACTTGAACTTCGGTTTCAAAAAAGGAAGATTCAGCGTTGAAAAACAAGTCTACCAGAAATTTGAAAATATGCTTATTACAAAGCTCAACTACCTTGTTGACAAAAACATTTCTGCTGATCAGAATGGGGGTCTCCTCAACGCATACCAGCTCACCAACAAAGTGGATGGTGTTAGCAAAGGACGACAAAATGGATTTATTTTCTACGTACCCGCATGGCTTACGAGTAAAATTGATCCCGTTACCGGTTTTGCTGATCTTATAAGACCTAAATATACAAGTGTCAATGAGTCTGTCAAATTTATAGAAAATATCGATGATATAAGATACAATGAAGCTGAAAACATCTTTGAATTTGACATCGATTATTCTAAATTCCCCAAAACCAATGCATCATATATCAAAAAGTGGACAATCTGTAGCAACAAAGACAGAATTATCACATTCAGAAACAAAGACAAAAATGACAGCTGGGATAATAAAACTATCGTCCTGACCGAGGAATTCAAAACACTTTTTGAAAAATTCAATATTGATTATAAAAATGTTAATATCAAAGATGCTATATTGAAACAAACTACAAAAGAATTCTATGAAAAATTCATTCGCTTAATCGGTACGACAATGCAAATGCGAAACAGTGAAACCGGAAATGTTGAAGTTGATTACCTCATCTCGCCTGTAAAAGACAAAAATGGAGAATTCTACGATAGCAGAAATCATAAAAATCATACACTCCCCGAAAATGCAGATGCAAATGGTGCATATAATATTGCAAGAAAAGCGCTGTGGGCAATATCAGTTTTAAAAGACACTGAAGATGATATGCTCCAGAAAGCTAATCTTTCCATAAGCAATGCCGACTGGCTTGAATTTGTTCAGCGATGAGTGAAAATCCAATAGCAATTTCTGCAAAATTCACAAATATGGTTATGCCAAAAATGAAGATGCAGATTTGATTATTGTCACTTAATAAAATATTGCAATCCTCTGTCTTAATATGATATAATATCAAAATGAAAGGGTTTATTAGACTATGGTTTATTTACTTTTACCAAAATCGTATACATTTCTATATGTTAAAAAATATAGAATATACAATACAAGGTTTAATAAACCCTTATAATTTCTACTATTGTAGATAAGGTCACAGCAACAATCGCTGATTCGTTTAATAAACCCTTATAATTTCTACTATTGTAGATAAGTCTTTACACGATTACAACCAACAAAGGTTTAATAAACCCTTATAATTTCTACTATTGTAGATTTTGTGTTGGGGCAAGACGGGAAAGAGGTTTAATAAACCCTTATAATTTCTACTATTGTAGATTTTTTACTGATATTTGAGGAGTTTACTGTTTAATAAACCCTTATAATTTCTACTATTGTAGATTAGTAAAGGGCTGAGCCGAAAATAAAAGTTTAATAAACCCTTATAATTTCTACTATTGTAGATGGAACGCCTAAAATTGAAACCAAGCAAGTTTAATAAACCCTTATAATTTCTACTATTGTAGATCATTAACTGTTTTAACAAGAATTTGTTGGTTTAATAAACCCTTATAATTTCTACTATTGTAGATTGCCGTAAGACCTTTCACCGCATACTGTGTTTAATAAACCCTTATAATTTCTACTATTGTAGATGTCTGAGAGGGTCATTCTTACGATTTTGTGTTTAATAAACCCTTATAATTTCTACTATTGTAGATTCTACATATTCCTTTGTACCAAAAGTGTTTAATAAACCCTTATAATTTCTACTATTGTAGATCATACAAGGGTAAGTCTGTTACAGTTTTGTTTAATAAACCCTTATAATTTCTACTATTGTAGATATATTGACTTACCTTCCTTTCTATATTATGTTTAATAAACCCTTATAATTTCTACTATTGTAGATTTGACATAATCAAGCAATTTTGCTATAGTTTAATAAACCCTTATAATTTCTACTATTGTAGATTGAAGGAATGTTGTCAATGTAGCCTAAGTTTAATAAACCCTTATAATTTCTACTATTGTAGATTATTCGGGAGCTTCAAGTTGTGTAAGGTTTAATAAACCCTTATAATTTCTACTATTGTAGATTTCACAAAATCAATGGTTGCGGTTACAAGTTTAATAAACCCTTATAATTTCTACTATTGTAGATATTGACATTGGAATAGGGCAGAAAAAGTTTAATAAACCCTTATAATTTCTACTATTGTAGATAGCATTTCTTGTACTTTATTAAACATTGTTTAATAAACCCTTATAATTTCTACTATTGTAGATTCACCTACACTCAAAGCAGGAGTTTTTTGGTTTAATAAACCCTTATAATTTCTACTATTGTAGATGAAGAAAACGATGTCAAAACATTTATCGTTTAATAAACCCTTATAATTTCTACTATTGTAGATTAAGGGTTCGTTCCGGGATAATACCAGTTTAATAAACCCTTATAATTTCTACTATTGTAGATAGGACAAAACAAAAAATACTGTTGTAAGGTTTAATAAACCCTTATAACTTCTATTTTTGAATAAAAAAGCAAAAACAGTCCGAAAGAAAATACCTTCGGACTGTTTTATTTATGAAGTTATAAACTAATATTTCCTCCAGACCATTTTATCAACTACGCCGGTATAAGACTGGATAATCTTTACAACTTTTGTGGAAACATTCTCCTCGATATAATCGGGGACAGGTATTCCGTAATCACCAAGTTTGTTCATTGTTACTGCAGTATCAACCGCCTGTAAAAGTCCTTTTTCGTCAATACCCGAGAGGATAAAGCAAGCTTTGTCAAGGGCCTCAGGGCGTTCAGTGGAAGTACGGATACAAACTGCAGGGAATGGCTTTCCGACACTTGTAAAGAAACTGCTTTCCTCGGGGAGTGTTCCACTATCGGAAACCACTGCAAACGCATTCATCTGCAGACAATTATAATCGTGGAAGCCTAAGGGCTCGTGCTGAATAACCCTTTTATCGAGCTTAAACCCTGTGGAGTCAAGACGCTTTTTGCTTCTCGGATGACAAGAATAAAGAATAGGCATATCGTACTTCTCTGCCATTTTATTAATAGCTGTGAAAAGGCTTAAAAAGTTCTTTTCGGTATCGATATTCTCCTCACGATGTGCTGAAAGAAGGATATATTTACCTTTTTCAAGACCGAGTCGGTCGTGGATATCGCTCTTTTCAATCTCAGCAAGGTTATTATGAAGCACTTCTGCCATAGGAGAACCTGTAACATAAGTTCTCTCTTTGGGGAGTCCGCAGTCTGCAAGATAACGGCGTGCATGCTCGGAATAAGCCATATTTACATCGGAAATAATATCAACA
Source organism: Fumia sp. (assembly GCA_045615345.1). Lineage (GTDB taxonomy): Bacteria > Bacillota > Clostridia > Oscillospirales > Ruminococcaceae > Fumia. The sequence continues at coordinate 66,991 of JAZLER010000031.1, read as the reverse complement.
ATACGGCGGTTAGTTTCCTCCGGCAAGCATTCATCTTTACAGCGGTTACCTGCTTCCATATGGAAAATCGGGATATGAAGTCGTTTTGCGCCTATAACAGAAAGGCAGGAGTTGGTATCGCCGAGAACTAAAACCGCATCAGGTTTTAGTTCAACCATAAGCTGATATGATTTTGCAATGATATTCCCCATAGTTTCGCCGAGGTCTGTGCCAACAGCGTTTAAATAAACATCAGGGTCATCAAGTTTTAAATCCTTGAAGAATACACCATTAAGATTATAGTCATAATTCTGTCCCGTATGAGCAAGGATTGTATCAAAATATTCACGGCACTTTGTAATCACGGCGGAAAGACGGATAATCTCAGGGCGTGTACCAACGATAATTAAAAGTTTCAGTTTACCGTTATTCTGAAAATGAGCTGTCTGACAGCTGATCTTATTTTCCATAATTGATTCCTTTCTGTGCTTTTGTAATAGAAGATTTTTTTGCTTTATAATGAATCCACAATATAAGAATGCAGACCAAAAATCCGATTATTGCCCCTGTAAAATCAATAAGAACATCCTTGACCGAACTGGTTCTGTCTGAAAAACTCTGAATATATTCATCCGACACAGCAACCATCAGCACATAGAACAAACCATATCCTATATAGCTTTTTTTCTTACACGCAATGATAAGATTAAAGACGCAAAATCCCAGCGCAAAAAACTCCGTGAGATGTGCACCTTTCCTGACTACATAATTGACATTAATCACATCTTCACCAAAAATATCATCTATAATCGGTTTAACAAAATTTTCAATTACACCGCTTGCCTGATTGGATTGTTCACTGTTTTTTAAGGAATTGCTGAAAATAAATCCTGTCATCAAAACAGTGAGAAGCAGAAAAATAATTATCTTTTTATTCAATGTCAGACTACCTCATAAAATGTATCGGGATGATTTGGGTCAAACTGTTCGTTTGCCCACATTAATGTAACAAGATTTTCAGTATCCGAAAGGTTGATAATATTGTGGGTATACCCGGGCAACATATGAACTGCTTCTATTTTATCCCCGGAAACTTCAAAGTTTAACACCTCATCGCTTCCTGTTTTACGCTGCTGAATAAGACCTTTGCCACTGACAACGATAAAGAACTCCCATTTAGTGTTATGCCAATGCTGACCTTTCACTATACCGGGTTTTGAAATATTTACACTGAACTGACCGCATTTATCGGTTTTAAGAAGTTCGGTAAAGCTTCCTCTGTCATCTATGTTCATCTTAAGCGGAAAAGATATTTTTCCCTTTGGAAGATATGAAAGATAAGTACTGTAAAGCTTTTTAGCAAAGCTGTTATCAGCAATCTCAGGTATTACAAGTGTATTTGGCTGCGCTTTGAACTTTTCAAGAAGCTCTACAATTTCTCCAAGTGTTACTTTGTGGGTAAAAGGAGCGGCACAGTAATAAGCATCCTGTCGATGTTCCCTGCCCTCAAGTGCATCCAGCATTTCGCTGACAAGGTCATCAATATATAAAAGCTCAAGCTGAGTACTACTGTCGTTAACAGTTATCGGTAAATCGTTAGCAATGTTGTTGCAGAATGTTGCAACAGCACTGTTGTAATTGGGCTTACACCACTTTCCGAAAAGGTTTGGAAATCGGTATACAAGCACTTTAGCACCTGTTTCTTTGCCGTAAGCGATAACTAAGTCTTCCCCCGCCCTTTTACTTCTGCCGTAGTCGTTGTTATAACGACCCTCGCAGGTAGCCTGAACAGATGATGACAGCATCACAGGACATTTATTATCATACTTTTTCAAAGTATCGAGTAGAGTACTCACAAAATCGCAATTACCCTTTGTAAACTCTTCGTTATTCTGCGGACGATTAACACCCGCTAAATTGAAAACAAAGTGAGCCTTTGAGCAATATTCGTCAAGAAGTACGGGGGCTGTATCAATATCGTATTCATAAATCTCGTCAACCTTGATATCCGGACGGGTTTTATCCTTGCCATCACGGATATTCTTAAGCGCTACGCAAAGATTTTTACCAACAAAACCCTTTGCACCGGTTACAAGTATATTCATTAATTTGCTCCTTTGGAAAGCTCGTCCTGAATAAATTTCAAACTTGCGATCTTTGCTTTTGTTTCCTCAACACTAAGTAATTTCGTATTATTGGAATTAAATTCAGTAAGAGTGTTGCGTTTTATATCGCCCATACTGAAATATTTATCATAATTAAGTCCACGCTTATCAGATGGAACACGGTAAAAATCGCCCATATCAACAGCATTAGCACATTCTTCATTGGTAAGCAAGGTTTCATACATTTTTTCGCCGTGTCTGATACCGATAACTTTGATATTCTTTTTATCGCCACCAAAAAGTTCACAAACAGCTTCAGCCTGAGTCTGAATAGTACAAGCAGGAGCTTTCTGAACGAGAATATCGCCATTTTTACCATGCTCAAACGCGAAAAGAACCAAGTCAACAGCCTCGTCAAGTGACATTATAAAGCGTGTCATATTGCCGTCTGTGATTGTGATTGGGTTACCGTTTCTTATCTGGTCAATCCAGAGAGGGATAACAGAACCACGGGAACACATTACATTACCATAACGCGTACAGCAAATCTTGGTTTTTTCAGGGTCAACTGTTCTTGATTTCGCAACAACAACTTTTTCCATCATTGCTTTTGATGTTCCCATAGCATTTACAGGGTATGCAGCCTTATCAGTAGAAAGGCAGACAACATTTTTCACCCCTGCTTCAATTGCTGCGGTAAGTACATTCTCGGTACCGAGCACATTAGTCTTAACTGCTTCAATCGGGAAAAATTCACAGGAAGGAACCTGTTTTAACGCTGCTGCATGAAATATGTAATCAACACCATGCATAGCATTACGCACAGACTGAATATCGCGCACATCACCTATATAGAATTTAATTTTTTCAGCAACTTCAGGCATCTTTACCTGAAATTCATGACGCATATCGTCTTGTTTTTTCTCATCTCTGGAGAAAATTCTTATCTCTCCTATATCCGTGTCAAGAAAACGGTTCAACACAGCATTGCCGAACGAACCTGTTCCACCGGTAATCATAAGAGTTTTATTTTTAAACAGGGACATCTTTCTGCTCCAATTCTTTTTTATTAGTCACACTCAAAAATATCTCGGGTATATACCTTATCTGCTACATCATCCAGTTCACTGTCATATCTGTTGGCAAGAATAACATTACTGAGTGATTTGAATTTCTTGAGGTCATTCACAACCTCGCTGCCTGAAAAGGTGGTTCCATCCTCTAAAGTTGGTTCAAAAATAATAACTTTTACACCCTTATTCTTGATGCGTTTCATAACGCCCTGAATGGAACTCTGACGGAAATTATCGGAATTTGCTTTCATAGTCAGGCGATATAAACCAACAACCACATCCTGATTATTTTCATGGTCGCAACCGGCTTTTTCCAATACACGGTTTGCAATAAAATCTTTTCTGGTGCGATTGGATTCCACAATAGCCTCTATTAAATCCTGAGGCACACCCTCGTAGTTTGCCAGAAGTTGCTTTGTATCTTTGGGCAAACAATATCCCCCATATCCGAAGGAAGGATTGTTATAATGATCACCTATTCGCGGGTCAAGGCATACACCATCTATAATTGCCTTTGTATCCAGTCCCTTCATCTCAGCATAAGTATCAAGTTCATTAAAGAAACTTACCCTCAAAGCTAAATATGTATTAGCAAACAGTTTCACAGCTTCTGCTTCTGTAAAGCCCATTACAGAAACTTCAACATCTTCTTTGATTGCACAGTCTTTAAGAAGCAAGGCAAATTCTTCAGCAGATTTTGTGAGTTCACAATCAGACAAATCTGTTCCCACGATAATTCTGCTTGGATACAAGTTATCGTACAAAGCCTTTGATTCGCGCAAAAACTCGGGGCTGAAAATTATCTTTCTGTTTCCTGTTTCTGATCTGATTTTTTCGGTATAGCCTACGGGAATTGTGGATTTTATAACAATGAGGGCATCACTGTTATACTTCATCACAGACTCGATAACAAGCTCAACAGCAGAAGTGTCAAAATAGTTTTGCTTGCTGTCATAATTGGTAGGAGCTGCAACGATAACACAATCTGCATCGGTGTAAGCTTTTTCCATATCAAGAGTTGCAACGAGATTAAGTTCTTTTTCCGAAAAATATTTTTCGATGTATTCATCCTGGATAGGAGAAATACGGCGATTAATCATATCTACCTTTTCAGGGATGATATCTACTGCAACCACCTCATGTTTTGTAGAAAGAAGAGTGGCGAGTGACAGCCCCACATACCCTGTTCCGGCTACTGCAATTTTCATATCTGATACCTCTCTATCCTTAACTTTTATAAAAATCCTTGTACCATTTTGCGAAGGCTCTGAGTCCTTCACGCAAACTTACTGATGGTTTGAAACCGAAATCCCGTTCCAGAGGCGTTACATCTGCGTATGTAATCGGTACATCGCCTGCCTGCATCGGAACAAGTTTGCTGTGAGCATTTATATCAAAATCAGAAGGTAACACTTCCGCTGCAATTAACTCTTCGCCGAGAATTTTCACGAAATCAAGCAGATTTTCGGGGTTGTTATTTCCGATATTGTATATACGATATGGTGGAACAGGAAGTCCGTCTTCACCTGTTTTCTTTTCGGGAGGGCCTTGCATAACACGGATTACACCCTCTACGATATCATCGACATAGGTAAAGTCACGCTTACAGTTGCCATAATTGAAAATTTCAATTGTTTCGCCACGCAAAAGCTTATTAGTAAATCCAAAATATGCCATATCAGGACGCCCTGCCGGTCCGTAAACCGTAAAGAAGCGAAGACCTGTAGACGGAATATTATATAGCTTTGAATACGCGTGTGCCAACAGTTCATTGGACTTTTTGGTAGCTGCGTAAAGGCTTACAGGATTATCAACTTTATCATCGGTAGAGTATGGAATTTTCTCGTTACTTCCGTAGACACTTGAACTTGAAGCATATACCAGATGCTCCACAGGATAGTGCCGGCAAGCTTCCAAAATATTATAAAAGCCTGTAATATTCGACTCCATATACACATCAGGATGGTCAATGGAATAACGGACACCTGCCTGTGCGGCAAGATTAACAACAATATCAAAATGATATTTTTCAAAAAGCGAATCAACTAAAGTTTTATCAGCAATATTTCCACGGACAAAATTCCATGTAACAGAAGGTTTCTTTTTGACAGCACTTTCAATCTGCTGTAAACGATATTCCTTCAGGGATACATCGTAATAGTCATTCATATTATCTAAACCGACAACCAAGAGATTTTCGTCAGTATCAAAAAGTTTTTCAACCAGATTAGCTCCTATAAATCCTGCTGCACCGGTAATCAGGATATTTTTTTTAAATAAAAAACTATTTCCGACACCCATAGTACCCCTCACATTTCATAAATTCATTTTATGCTTTAAACATTTTACAATTCGGAAAAAACTTTTGTATAAGTTTACGCACCAAGTCCAGACACTCTTCCCGATAAAAAACAAAGGAAACCACAACAGCACACACTGATGAAATCACAACAACTTTTACGGACATAACAATCCACCCCAAATAGTTAACCTGTGACAAAGATATCCAACAGGTAGCCAATGAAATTGCCAATGTCATTACAATGTCCACCACAAATCGTTTAATCATATTTTTCATCTTACTTTGTGTCAGATTTCGCACAGCGTATACTGCCATCCATATTGTCTGATAGCACATAGCGATAAATGTACCGATTGCTACACCTATAAGTCCCCATTTCCAGACCATAATTATAGAAAGCAACAGATTTAAAGATGCCGCAATAATATGACAGCGTTGTGTCTGTTTAAAATGCCCGGCCGCTAAAATCCAGATGTTATACGGAGTTCTTAAACAACGAATTCCGTATGCCACCGTAAAAATCAAGGCAAATAACGGCTGAACATAGTTTTTATCTGATATTCCATTTGTATATACCTGCACAAACGGAACTATGAGCACTCCTACGCAGGAAAACAAAAGCACAGTAGTTGTATGCAGATAAAACTCTGCTGTCGAGAACATCTTCTTAATTTTTTCAAAATCTTGTTTGGCCCAAACTTCTCCTGCAGCAGATTGAATTCCAACGGCAATAGTCTGATAAAAACCCTGTATACTTCCTATAACCATATAGTATACCGAATATACAGACACATTGGACAAAGTGGAAAACAAAGTCAGAACCACATTATCGGTTCCGTCAAGAACAACGGCAGAAACATGCTGTGCTATACCATTCCATTTTTGTGGAATAGTTTCTTTGTCATAATGTGCTCTTTTATCAATATTATAGTGCTTGCGAATATATATTACATAGAATACAGGTTTAACAGAAAAGACAATTGTGGTGGTCAGCATAATAATGTGAATAGGAACATTCAGATATACCATAAATACACAAAGGAGCAGATTTGCTACGGTGCATACAATATGAATTCCGTAAATAAAGTAACTTTGCTGATCTGCGTGCAGTAACTGTTCGTTGATGATGCCCAGAAAATACTGCATAAAAGACCCAAGCGAAATAATAGCAACCAAAGTCACAACAAAAATAAAACCGAAAGTCCGATCAATAATCAAAGGATACACAACTAAGAGAACACCTATATACCCAAGAAGAATACAAGCCAAAGTTCGGTAAAATTTTCTCCCTGCAACCATAACTCTGCTGATTTGCATTGAATTTTTCTCCGCAAGTGGCTTATAAAGTGCACTCCTGACAACCTGTCCGACTCCCAAATCCAGAAGAGATATAAGACCTAAAAATTGCTTGATAGACTGTGTCAATCCATACAGTTCGGAACCATATGTATTAATGAGCAGTCTGGGCAATATAAATCCATATACTACCGTCACAAATTGATATGCAATCGACATTATCAGGTTTAATTTAAGTTTTTTCATAATACTTTTAACCTTACAATTTTTTCAAAAATCATTTCGTTCTTTAAACGATTATGAAATTATTTGATTTGATCTTTCTGTCGAACCAAAGTTTCTGCACAAACTGAGATATATAAGAGCAAACGCCATCATCGTGTATGGTGATGTAACCATTTGTCCTACCTGTATCTTAGCAAGCAAAATAACAAACGGCAAATAATTTAACATTGTCTGATTGGGATTTTCTTGTCTGGAGCGTCTTATCATCACAAACATCATCGAAATAACCAACAACAACCCCGGAATACCCCATGATACCAGAATTTCCTGTATTCCGTTATGTGGTACATTTTCTGCAATAGAATATATATTTGTTACTTTATCACCTAAATTCAAAGCTCCCAGTCCCCAGAAAAGTGTTTTCGCAGACGATATAATATAATTATTATATACACTGAACAAAGAATCACGTCCACTGGTAATATCCTCTATGTTTAAACGCTGACTGAATAATTCCATTGTAGTCGGGAAAAACGAATACATCAAAAATACAGAAATCGTGAGGAGAATAATAATGCCAAATAAAAGCTTTAGTTTTTGCTTGAATCCCCCTTTGGATATAATGAGGAGATAAACTATCATAATTAACAAACATGCCAAATATGTTCTGGATATTGTCAAAGCACCTAAAATCAATATTGAGATTATCAAAATCAAATCGCCTATGTTTTTTTGTCCGTTAATACGCAACTGCAATAAGCATGATACCGCAAGTACACACTGTACTCCGAGGGTGTTAGGGTTGATAACCAAGTTTCCGATTTCTTCATCACTGATTCCTAAACGTTGCATATTGAAAAAAGCTACATCAAGCTGAAAATCACAAAGTATCATCAGGCGTACAACTAAAATAACACATATCCATAATACCATAACAGAGAATGTTCTTACAATAAAGCTGTAATCAACAGACTTTACATCACGAATAAAAAATAATATAACAAAAAGCAAATATGGAATAGTTAGTGTAATCATTAGTATAAGATCCATTTCACCCATAAATCCGTGAAGTAATTCCCATAATATAATCAGCACAATAGGAATAAATCCAAAATCCAGTCTTACATTTCTGCCATATTTAAAAGCATACACAGCAATACAAAACAGCAAGACACAATAAAATGGTACTGCCGCATCTAATGGAACACAACATATACATACTGCAAGAATTTCCTCACGGTCTCCCCAAAATGCCATCATAGCCAAAATCCCAACGAACACAACAGACGGAAAAGATATAAGCAATGCATATCTGAAAAATAATAACAACATTAACAATGAAAACAATGTATAAAATGGCCATTTATGCGGAACTTTAATTGTCAAGCCTGTCATCTTATCATATACCTCTATAAATTTATATTAAAACTCTTTTAGCTATTTTTTCGGTAAAGTTACCCAATCGCCAAACTTCTTATCCCATTCATCGGGATGAAACCTTTCAAACCCGCTGCAATGGAAAAATGTCATTTCTCCGAAATATACTTTACCATCAACTTCATAAAAATCAACTCTGAGCTGAGGAGTTCCCTCACTAAGGGTTGCTGCCAGTTTCTTCATAAGCTCAAAATTCTGTGGCTTTTCCGGAGGAATTTCTGCGGTATCATGGTCAATGGTAAAGGGGAGATGATTATAATCCATATCAAAAAAATCTGCCACAGTAGGCTCGCCTCTGCCCCTTCCCTGAGCTATGTACAACACCTTTGGCACTCCGCCAAAAGTAAAAAACTTATAATCCCTGAGTTCCTTATAAGTACTGTCTTCCATATATTCTTCTGCTATAATACGTGGCTTTACATTCTTATATGGCCATTCCCTGTTATGTTCGTAATATCTGCGGCCTAAAAAATGTTCAAGTTTTGCTTTTGTTGCCTCGATATCAAGTTTACTTTTATCGGTACAAATCACCAGTCCGCCACTGTCATGGGTGGGCTTGAGAACAAATTTATCAGGCAAAGAATCAAAATCAATATCCTCTACCCTATCCCAGACACCTAACATAGGAATTACATACTCTTCTCCGATACGCTCTGATACATACTGTTTAACAGCGTATTTATCAACCATAGTTGTATATTCGGGACGATGGTCGTAAAGTTTAAGCCACTGAAGTTTCTCTGTATAAAACTCGGGATTTTCTAAATTAAGCTCTCTTCCCATATAAAAGCGATAAACTTTTTTTAAGAATTTATCTGCGGGAGTCTTACCTTTCAAGCCCTTGTTTGCCAAAGCAACAAAGCGAAAATCCGAATCTGTTATAAGTCTGAGGATAGTTTTAATTTTACTCATTTTAACATAACCCTTCTCTGAAAGATTTGATTTACATCATATCAGGAAACAAAGCCACATATCGCATCAAGCCATTTCTTTGCAATTTCGCTGACACTGATTTTTTCTCTGAGTTTTAATCCCTCATTACTGAATGACTCAGCGAGCTTAGCATCACTTAATATACTTTTCATGGCTTCTGACATTTTTTCTCTGTTTCTTACAGGAACCAATAACCCATTTACACCATGCTCTATGACTTCCCTCGCACCACCGGCAGGGCAATCCGTACAAACACTTGGAATTCCCAGCGCAATGGCTTCCAGCATAGAATTTGATATACCTTCATAGTCTGAAGATGAAACAAACATCGAAGCCTTATTTATTTCCTCATAAATGTTACTTTTATAACCATGGAGTATAATCCTGTCGGATAAGCCCATTTGATTAATCTTATCCTGCAATCTGTCTCTTTCTTCGCCATCTCCGTATATACTCAGAGAATACTGTGAGAACTCTTCGGATATATCCGAAAAAGCATCGATCAGTAAATCCAAGTTTTTCTGATAAGTCAATCTGCAAAAATTCACGATAGAAGTGTTTCTTTCTCCCTGATATGGGTCAGGCAATTTACTCGTAATGGGATTACAGATAACAACACCTTTTTTCTGAATGAATTTTGGGAAAAATTCTTTTGCTTCATGTGTCTGAAAAACCAAACCTTTGCAATACGAATAGCATAACATACGAGAAAATCGCTGAAACTTCGATACAGGAAAGCTCTTAGGGTCATTTCTTTCGGACAGAATAAGGGGATAGCCAAGTCCCATCATAGCAACAGTAAGAGGATTAACGATTATGGGTGATCCCAAAGAAATAACACAATAAGGGTCTATTTCTTTTATTATACTTCTTATGCGTGCAATTCTTTTATAAATTCTCTGGACTTTGACTCCACCCGTGATATTGCCAATTTCATGTTTTATAACAGAACTATCCAAAAAATACTCTTTGCTCTCATCACGCAAATATGTAATAATATGAACTTGATTCTCTTTATCCTTGCAAAGTTCATTGGCAAGTGCTGCCGTTACTCGTTCAGCACCACCACCAAACAACATTTCAACTACAAATACAATTTTTCTCATAATATCATCCAGTTCTTAACTACTTTGACATAATTTTATCGAACAACTCACACCAATGATTTACAATATTATCCACACCGAAGGATTGAGCTTTTCTCTTGGCTTCTGCAGAAAATCTCGTTCTTAATTCTTTATCATTAAGCAATAGGTCCAACTTTTCGAGCATACAATCGGTATCGCCGTTCGGGATTAAAAATCCATTTAAATTGTCTTTAATAATTTCTTTGGGACCTGTTGAAATATCAAAACTGATCATCGGAAGTCCCTTGGCTGCCGCCTCAAGCAATACCATCGGAAATCCTTCGTACCTTGAAGTCATAACAATTGCTGCATACTCAGGATAGCGATCATAAATATCTGCAACTGTTCCCATCAGCACTACTTTGTCAATCAAATCCTTTTCAGCGATTATTCTTTCCAGTTGTTCGCGCTCTTCTCCATCTCCATAGATATGCCACACCCAGCCATCATTTTTATCTAAAAGCTTTTCAGCAATATCAATTAATAACTGATAATTTTTTGGATATGTTAATCTGCCAACACTGATAAGCTTTACGGACTCCTTATCGTAACAAGCATCCTTTTCAAACAAAGCATTGTCCACAGGGTTATAAATTACTATATTTCTTTTCTTGCGAAAATGTTTTTCATAGTAAGTTTTCGCTTCTTTGGAAATCAAGACATTCATATCAGAAAAAATTGCCCCTGTTTTTCTGCTTACCCCCTGAAATGAGAACTCATTTTTAACTTCAGGATTTGTATGTTCCCAGCAAATAACTTTTGTACCGGTAAGTTTACCACAAAAGCAAGCCAACGGAAAATACATAGCACCACAGGCAACAATTACATTGATATCATTGGTTTTCAGATATTTAATTAATCTGTTAACTCCACCTTTTACAAAGGCTGTTTTCATATCTATCTGTTCTTTAAACAAATAATTAATTTTTATATCGGAAGGCAACATAAAAAAGTCCAGAGGATGAGATTCAAAAAGGGAAAGACAGTGTATTTCCACATTTTTTTTCATATTAAGGTTACGAACTATAATTGAAAGTACCCTTTCTATACCACCATGCAAAGAAAAACCTGCATGCAAAAAACAAACTTTCATTTTCCAATAACCTCTTTACATCATTTTTTCTTTTTGTATACGCCCTCAATTGCAAACATAATATCCCGCGCAGAAACTTCATAAGTATAATCTCTGATAAGCTTTAAGTTTTCAGCCGACATACTGTTTCTCATCGCATCATCTGCCAAAATTTTATCCATCGCACTATATAGCATATCATAATTATCAACAGGCACAACATAGCCGTTGACATCATTTTCAATCATTTCAATACCTGCAACACAGCGGTCTGTAGTAACAACCGGCAAGCCACACGCCATAGCTTCGTTTATAACCAATCCCCATACATCCTCACGGGTAGGAAGTACAAACAAATCAGCTGCAAGATAATAGTACTTCAATTCTTCAGGTGGCATAAAATCAAGAAAATGAATGTTTTTAAGGTTCAATTCATTTACCAATATTTCGTATTCAGGAGTAACCTGACCACCTATAATATAAACGCCCACATCATCGGAAAAATTCTTAGATGCCTTTAAAAGCACATCATAACCTTTTCTGTGAATAAACTGTCCGACCGAAAGAATTACCTTTTTTTCAGGTATACCCACCTTCTGTCTTATAAGCTGTTTTTCCTCAGGTGACGGTAGATGCTCAATAATGTCTTTATTATGCAAACTTGTGAAATGATTATGGTAAATATATTCTTTGTGCCCACCATAATGTAAAAGATACTCGTCAGCCATTTTTCCACTGGAAATAAAGCCTTTTGCTCTGCTTATATACCATTTTTTGACGATGTCTTTCATACTTTTTGAAACAAACGCACCATCGCAGTTTATAATATACGGAATTCCCATTACCTGACAGTAACTTAAAAGCATAAGTGCTGTATTTGTAGAATACTCATAGGCAATTACTATATCAGGCTTAATGTTACGGATATGCTTAAGTACTTCAAATTTAACTGAACTTAAAGATGAATCCCACTTTTTAAGTCCGACAAGTTTAAAATTCGCAGAGCTTTCATCATACCAGTTATCGTTTCTCTCTGAACTGCGCATCTGTTCAAAACAAACATACAATTCACACTGTTTGCCTATTTCACTGAACAGCTGAACTCTGTAAGGCGCCATAACAGTTGTCAAAATGAATACTTTCACAATTTATTCCCTGCCTTTGCCGAATAGTGACCATATATATTAATTGAGTTTTAAGTCTGATAATAACTTAACATACTTTTCAAGGCAAACATCGGGTGTATAGTTTTCACAATAAATGCTTCTGCACCTGTTGCCCTTGTCTTTATAGTCCTCAGGATTATTTTTCAACCAATCAATCAGTTGAATAAATTCCTGTGATGAGTTATCGGTAATATGATACCCTGCACCCAACTGAACATCTTTTACAATGTCAGAGTCGTCCATAAACACAATTATAGGAACGCCCTGCATCATATATCCATATGTTTTACTGGGCACACACAACCCTGTCAAACCCTTCTTTAAGGTTATAACAGCACAATCACACGCATGTAATGCATCAAGGTAATCCTGCCCTTTTAAAAAGCCATAAAAATATGTATTCTCTATTTTCTCATCGGCAATCATTTTCTTTAAGTCAAAATATTTTGAGCCGTGTCCTGCTAAGAAGAAACAAACATCTTTATCATCTTTAAAATATCTAATAGCATCTTTGATGGGCTTCATATCCTGAGCAACACCCATATTCCCGAAATATCCTATTACAAATCGTTTATTTGCTACCGAAACAAAAGGATTATCGTCTTTTTTGTCATCAGGCTGATATTCATCTTTAAACCAGTTAGGAATGACATAAACCTTATCGGCACTGATATTTCTGTTTTTTATGACATATTCTTTCATTTCTGAGGAAAGAACAACAACAGCATATGCCAGCTTATAAACAAACTTATTAATATAATTCATAAGTTTTGTTACTATACTGTTTTCCGAAAGCGAATCAGTCTTTATAGCTATTTCCGGGTACAAATCATATGCAACAAAAATTAATTTACATTTAAAAAGTTTGCTTGCCAATGCGGCAACAAACGGTAAAATAGGAGGATTGGAATATACTACGATAGCCTTGTACTTCCTTAATGAAAAAAGATGGAAAAGCATTACAATAGTCAAGGAAAGATAATTCACTATACGACCAAATGCTTTTTTTCTGTCCATCTGTAAATACTTTGCTCTTTTAATATTAATATTATTTACAGTTTCTTTATACGGAATGTTTTCTTCATCTGTATACTCATGGGGATAACCACACAGTACATCAACCGAAAAACCTTCTTCTGCAAGCTTGGTAGCTGTATCAAAAGGTAAAGTAGCTGAAGAAATATACTCAGGATAAAAAAACTGCAACAAGAATAAAATATCTTTATTTTTCTTCATCGTATCACTCACACAAATTAAAACTATCTGAATCGCAATATATCAAATCTCCAAAAGCTTTTCTGCCCTTTGGAACAAATTTTGCACAAAACTTGATAACAGGATTAAATATTTTAACAGTTTTAAACTGTTTTCCCATATTCTTCCTGATGCCCATGATCATCTCGCAAGTACATACATACGACTCATTCTGTGGAAAATAAATTCCTTCAGAATATGCATCGATGCATAACTTTACATACTTAGATAAATTATCTATATGGATCATACTGCGCTTATTTTCATAGTCAGGCAAAACAGTAAAAGTGGTCGCTATTTTTACCAGAAACTGATAATTTCCTTTACAGCCCTCTCCATACACCATCGGTGGGCGAAGAATGCAAACTTTGAAATTATCATCGTTAAGAGTTTCTATCTCCTTCTCAGCCTGCCATTTGGATTTTCCATAATGACTTCTGGGAGCAGGTTCAGTTTCCCTTGTGATGACCCCAATATCCATCCCATAAACACTCATAGAGCTTAAGAATATAAATTGCTTAACACCATCATGTTTTGCTTTTTTGGCGGTTTCAACAGCAAGGTCCCTGTTTACTTTATAATACAAATCCTGATTTTTTTTAGTTTCTTTCTGATGAGCGATCCCGGCAACATGGAAAACCGTATCATACCCTGTAAAGCTTTTTACTTTCCAGGCATCATCAATCATATCAACAGTATCGACAGTATAATCGTCAGGATAATTTTTACTTATGTAATTTTCAAACGAAGTGCCTATATAACTGTCAGCACCGGTAATTAATACCTTTTTCATTACGAAATCACTTCTTTGTTTTTATTGAGTTCACCGGTTCCACCTTCGACAACCCCATCAGATTTAAGCACCGATTTTACTGTTCCGAAAACACACTTGACATCCATAGCAATTCCCTTGAAAAATCCGTCATTGATAGCTTTTACATACTCACCATCGAGTTTTGCCTTAACGGGAATTTCAAGTTCATCTCTTCCATTTATCTGTGCCCAACCTGTAATACCGGGTTTTACATCATTTGCACCATATTTTTCGCGTTCTTCCCACAAATCAGTCTGATTCCACAAGGCAGGACGAGGACCAACACAAGATATTTTGCCTGTAAAAACCTGGTATATCTGAGGTAACTCATCAAGACTTGTTTTGCGGATAAACTTTCCTACACGGGTTATGTACTGTTCCGGATTTGAAAGCATATGAGTAGGGGTATCGTGTGGTGTACTCATCTTCATGCTTCTGTATTTCCAGATCATAAAGTATGTAACCTCACCTTTTTTATTCTTACCTATTCTTTTTTGTTTAAACAACACAGGTCCCGGGTCATCAATCTTTATTACAAGAGCAATAATCAGCATAGGGATTGCGAGCAGCACTATTGCGATACCGGAAAGTATAATATCTGTAAATCGCTTTAAAACGTTTTTATACATAATATTAAACCAACTCCTAAAACATAATAAATTTTCAAAATTAGCCCTATTCTGTTTAAAATCATCTTATGCCGGATGATAAGTTCCTACTATTTCAGAAACAGCATCACGAATTTTGTCTTCCTGACCATCGTATGCAACTGCCATCAAAGATTTAAGCTGACTCAAAAACTCATCAATATCAAAAGGTATGGGAGAACCGATATGTATGAGCTGATTTTTAGTAGTCTTTAAACCTTCTTCAGACATAAGCTTCTCTTCATACAGTTTCTCACCTGCACGAAGACCTGTATATTCGATTTTAATATCAACATCAGGTTTAAGCCCTGAAAGACGAATAAGATTTCTTGCCAAAGTGTCGATTTTTACGGGAGCACCCATATCGAGCACAAAAATCTCGCCGCCATTTGCGTATACACCTGCTTGCAAAACAAGGGAGGAAGCCTCCGGAATTGTCATAAAATAACGGATTATATCGGGGTGGGTAACTGTTACCGGTCCACCTTTTGCAATCTGTTCTTTAAATCTCGGAACAACAGAACCATTACTTCCAAGTACATTACCAAAACGCACAGCCACAAATTCTGTTATGGGCTTTATATCACTATGAACCATATCAGTCATATCATAATCAGTATCTTCAATATGGGTATACAAAGGATTGATTTCACGGACTTTTCCTTCTTTAACCATTCTGTCAAACGACTGAATAATCATCTCACAAATGCGTTTTGAAGCGCCCATAATGTTGGTGGGATTAACCGCCTTATCGGTAGAAATCAGAACAAAGCGCTTACAACCGTTTATCATAGCCGCATATGCAGTTTTATAGGTACCGATAGCATTGTTTTTTATGGACTCACAAGGGCTGTCCTCCATCAGGGGAACATGCTTATGAGCCGCCGCATGGTATACAACATCAGGTTTATATTTTTCAAAAACCTGATTAATGCGTTTACTGTCACGGACAGAACCAATAAGCACCTCGAGATTAAGCTCCGGGTATTTATCCTTAAGTTCAAGTCCTATGGCATGTGCATTGTTTTCATAAATATCAAACACGATCAGTGTCTTCGGATTATGTTTTGCAATCTGTCTGCAAAGTTCACTGCCGATAGAGCCTCCTCCACCGGTTACAAGGATTACTTTATCCTTAATGAAATCAAAAATTTCATCCATATTCACCTTGACAGATTCTCTTCCAAGCAGGTCCTCAACCGAAACATCACGCATATAGCTTGCATCAACTACACCGGAAACAAGTTCAGCAATTCCGGGCAGGCTTTTCAGCTGACAGTTTGTTTCCTTGCATATATCAAGGATATCACGGCGCACATCAGCACTGGCACTTGGTATGGTAAAATAAATCTTTTCAATACCATATTTTTCGACATTGAGCAAAATATCTTCCCTGCCGCCTACAATAGGTACACCATAGAGAAATCTTCCCTGTTTTTTCTCATCATCATCAATAATGCAACAAACATACTCGTTTACATTTCTCGAACTCTGCAAATCACCGATAATCATCTGACCTGCTTCGCCGGCACCGATAAGCATAACTTTCGTTGCAGCCATAGTTTTTGAAAGTTTCATATTTTTGCTGATTTCCAACACAACAAAACGATAAGCAAAACGAACAAAAACAATCATCATAAACTGAATTGTGGTACCGATAACATAATATGTAACAGGCATTCGCTGAAACAATAATGTAATGCCCACAGTATGAAAAATTGCAAGAATGCTCGAAGCACAGATTATAAGCTTAAGCTCCACAAAGCTTGCAAATCTCCAGATATTCTGATACAGGTGAAACATCCAGAAAACAATAATACTGACAACAATATATATAGGGGTAAATTTAAGCCATGATGCAAGGTAATCTTCAGGAATCTGTGAAAACTGACAGTCAAATCTTACCCATAATGCGAGAAAAAAGGCAACTGTAACAGCGCCCATATCGTAAAGCATCATACAAATATCTTTGATATACACTTTCGCAAGCAACAGAATTGTATTTTCCTTTTTAGAGGATGGCATTATTCCCCCTCCTGTCCGAATACTGCAAAAACAGTTTTAAAGAGAATAAGTATATCTTTAAAGAAGTTGCGTTCTTCTATATATTTCAAATCCAAAGCAACCCACTCATCAAATGAGAGGCTGTTACGTTCAGGCTGTACCTGCCAGTAGCAGGTAATTCCGGGTATAATTAAAAGTCGCTGGAACTGGTACTCGTCATACATTTCTACCTCACGGGGAAGCGGAGGACGAGGGCCAACCAGACTCATATCACCGATAAAGACATTCCAGAGCTGTGGAAGTTCATCTAAACCTGTGCGTCTTATAAGGCGTCCGACACGAGTAATTCTCGGGTCTTTTTTTATTTTAAATACAGGACCGTCCATTTCATTCTGAGAAAGCAAAGAATCAAGCATACTCTCAGCGTTGGGAACCATAGATCTGAATTTATAAAAATTGAAGCTCTTTCCATTTTTCCCGATGCGTTTCTGAGAATAAATCGGGGAAGCCCCGGGACTGTCGATTACAATTATAAGCGAAATTATAAGTAGCGGTACTAAAAGTATAATAAGACCAATTGAAGAACAGAAAATATCAAAACCTCTTTTGAAAAAGTTGTATATTTTCTTGTCCTTTATCAAAATCTGCTTGCGCATTTCCGTTTGGGTACGGGAGTCAGCAGCAATATCCACTTTTGTACAGTTCATTTACTCTTTCTCCCCTTTCCGTAAAAACATAAAATTAATCTTTAATTTCATAGAAACTGTCTACAACAATTTCCAAAACAGAATCCTCATCAGGATAAAACTCCATAAACTCCTCTCCAAGGGTCAATTCACCATCGAAATCATCTATTCCGACAAATTCGTATTCAGAGAATTTACGCGAAAGGTCCTGGAGTTGTGTTACAGAGCGGTCGGATACAATATAATCCGACATCGCAAGTGATGCTTCAACAATAAATTCATCATCATTTTCAACGCACTCAGTATATTTTTCATACAAAGCAGTTACATACTGCTGCTGGCGTTTCATTCGTGTACTGTTGCTGCTGTCTTCAAGGCCATAACGGGTACGGACAAAATTCATTGCCTGTTCGCCTGTCAGGGTAATAGTTTCTCCTTGCACAAGAGTTCCATCAACTTCTGAAAAGTCGTCAGAAACTACTACTTCAACGCCACCTACAAGATCGTTCATAACAGTTACAGAATCCAGCGTAAAGGAAATATAATGGTTTACCTTTACATTCATAAGGAGTTTGGATACTGCATCGGCTGTATTTCGACAGCTGACATCCCCACCTTGTCCATAAGTATGCGCAAGGGCTATCTGTTTTGTAACAGTATCAACCCGATTTCCGGCAA
This sequence comes from Fumia sp., assembly GCA_045615345.1. Classification (GTDB taxonomy): domain Bacteria; phylum Bacillota; class Clostridia; order Oscillospirales; family Ruminococcaceae; genus Fumia. Next base: position 48,193 of record JAZLER010000031.1, on the reverse strand, counting down.
CGCCGAGAACATTCACGCTTGCCATGGTATCACGGTTTATATGAACAGCGCTGCATTTCTTTGTTTCATTATCTAAGACAAACAACATCAGAAAATCGGCACACTGGTCATTATTGTAAGAATCATTTACAAAATCACCATCAAACTTATCAAGACCTAAGACGAGGAAGGTTTCAATATTATCTTTTAAAACATATTCCCCGCCTTTATAGGTCAAAGTTTCTTCCGATATTTCCCGGCTCGGGAAAAAACTATGTTTTTCTTCCCAGCCTTTCAGGAGCAAAAATAAACCTAAAATGAGAAAAACGCTCAAAACCGCAATAAGACCATACTTTAAATATTTAATTTCATTACCTGAAGTTTTTCTCATTTCAAGTCACCTCAACTAATTATTTTTTATCTTTTTTGCCTTTTTTGAGAAGAAGAGCAATTTCAACTATCAAAAGAGCTACAATAACAATCCAGCACAAAGTGTGCATATGTGGCATATTGAATAAATTCATAAAAAACACCTCAATTATTTCTTATTCTTTTTTTCTTTCTTGGAAATAATAGTAACGATAATAGCAACAAGAAGGATTATGATGATAATCCAGCACAAAAGATGATCTGCAGGCATACCGCTTACATCAGGAGCATCAGCATCTTTATCTATGTCAGCAACAGGCTGTGAAGCTTCTTCTGCTTCAAGTGCAACAGCATCTACAACGATAGCAAAGGGAGAGAATTCCATTGCATCGAATTCAAGGTGAGTACCACCGTTTGTTACTTCAGCACCTTCAACGATATGCCAGAAATCGCCGTGATAATGGAGCAAGCAAACAAAGTGTTCAAGTGCATCAGCTGCGAGTGTAACATCGAAATGTCCGTGGAGATCGTGGTTATCACAATCAGACATACGGATATCGAACATATCGCTTACAGCAAGACCTTTAGGATCAAGTCCCATGTTTTTTGCAAGCTCTCCGATTTCGTCACTTAAATCGCCGAAATCTTCTGTGGTTTTGAGGATGTCAAAAGCCTCTTCAATTTTTTCGCGAAGCTCTTCAGGCAAGGTTTCACGATTAGCATAAGCTGTGATGATAAGCTGTGCATCACAATCTTCTGCTGCGTTAGTTCCGCTGACAAGAGTGGGGGCAAGGTTAGCAAAAGCACTGTTAACAAAGCCTCCGAAATTTGCGGATGCAGTCATACTTACACTCATAAGCATTACAACTGCGAGACAAAAAGTAATAATTTTTTTCATTTTGGATTACTTCCTTTCATAAATTTTTTATTTTTTATATGAGTAAGGATTCGCCAAACTCATTAAATTGAAACAAAACCTCGGTTCCGAATTTCTTTCGGATAATTTCATATGCCTCACCAAGATGCGGTGGGCGATTTTTTATATTATGACAATCAGAACCAATGAAATGTACCATACCATTTTGCAGATATAAAAGCGATTTGCGTTTAGTAAATAATTCTGTAAAAAAGCTTGCATTTACCTGCATAAGAATACCTGCTTCGTAAAGCTCATTCCATACAGTGCTACTCTGTAAAGCCAAGTATCGTTCAATATGTGCCAGTACAAGCTTTATATTTCTCGCATTAGCAATATTAATAAGCTCTCTTACAGTGTAATCTGTCCATTTTTCCATAGGCATTTCCAAAAGCAACAGTTTTGAGTCGCCTATACACAGACAGCTCAAGTCTTCAAGGTTCTCTATTCCTGCATAGTACCTGACCTCCGCACCAAGCAGAATATCGGGAGAATTATCAGGACAGACAGACTTTAAATCCTCAAAGGCTTTTTGTCTTCTTTCAATAAAGCTTGCAACAAGTTCATCATTTGCATAAAAATGCGGTGTCGCAACAACTTTTCTGACTCCCTGTGCCAAAAGCATCGAAAGAAGTTCAAGGCTTTCGCTTATGTCTTTGCTTCCGTCATCTATTCCGGGAAGGATATGACTATGCCAGTCTATCATAACTTTGAAACCTCAGGTTCGCTCTGATAATGACGATAGTACTTATAATACTTGTACTTTTTGTATCTGCCGTATGAACCTCTGCCGGTTTTGGTTTCATTCATAACACATCCGAGAATTTTTACATTGGAGAGTTTAAGCTGTCTGAAACAATGTTCCAGTTCTTTTTTCTCGGTATATTCTTCCCTGACAACAACCACCATACCTGCAACATAATTTGAAATGGCAACTGCATCGGAAACAATGTTTACGGGAGGCAAATCGATAATAATGTAATCAAAATGCTCTTTAAGTCCTTTTAAAACTGCTTCCATTCTCTTGGAACTCAACAGTTCCGAAGGGTTAGGCGGAATATATCCGGACGGAATAATAAACCAGTTCTCAAGCAAATCCGACTGATAATCACTCAGCTGCATAGGTTCTTTGTTCATAAGAACATCAGTAAGACCGGGAGTGCTCCTGATATCCATTTTCTTAGCAACCGAAGGAATACGCAAGTCACCATCTATAAGCAGAACCTTACTTCCACGCTCAGCAAGAACATATGAAATATTGATTGCGGTTGTACTCTTTCCTTCACCGCGCGTAGCACTGGTTACACCGATTACAGGACATTTCTCGTCTTCGTGGAGCATAAAGTCTAAATTTGCACGGATAAGTTTATACTGTTCGGTTGCAGTAAATTCAAGGTTTTTGTGTAATGTTTTCTTATTATCGGTCGGAAACAAAACATTGCCTTTGGTTTTTCTTACTTTCTTTTTCATGCCTTATGTCTCCTTCCCGAATGTTTATGCTTTTGTGAATAATAGCTGTACTTCTTATTAGTTGCGGTCAGGAGATTTGGAACCTTACCGAGAATCGGGTACTCATAATTGTTAAGGATATAATCCTCATCGTGAATGGTATCATCAAGCAATGCGAAAACAACAAGTATCGTGACACTTAAAAGTATACCCAGTATGAATCCCAGCGCAGTATATTTTGTAATGCTCGGAGCAACCTTTTCAAGTTCAGGAATAGCAGAGTCCACGACTTCCATCGAGGCACCATCAATAATCTCAGCAATACGGGTAGGTAAAACCTCTGCTATGGTATTTGCTATCAAAGATGCTTCGTAAGGATCTGTAGTTGTTATAGTAACCTTCATAATTTCAGTATCATTGGAAGATTTATAAGCCAGCATCTTATGAAGTTCTTTAACAGTATAGTCGACCCCTGCTTTGTTGATAACGCGTTCAAGGGTACTGCGGCTGTCTAAAATTTCGCCATAAGTTTTTACAAGGCTCTGTGCCGCTGTCAGTTCAGAGGAGCTGATACTGAAAGTCGTATTGCCCAGAGAGATTGAACTGTTATTAACATAAAGCTTGATAGAAGACGAATATGTAGGGGTGATTAAAAACGCTGAAAAACTAAAGCCAATTGCAGCGACAATAATACTCACAAGCACTATAATCCATGCACGCCGCCACAAAGATTTAATAATGTGAAGGACATCTATGGTATAGTATTCCGAAGCGTTGATATTCTGTTTTTCCATTAATTTGAATCTCCTTATATTATTTTTAGGACAATGTCATAAGAGAACAATCAGCAGCAATCCGATAGTATTTCTTAAAAAAGTCGACACCTATCCAACATTATTGTAACATATATCGTACTCAAAATCAACCACAAAATAGCCAAGATTATAATGTATATATTTGACATTTTTAACAAATTGGTTATTTAGTAAAATATGTTTACTTTTTCGGTAATATGAATTGCCGGTAATTCCTTATATTTTTGTTATATTTACTTTGGTTTTTGCATATATTTGCATAGGCGTAACCGACAAAAAACATAAGAAGGTGGTAAGGTGAATTTTGATACATATCGGAGATGTGTTATATTAGCCCGACATATAATCGAAAACAATTCAACAGTCAGGGCAACTGCAAAAAAATTCGGAATTTCAAAATCAACGGTACATAAAGATATTACGGAAAAACTAAGAAAAGAAAACCCGGAACTTTTTAAGGCTGTAAGAAAAATCCTTGATTTGAACAAAAGTGAACGCCACATTCGCGGCGGACTTGCCACAAAGAAAAAATATGAACTGAAAAAGCATAAAAAATAATCTTTCAAGGAATACTACTGTTGTCTGCGAAATTAAAAGCAGAAGTAATTTTTTGGAGGTATTTTTATGAACTGTAAGGCAAATCACTGTATCGAATGTTCCGTTACCCAGTGCAAACACCACTGCGAAAGCGAAAATTACTGTGCTCTTGAAAAAATCAGAGTGGGAACTCATGAAACAAATCCTTCTATGGACCAGTGCACAGACTGTATGTCCTTTGTAAAGAAATAAGCTTTACAGGCGTGGGGACATCTCCCCCGTCTGTACATAATATGGATTACAACAATTATACACCGTCCCCTAAGGTGCGATGCAAGACTTTTTCGATAAAAATTAAAAAGCCCTGTGATACAGGGCTTTTTATCATATCAACTGGTCAAAAGTTGTTTTTGAAAGTTTATTGGAAACAGTTTTTGAAATATCTGCAAACACCTTTGATGCTTTACATCCGCAACCATTAGTTCTCGGACAACCATTCTCCGGATTTAAACAGCGGCTGAAATAATAAGGTCCTTCAATTGCGCCTATTACATCGGAAAGAGAAATTTTATCAGGGGTTTTCATAAGCTCATAACCACCTGTTGTTCCCTTATAAGAGCGGACAATTTCGCTTGCAACAAGTTTCCTTAAAATTTTAAGGGCAAATCGCAAAGTTACTTCGGTATTCTCGGAAATGGTTTTAGCATCAAACCGGGTATTCTGAGCGGCCAAAAAAGTAACTATTCTTACCGCATAATCAGATTCTAAAGTTATATGCATATCAAATTCCCCTCTTAGTCCAGGAAGTCCTTGAGCTTTTTACTGCGACTCGGATGACGGAGTTTTCTTAAAGCTTTTGCTTCAATCTGTCTGATGCGTTCGCGGGTAACATCAAACTCTTTGCCCACTTCCTCGAGTGTACGGCTTCTGCCGTCTTCAAGACCGAAACGCAAACGCAGAACCTTTTCTTCGCGTGGAGTCAGAGTACCCAGAACATTACCAAGTTGTTCCTTAAGCAAGGTATGAGAAGCCGCATCTGCAGGAGAAGGAGCATCATCATCGGGAATAAAATCTCCAAGATGGCTGTCTTCTTCCTCACCGATAGGGGTTTCGAGTGAAACAGGTTCCTGGGAAACACGCAGAATTTCTCTTACTTTATCGATAGGCATATCGATTTCTTTTGCAATTTCTTCAGCGCTCGGCTCATGACCATTTTTATGGAGGAGCTGACTGCTTACTTTTTTAACGCGGTTGATGGTTTCAACCATATGAACGGGAATTCTTATGGTTCTCGCCTGATCGGCAATAGCTCTTGTGATAGCCTGACGAATCCACCATGTAGCATAGGTAGAAAATTTAAAACCTTTTGTATGGTCAAACTTTTCAACAGCCTTGATAAGACCTAAGTTACCTTCCTGAATGAGGTCTAAAAACTGCATACCGCGTCCCACATAACGTTTTGCAATACTTACAACAAGTCTTAAGTTCGCCTCACTCAGGCGCTGACGCGCAACGGGGTCACCTGTTGCCATTTTTTCAGCAAGCTCCACTTCCTCATCGGTAGAAAGAAGCGGAACGCGTCCGATTTCCTTAAGATAAACCTTTACGGGGTCGTCAATATTGATGCCGTCACCGGTACCTTCGGGGTCTTCATCGGTAACTGTGCTTTCGATATCAAGGTTAAGGTCAAGCTCTTCTTCGATGTTGAAATCCTCGATAATCTCGATATTAAGTGTTTCGAGTGAATCGTAGAGTTTGTCCATCTGCTCGATATCAAAATCGAGTTCTTCAAAAAAGTCGGTAATTTCTTTGGTAGTAAGTTTACCTTTGATTTTACCCTGTTCCATAAGGTCGGTGATTGCTGTTTTTTTGTCTCCTGCCATTTTAAGTGCTCCTTTTCCCTTTTTGTTCTATTTCTTTTTTTCACGCAATCTCTTAGCAAGGTTTAAAAGCTCCTCATCGGAAAGCTCCCCTGCTTTGGCGGATGCATTTTTATATTTCTGATTATCAAGAATATTTATATAATCATTAACTGCTTCCTCGGTGATGTTGAGGTCGCTGTGGTTTGCTAAAATTCCACTGAGCTTCGCAAGTTTTTCCTGTGAAAGCTCGGGATTAAAGTCCATAAGACTGATACTTTCATTATTTTGCATCTTTTTAAGCATTATACCAAAAATCTCTCGATTTAAATCGGTTACGAAATCTTCTTCGGAAATTTTACTCATAATATAATCCCTGTAATCCTGATGCTTATAAAGAAATGATATAATTCCTTCCTCAGCCAGAGCCGCCTGAAGGTTTACAGTGCGCTGTGGATTACTCCTGTCAACAGGTTTATCCCTGCCGATTTGTATATCCGTCCACGCTTTTTTCTTTTCACGGTTTTCACGGCGTTTTACAAGAGAATTTATACTCGAAAGTATACTCTCTTTGGAAACTCCCGTTTCCTTTGCAATAACGCCTGCGTAAATTTCTCGTTCAATAGGGCTTTCCACTGTTGCGAGATATTTGGAAGCCTCGGAAAGATACGCCGCCTGCCCTTCAGCTAAAGTAACATCATATTTCGATTTGATAACTGAAAGCTGATAATCGTTGACACTTCTTGAACCCTCTAAAAGCATCTTAAACCGCTGCACACCAAACTTTTTGATATACTCGTCAGGGTCTTTTGCTCCCTGCATATCAAGGATTTTTGTCTTGATACCGACCTCATCAAAAAGTGCTACTGCACGATTTGTGGCAGCTCTTCCCGGGCCGTCTGTATCATAGGCGATAATCACTTCTTTTGCATAAGATGCGATAAGTCTTGCCTGTTCGGAGGTAAGTGCTGTACCCAAGGTAGCAACAGTATTTTCAAACCCTGCCTGGTTCATGGCGATAACATCCATATACCCTTCACCGAGTATAATGGTATCCTTGATGGCATTTTTTGCATAATTCAGCGAAAAAAGGTTTTTGCTTTTCTTGAAAACAGGGTTATCGACAGTATTTAAATACTTGGGTTTTGAGTCATCTAAAACTCTTCCGCCAAAACCGATTACATTCTTTTTAAGGTCAATAATCGGAAACATTACCCTGTTACGGTAAAAGTCGTAGTAAGAGTTGTTTTTTCCCTTGCTGACAACCCCTGCCATATACATCTGCTCATCGGTGAAACCTTTGGATTTTAAGTATTTTCTTAAATTGTCCCAGCCTTCGGGCGCATAGCCAAGACCGTATTTTACAATGGTTTCCTTAGAGAGCTTTCGCTCTGCAAAATACTCAAGTCCCTTTTTACCTGCTTCAGTTTTTAATACATCGTGGTAAAAGCGTGCTGTAAGTCTGTTAATCTCTAAAATAACGGGTTTTATGCGTAAAGACGAGTCCTCCTGACCGTCTTCGGGGAACTGAAGCCCTGCCCTGTCGCTTAAAAACTTCAAAGCTTCGATATAATCAAGATTTTCCATCCGCATAATAAAGGAAATGACATCTCCCCCTGCTCCGCAACCGAAACAGTAAAAGGATTGGCTGTCATTGTAAACCACCATAGAGGGAGTCTTTTCAGAATGGAACGGGCAAAGGCCTGTTAAATTTCGTCCTGCCCTTTTGAGCCCGACATACGAGGATATGATATTCTCGATATCGCAGTTCATCTTAAGCGTTTCTATAAAGCTCTGTGGTACCGTGGCTATCACTCCTTCGTCCAGAATTTCGGAATAAACAACTCCTCATACTGGCTTACAGCATAATGGTCTGTCATTCCTGCAATATAATCACAGATAACCCGTTCTTTAGGGAATTTCTCCATAAAGGACAGGTACATTACGGGTAATTTATCGGGGTTTTTTATATAATATGTATAAAGCTTTTCTATCAAAGCTTCAGCCTTTGCTTCCTCACCTTTTGCAACGGGATGAACATAAACATAATCATACATAAAGCTCTTGAGCTGATTATGTGCTTTCAAAACTTCATCCGACATTTTTATGGTGCCAGAACTGTTTTCGATTATAGAAGTTATAATGGTTGTAAGGCGCTCGGACTTGCCTCGTCCCAACACATAAATGGCATCAAAAGGCAGGTCGCTTTCGCTTAAAAGCTCCGCTCTTACAGCATCTTCAATATCGTGATTTATGTAAGCGATTTTGTCGGAAATCCTGACAACCTGACCTTCCAGTGTTTTTGCAACTGCGGATTCACTGCCACCATCACTGTGACAAACAATGCCATTTCGCACTTCATATGTAAGGTTCAAGCCTTTGCCGTCACGCTCCAAAAAATCCACCACCCTGACACTCTGCAGATGGTGATAAAAAGGGAAAGGACAGATTTTGTTCAAAACTCTCTCCCCTGCATGTCCGAACGGAGTATGACCTAAGTCGTGTCCGAGAGCAATAGCTTCGGTGAGGTCTTCGTTTAACCTGAGACCCCTTGCAATTGTCCTTGCAATCTGGCTTACTTCCAGAGTATGGGTAAGGCGTGTTCTGTAATGGTCTCCCTGTGGTGATAAGAACACCTGGGTTTTATGTTTAAGTCTTCTGAAGGAGTTCGAATGCAGAATTCTGTCGCGGTCACGCTGAAACTCAGTTCTTATGGGACACTCTTCCTCAAAACGCACTCTGCCCTTTGTCTTGTCAGAAAAAGCGGCATTCGGGGAAAAATATTCTTTTTCCATATCATAGCGCATTGACTTGATGTCCATAAAAACCCTCCTTAAAAACCTACTGATTATATATACCGAAAAAAATCAAAAAAACCTTTAATTTATTTCATATCTTCAAAAATTTCTTCTAAAACATCAAAATCGACAGTTCCTCCGCTGAGTTCCGTGAGTTCTTTTTTGAAAGCATCAAGCCTTTCGGATTTTATCATAAGCTTTAAAACAATGTCTGCACCGAACTCGGAATCAAGTGTCTTTATATTGTATTTCGGAAGGATATAGGTGAGCTTACCGTAAAAAGAATAGTCAACAGCTATTTCCAAAACGGTACAGGGGGTCATATAAAGTTTTTTAGAAGCGGCAAGTGCTACACGACAACCCTGGGAATAAGCACGCACAAGCCCACCGCCGCCAAGCAGAATTCCACCAAAATATCTGGTAACCACAACACAGACATCAACAATATTCTCCTTTAAAATGACATCTAAAGTGGGGATTCCCGCTGTGCCCTGAGGCTCACCGTCATCGGAATAACGCCTTGTCATACCGTCCCTTAAGACATATGCGTGAACATTATGGGTAGCATCCCAGTGCTTTTGTTTGATTTCATTGACAAACGCCATAGCCTCTTCTTCGGTTTCAACATGTTTTGCATAACCGATAAAACGGGACTTTTTCTCGATAAATTCGTCCTGTGCAAAACCTTCTGTTGTGATATAATCCTGCATTCTCTCACCTCATTTAAAAACAGATAAGGCAGCTTTCAGAACGCCCAAAAAGATAACCTCTTTGAATTTTCTGAAAGCCGCCTTGAACGCTTCTTGGAATAAAATTATTTATCCATGCCAAAACGCTTTTTGAATCTGTCAACACGTCCACCGGTATCAACCAGTTTCTGCTTTCCTGTAAAGAAAGGATGACATTTAGAGCAGATTTCAACGCTGATATTTTCTTTTGTAGAACGAGTTTCGATTACATTACCGCAAGCACATTTGATTGCTGTAGCCTCGTAGTTAGGATGAATTCCTTCTTTCATTTTGTTCACCTCTTTCAAAAAACATCTTACGGAGTAATATTCTAACACATTATAAAAAAAAATGCAAGTGTTTTTTGAAAAAAATTTATCTTACCTTTTCAGACCACTTGACAAAGGATAAAAAATGCAATAAAATTATGATGTAATCGTTTTCAATTAAAGGGGGATATTTATGGCTACAATCAAAGATGTTGCAAAACTTGCCGGTGTTTCTGTAGCAACTGTTTCCCGCGTTTTAAACGATATCGATAATGTTAAGCCCAAGACTGCAAAAAAAGTCAAAAAAGCTATTGATGAGCTCAATTATCACCCTAATCTGTTAGGACGCACCTTAAGATGTATGAAAACTATGAAAATCTTGGTTTTGCTTCCTACCATTTCAAACCAGATTTATTCAAGAATTTTAAAGGGTATCCAGAAAACTGCCGAAGCAAACGGATATAACACTATGTTTGCCGTTACAAACGACAACCGTGATATTGAACTCCAGTACATAAATATGTTAAAGCAAAAGCTCTTTGACGGAATTATTTTTCTAAGGTCCAACCTTTCCGCAGAGGAACTTACAGAGCTTTCCAAAATGTGGCCTGTAGTACTCGCCTGTGAAACTATAAAAAATGCCGACATCCCGACAGTTACCATTGATAACAGGCGTGCGGCATTTGATGCTACATCATTCCTTATCGAAAACGGACATAAGGATATCGGTCTTGCCTGTGCAGGCACTGCGTATTATTCGTCACTTTTAAGACGAAACGGATATATTGACGCGCTTAATAAGTATAACCTCATGATAAACCCCGACTATATATCGGACGAAGGGTTCTCTTTCAATGCCGGTAAACGCTCAGCTGAGTATTTTATGTCACTTTCTTCGTTGCCCGATTCGGTTTTTGCCGTTGCGGATTCAGTTGCTATCGGTATGATATCGGAATTTGATAAACATGGTATAAAAGCGGGACAGGATATCTCGATTATCGGGTTTGACAACAACCAGATTACTGAGCATTACCTCCCCACCATTACTACGGTTTCTCAGCCGCAGTTTGAAATTGGTCAAAAAGCCTTTGAGCTTTTGATAGATAAAATTGATGATCTTTCCTGTGAAAACAAGCATATTATACTCCCCCACAGGATTGAAATCAGAAATTCGGTAAAACTCAGATAAGGAAGGAAGATTACTATGGTAAAAGTTGGTATTATTGGTTGTGGCGGTATCGCTAACGGTAAGCATCTCCCTGCTCTCAAAGATATGGTTGCTTTGGGTAAGGTTGAGCTCGTTGCTTTCTGCGATATCATCAAGGAACGCGCTGAAAAAGCTGCAAAAGAATATGGCGCTGAAGGTGCAAAAGTTTATACAGACTACAAAGAACTCTTAAAAGACGAGTCTATCACTGCTGTACACGTTTGTACTCCTAACCGTTCTCACAGCTTTATTTCTATCGATGCTATGAGAGCTAAAAAACATGTTCTCTGCGAAAAACCTATGGCTAAAACTGCAGCTGAAGCTGAAGAAATGCTTAAAGTTTCCAAAGAAACAGGTATGATTCTCACAATCGGTTACCAGAACCGTCAGAGAAAAGACTCCCGTTTCCTCAAAAAATGCTGTGAAAACGGCGAACTCGGTGAAGTTTACTTTGCAAAAGCTCACGCTTTAAGACGCCGTGCAGTTCCCACTTGGGGCGTATTTATGAACGAATACGAACAGGGCGGCGGTCCTTTGATCGACATCGGTACACACGCTCTTGACCTGACACTCTGGATGATGAACAACTACAAACCCAAAATGGTTGTAGGCAGATCCTTCAAAAAACTCGGCTGTGGCACAACTGAAGATTTCGGTAACGCTTTCGGCAACTGGGACCCCAAAGAATATACTGTTGAAGACTCCGCTTTCGGTTTCATCGTAATGGAAGACGGCGCTGCTATCGCACTTGAATCCAGCTGGGCTCTCAACACTCTCGATGCAGGCGAAGCTAAAACTACACTCTGCGGTACAAAAGCAGGTGCTGATATGCATGACGGCATCAGAATCAACGGCGTTAAACACAACAACCAGTATGTTGAACAGACAAAATTTTCTGAAGGCGGCGTAGACTTCTTTGACGGAGCTGAAAACGAAAACCCCTCCTTCCTCGAAGCTAAAAACTTCTACAGCGCAATCACAGACGGCACTGAACTCGTTGTTAAACCTGAACAGGCACTCGTTGTTTCCAAGATTTTGGAAGCTATCTATGAGTCCTCCGAAACAGGCAAACCCGTTTTCTTTGACTAAGATTTACATAAAATCCCCCTCAGCTGAGGGGGATTTTATTATAGCAAAAAAGATTTGATTTTTAAGCAAAAACTTATTGACAAATCTGTTTTTATATGGTATCATATTCAATGTTCCGTGTATACGGTACACGGAGAGATGTCCGAGTGGTTTAAGGAGCTGGTCTTGAAAACCAGTGATCCTGCAAGGGACCGTGGGTTCGAATCCCACTCTCTCCGCCACACTTTTTTCTAACGCTACCATGGAGTTGTACTCAAGTTGGTGACGAGGCTCCCCTGCTAAGGGAGTAGGTCGGTTAATACCCGGCGCGAGAGTTCGAGTCTCTCCAACTCCGCCAAGAAAAAGCACTAAGCATATGCTTAGTGCTTTTTCATTTAAATCCGCCGTTGGCGGAAGAAATCCACTTGCAGTGGATGAAATCGCTTTGCGATGAAATCCGACTATGTCGCGATATGAAAAGCGGATTTCATATAAAAATTGCGTATTTTTAAAAAATATTTTACGCAATTTTTGCGTATTAAAATACTTACATAACAAAAAAGAGAGTTAAAAACAATATAAAAGGTCTCCGCTGACGCACATTTATATTGTTTTTACTCTCTTTTAATTATAATATTAACTATCTGTGCTGATTTATTCACCTAACGCAAGTTTTATTATTTCATCAAGGTCTTGTAGGGTTCTTAGCTGTCCGCACATATTACGAAGCTTTGCGGCGCCCTCCATTCCCTTTAAATAAAACGATGCCGTGCGTCTGCTTTCACGCATTGCGATATACTCGCCTTTGTACTCGACTGCAAGGGCGATTTGTTTTCTCATAACGGCTAATCGTTCTGCCAGGGTGGGGGCTTCTGAAAACTTACCCGTTTCGAGGTATTCTTCTATTTGCTTGAACAAAAATGGGTTGCCGTAGCTTCCTCTTCCTATCATAACAAGGTCGCAGTTTGTTTCCTCGTACATTCTTAAAGCATCGTAAGGGGTTAAGATATCACCATTGCCGATAACAGGAACAGAAACTGCTTTTTTGACTTCTTTTATAATGGTGTTATCGGAAGAGGGGCGATACATCTGGCTTTTGGTTCTGCCGTGAACGGTAATTGCATCAGCACCTGCTTTTTCCATAAGTTCTGCAAATGAAACGGCGTTGACGGAGTTTTCGTCCCATCCTTTTCTTATCTTTACAGTAACGGGGATATCGGTGACAGATTTTACTGCCTTTACAATCTCGTAAGCGAGGTCCGGGTCTTTCATCAAAGCGGCACCCGAACCATTGCCCGCTACCTTGGGTACGGGGCAACCCATATTGATGTCAATAATATCGGGGTTATATTTTGAGGCTATTTCGGCACCCTTTGCCATAACATCGGGCTCGTTTCCGAAAAGCTGAATTGCCATCGGGCGTTCAGGCTCGTAAACCTTCAAAAGCTCCTCAGTCTTTCTGTCCGAGAAAGTGAGTGCCTTTGCAGAAGCAAGCTCACCTATACAGTAACTTGCTCCCCACTCGCAACATATTTCGCGGTATGCTCTGTCAGCAACCGATGCCATTGGGGCTAAGGCTGCCGACTTTTTAATCTCAACATTTTTTATTTTAAAAGTCTGCATTTATTCTTCCTCTTGTTGAAAAAATATACTTTATATGATATAATTATATTATTATTTTTAAATTCAGTCAACCTGAAAGGATTTTTTATATGAAGATTCTCGCAATCGACTTTAATTCCCTTATGAACAGGGCATTTTTTGCAATAAGGCATCTCTCTGCCCCCGATGGCACTCCGACAAATGCCATTTTAGGATTTGCAAAAACTTATCTCAAGCTCATAAACACCTTTAACCCCGATGTGACAGTGGCGGCTTTTGATGTGCACGCTCCCACTTTCAGGCATAAAATGTTTGACGATTACAAGGGTACACGCACCCCTACTGCCGATGAGTTACTGGTACAGATGCCTTTAGGCAAGGAGTTTGTTTCCCTTGCAGGTGGTACTGTGGTGGGAATTGAAGGCTATGAAGCTGACGATATCTTAGGAACGCTTGCTAAATATGCTGATGAAAATGACGATGTCACCTGTATTATCGCAACGGGTGACAGAGATTCTTTGCAGCTTGTAAGCGAAAAGGTGTCTGTAAACTTGGCTTCAAACAAAGGTGACATTCTCTTTACCCCCGATGTGGTTTTTGAAAACTATGGTGTTGCTCCAAAACAGCTTATCGAAGTAAAAGCTTTGATGGGCGACAGCTCGGACAACATCCCCGGTGTCAAGGGAATAGGCGAAAAAACTGCCCTGACACTTATCCAGAACCATAATTCATTAAATGATATCTTAGAAAACATCGACTCCATCTTGGCTACTCCCCGTATCAAGAACCTTATTGTTGAACATAAGGATGAGGCAATTTTAAGCCGAAAATTAGGCGAAATCTTCTGTGAAGTTCCCCTCCCTTTTGAAATCGACAGTCTTAAAGGTAAGGAAATTGATACCGAAAATCTCACAGAATTCCTTACAAAATATAATCTTACTTCGGTTTTACAGGGCTTTAACCTTGAAAGCAAAGCGCCCGTCAAAGAAAAGGAAGTTACCCCTTTCACCGTAAAAGAAAATCCCCCACTTGATTTGAATAATCTTGCTGAAATTTGTTTTTCGGTTTCTGAAGATGAAATTTATCTTGTGACAGGTGAAAATGAGGTATCTCATTTTACCGAAAACCTTGACGAAATTTTTAAAGAAATTGCTGAAAGTGATTTGCCGAAAATCACTTTTGATGCAAAGCCCGTTTATCGTATGGCTTTTGCCAAAAATATGGAATTTAAGTCCTTAAAACACGATTTAAAGCTTATGGCATACCTTTTAAACAACCTTGTAAAAGGTTATTCCATAAAAGATTTGAAGGAAAGCTACATTCCCGATTTTTCAACTTCACTCTCCGAAAACGCCGAGAACTGCGCGGTTTTGCCGATGTTAAGTAATTTGCTTTACAGTATAATCTGCGAAAAAAACATGGCTTTTCTCTATGATGAGATAGAAATTCCTCTTTGTGAAGTGTTAGCTTCGATGGAACACGAGGGATTTATGGTTGACGAAAGAAGTTTACTTGAATTCGGCGAAGATTTGGACTTGAAAATCGAAAAACTTAAAATTGAAATCATAGAACTTGCCGGTGTTCCTTTTAATGTAAACTCGACTCATCATCTTTCCGATGTTTTGTTTAACAGATTAGGGCTCCCACCCCAGAAAAAGACAAAAACAGGATACTCCACCGATGCCGATGTGCTTGATGCTATAAAGCATCTGCACCCGATTGTTAATAAGATTATCGAGTACCGTTCCCTTTCAAAGCTTCACAGTACCTATGTTGTGGGACTGAAAAAATGTATTATGCCTGACAGCCGTGTGCATACAACCTTTAACCAGACCGAAACAAGGACAGGGCGCATAAGCTCGCTTGAGCCGAATGTGCAGAATATCCCCGTGCGTACCCCTTTGGGCGCTGAGATGAGGAAGTTCTTTGTGGCAAAGGAAAATCATTCGCTTATTGATGCGGACTACTCACAGATTGAGCTCAGAATTTTAGCCGATATCTCTAAAGATGAGAATATGATAAAAGCCTTTAAAGAGGGCGAGGATATTCACCAGACTACTGCTTCTCAGGTGTTCAATGTTCCGTTTGAAGATGTCCCCGCTACTTTAAGAAGCCGTGCAAAGGCGATAAACTTCGGTATAGTTTACGGAATTTCACCTTTCTCGCTTTCGCAGGATATCGGTGTTACTATGCGCGAAGCAAAAGAGTACATCGAAAATTATCTTAAAACCTATAGCGGTGTTGACAACTATATGAAAAAAGCCATAGAAGATGCAAGTGTTAACGGTTTCGTTGAAACTATCTTCCATAGACCGAGAACTTTACCAGATATCAACAGCAAAAAGCCTGCACTCCGTGGTTTTTCGGAGCGCGTGGCACTTAATATGCCAATTCAGGGCACTGCCGCTGATATTATAAAGCTTGCGATGATTAAGGTTTACAAACGATTTAAAGAAGAAAATTTAAAGTCAAAACTTATCTTACAGGTTCATGACGAACTTATGGTAGAGTCCCCCGATGATGAAATCGAAAAAGCAAAAGCTATCTTAAAATCCGAGATGGAAAATGCAGTTTCACTTTCGGTAAACTTGGATGTCGATGTCGGAGTCGGCAAAAACTGGTATATTGCAAAAGGATAAAATTATGATTATAAGACCTATGACAGAAGAAGATGTGGAGGCAGTTTTTTCTATAGAAGAAAACTCCTTCCCCGACCCGTGGAGCAGAAAAAGTATAAGAGGTACTTTGCGTGAAGCTAACTCCTGTATGCTTATAGCTGAAGAAGATGGAGAAATAGCAGGCTTTTTAAACAGCACCTATCTTTTCGATGAGCTTAACTTAAACAGAATTGCTGTACTCCCCCAGTTCAGGAGAAAAAAAGCCGGTACTATGCTTATTGAGAGTATGCTCGGGTTTTGCAAAAGTAAAGGTATCAAAAGAGTTATGCTGGAAGTCAGAAAATCCAATATTCCTGCACAGACTCTTTATAAATCTTTTGGATTTAAATTGCTCGGTGAAAGGCCTGACTTTTACCAGAGTCCCACAGAACCGGGGCTTATTATGGAAAAATTTATGGAGGAATAAAATGAAAGACATTACTATCTTGGCTATCGAAAGTTCATGTGACGAAACCGCTGCTGCTGTTGTTAAAAACGGCAGAGAGGTTCTTTCAAATGTTATTTCCTCTCAGGTTGAAGAGCATAAAAAATACGGCGGTGTAGTACCTGAAATCGCTTCACGCCGTCACTCAGAAAACATCTGCTGGGTTGTAGACGGAGCCTTAAAAGAAGCAAATGTCACTTTAGCTGACATTGATGCCATTGCTGTAACCTATGCACCGGGACTTATCGGCGCTTTACTCGTTGGGGTAAACTATGCAAAGGGACTTGCTATGGCTACTTCCCTGCCCTTAATTCCTACACATCATATTCGTTCGCACATTGCAGCAAATTATATTACCCATCCTGATCTGAAACCGCCTTTTCTTTGTATGGTGGCATCGGGTGGTCACAGTCATATAATTGAAGTAAAAGATTACACCGATTTTAAAATTATAGGTCGCACCCGTGATGATGCGGCAGGTGAAGCTTTTGACAAAGCAGCGCGCTCAATGGGTTATCCTTATCCCGGGGGTATGTATATTGACAAGGCATCAAAGCTTGGCGACCCCAAAGCCTACAAACTCCCCCGTCCCAAGGTTGAGGGCAGTAAATACGATTTCAGTTTCTCAGGTCTTAAAACGGCCGTAATCAATACCATTCATAACGCTGAGCAAAAAGGTAACGAGATAAACCGCGAGGATTTAGCGGCATCGTTCCAGAATACTGTCTGCGACATAATATCAGAAAAGCTTATGTCAGCAGCAGAGGAGCTTAAATACAAAAAGATTGTCCTTGCAGGTGGCGTTTCTGCAAACTCAGGACTCAGGGAAAGACTTGAAAGCGAATGTAAAAAACGAGGATTTGAGTTTTATGTGCCCACCCTTGATTTGTGTGGTGACAACGCCGCAATGGTAGGTGCACAGGGGTACTACGAATTCTTAAACGGAAACACCGCTGACCTTTCACTCAATGCTGTCGCGACAAAGGACATTGAAAAAGTATGAGAAAAATTATTCTGATTATATCAGGTTTTGTGGCAGTCATTACGGTCTTTTTGTTTATCGGGCTCTCATCACCTCATATTATGGGTAAGGATGAAGTATATATTACGACAAAAACTGTCATTACCGAAAAGATTTCAATCAACACAGCAAGTAAGCTTGAGCTTATGCGAATTCCCGACATAGGTGAAACAACCGCCGATAAGATTATTGCATACCGCGATGAAAACAACGGATTTAACTCCCTTGAAGAGCTTATGAATGTAAAAGGCATCGGCGAAAAGACATACAATAAATTTTTCCGATATCTGAAAATTTAAAGGATTGAGAATATTCTCAATCCTTTTTTCTATATTCTGTCGGGGAGATACCATATTCTTTTTTAAAAAGCTTACTGTAATACAACGGGTCGGAAAACCCACATCCAAGCGCTATTTCGGATATCGGGTTTTTGGTTGACAAAAGCATCTCTGCCGAAGCCTTAAGGCGTATACTGTTTTGATATTTCATAGGTGAGGTGCCCGTTAACGAAGAGAAAATATGGGAAAAACGACTCTTTGAATAACCTGATTTTTTTGCAAGCTCATCTAAGGTGATATCCTGGTTGTAATTTATGTTGATATAGGTAAGTACCGGTAAAATAGCTTCAAGGTTTTCTTGGTTTTCATATTTACCTGCATCCGAGATTTCATATATAAGTTCAAGTAAAGACACATTTGAGTACTTTTCCCTTTCGGGCTGATGAAAACGCTGAATAAGATTTGAAAAACTTTCAAAAATGCGTTTATCGGGTTTTAACATATAAACGCCGCTTTTAATATCAAATGTCGAAAAAAGTTCGTTTACAGCATATCCGCCAAAATGGCACCAGAGTGAGGTACAGTCGGTATTGAAAGTATATCTCTGTTCTTCTTCGGGGGCATAGATCAAGAGATTCCCTGAAGTGAGGATATATGTTTTTCCGTTATGCAAAGCCTCACATTCTCCTGACTCTATAAGCAGAAAATGGTAGTCATATCTCCCATTTTCCCTCACAATCGTACCGCCTTTTACGGTATTCTGAAAACCACAACTGTTGATTTTTAAGAAGTTTTCCACCTTAAAATTAGTGGTGTCATTTTTGTTTCCGTCCCATATATACATAATATCACCTGATTTATAATACCATAGTTCAGCATTTTTGTCCATATGTTTATTAATATATTACATTTATTTTTAACCTCCTTTAAGCTACAATAAAATCATAGACTGGAGGTTTTAAAAATGAAAAAATTCGCTTTTATAGGTGCAGGAAGCCTGCAATTTACAAGTAGCTGTGTTCGTGACCTTCTGACATTCGAAAGTTTCAAGGACTCGGAATTTGCATTAATGGACACAAATCCTGTAGCACTCAAGAACATAGAAAAAGTTGTAGCAAGAATTATAAACGAAATGGGTTGCCCTGATGCAAAAATCACTGTTACCGATAACCGAATTGAGGCTTTAAAGGGCGCTGACGGTGTTTTATGTACCGTTTTCAACGGGGACATTGACATCTGGCAGTACGATATTTTAATTCCGAAAAAATACGGCGTTGACATAAATATCGGTGATACAAGAAGTGTGTCGGGAATTTTCAGGGCATTAAGAAACATTCCTTTGATGCTTGACATCTGCAAGGATATCGAAAAATACTGCCCGAATGCTGTATTTTTAAACTACACAAATCCTATGGCGATGCTCTGCTCGGCTATGCAGAAGTATTCAAATGTTGAAGTTACGGGACTTTGTCACAGTGTTCAGGGTACACTCAAAATGCTCGCTGAGTGGCTCGATGTTCCGTTCCCTGAAATCGACTATCACTGTATGGGCGTAAACCATCAGGCTTTCTATACACGCCTGGAACACAAAGGTAAAGACCTTTATCCGAAACTTCGCTCACTTATGGAAAATGATGAGTTTTATAACAAAGAGCAGGTACGAAACGAGATGTTTTTAAAACTTGGCTACTATGTAACCGAGTCAAGCGGACATAACTCTGAATACAACCAGTGGTTCAGAAAACGCCCTGACCTTATCGAAAAATACTGTACTCACGGTACAGGTTGGAATCCCGGTGAACACGCTTTCTCATTAAACCTCAGAAAAGACAGAAAGGCGGATATCGAAAAGCAGTATAAGGAATGGCTCGAAAAGGATTTTGACAAGGAAAAGAGCAGTGAATACGCAGCCGACATCTTCAATGCAAGAATCGGTGACGGTAAACCTTTTATCTTTAACGGAAATGTGCTTAACCATGGTTCTATCCCTAATCTTCCCGATGATGCATGTGTTGAAGTGCCTGTTGTAGCTGACAGAATGGGCTTTAAAACAACCATTGCAGGACCTCTGCCCGACCATATTGCAATTTTAGTAAATACCACAGCAAGAATGGAGTCCCTTGTTGTTGAAGCGGCAATGAAAAAGAGTAAAGAAATGGTGTACCGTGCAGTTTATATGGACCCTCTTTCCTCGGCAGTATGTTCTTTAGACGAAATCAAGAATATGTGCGATGAACTTTTTGAAGCTAACAAAGAGTTTTTAGGGGATTATAAGTAAAAAAATACGGATGTGAAATTTCACATCCGTATTTTTTATTCGAGTTCAAATGCGCCTGTGTAAAGTTTGTAGTAATTGCCTTTCTGTGCGATAAGTTCATCGTGGCTTCCACGCTCGATAATTCTACCCTTTTCAAGCACCATAATAACATCGGAGTTTCTGACAGTTGAAAGTCTGTGAGCAATTACAAAAACTGTTCTGCCTTTCATCAAGGCATCCATACCGCGTTGAACGATAGCCTCTGTTCTTGTATCGATAGAAGAAGTAGCCTCGTCTAAAATCATAACGGGTGGGTCTGCAACTGCCGCTCTTGCAATGGATAAAAGCTGTCGCTGACCTTGTGAAAGTCCGCTTCCGTCACCTTTGAGCATAGTGTTATAGCCGTCAGGCAACATCCTTATAAAGCTGTCAGCATTTGCAAGCTTTGCAGCCGCGATACATTCTTCATCGGTAGCATCAAGTCTGCCATATCGCAGGTTTTCCATAACAGTGCCTGTAAAGAGATTTACATCCTGCAAAACTACGCCAAGTGAACGCCTCAAATCGGATTTTTTAATCTTTTTGATATTGATGCCGTCATATCTTATCTTGCCGTCAGCGATATCATAAAAACGATTTATAAGGTTTGTGATAGTGGTTTTGCCTGCACCTGTGGCACCTACGAAAGCAATCTTCTGGCCGGGATTTGCATAAAGGCTTATATCGTGCAAAACGATTTTTTCTTCGTTGTATCCGAAGTCAACATCGTAAAACCGAACCTCGCCTTTGAGTTCTGTATAGGTAACAGTGCCGTCCTTATGGGGATGTTTCCACGCCCAGATACCTGTACGGGTTTCGCTTTCAACAAGGGTATCGCCCTCTTTTTTTGCATAAACCAGAGTTACATAACCGTCATCCTTTTCGATTTCTTCGTCAAGAAGATTGAAAATTCTCTGGGCACCTGCGAGTGCCATAATCATTGAAGAAAACTGCTGTGAAATCATACTGATAGGTCTTGTAAAACTGTTTGCAAGCTGTAAAAATGAAGCAATCATACCAAGGGTTAAAACATTAAATCCCGAGAAGCTTAAGTTCGGGAGTCCCGAAAGTGCTAAGGCTCCGCCTGCCACCGCCATAATAACATAAAGGATATGGCCGATATTATTTGTGACAGGTCCTATGATGTTCGCAAACTTATTGGCAGAAGTAGCAACTTCGAAAAGGTTTTCGTTTTTAATGTCGAACTTTTCTTTTGCTTTATCTTCGTAACAGAAAACCTTTACAACCTTCTGCCCGTTTATCATCTCTTCGATATAGCCGTTGATATCGCCTAAAGATTTTTGCTGTTTAACAAAGTATTTACCGCTTTGACCGGCAATTTTTCCAACAATTTTAAGCATCAGGAAGATGAAAATAAGAAGTACAAATGTCAGCCATACGCTCACAGACAGCATAGCGGCAAAAACCGAAACAATAGTTACAAGTGACGAGAAAGTCTGCGGAATACTCTGGGAAATCATCTGCCTTAAAGTGTCGGTATCGTTGGTGTAATGGCTCATTACATCGCCATGGGTATGAGTGTCAAAATACTTTATCGGAAGTTTTTGCATATGGGTGAACATATCGTTTCTGACATTTTTTAAAATGCCCTGAGCGACTTTAACCATAATAAGGTTATAAAGCAAAGTAGTCACCGCACCGATGAGGTAAACCCCTGCCATAAGAAAAATCATCTTGAGAAGTCCCGAAAAGTCGGGTACTGCCTGAAGCAAAAGCGGTGTAATGTAATCATCTATGAGATACTGCAAAAAAAGTGAGGAATAAACGCCTGCGACTGCACTGATGACGATACATACAAGTACAACAAGAAAGGAAAACTTATAAGCTTTGAAGTACCTAAGAAGCCTTTTTATGGTTTCTTTGCTGAGTTTTGGTTTTTCACCCATCGGCATTGCCATTCTCGGACCTCTATGCATCTTCCTCACCGCCTTTCACCTGAGAATCATATACTTCCTTATAAATCTCACTGTTTTTAAGGAGTTCGTTATGAGTTCCCATCGCAACAATTTTTCCGTCCTCCATCAGAATTATTTTATCGGCTTCCTGAACAGAAGAAACCCTTTGTGCAATGATAATCTTTGTAGTGTCGGGGATTCTTTCGGTCAGTGCTTTTCTTATAAGAAGGTCAGTTTTGGTGTCGACAGCACTTGTGGAGTCGTCAAGAATAAGGATTTTAGGTTTTTTAAGAATTGCTCTTGCAATACATATTCTCTGTTTCTGTCCGCCTGAAACATTGGTACCACCTTGCTCGATATATCTGTCATATCCTTCGGGGAAACTTGTGATAAACTCGTGTGCCTGTGCCAGTTTACAAGCAGTTACAAGCTCTTCATCAGTTGCAAATTCGTTGCCCCAGCGAAGGTTTTCCTTAATAGTGCCACCGAAAAGCTCATTTTTCTGGAGCACCATTGAAACCGAATCACGCAAGGTGTTAAGGTCGTATTCCCTTACATCAATCCCACCGACTTTTACACTGCCCTTTGTTACATCGTAAAGGCGTGGGATAAGCTGTACAAGGCTTGATTTTGAAGAACCTGTAACCCCTAAAATACCAACGGTTTCGCCCGATTTGATATCGAGGTTTATATCGGTTAAAACTAAGTTTTCTGCCGATTTTTTGTAGGAAAAGCTTACATTTTCAAATAAAATATCACCATTTTCAACCTGCATTACAGGGTTTTCGGGGTTTACAATATCGCTTGTTTCATCTAAAATTTCAACAATTCGTTCTCCTGATGCCCTTGACATAGTTATCATTACAAAAATCATCGAAACGAACATCAGACTTGACAAAATCTGCATAGCATAGGTGAAAAGGCCCATAAGTTCACCGGTACTCAAACCTATGGCAGGGTCACCGCCCGATGCTACCACTGCTCTTGCACCGAACCAGGAAAGCAAAAGCATAACAGCATACATAGAAATCTGCATAAGTGGCATATTAAATGCCACAGTTCTTTCAGCTTTTGAAAAGCCTTTGTAAATATCTTCGGAAATGTTTTTGAATTTATTTTCCTCGTAATCTTCCCTTACAAAGGATTTTACAACGCGCATACCGCGTAAGTTTTCCTGAACGGTGCCGTTTAAGCGGTCATAGATTTTAAAAACCTTGTTAAAAAGAGGAAAAGCTATTTTGGTTATAACCATAAGTCCTATACCGAGTACCGGTACACCTGCAAGGAAAATAAGCGAAAGTTTTGCATCAATCCTGAACGACATAGCAAGTGAGAAAATAAGCATCGCAGGTGACCTTACAACCATTCTTATAATCATCTGATATGCCATCTGTACCCTTGTTACATCGGTAGTAAGACGGGTGATGATACTTGCAGTTGAGAATTTATCAATGTTAAGAAAAGAAAAATTCTGCACATTATAATACATATCGTGTCTTAAATTTTTTGCAAATCCGTTTGAGGCAACAGCAGCTCTGTTTCCTGCCATAACGCCGAAGAAAAGGGATGCAAATGCCGAAATCAAAAGCAAAAGTCCCGTTTTTGCGACATATCCCATATCACCTTTATCAATGCCAAAGTCGATAAGGTTCGCCATAAGATACGGAATAAAAACCTCTAAAATTACCTCGCCCGTTACAAGCAAAGGCGCTAAAATTGAGTCTTTTTTATATTCTCTTACACTTTTTAAGAGTTTTCTGACCATTAAATCACATCCATTCGTATTAATTATATTGTACCATTTTTTGTGAATTTTTTTATTAATAAAATGTAAAAAATAAAGGCTGAGATTACTCAGCCTTTAAAAGAATTTCTGTGAGTTCTTTTGTGTCCTTTACTATTGCTTCAGCAGAAGCTTTACAGAGCTCTTCTCTGTCGCCAAAGCCATAAAGAACGCCGATACACGGGATGTTATTGTCGTGGGCACCGAAAACATCGTGGTTCCTGTCCCCTACCATAACCGCATCATCGAGAGGGATTTTATTTTCTTTCAAAACATACTCCACCACCTGAGGCTTATGAGTACGCTCACCTTCAAATAAAGCCCCGCCGATAAAGGTAAAGTATTTTGCCAGACCAAAATGCTCTAAAATTTTAATGGCATATGGTTCGGGCTTTGAAGTAGCGATATAAAGCTTTTTGCCGTTATCACAAAGCGTTTTAAGGCATTCTTCAATTCCGTCATAAAGTTTGTTCTCAAACATACCGACAGTCGAATATCTTTCTCGGTAAAAGGCTGTTGCTTTTTTAGCATCTTCTTCGGAAAAGTTATAATATTCCTTAAAAGCATAGACTAAAGGTGGGCCAATAAAGGGGTTTAATTCATTCCTGTTCTTAACCTTTATGCCGAATTTTTCCAGTGCATACTCGACACAGTTGAAAATGCCTTCCTGAGAGTCGGTAATAGTGCCGTCCAGATCAAAAAGAATATGTTTAAAATTCATAATTTCTCCTTAAAATAAATCCCCGAACAAGTCGGGGATTAGTTTAATTATTCAGCTTTATTTTTGTTTGCAAGGTCGTTCATTGCATCTTTTCTGGAAAGGTTAATTCTGCCCTGGTCGTCAATTTCAGTTACTTTTACATAAACTTCATCGCCGATCTGTACTACATCTTCAACCTTTTCAACTCTGCTGTTTTCGAGTTTGGAGATGTGAACAAGACCTTCTTTACCGGGAGCAATTTCAACGAAAGCTCCGAAGTTCATAATGCGTGTTACTTTACCTTTGTAGATAGCGCCTACTTCGGGGTCTTTTGCAATTGTTTCAACGATATACAAAGCACGGTCAACGTTGTCTTTGTCAACACCGAGGATGAATACCTTACCATCTTCTGTGATGTCGATCTTAACATCGCATTCAGCACAGATTTTCTGGATAACTTTTCCGCCTGTACCGATAACTTCGCGAATCTTGTCAGTATCGATAATTGTGGATTTCATCTTGGGAGCATACTTGGAAACTTCAGGACGAACTTCAGGGATAGCCTTAAGCATAATTTCGTCAAGGATGTATTTTCTTGCTTTTTCAGTCTTTTCAAATGCTTCAGCAATGATATCCATTGTAAGACCATCAATCTTGATGTCCACCTGGATAGCTGTGATACCTTTATGAGTACCGCCTACTTTAAAGTCCATATCGCCGAAGAAGTCTTCAAGGCCCTGAATGTCAACCATTGTCATCCAACGGTCGCCTTCTGTGATAAGGCCACAGGAAATACCTGCAACGGGTGCTTTAATCGGTACACCTGCTGCCATAAGTGCCAATGTAGAGCCACAGATGGAAGCCTGAGATGTAGAACCGTTAGAAGAAAGTACTTCGGAAACAAGTCGCATAGCGTAGGGGAATTCTTCAACAGAAGGAAGAACTGGTACCAATGCTTTTTCAGCGAGAGCACCATGACCGATTTCACGGCGTCCGGGGCCTCTGGAAGGACGGGTTTCACCAACAGAGTATGAGGGGAAGTTGTAATGGTGCATATAGCGTTTTTCAACTTCTTCATCGAGTCCGTCAAGAATCTGAGCTTCACTTACAGGACCCAATGTTGCAATTGTCATAACCTGAGTCTGTCCGCGTGTGAACATACCGGAACCATGAACTCTGGGGAGCAAATCAACTTCAGCAGCCAAGGGACGGATTTCGTCCATAGCACGACCGTCAACGCGTTTCTGTTCGTCCAAAAGCCAACGGCGTACAATCTTCTTCTGAAGTTTGTAAATGCATTCGTCAATTACAGAACCCTGTTCGGGATAGATTTCATCAAATTTTGCGTGGATATCTTCGATGATGGGCTGCAAACGCTCGTCACGAACATTTTTGTCGTTTGTATCAAGCGCTACTTTTACTCTGTCAGCAGCGAAATCATAGATAGCATCGAACATATCTGTGGGAACTTCCATAGATTCGAAAGTAAATTTTTCTTTACCGATTTCGTTTTTGATGTCACCGATGAATTTAACCATTTTCTTGATTTCTTCGTGACCTTTTGCGATAGCGTTGAGCATAACATCGTTAGGAACTTCGTTAGCGCCTGCTTCAATCATAACGATTTTATCTTCAGTACCTGCAACAGTAAGAGTAAGGTCGGAAACTTCTCTTTCCTTTGTTACGGGGTTTAATACAATTTCGCCGTCAATAAGACCAACATTGATTGCAGCAACGGGACCTGCAAAAGGAATATCGGAGATGTTGATTGCGATAGAAGCCGCAATAAAGCCTGCGATTTCGGGAGAGTTGTCAACATCGGTAGCAAGTACGGTTACAACTACGGATACATCGTTTCTCATATCCTTGGGGAACATAGGACGGAGAGGACGGTCGATCATACGGGATGTCAATGTTGCTTTTTCAGTGGGGCGACCTTCTCTTTTGAGGAAGGAGCCGGGAATTCTGCCGATAGCGTAAAGCTTTTCCTCATAGTCAATGGACAAGGGGAAAAAATCTACACCTTCACGGGGTTTTGCGGATGCTGTAACGTTAGCCATTACAACAGTTTCACCATAAGTTACCCAACATGAACCATTTGTGAGTTCACTTGTTTTACCTGTCTGAACAGTGAGTTTACGACCTGCAAAAGTCGTTTCAAAAGTTCTTACTTCGTTTGCCATAAAAAATCCTCCTTTTTTTTGGCGCAGCGACAGGTCTTAGCAATAAATCCTGCCTCTGAAATTCAGGGGTACGATTTAATGCTAAATTCCTGTTCCAACTGCATTTTTTCTTTAATTTTTTTACCTTTTAAATATGCCAAAAGGCAGACGGTGAAACCATCTGCCTATAAGACCTTGAATTACTTACGGATACCGAGTTTTGCAATAATTACACGGTAACGTTCGATATCTGTTTTAATAAGGTAGTTGAGAAGATTACGTCTGCGACCTACCATTTTGAGCAAACCACGGCGGCTGTGGTGGTCGTTTTTGTTGTTCTTCAAATGCTCTGTCAAATCGTTAATTCTCTTTGTGAGAATAGCAATCTGTACTTCAGGAGAACCTGTGTCAGTAGCATGCAATTTGTTAGCTTCAATTACCTGTGTTTTTTCTTCTTTTCTCATCATAGTGATACACCTCTTTAAATTATTTGCCTGCACAATAGTCAAGGGTAGGTATTTTCCCATTCGGGCTTAGTCCACAAGACCATCAATGCGGTAACGCTCTACATTATAACACAAAACTTTCAGTTTGTAAAGACTTTTTTGAAAATTATTTTTTCATTCTGAAATCTACCATTTTGCTGTCAAAATCATACCTTATATCCGAGGTCTTTTTGCCGGTTACAAAGTACTCGGACTGATAGTATAAAGGAAGGAAAATTCCTTCATTTATAAGTGTTTCCTCCGCTTTTTTGTATATACCACACGCAACTTCCTCGTTTGGCTCTGTTGCTGCTTTTTCAAGCAAAGCGTTAAATATGTCATCTGTTAGATAGCTTGTAAAATAAGAAAGTACCGAATAAGGGCTGTTATAATCGCCATTTACCGAAACAACAGCACAGTCAAAACTGCCTTCAATAAGCCGTTTATTATATTCTTCAGGTTCTAAAACCTCAACTGTCAGGTAAAGGCCTAAGTCTTTTTGCCATATCTGGGGAATATACGCTGAATATTCCTCATGTCCCATACCTTTTGGCACTATCATTAAAGCTTTGGTAATGGAGGACTCATCGATTTCCTTTAACCCTTTTTTATAAAGTTCTTTGGCTTTTTCGGGATTATAGGTGAAGGTAAGGTTTTCTCCCACAAGACTACGATAACTTTCCTCGCCTATTCTTATATTATAAGGAATTACTGCTTGAGCTACCCTGTAATACTCCGGCAAAGCCGACTCCATCGAAGAATAGTCGCTATCGTACATCAAAGCTGTTCTTATATTATCATTTGCAAAGGGAGAGTTGTCTTTGTTAAAAAGAATTCCCCAGGTTGTGTTTTCGTTATGAGTAATATTGTATCCTTTTTCAGAAAGGCGGTAAAGCATTGTGCTGTCAGTAGCAAGGGCTGATGTTTTACCACTAATAAATCTTTCGCCCTTATCCTCATCTTTTATGATATTAAAGATAACAGCATCGGTTTTTACATCGGATTTTTCTTTATATTCTGCATTTTTTGAAAGTTTTAAATAATCCTCTTTCCAAGCTGAAAGATAAAAAGGTCCGTTTGCACATATCATTTTTGCGCTTAGTCCGTATTTGCCTTTGGTTTCTAAGAAAAACTCCTCGTTACAGGGCATTGCGGGTGCAGTTGTCAGAAGATATAAAAAACGGGAATTGTATTCAGAAAGTTTTATCTGCAAAAGATTTTTTGAAAGTGCCTTAACGCCTAAGTTTTCGGGAGAAAGCTTACCTTCATATACTTCTTTACTGTTTAGAATGCAGAAAAAGTCGCCAACACTTTTCGAGTTTGTTGCAGCATCGAAAAGTCGCCTGAAAGAATAAACAAAATCGTATGCCGTAACTAAGGTTCCGTCCGACCATCTCACATTATCTTTTATAACGAAGTTATAGGTAAGGCCATCATTTGATACAGTATATTTTTCAGTAACGGCACATTCGAGTTCTCCGTTTTCAGTACTGCGTAAAAGTCCTTCAAAAAGGCTTCCTATAACAAGTTTTGAGGGATAATCGAATGCCGACTGAGGGTCTAAGTTTATTGGTGCAGCATCAATATCGTAAGACAGAATAATATCATCCTTTGAACACGAAAACATAGAAAAAGTCATTAAAACAATCAAAAAAGCCGATATTATTTTTTTCATATACTGCACCTCCTTTTTATTCCGGAATATATCTGCTCATAATCTTAACAGCAATCTTAACGCCGTCAACTGCGGCACTCATTATTCCGCCTGCGTATCCTGCGCCTTCACCACACGGGTAAAGTCCTTTGATACCAATGGCTTCAAAATCATCATTTCTTAAAATCCTTATGGGGCTTGAGGTCCTGGTTTCGGGGGCTGTGAGCACTGCATCATCTGCCGCAAAGCCCTTGATTTTTCTGTCAAAAACCTTTAAACCTTTTCGCATCATATCGGTTATGACAGGTGGGAAAAGCTCATCGAAGCTTACAGCCTCAAGTCCTAAAGCATAGCTTGGGGTTACTCTTTTTAAATCGATGCCTTTTTTATTCTGTAAAAAGTTTTTTACAGTTGCACCACACGCCTTGTAGTTTTTACCTGCGAGTAAAAACGCTTTTTCTTCAAGCGTTTTCTGAAACTCTATCCCTGCAAAGACATCGTTACCAAAATCCTTGTTGTCAACGGACACAACCAAAGCTGAATTTGCGTTATCACCATTTCGCGAATACTCGCTCATACCGTTTGTAACAACCTGTCCGTCAGCAGAAGATGACGGTACAACGCACCCTCCGGGGCACATACAGAATGTGTAAACTCCCCTCTCACCTTCTCTGTAAGAAAGCTGATACTCGCCTTTTGGCAAATCGGGGTGACCTGCATAAGCGCCATAAAGTCCTTTGTCGATTTCCGACTGCAGATGCTCAATCCTCGCCCCTACCGAAAAGGCTTTGTTTTCCATCACAACACCCTTGTCGTAAAGCATTTTAAAGGTATCTCTGGCGCTATGGCCTACGGCAAGAATGAGATTTTCGGTTTCAAAAAGTTCACCGTTTACAAAAACTCCGCAGAGTTTATTGTTTTTAATGAGAAGGTCTGTTACCTTAGAATTAAAGAGGACTCTGCCTCCGTTTTTAACAACTTCTTCCCTCAAAGTTTTTACAACTGTTCTGAGTTTATCAGTGCCGATATGCGGTTTTGCTTTTTTTAAAGTTTCATCAGGCACTCCCAGAAAAGAAAGTCTTTCTATAATATAATCACAAAGTGGGTCATTAATTCTTGTTGTGAGTTTGCCATCGGAAAAAGTTCCGGCACCGCCTTCGCCAAACTGAACATTGCATTCCGAGTCAAGTGTTCCGTTTTGCCAGAAATCATTTACTTTTTCAACGCGCTTATCGACATCGTCACCGCGTTCCACAACAATGGGGGCGTAGCCTTCTTTGGAAAGCAAGTCAGCGGCAAACATCCCGGCAGGGCCAAACCCTGCTATAACTATCGGTTTTTTCAAAGGGGTACTGCCCTTATGGAATAAAAACGGCAAAGTTTCTTTGTACTGAGCATCGCTGCCTGCTTTTTTTGAGAACTTTTCCTCGTCTTTAAAAAGCTTCACCGCAACAGTACTGACTTTTAAGATATTATTTTGTTTTCGTGCATCAATTGATGTTTTAGTAACATAAGCTTCCCTGACATCAGCACCTGAAACCCCGAGTTTTCTCAGAGCTTTTTTTACAGCCGCCTCATCATTTTCGCTGAGGGCTGTCTTTATATTTCTTAAAAGTATCATAAAAACCTCTTGAAAAAAGCCCTTAAAAATAAGGGCTCTTTATTATTTCTGTTTTAAAGTTATGTTTGCTGAATACTCGCCGACTGCCCATGCGACAGCTCCGTTATTACAGTAAACTTTTGCTGAAACATTGTAGTTGCCAACTTTTCCGCTGAGTTGTGAAAGGTCAGCAATTGCAACGATATCCTGAGATGTGAGCTTTTCAACCACATTTTTCGGACCTACAATTTTAACATTACTGATGTTGTTTTTCTTTTCACCCTTATATCCTGCAGGGTCATTTTCACAAACTACATTAGATACTTCAAACATCTTTGAAATGTATTCGTCTGTATTGAATGTCACAACGACTTCGCTTAATCCGTCAACATTTTTAATGCCTGCTTTAAGTTCAATCGGAACAGTAGCTTTGTGATTTATATCAATGTTCCTGAAATCAATAGGTCCTACCATAATAGCTTCTATTGAATCAATGGTTTCACCTGCAGAAGCAACTTTGATATTTTTCACAGAAAGTGTATAATGAAGTTTTTCTGTCGGGAATCCTTTCGGAACATTTACAAACTCAACTTTCAAAGGCAAAGTTTTCACCTTATAAATCGGAATTGTAACAGAAATTACATCGATATTATCAATTATAAGCTGATTATCACGGACTTCATTTCCTTCGGCATCAAGCAAAACCGCATTTGCAGAAGTAGTAAAGCTTTCAGTGAGTTTTTCCTCAGCACCTATCTGTATCACACACGACTGAATAGTATTGACAACAGCCTCAGGACCTTTTACTGTAAGGGCTTCGATATCCGAATATGCCTTTTCCATAATATATCCGTCTGCCGCGGTAAGACCGGGTGCCACAACTTCTATCGGAAACTCCTTGGTAACAACCTTATCAAATTTAAGTTTCACTTCGGTGGTGGTCCAGGAAATAACGCTGTACTCAGGGTCGCTTACTTTCCTTATAA
This sequence comes from Fumia sp., assembly GCA_045615345.1. Classification (GTDB taxonomy): domain Bacteria; phylum Bacillota; class Clostridia; order Oscillospirales; family Ruminococcaceae; genus Fumia. The sequence goes on along the minus strand of JAZLER010000031.1, from coordinate 16,614 downwards.
CCTGAACAGGGAGAGTATACTCACCCGGCTCTGTTACATTTGCAAGAGAAACCTGAGCTGTAAAGTCATCAGCCTCAAGACGGGTGATTTTATATTTTTTACCGTTTACCTGAATATCGGTAACAAACTGACTGTCACCGATAATTTCAAGTCCTAAGTCCTTTGCCATCGAGTTTTCGTAGTTTATCGTAATCGGTACATCGGTAATAAATGTATTGGAATTGGGACGCTGGTCCACATAAACGCTGAACCAGACGCCTATCGCAATAACTATCGAAAAAATCAGAACAAAGGTGTTGTTATTAAATAAGTCGCGAAAATCAATCTTCAGTATCTTCTGATTTTCTTTCTTTTTCATTCTTCTTCACCTTCCAGAAAGCCTTGTTTTTATCTTTTTGTTCTTCTTTGGTTTCAGGGATTAAGTAAAAATCAAGTGTCTTATGAAGTTTTTCTATCGAAATATTCCTGATAAGACGGCCGTTCACTGCAAATGAAATGGAACCTGTTTCTTCACTTACTATAATTGTAATTGAGTCGGAAACCTCACTGATACCAATAGCCGCTCTGTGGCGCGAACCTAAGTTTTTATCGATATCCTCTTCGCTTTTGGGTTTGGGCAAGAAACATGATGCGGCATAAACCTTACCTTCACGCATAATCATCGCACCATCATGGAGCGGTGAATTCTTAAAAAAGATATTTCCGATAAGCTCAGCACTCGGGGTAGCATCGATAACAACACCGGTTCTTATCTGTTCACCGAGTTTTACTTCTCTTTCAATTACAATAAGAGCACCTGTTGCGGACATAGAAAGCTTTCTTGTTGCATCACAGATAACATCAATGGATTTACCCCAGAGTGTAGCGTTTCTTAAACTCTGGCCTGCCGAATGACCCCAGGGGGTGATACCTTTCATCTTGGTACGGCCCATACGCTCGAGAGCACTCCTGAGTTCGGGCTGGAAAACAACGATAATGGCGATAATTCCCATCTCAAATACACGGGTTAAAAGCCAGAGCATAGCGGACATATTAAGTATTCTTACAATAACATAAAGCAATGCCATTACAAAAATACCTTTAACAAGCTGTCCTGCACGGGTTTCCCTGACGATCTTGATGCCTTTATAGATAAAGTAAGCAAGCAAAGCAATATCAAGTGTATCGATGATGATTGAGAAGTCACTCACGGCTAAAACAATCTCACTCCACGCCTGATCAAGCCATTGTGCAAATATATTAAACACGCTGTTCCCTGCCTTTCATTGTTAATTTCACAGTTAACTCTATTTTATCATAAAAAAAGCAAGAAAACAATGAATTTTTCTTAAATTTTTGAAATATTGTAAGATTTATTTTTTTGTGTTAAAATGGTTTTATCGAGGTGATTTTATGAAAATTGCGGTAATTAACGGAAGTCCCAAAGGAAAATACAGCATAACACTGCAGACAATACTCTTTTTAGAGAAAAAATTCAAAAGTCACAGCTTTGAAATTATCAATGCAGGAAGTGAGATAAAAGCTTTTGAAAAAAATTTTTCAAAACCGAAAGAAATTCTCGAAAATGCAGATGCTGTCATCTTCTCATACCCGGTTTACACTTTTTTAGCACCGTCACAGCTTCACAGGTTTATTGAACTCATAAAGGAAAACGATGTTCTGCTTGAAGGTAAATTTGCAACCCAGGTGACAACATCAAAACATTTTTATGATGTGACCGCACATCGTTATATTGAGGAAAATGCTTGCGATCTGAAGCTCAAATACATAAAAGGCTTGTCGGCAGATATGGAAGACCTGCTCACCGAACGCGGTCAGCAGGACGCCGTAAAATTCTTTGAAAGATTTCTGTGGAGCACTGAAAACACTGAGTTTGTCAAGGTGGAAAGCAAATCACTTTACAGCGAAATTTCCGCTACCATTCCCAAAAATTCAAATAAAAAATCGACAGAAAAAGATGTGCTTATTATCACTGACTGCACAAACAAAAATTCAAACCTTCAAAGAATGATTTCAAGGTTTGAGGCAGTTTGTAACTACGAAACAAGAACTGTGAATATTGCTGAATATCCCTTTTCGGGAGGCTGTCTTGGTTGTTTTCGGTGTGCGGTTTCGGAAAAATGCATTTACAAGGATAACTTCGATGAATTTTTAAGAAACAATATCCAGAAAGCTGATGCAATTGTTTACGCTTTTAAAATCTCCGACCACTCGATGGGGTCAAGGTTTAAAATGTATGACGACAGGAATTTCTGCAACGGTCACAGAACGGTAACAGTCGGTATGCCCACAGGTTATATTGTTTCTGGTGAATACTCAAAGGAAGAAAATTTAAAAACAGTGATCGAAGCGCGTGCCGAAACAGGCGGAAACTTTTTATCGGGGGTTGCAACCGATGAAACTGATACCGACAAGACAGTGGATAACCTTGTAAAAACTTTGGAGTTTGCCCTTAATACTTCCCATACCTCACCGCAGAATTTTTACGGAGTCGGCGGTATGAAGATTTTCAGGGATTTGATTTTTGAGATGCGCGGTATGATGCGTGCCGACCATAAATTCTATAAAAAACGCGGCATTTACGACTTTCCGCAGAAAAAATTCTTTAAATCCTTAAAGATGTATCTTGTAGGGCTTTTGCTTTCAAACGAAAAGATTGTCGCAAAAATGGGAAACGCTATGAATGACGGAATGCTGGCACCTTATAAGAAGCTATTTGATAAAATGGACAAGGGGAATTAAATCCCTTTGTCCATTTTCTTTATCTCGTATAAAAAATCATTCACCTGTTTTGTGGTATTGAAATGCGAGGGTGAAAACCTTACAGCCCCCGTTTTATCGGTGCCGAATTGCTTATGGGCAAGGGCAGCACAGTGAAATCCGCCTCTTAACATATACCCTTTGTCGCTTAAAATCCCCGTTACTTCAGATGAATCAAGCCCTTTTATATTAAAGCTTACTATCGGTGCTTTTTCAAAAAGTTTAAAACTCTCAGCTATCGGGGTGACATTTTTCATTTCGCGAAGTTCATTATAAACCTTGGTGCAAAGCGCCATTTCATAGCGATAGATATTATCAATACCTTTGTTTGAAATCATATCAATTCCTGCACCGAGCGAAATAATTCCGACAGTGTTAATTGTACCGCTTTCAAATCTGTCGGGTAAAAAATCGGGTTGATAAAGTTCAAGCGAATTACTGCCGGTACCACCTTCAATTATGGTATCAACATCGAACTCCTTCCCGAAAATCATAAGTCCCGTGCCGGTAGTGCCGTAAAGTCCTTTATGCCCTGCCGTGCAAAGAATGTCGATATCATTCATATCTATTCTGAACATTCCTGCGCCCTGGGCTGCATCAACTATAAAAATTATCCCTTTCTCTTTGCAAAATGAAGATAATTCTTTTATCGGCAGTACTGTTCCCGACACATTGGAAGCAAAAGTACACACTATCGCTTTAGTATCACTTCTTACAGCATTCTTAAAGGAATTTAAGGTTTTCTCCTTATCCTCACAAACTTCTGCAACAGTGTAGCTTATTTTTCCGTTTTCTGACATATTGTATATCGGTCTTAACACCGAATTATGCTCCAAAGAAGAAGTTACAATATGTCCGCCCTTTGACATAACACCTTTTATTGCCATATTGAGGGCATGAGTACAGTTTAAGGTGAAAACCACATTTTCAGGCGGAGCATTAAACAAACCTCCTACTTTTCTTCTCACTTCAAAAATCTTTTCTGCGACCTTCATAGATATTCTGTGGCCACTGCGCCCCGGGTTTCCGCCATAATTCTTAACAGCATCGTTTACTGCAAACAAAACAGTCTGGGGTTTCGGGAAAGTAGTAGCCGCGTTATCAAAATAAACCATATTTCCTCCGTTAAAAAAAGGTCTCAGACCAGAAAGCCTAAGACCTGTAATCGAAAATAACCTGTAGAATTGGTATCCTTTCCTTTTCAAGTGCCTCTATTGCTCTGTCGGGGTTGCCGTTTATCACAAGACTATATCCACAGCCTTTGCTTTGCAACTTCCCCGGCGTTCTTATAACGGCACTTTTTATCCATAACTGTTCGAGTATCCTTTGCGCCTTATAGGCGTAAGTGATAGATTTTAAAACAATAAGACTTCGTGTCATACAAAGACACCTCTTTTAATTGATATATATCAATATATGTTTCTTATCATTTTTTTGACAGCAGACAAACTGCAGTTGCTGTCATTCCTTCTCCTTTTCCTGTAATTCCCATTCCCTCTTCGGTAGTAGCTTTAACGCTTACAGAAGAAATATCGATTTCCATAGCAATTGCCAAAGTTTCTCTCATTTTTTCAATATAAGGCTTTAATTTAGGGGCTTGTGCCGCAACGGTGGAGTCGATATTATTTACAACATATCCGTTTTCCTTTATAAGCTTCACAACTTCCTTTAAAAGCATAATGCTGTCGGCACCCTTGTATTCAGGGTCGGTATCAGGAAAATGCTTACCTATATCTCCGAGTGCCAGTGCACCGAGCAAAGCATCCATTACAGCGTGAGTAAGAACATCAGCATCAGAGTGTCCTAAAAGACCTTTTTCATAAGGAATTTCGGTGCCACCCAGAATAAGCTTTCTTCCTTCAACAAGTTTATGGACATCGTATCCCTGACCTATTCTTATCATAGTATATTCTCCTTTACTTTAAGTAATGCCTCTGCGACAAATATATCCTCGGGAGTTGTGATTTTAATGTTGTCATAATGACCGATAACAGGGGTCACAACCCTTGCTGTTTTTTCAAAAAGCTGTGAGTCATCGGTGAAGTCAAGTCCTTGTTTTTCAGCGGTTTCAAAGGCTTTTTTGTATTCTTCAAGGTTAAACACCTGTGGGGTCTGCACAGCAAAAACCGTGTCCCGTAAAGGAGTTTCCTTTACAGTGTTGTTTCCGATAATTTTTATGGTATCTTTTACCATAACCCCGAGTACTGCACCACCTGTTTTTTTGGCTTCTTTAAAGGTATTTACTATATCTTCTTTTCTCACAAGCGGTCTTGCACCATCGTGAATTGCAATAAAACTTGATTTATCCGAAACAAACTTAAGGCTTTGTTTGACGGTTGTCTGCCTTGTATCGCCACCTGTACCGATAACTTTTACATTTTCAAATAATGAAAGAAGCTCAGTAAATTCCGATACATCCTCTTCTTTTACCGCTACCAGGATTTCAAGCACCTCGGGAATATCACAAAAAGCTTTGACACTTCTTAAAATAACGGGAACTGAGTCTACCATAAGCAATTGTTTATTACCGCCACCCATTCTTGTTGAATTGCCTGCGGCAACTATAAGTACACTGAACATATTAGTCCTCCAATGCGATTTTGAAAAATTCTTCTGCCGCTTTTGAAAGCGGAACACCGTCTGAATAGCAAATTCCTATACTTCTTTCTTTTATCGGTTTTTCAAGTTTTATCTCAAAAAGTTCGCCACTCATCAGAAATTCTTTCGAAAATTCTTTGATAACGCAGGAAATGCCAAGTCCGATTTTTGCAAATTCCAAAAGCAAGTCATGGCTTCCAAGCTCAATTTCAGGCTGAATGTCAATGGAATATTCCCTGAAATAACGGTCAACATATTTTCTGGAATTTGATATACTTTCAAGCATAATAAGCGGATATTCCAAAAGCTTTTCGGGTAAAATCTTAATACCTTTAAGTTCTTTGAATTTACTGTTTCCCACGAAAATATCGTGCACCGTCATACTTTTTTTAATAACTATTCCGTCCTCATCAACAGGGAAATTGCAAAAAGCAAAATCAACCTTGCCTGATTTCAGAAGCTGTATACTTTCCATTGTAGTTCGGTTTACCACATGAATTCGTATATCGGGATAAAGCTCATTGAAATCCTTTAAAACAGGAAGCAGAATATATTTTGAAATGGTATCAGCGGCGGCAATTTTCACTTCACCCGCTAAGAGTTTTTCGCGTTCTTCAAGTTTTTGTTCGCCTTTTTCAAGGGTTGAAAGTGCCGATTCGGTGTACTCAAACAGAAGCTCACCGTCACTTGTAAGCTTAACGCCTTTTTTTCCGCGCACAAATAGCGTAGTGCCTAAAGTTTTCTCTAAATTTCCTATCGCCTGGCTCACTGCAGACTGCGAAACAAAGAGCTCCCTCGCCGCTTTTGAGAAAGATGACTGCCTCGCTACTTCCCTGAATACCCTGTATAATTCTAAATTCGCATTCATAAGTACCTCTTATTAAAGTGATAATAAATAATTATTTTACTTATAACCATTTTTATTGTATAATATCTTTGGTTGAAATGCAACCCCTATTTTAAAAAAAGGAGCTTTTGATTATGTCCAGACTTATTGGTACTGTTTCAAGAGGTGTTCGTGCACCTATTATCCGCGAAGGCGATGATATGGAAAAAATCGTTGTTGACAGCGTTATTGCTGCAGCAGAGAGTGAAGGTTTTAATCTTCGCGACCGTGATGTTGTAGGTATCACAGAAGCTGTTGTTGCGCGTGCTCAGGGCAACTACGCAACTGTTGATGATATTGCAAAAGATATCAAAGAAAAATTTGAAAGCGATACAGTGGGTGTTATCTTCCCCATTCTCAGCCGTAACCGTTTTGCTATCTGCTTAAGAGGTATCGCAAGAGGGGTTAAAAAGGTAGTTTTGATGCTCAGCTATCCTTCCGATGAAGTTGGTAACCACCTTATCGACCTTGATACTCTTGATGCAAAGGGCGTAAACCCCTGGACAGATGTACTGGACGAGAAAAAATACAGAGAGCTTTTCGGATATCAGAAACACACTTTTACAGGTGTTGACTACATTGAATACTACTCAAACCTTATCCGTGAAGAAGGTGCTGATGTAGAAGTTATTTTTGCAAATGACTGTCGCACTATCTTAAACTACACTAAGAATGTTCTTTGCTGTGACATTCACTCAAGAATGAGAAGCAAACGCCTTTTGAAAGCAGCAGGTGCTGAGAAGGTTTTAGGTCTTGATGATATTATGACAGCGCCTGTAAACGGAAGCGGATTTAACGCTGATTACGGACTTTTAGGTTCCAACAAAGCAACAGAAGCTACCGTTAAACTCTTCCCCCGTGACTGTGAAACATTTGCTAAAAATGTTCAGAAAAAATTCTTTGATAAAACAGGTAAAAACATCGAAGTTTTAGTATATGGTGATGGCGCTTTCAAAGACCCCATAGGAAAAATCTGGGAGCTTGCTGACCCCGTTGTTTCTCCCGGTCATACAGACGGACTTATCGGTCAGCCCAACGAACTTAAACTTAAATATCTTGCAGATAACGATTTTGCTGACCTTCAGGGCGATGAGCTCAAGGCTGCTATCTCCAAGAGAATTTCCGATAAAGACGCTAAAAACACAAGCCTTGTAGGTTCAATGGAAACTCAGGGTACAACACCCCGCCGTCTTACAGACCTTATCGGTTCACTTTGCGACCTTACTTCCGGTAGTGGTGACAAAGGTACACCGATTATCCTCATTCAGGGTTACTTTGATAACTATGTAAACGAAGACTAAAAATTAAACCGACATCTTTTGATGTCGGTTTTTTTAGTATTTCTTGTAGAATTTACAATATTTATATGCGCAATAGATGTGACCAAGTCCCGCTACCGACATTAAGATAACTATCGGCAGAATTCCCGTAAAATTATCAAGCACAACACCTGTAAGCCAACCGGTCAAAGCAGATGCCGCCATTGTAATCATCATTCTTATCGAAGTAACACCGCCTGCAACCCTGTAAGAAGTTTTCTGTGCAAGCATAACAGGAATGACAACATTTATGATATTATATGCCACCTGCATTATCGTTATAATTACTGCAAAAACAATGAAGTTTTTCGAAAAAGCTGACACAACACAGAAAAAAGCGAGTGACAAAGAAGAAACAATTGCAGAAGATATAAGATATTTGGGTTTTCCAATAAAAACAAAGATAATATTAGCAATAAGCAATGCTGCAGAAGCAAGTGTTGCTAAAACTGTAAGTTGTACCGAGTCTACCTCAAAAAGCTTTGATGCCATAACAATGAGGCAACTGATAACACCCATCGCAAGACCTCGTGCAATATTGGCATCAATGAGCTTTACTACACTTTTATCGACAATAATTTCCTTGAAAGATGCCTTTTCACCCTCAAGCGAGGAACTGATAACAGTTATTCTCATAAATATGAAACAGCATACCACAGTCAGTACTATACACACGATATAAAGCCATGTCATACCCTTCATATATCCCACAATGCTTAAAATAATTGGAAGGATTATTCCAATAACAGTGGTAAAAAGTCCTGCAGTCCATCCACATATTGCAGAAACTACTCCATATTTGTCCATATCCATAATAAGATACGGAATCTTATATCCGAGCATCGAAACAAATCCGTTAGATATATAAAAACAAAATGTTATAAGAATTATCAGAGAATACCAGAAAGCTTCTTTTCCGATAATGCACATAGCCACAATTAATGCGAAAAGCACAATAAGGCTTGCCGTAAAATATATCATGGCCTTTATGGGTTTTTTGAATTTGTCAAGGGTAAAGGCGCTTAAAAGATATGTAACCACCTGGGCTATCGATACTACAGCGGTTACAACGCCTACCTGCGTTGCAGTAAATCCGTTATGTAAAAGCAACCCCTGCCAGATTGTTCCCCCTACTGTGAGCGCCACAAAAATTCTGATAATTTCACTTGTTACGAATAAAGCTATATTTCTCTTTTCTGTTTTTGAGTTCATATTTTCACCTCAAAACAAAGTATAGCATAAAGAACAAACCATTTCAACGAAAAACAGGACATCTTTTTGAAAAGATGTCCTGTTTCGATATAATTTATCACTTTTTATTTTGTAAAGCAATTTGCTTTACAGCGTCATCAAAGCCGTCAATGTAAGCTTTTCTCATCAATGTAATAACTTTTTCCTGAAGTATCGGAGGAAAATCATCGAGTGCCATTTCAACCGAATATTCCTCTAAAAACTTCTCAAATCCCAACTCTTTCATCGCAAATTCTCTTCCCTTTTCAAGAAGTTAAATGGTCTTTTTGTCTTTGAGCACTACATCGTGTGCGCCACCTTCAACAATGGAAGTTGAAGAAACAAGTGTCAGTTTTGCATTTTTCTGCAAATCGGGGATATTCAATACTCCGCAGTTACACATAGTGGAGCGCACCTTCGCAAGAGATTGAGTTACATTGTCTTTTAAAGAGCCTGCATAAGGAACATAGGAGTCAACGCCTTCCTCAAAGGAGAGTTTCTTGTCGCCGCCCATATCGTAACGCTGCCAGTTTCTTGCACGGTTGGAACCTTCGCCCCAGTACTCTTTCATATAACTTCCGTTGATATTTACTTTGTTTGTGGGGCTTTCGTCAAAACGAGAGAAATATCTGCCGAGCATAATAAAATCTGCACCCATAGCAAGAGCCAGAGTCATATGATAGTCGTGAACAATACCACCATCAGAGCAAATAGGGATATAGATACCTGTTTCTTCAAAGTACTCATCACGCGCTTTGCATACATCAATAAGTGCTGTTGCCTGACCACGACCGATACCTTTCTGTTCACGGGTGATGCAGATAGAACCACCGCCGATACCAACTTTTACAAAGTCAGCACCTGCTTTTGCAAGGAATAAAAATCCGTCACGGTCTACAACATTTCCGGCACCCACCTTAACAGTATCTCCGTAATTTTCACGGATATAATCGATAGTTAATTTCTGCCATTCGGAATAGCCTTCGGAAGAGTCAATACAAAGCACATCTGCACCTGCATTTACAAGTGCCGGTACGCGTTCAGCGTAATCCCTTGTATTGATACCTGCACCAACCATATAGCGTTTAGAGGAGTCCAAAAGCTCATTTAAGTTTTCCTTATGAGAAGAATAGTCTTTTCTGAAAACCATATATTTAAGATTACCGTCTTTATCAATTAAAGGCAAAGAGTTAAGCTTATTTTCCCAGATAATATCGTTTGCTTCCTTTAAAGATGTTGTATCAGGAGCAGTAACAAGGTCGCAAAGAGGAGTCATAAAGCTTTCAACCTTATCGGAAAGTTCCATACGGCTTACTCTGTAATCTCTGCCTGTAACAATACCCAAAAGTTTGCCATTTGCTGTACCATCAGAGGTTACAGCAACGGTTGAATGGCCTGTTTTTTCTTTAAGTTCAAGGATTGTTTCAAGAGTATCATCGGGTTTTACATTGGAATCACTTACAACGAAACCTGCCTTATAGTTTTTAACACGCATTACCATCTGTGCTTCATCTTCAACAGACTGCGAACCGTAGATAAAGGACATTCCACCCTCTTTTGCTAAAGCGATAGCCATTTTATCATCAGAAACAGACTGCATAATCGCAGAAACCAGAGGGATATTAATCATTATAGGAGATTCCTCCCCTTTTTTGAATTTAACAAGCGGAGTACGCAAACTTACATTAGAAGGAATGCACTCAGCGGAAGAATAACCGGGTACTAAAAGGTACTCACCAAAAGTGTGGGAAGGTTCAGGGAAAATATAAGCCATATCTTTTTCTCTCCTTAATGTTTATTTATTTTATTTTACACTATTTTTCAGATTTTGTCTATAAAAAAGCCCCATTTTATAAAAAAATGGGGCGATTTTTATTTAACACTGTTAAGCGCTTCCTGCAAAACAGGGGTAAGTGCATCAGCCATACGATAGAATCCTAAATCGTTGGGGTGACATCTGTCCACTGTACAAGCATCTCTGTCAACACCACCAAAGAGGGACTGACCATCGATATAGTAAACATTCTTATCGCCTCTTTCTTTTGCGTTTCTGTAAGTTCTGTAAACTACATCACGGCGTTCGGATTTGTCCCAGGGCTCGCCTTCGCAATGCTCATAAAAGTCAGGCAAAGTCATAAAGATAACAGGCAAATCGGGGTGTTTCTCACGAACTTTAAGGAACATTTTCTCATGAGTTGCTTTCAAAGTTTCGGTTGTAGGAGAGTTATGGTCATAGTCCATAACCAAAACGCTCATCTGGAGGCTTGCGATATGGTCTGCGATGATATCCTCGCCTTTTGCGCTTCCTGAGAAACCTAAGTTAATGTAGTCAAAATCAAATCTTCTGGAAAGGTGGCCCTGATAGCAGTTACCGGGACGGGAGGCACAACCGCCCTGTGTAATGGAACTGCCGTAGAAAACAACAGGTTTTTCGATTTTATACTTCTTGCCTTCACCAAGTTTAGCATCTTTCTGCAAACCAATATAAAGGTTTGTAACAGGGTTGTAAAGCGGGAAATTCATTGTAAAATAGCGCATTTTTTTAGTGGGAAACTCAACGATTGTTTCATATCCAGTTGTTTCCATAGGTGCGAAAGCGTCAGGGAGAAAGCTTCTTACAAAAGTACTTCCCATCTCTTCGTCCTCGTAAAGGTCAAAACCTGCTACACCGCATCTTGCCATATGGCTCATAGAGTTAAGCCAGGGCATTTCAACCTTGATTGCGATATAATCGGAGTCGGTAGCAAAACGCACTCTTCCTCCTGCTGTGGAGTAGTTGAGTCGCTGCACGCCTTCGTTTGCACCGTCACCCACTTCTTTGGGCATACGGATAAACTCAGGCTCATTTTTATAATCGTAAAGACCGTAAACCTTGAAAGGCTCTTCCCTTACATCCAAAAATACAACATCGTCCTTGTCGATGGAAGTTACGATTTTTAAGTTTTTGTCAATTTCAGCAATGTTTTTCATAGTATTCACCTCAAGATAATTTTAAGAGCAAAAAGAATATTTGTCAATACAAAAAGCCGACATTTTTAAAAACGCCGGCTTTAAAATCAGAGTCCTAAGAATTCGCGGATAGTATTTGTGATTTCAACTGCTCTTGTGTAGTTTTCCATTTCGCAGAAAATACGGATCAAAGGTTCTGTACCTGAGAAACGGCAGATAATCCAGCCACCGTTTTTGAAGTATACCTTGCAACCATCTGCATAGGAAACCTTTTCAACTTCCTCGTCAAATACGGGGAGTTTCTTTTCGTTGAAAAGAAGGTTATTGAGTTCTGCTTTCTTCTCTTCGGAGAAACGGCAGTCATACTCACTCATTTCGCAGTTGCCGTATGTATCCTTGATTTCTTTCAAGATAGCGTTAAGGGGTTTACCGATAGCGCATGTCATCTCAACGAGCAAAGCTGCAGCATAGATACCGTCTTTACCGCTGATGTGACCTTTAACAGTAAGACCACCTGAGCTTTCGCCACCGATGATAGCGCCCTTTTCGTCCATTTTTTCGGAAATCCATTTAAAACCAACGGGAACTTCGTGGCATTCCTGACCGAAACTTTCAGCAAGACGGTCTAAAAGGTGAGTTGTAGCGATATTTCTTACGCAGTCACCTTTCCAGCCTTTATATTTAACAAGGTAGTAGTAAAGCAAAACGAGGATATCGTTGGGATGGATAAATCTGCCTTCGGAGTCAATAAGACCAATTCTGTCAGCATCACCATCGGTACCGATACCGAGGTCATAACCACCTTCAACAACCATATTGGAAAGTCTTGTGAGTGTTTTGGAAGAAGGAGAAGGAAGTCTTCCACCAAACAAAGCATCGTGACGGTCGTTGATAACATCAACATTACAACGGCAAGTTAAAAGGATAGTCTGCAAAGATGTTTTGGAAACGCCGAACATGGGGTCCAAAAGAATCTTTACATGTTTTTTCTTGATAATATCGATGTCGATAACACCCAAGATGCTGTCGATATAATCGTTCATGGGGTCGATAATTTCGATAATTCCCTTGCCTACTGCTTCGTCAAAGTCCATAGTTTTAACTTCTGTGACTTTTTCGATGTAAGCTTCGATATCGTTTGTTACTTCCTTTGTAGCATCTCTGCCGCCTTCAGTGAACACTTTAACACCATTGTATTCAGCAGGGTTATGGGAAGCAGTAACAGCCATACCGTATTTTGTTTTTGTCTGTTTTACAACATACATAATAAGGGGTGTGGGAGCTTCAGTATCAATAAACTGAACAGGAACACCATTTCCTGCCAATACGGAAGCTATCCACTGAGAACCGATGTCAGAAAGGAAACGCCTGTCATAACCGATTACAACAGGAGTATTCTCAACACCTTCGTCCTTCATTTTGTTTACAAGAGCCTGTGTTAAAAGCTCAAGGTTTGCTTTTGTAAATTCATCACCGATAATTGCGCGAAATCCGCCGGTACCGAATTTTATCATCTCTTTCATCTCCTATTATTTTAAGCTTTCAGAATTCCTTCGCAAAGTGCTAAGTCTTCGGGAGTATTTACACCTAAGATTTCTGTATCATCGTGAGTTGTATATGTGCCGATTTTGTAGCCTTTTTCCATCATAATGGAAGGAACATCTGTGAGGTAGTATTCGCCCTGAGCGTTGTTGCTCTTGAGTTCTTTTAAGCAGTCAAAGAGTTTTTTGCTGTCGAATACATAAATACCAACATTGAGTTCAGTGATAGCTTTCTGTTCGGGTGTGCAGTCTTTATCCTCTACAACGCCTGTAAAATCACCGTTTTCGTCACGGATAATTCTTCCGTATGCAAGACCTTTATCGGAAACGCCTGTCAGGATTGTGCAGTCGTTTTTCTCAGATGCGTGAACTTCTGCGAGTTTTTCATAAGTTTCCTTTTTGAACAAAGGCATATCGCCGTAGCAAACCAAAACGGGGCCATCGTAATCTGCAAATGCATCTTTTGCGCAGTTTACAGCGTGACCTGTACCAAGCTGTTCGTCCTGAACTGCGAATGTGAAGCCATCGTTAAATGCATCAAATACCATTTCTTTTTTGTAACCTGCAACAATGCAGATGTCTTTTTTATCTTCGATGAATTTAAGGTTTTCAACAACATAACGGAGCAAAGGTTTGCCGTTTGCTTCTCTTAAAACCTTGGGTGCATTGAATTTTTCGGACAAAAGTCTTTTACCTTTGCCTGCCGCTAAAATAATTGCTCTCATATTTATTCCTCCTAATCTTCTACTGTAACGCCTTTATCCTGCTTTAATACCATAGCGGGATATCCCATATCATTTACTGCCTTTACAATCTGGTCAGCCTTTTCAACGGGTGCGTAGCAATACATACATCCGCCACCGCCTGAGCCGTTGAACTTACCACCGTAAGCACCGTTTGCAATAGCAGTTTCAAGTACTTTGTCGATAATCGGTGTGGAAATCTGCAAACCTTCAGCTAAGTTTTTGTGCTGACGGCTTAAAAGTGCACCGAGTTTAACATCATCGATGTTACCACTTTCAAACATAGCAAGTGCTTCTCTCTGAACATGGTAGTTATCGATGTTTGCTCTTACTTTTCTCTGGTGGAATTCATCTAAAGTATCAACATATTTTTCGAGTTCGGGATTATCATAAAAATCCTTGATGGAGTTAATTCCGTACTGATTAAGCTCTTTGATAGCTTCCTGGGTAGGATATTTGGAGTCGCCCAAAACCTTGATTGTATCTTTCTGCTGCAAGGAGTCAAAAAGGATAAAGCAACCTTTTAAGTCTACATCAAGTTTTGTGGGTTCAACGCCGTTTGAGAAGTCAATATGTACAAGTCCGCCGAGTGCAGATGCATACTGGTCCATCATACCGCCGGGTTCGTTGAATTCTTCAACCTCAGCTTTCCATGCGAGCATAGCCATAAGCTTTGCATCGTTTGCTTTTTCTCTGTCACAAAGAGCAACCAAAGTTGTTGTGAGGACTAAAATCATTGTAGTGGAAGAACACATACCCTTACCAATCGGGATTTCGGAGTCCATTGTAACATCGGCACCAACAAGGTTAAAACCTGCTTTTTTAAGTACATTTACAATAGATTTGAAGTAGTCACGGCTGTTTTCGTACTTTAAGTCTTCAGCCATATTGATAGAATACTCTTCGTACTTGTTGTCAACATTCTTTGCGCCGAGCTCACTGATGGATTTGTCACGGATTTTGATATTGAGCATCATATCATCGCGTTTTTCAGCTTTTGTGGAAAAACGAAGATTAATGCCTGCAGCAATAACTTCAAGTCCGAGATAGTCCTGATGCTCACCAAAAAGACAAATTCTGCTGGGTGTGGAAACTTTCAACATAATATTACCTCCAAAAATAAGTTGGATAAAGCCAATATAATAATTTTATTATACACCATAAGCTTTATAAATAGTTTAAGATATTTTAGACAGTATTCAGTTTTCTACAGTAATTTTAACATTTTTTTCAAAAAAATGCAAATCTTCCCTGCTTCGCGTTGCTTTTTGGGCAACATATCGCACCCGTCAGGGATATCGCGTTATGAAATAATATATCGCATGGGAACATAACTCGCTGAAAGCGAGTTATGTTACACATATCGCGTTTGCGCCAAGCAAACATCTTTCTCTCCCTCAGTCAAATAGCCTTCCTTGTAAAGGGAGGTGGTTGGGCGAAGCGAAACCGGAGGGATTGTCTGTTCAAATCCGTTTCGGTTTGTCGACAAGCGCCAAACCCTACAAGCCTTCCCTGTGTAGGGGAAGGCTATTAAAACCCGTTCGCTTTGCTGACACCATAACATTTTGCAAAGCAAAATATTTCATTACGAAGTAATTTCATCCACAAAGTGGATTTCACCCTCCACAGGCGTATTTCATTGAAAAAAGCCACCCGAAGGTGGCTTTTTTTCTTAAGCTATTCTGTCAAAAATTGAGCTAAGGTTTGCGATATATCTGTTAATCTGCAAAACATCGGAACTGTTAATAATAACATCTGTTCCTGTAACAGCTGTAATATTTGCAATTTTGACTCTGTAAGCAGCATTTGCAGTCTGATTAAATACAGAAGCAAGGTTTGCAATATATCTGTTGATCTGCAAAACGTCAGTGCTGTTAGCTACGCCATCGCCATTTGCATCACCATAGAGCCAGATTTCTACATCCTGTGTAACATCAGAATCAACTACTGTTACTTCATACTCTCTGGGTGCATGTTTGGACTTAGTTACCTTAACTGTGTAAGTACCTGCCTGAACATTTTCGAATGCGTACTGACCTGTCTTGCTGCCTTCAATTACAGTAGAAGCAACTGTCACGCCATCAGCGATAAGTTCAATAGTAGTTGTCTGAACAGAACCTGATTTTGTGAGGTTACCGGATACTGTGTATCCTGCAGGAGCTTTAACTGTTACTGCACAGATTAAGGATTCTACCTTAGCAGTTGTACCGTTAAGTTCGTTTGTAACAACTACTTTGTAAAGACCTGCCTCTGTTACTTCGTAAGAAGCTTCAACAGCACCTTCGATAGCCACGCCATCTTTGTACCACTGATAAGAAAGTTCGCCGTTAGCTTCTGCAGCTACTGTCAATACAACTGTATCGCCTTCAGCAATTTCCTTAGCAATTTCAAGGTCTTCAACGATTACGGGAGCATTTGCAGCTTCCAGAACTACTACTGTTACTTTAACAGTTTCAGTCTGAGTTGTTTCGCCGTTGAGTTCGTTTGTTACTACTGCGTAGTATTCACCTGCTTCGGATGTTACGTATGTAGCATCTGTTGCACCAACAATTTCTTCGCCATCTTTGTACCACTGGTAAGAAAGTTCG